>CAWDTC010000047.1:0-12175 GCA_963805045.1 Candidatus Aminicenantota bacterium
CAGGACGGCGCCGCGGGGTGGTAATCTTGAAGTTGTTCCACCGGGAACTGGCATGAAACTTCAGACAAATGCTTGGTTGCACCATGCGCTTCTCGCGCGGCAATCTGCGCGGCTCTTTCCAGTGAGGCTTGGGCTTCCGAAACAGGCAACGGATGGCGGCCGCTTCTGGAAATTGGCAAATTGACCAATCTGCTTCTGGTTGCCGCCATCCTGGTTTACGTCACCCGCAAACCGCTTGCGAGTCTTTTCGCCAGCCGCTCTCAGGCTATTCGAGACCAGCTGATGGAAGCACAGAAGGCTCGTTTGGAGGCTGAGGCGCGCCTCAATGAAATCAACCTGCGCATGAGTTCCCTCGATGACGAACTCCGCCAGATGAGCGCATCCTCGCCTTCCCCGAGCCCCAGGCCACGTCCTTGGCCGCGGCGCCCTTGCCGAACTCGGTCCGGTCCTTGAGGTGAGTGTCGAGGATGCGGCCCTTGAGCAGTCGGAGGCACTCGACCGGGTCGAGCCCCTCGCGCATCCAGTGCCCTGTATCGGCGCAAACGCCGATCCGCTCGCTCCGGCCCTGGAGGCGCTCGTAGGCGGTCATGGGGAACGCGTACTTGGCCGGCTGCGGATGGTTGTGGATGGCGGCCTGAAGGTCGTACTCCTCGAGGAGCTTATCGAGGAGGGGGAAGTCCTCGTCCCGGGGCTCGCAGACGACGGTCCGGATGCCCATCATGCGGGCGAAGTCGAGGACCTTCCGCATCGAGGCCTCGGTCTTGCCGAGGTCGACGACGCCGTAGGCGACGACGGAAACGCCGGCCTCGCGGAGCTTGGCCTGGGCGGCCTTCATGTCCGCCTCGGGCATGCCCTCGCCGAAGACGGCCTTCGGCTCGCCGTTGCCGAGCGGCTGGCCGGGGTAGGCTTCGAGAAGCGTGATGCCCAGGGCCTTGAGTTTGTCCACGGTCTGGAAGAATGTGTATTTCCGGAACGTCCAGCCCTCGATCATGACCGGGAATTTCTTGATCCGGACCTCCTGGTAGCCGGTGGCCTTGACCTGGGCCGCGACGTCAGGCGGGATGGCCGGCTGGCGGGCCTCCTGGGCCGCGGCCATGGCGGCCAGGGCGGAGGCCAGGACGACGAGCGCTCTTACGGGTGTCTTCGTTTCCTCCCTCTCATTTCATCTTTGGGTTCCAAAGTCCCCAGGGCCACGGCCGGTCCCACTCGGTCCGCTCGAGGGCCGAGCCGTAGCCGACGTAGAAGACCGTCCCGGGGATGTAGGTGAACGAGACGAGCCCGTCGAGCGTCAGCCGCTTGTAATAGAGGTTGTACTCGACGATGCCGCGGAAAAAGAGATATTTGTTGAGCTGGAAGGTGTTGCGGTCGCGGAGGATGGTGTAGCCGTAGACCTTCGTCCGGTCCGCGCGTCCGGTAGAAATCGGAGTAGGTCAGGTCCAACAGGAAATCCAACTTGTCGGCCGGCTGGTAGAGCACCTCGGCGAAGGACGAGGTGCCGTACCCCTGGTAGGGCGCGGCCGGGTCGTAGTAGGCCTTTCCCCAGCGCCGGATGTGGCCGTAGATGTTGACTTGCTTGGTGATCTGGGTCTGGATCCGGAAGCCGACGCCGCTCTCGTCGAACCTCCGGCCGGCGAAGACCTCGTTGGCGACGATGCCCTCGAACCGGATCTGCGTCGACTGCGCGGCAGGGAGAACCGCAGGACGAAGAAGTTCATCGTCTCCCACGTGTGGTAGAACATATCGTAGATGTGGTAGCTCCACCAGAACGGCTCGATCTTCTGGATGAACTCGATTTCGGGTAGATCTGGTACATGGAGAAGGCGAAGATCCGCCGTACCCCGTCCGGGTCAGGAAAGCCGGTATCGACCTGGAAATTCTTGGAGACCTCCTCGTAGCCGAGGTTGACGAGCCACCTCCGGGTCGAGTATTCGTAAAGGGCCGCGGCATCGTAGTCCTTTTTCGTCCCCTGGTCGAGGCCCTCCGCGTCGGGCTTGCGGGTCAGGGAGCCGAAAGCGTGGAAGGAGAGCACGGAGACGTCGCTCAGCCGGAAGCGGCCGTCGAAGCCGCCGACGCGGTTGAACCAGTATCCGGACTCGCGCCCGGTATAGAACCCGCCGATGTAGCTGTCCTGGTTCAGCGTATGCTTGTAGCGGGCGACGGTGAAATCCGGGTGGACGTCGAGGGGGTCGCCGGGCAGGTTGTCCCTGGCGTAGATGCGCCGCCAGCGTGTCCTTGCGGCCGAGCTTGCCCGTCAGCCGGAACCCGTAGTCCGGGGAGATGATCGTCCGCGTGTAGACGAGGGCCTGGAGGGGCGAATCCTCCGTCATGGCCGCGAACTGCCAGAGGTCCTGCCCTTCGAGGAAGAACGGGCGCTTCTCCTGGTAGTAGTTGGCGTAGCGGAGGTTGATGTCGACCTGCCCGGCGTCGGCCTCGACCTGGCTGAAGTCGGGGTTCCAGGCGCCATCGAAGACGAGGTCCGAGGTGACGCCGATCTTGGCCGTGAGGCTGGGGACGTCGATGAGCTTGGTCTTGTCGGTCGTGACCATCCGGCCGTCCTCCGCGTCCTGGAGCGCCTGTAGGTCGCGGCCGGCAGGATCTCGATGACCCTCTTGTAATGGAGCCCCGAGAGCTCGACGGGCCGGGCATTGGCCCATGATGCTCCCGCTGTACGGGTTGATCGGGCGGCGAGGTCGCATTCTCGGAGGTCCGGATGGTGAACCGAAGGAACACGGCCCGCATCGTCAGGCTTTTCTTGTTCGGGAAGCGGAGGCTCTTGAGCGGCACGCGGGCTTCGACGGTCCAGCCCTTGTCGTCGATCCGGCCCTTGCTGTACCAGACCATGTCGAACCCCGTGTCGAGGTTCCCCTGGACGTTGATCATGCCGTCTTCCTGGATGCCCCGGGCGTTGAGCATGAACGTGAAGCCGGACTGCTGGTCGTTGAACGTGTCGAGGATGAGGCCGACGATGTCGTCCGTGTCGATCCCGTCGCGCTTGCTGACGGCGGCCTTGACCTTGTCCGGCTCCGTGTCGAACGCGCGGACGGCGAAGTAGAGGTTATCGGCGTCGTAGGTCAGGTAAGCAATGGTCTTCTGGCTGGGGTCCTTGTCCATGTCCGGCTTGTAGGTCTTCCAGTCGTCGAACTTGACGGCCGTCGCCCAGGCCGGGTCGTCGAGGACGCCGTCGATCGACGGGCGGGACCTCGGCGCGGACGAGGGCCGTCGTCGGCAGGCCGCCGTGGCCGGGCAGCCGGCCCGACGCGGCCGGGCGGCCGGAGAGGGCCGGGGCCGCGGCGAGGGCGGCAACAACGAGGGCGGAAGCGGCGAGCGCGGCCTGTCGGACGGCACCGGAAAAGGGCTTCACCTGGACCTCTCTTTCTCCCCTCTCTATACGGGGGCCGCGGACGAAAGGTTCCCCCCGTTAGGGTCCCCGGGCGCGCTTCGGGGTCTGCCCGAAGCGCCTCAGTAGAAATTCGGAGGTCCGATGGTCTTATTTCACGCGGACCGGGAACGGGGGCCGCACCGGCTTTTTCGGCGGGTTCTTGGCCAGCTCCTCCATGACCACCTGGATGGCCCGCTCGAGCTGCGGGTCGCGGCCGGCGATGACGTCCTTGGGCGTCTGCTCGACCTCGATGTCGGGCGGCGACGCCTTCGTTCTCGACGACGAAGCCGTCCTCCGTCCAGATGGCCAGGTTGGGCGCCGTGACCACGGCCGCCGTCCATGAGCACCGGGAAGCCGAGGATGCCGACGAGCCCGCCCCAGGTCCGCGTCCCGACGAGCTTGCCGAGCCCGAACTTCCGCCACATCCAGGGCAGCAGGTCGCCGCCCGACCCGGCCGATTCGTTGATGAGCATGACCTTGGGCCCCTGGATCGAGGCGCTGGGCGTCTTGAGGTCGGCGCCGTAGCGCATGGCCCAGTAGGCGACGACCGGCTTCCGCAGCCAGTCGATGTAATAATCGGCGAGCGACCCGCCGCCGTTGAAGCGCTCGTCGACGATGATCGCCGTCCTTGTCGGCCTGCGGGAAGAAGTAGCGCTTGAAGTAGACGTAGCCCGCGGTGGTCGTGTTCGGCACATAGACATAGGCCACGCGGCCGCCTGTCGCCGCCTCGACCTTCCGCAGGTTGCCCTCGACCCAGTCGCGGTTGCGCAACCCGCTCTCGGAGGCCACGGGCACGACCTCGACGGTCCGGGCTCCGGTCCCGTCCGCGTTGGGACCGACCGTGATCTCGACGATCTTGCCGGCCGTGTTCTCGAACCGGGCGTAGAGGTTGTCGGGCGCCTTGAGGTCCTTGCCGTTGACGGCGAGCAGGTATTCGCCGGCCTTGACGTCGACCCCCGGCTCGGTCAGCGGCGAGCGGAGCTCCGGGTTCCAATTGAGCCCGCCGTACACCTTCTTGACCCGATAGCGGCCGTTCTCGACGGCATAATCCGCGCCCAGCAGCCCGCCGGGCACGGTCTTGGGCTGGTTCGGGAAATCGCCGCCGCCGACGCGGTGGTGGCCGACGGAGAGCTCCGAGCACATCCACTGGATGAGCCGGTTGAGGTCGGCGCGGCACGGGACATCGGCCAGGAAACCGGCGTACTTGGCCTTCATGGCCTTCCAATCGGCGCCGTGCATGCCGGGATCGTAGAAATAGTCGCGGTTGATCCGCCACGCCTCGTTGAACATCTGCCGCCACTCGGCCTGCGGGTCGACCCGGACTTCGATGGCGTCGACGTTGAGGCGTCCCTGGCCGGGCTGGGGCTTGCCCGCCGCCGGAACGATGGCGAAGACGTTCGGGGAGCTGACCAGCATCTTTTTCTTGTCGGCCGTCAGGATGTAGGCGTCGACGTTCGCGGCCAGGACCTCGTCCTTGCGGGTGCCCAGGTCATAGAGATGGAGGGTGCCCGTGCCGCCCGTCGCGGCGGCCGCTTCGAGGTTGGCCGGGAGATCGACGGCCAGGTAATAGACCTTGCCGGTCTCGCCGACCTGGAGGCCGACGTAGATCCCGGCCGGCAGGGGGACGGACACGATCCGGCGGTCGAGACCATCGAAATCGATCCGCACGGCCTCGGCGGCCGGGGCCTTGGCCGGCGTCTCCTTATTGTCCCCGGGGACGGCCACCGTCTTGCCGGAGGGCGCGGCCGCGCCCTTGGCCTTGTCGTCCTTCTTCTCCGCCCCGCCCGGGGCGGCCTTTCTCCTCGTCGCTCTCCTTGGCCAGCGGGTCGGGCAGGTCCTTGCGCAGGACGGCCAGGTAGAGGGCGCTGGTCTCCCGGATGTCGGCGTTCGACAGGTCGAACCATTGCCGTGCCGGGCCGGCGTCCGTCGAGGCCAGGAAGTAGAGGTATTTTCCGCTCGGGTCGAAGACCGGCTCGGTGACGTCGCTCAAGCCGTCGGTCACCGGGAAGGATTTGTCCTGGTCGAGCGAGTAGACGAAGACCCGGCGGAAGAAGGTCGGCGTGCTCAGGGTATAGGCGAGCCATTTGGAATCAGGGCTCCAGGAGGATGCCACGCTGGCCTGGCCCCCGGGCTGGTACATGTACTCGGCGCCGATCTTCTTGTGGGCGCCGGTCTTGAGGTCCAGCCAATAGAGGGTGAGCGAATTGTCGGCGTAGGCGATCTTCTGGCTGTCGGGGGACCAGGACGGGGAGCCGTAGAAGCCGGCCCCGTCGAGCTTGTATCTTTTCGGCTCGCCCTTGCCGTCCTGGGCCCGGACATGGAGCTCGTACTCGCCCGACTCGTCCGAAAAATAGGCGATCGAGGCGCCGTCGGGCGACCAGGCCGGGGACCGCTCGTTGACGCCGGGCGTGTCGGTGAGGTTCCGCGGGTCGCCCTTCTCGGCCGGCACGGAGACGATCTCGCCCCGGAACTCGAAGACGGCCCGGGCGCCCGTGGGCGAAACCGCCGCACTGCGGATCCACTGGCTGCCTTTGGCATAGCGCTCGCGGAGCTCGGGCAGGTCCGTGGCGACGCCGATCGCCAGGCGGCGCTCCTGGGCTTTCTCGACGTCATAGAGGTGGAGGACGCCGGCCTGCTCGAAGACGATGCGGCCGGCCCCGGCCGAGGCGTTGAGGACAGGGTAATCCTTGAAGAACGTCAGCTGTTTGACGTCCTTCGTCGCCGGGTCATAGGAAAAGAGGTTGAACTCGCCGTTCCGGTCGGACCGGAAATAGACTTTCGTGCCCACCCACATCGGGCCCGGGTCGTTCGACCGGCCTTCGGGCTGCGGCACCTTTTCGATCGAGCTATCCGCCGTGTTGAAGATCCAGACGCGGGAATTCGTGCCGCCGCGGTAGTGCTTCCACTGGAGGAAGACGTCGCCGAACGGGTTATAGGCGATAAACTTGCCGTCGGCCGAAAAGGCGGCCCGGTAGGCATAGGGGATCGGGAGCTTGGTCGGAACGCCTCCCGAGACAGGGACCGCATAGAGGCTGGCATAGGAACGAACGGGCTGGTCCCTTGTCGTGATGAAGATGACCGACTGGCCGTCGGGAGAGAAGCCCTGGACGATGTCGGCGCTCGGGTGCCAGGTCAGGCGCCGGGGCACTCCCCCGGCCGCGGGCACGACGTAGACGTCGGTGTTCCCGTCGTACTGCCCGCTGAAGGCGATGAGGGAGCCGTCCGGCGAAAAGGCCGGGTTCGATTCGACGCCGACGTCCGACGTCAGCCGGCGGACGTTCCGGCCGTCGAGGTCGGCCGTCCAGAGGTCGTTCGCGTAGACGAAGGCGATGAGCTTGTCGCTCACGGCCGGCTGGGTCAGGAACTTCGTGTCCTTCGTGTCGACGGCCCAGGCCGGGCCAAAACACGCCAGGACGAGGAGAACGCACACGGCCAAAGAGACGGAAGACAGTTTTCTCATGGTTGCCTCCAGGGGACAGATGGCTCGAGGGAAGTCCGGATGATCGCCGGCAAGGTCACATCCCTGTATACGGACGTTCCCTCCGCAAGGTTCATGAAGAGCCAATATAGCACAGCCCTGAGGCCGGAGACAGGGACGCGAGGAACCTTGCCGGGCGGCCGGAATTTGGGTATGATTCGGGAAAAGCCATGGGCGCCGCTCCCCGGGACTTCTACGAGATCCAGAAAGCGCAGCGGGCGCGGAGCCTGCCTCTCGTCTTCGCCGTCATCGCCTTCCACTTCGTGGCCATCGGCATCATCTCCCTGGCCGTGGTCCTCTTCGTGGCTGTCCTTTCCGGCGGCGGCTTCCTCGCCTCGCCCGGCTTCTGGGAGCGTTTCCTCCTCTTCGACCTGGCCGCGGCGACGGTCACCGGCGTCCTCCATTTCCTCGACGCCCTGCGGAACGGCCCGCGCTACATCCTCAAGCGGCTCCAGGCGGCCGCGCCGGATCCCGGCGACCGCTATCACAAGCAGTTCCTCGACACGCTCGACGAGATGCGCATCGCCGCCGGGCTGCCGCGCGTCAACGGCTACGTCCTGCCGACGTTCGCCATCAACTCGATGGCCCTCGTCGAGGAGGGCGGGACGCCGGCCGTGGCCATGACCGAGGGGCTGCTGGCCGAGGGCGCGCGCGACGAGCTCCAGGCCGCGGCGGCGCACGAGCTGGCCCACATCACCCGCGGGGACGCCGTCTACCTGACCCTCGTCTGCTCGCTGGCCAACGTCTTCGAGCGGCTGCGCGAGGCCCTGGCCCCCGAGACCGACGAGGGCGCGCCGGCCGGCGGGAGCGGGGAGCGGGCGGCCGGTTCCTCGACCCTCCCCTTCTACGCGGCCGTGTCGCTCTCGGCCTTCGTCATGCGGCTCCTGAGCATGCTCGTCAGCCGCGAGCGGGAGCTCCTGGCGGACGCGGCCGCGGTCGAGCTCTGCCGCTCGCCCGACGCCCTGGCCCGCGTCATCGCCAAGGCGCAGGCGAAGAACGCCTTCATCGGCGATTTCTCGGCGGCCTACGCCCCCCTCTTCATCGTGCCGCCGGACGCCCGCGACGTCCCGGACACGCTCGCCGGCCGGCTCTTCAACTCCCACCCGCCGTTCATGAAGCGGCTGCGGATCCTGGCCGCCATGGCCCACAAGGAGCCGCTCGACATCATCGAGGAGGTCCGGGAGAGCGAGGTCCGGCGCGGCCAGGCCCGCGGCGTCGCGCGCTCCTTCGAGGAGGCCCGGAAGGGCCAGATGGAGCTCTTCCCCGGCTTCGGGAGCGCGGCAGCGCCCGCGGTCCCGGCCGGCGGCGCTTCCGTCGGGCGCGGCGGCGGGGACCTCTGCCCGCGCTGCGGGGTGCCTCTCGCCGGGACGTTCTACGAGGGCGTGCCGGTCGGCGTCTGCCCGAAGTGCGGAGGGAAGCTCGTCCCGGCGGCCGGCGTCGACCGGATCGTCGCCCGGCGCGAGGTCGCCTTCTCCGAGGACCTGGTGGCCAAGGCCCACGCTTTCCGGGAGAAGGTCACCAGGAATCCCATACGGAAGCTGCGGACGGACGCCGCGTCGGCCGGCGGGCCGGACTGCCCGGCCTGCGGCACCCCGATGGTGCCGCGGCCGTACAACTACCAGTATTTCGTCCCGGTCGAGAAGTGCTTCGGCTGCTCGAAGGTCTGGTTCGACGCCGACGGGCTCGAGATCCTCCAGATCCTCATAGAAGAGAGCGGGCACTAACGCGTCCCGGCCTTCCGCGACCCCGACCAGCTCCCCATTGAGATAGGCGGCGATAGAGGTCGTCCTCATCCCCCGGCCCCCGGGAACCTGTCCCGGTTCCCCCGTCGCAAAGCCGACGGGTCCCCCTCCAAACGGGGGCTTTCGGGCGACCTCTATCGCCGCCCGAGGGCTTCGCCGCACGCGGACAGCGGCCCTCCGAGCTCCAATCCGTCAGATCTTGAAGGCGCCGGTGTCGACCCACTCCTTCTTGAGGACCGACCAGAAATCCTCGGCCAACCCCTTGAGGAGGTAATCGTACGGCAGCCAGCCGTAGCCCTTCTCGCCCCAGCCCGTCCCCCACGAGTTCCGGATGAGGAGGGCGCCCTTGGTCTCGCCGCCGGCCCGGTTGCGGATGGCCATCCTGTCGTCGTAGCCCATGGCCACGACGGCGTGGCCGCCCTCGATCTTCTCCCGGGCCGAGGGATAGGGGATGCGGCCCGTCGCTGCCGCCTGCTCGATCGAGCTGTAGACGGTGAAGCCGAACATGGCCGGGTGGCCGGCGGCGAGATAGGTCTTGAGCCGCTCGAGGACGGCCGGCCGCGCCGCGCCGTGCGGGTCGTGCCGGAAGTAGAGGATCGTCTTGTAGTTCTGGGCGAAGGCGTAGCAGAAGGCGGGCGGCTCCTTGTCGAAGCCCTGCTCGTCGTCGGTGTAGGGCCAGTACTCCTCGGGCGGGACGCCGAAGAGGACCATGGCCCCCATCGTCAGGCGGAGGTAGCCGCCCGTGTCGCCCTTCATCTTCATCAGGTTCCGCGTGACCTTATAAAGGAATAGGCGCGAGGCGTCGACGTGGCGGCCGAACGACTTCCGCTCGTAATACTCGATGACGCCCGCCCCGGCGTGGGCCGTGCACGACGCCGAGCGCGCCCTGGTCCTCGACGGCCGAGGCCCATTCCCGCAGGTCCACGGCCGCCGGCGCCGCGGCCTTCCCGCGCCCCGGGCGCGCGGCCGCGCCGGAAGCCCGGTCGGCGCCAGGATGTCCCGGATGTCCTTCGTCTCCTCGGTGTAGTCCCGGAAGTCGGGATAGTCCGGGATCCAGCCGAAACCTTTTTTAGACAGTCCTGTCATCTTCGACTCCTCCCCTGAGTTTGGTTCCGGGCACATTCTACTCGATAAACCGCCCGGCGGGCAACGGAACTTTGAGCGCAAGCCGCACTCTGGAGTGAAGACCATCCCCGAGGCCCTTTAGGCAGGCGGGGGCAGGCGCAGGTGGCGCTGGGGCCGTCCGAAAGACCCCGTTTGGAGGGGGGCCCGCCCCGTTCCGCCACGGAACGGGACGGGGGAACCGGGACAGGTTCCCGGGGCCGGG
Source organism: Candidatus Aminicenantota bacterium (assembly GCA_963805045.1). Lineage (GTDB taxonomy): Bacteria > Acidobacteriota > Aminicenantia > Aminicenantales > Saccharicenantaceae > DATKJS01. The sequence continues at coordinate 9,927 of CAWDTC010000047.1, forward strand.
GGATAAGGACGGCCTCGGCGCCGCCTCACGAGATGACGCGTTGGGACCGAATAGGCCGCGGAATTAAGCGAAAAAGCCCTCGCCGAAAAGCGGATGAGAGGGCCTCCTCGCGCGCCGGGGGGGAATATCCTCCTCGAAATCACCTTAAGGGGTGATTGACCGGTCCTGGGGGTGATGAAAAATAGGCCGTCGAAAGGACGCAATTGAGGCCTGAGAGACGGGCATGAAGAAAATCCTTGTCATCGATTACGACCAGAGCTCCTTGCAGGCCCTCCAAAAGACCCTGACCCAGGAGGGCTTCGAGGTCGTCCTGGCCGGCGACGGCCAGGCCGGCTGGGAGAAATTCCAGAGCGAAAAGCCGGACCTCGTCCTGATGGAGGCCATGCTCTCCAAGATCCACGGCTTCGAGCTCTGCGACCGCATCACCAAGGACCCCGTCAGCAAGACGCCCGTCTTCATCATGACCGGGGTCTACAAGGACCGCGTCTACCGGACGGAGGCCCTGCGGACCTACGGCGCCTCCGAGTACTTCGAAAAGCCCCTGGACATGCCCAAGTTCCTGGCCTCGATCCACGGCCTGCTGACGCTGCCCGACATCAAGCCCGGCCCGGAGGCCGAGCCGTCCAACGGCGGGCCGAAGAACGGGAACGAGCCCGTGCCGGTCGCCAAGCCGGCCCCCGAGCCGGCCCGCCGGACGGAGCCCCCGGCCGAGCCCAGGCCGCCGAGGCCCGAGCCGCCGAGGCCCCGGCCCGCGGCAGAAAGCCACGGAGGCGGGGGCGGGCTCGGAGGCTCTCAGCCTCGAGACCATTCTCAACGTCCACCCTCAGCCGAAGGCCAAGCCCGCCTCCGAAGCCAAGGCCCGCAAGGACGACGAGCTTCGCCTCGAGGCGCTCCTCAACGACATCGCCGCCGCGGCCGAGGAGCGCCACCGGCCCGAGCCGCCGAGGCACGCACCGCCGGTCCCGGCGCCCCTGAAAGAGGCCGAAGCGAAGTCCGCAAGAGCACGCCCATAAGGACCAGCAGGCGGCGGACATCGACCGGCTCCTCAAAACGACGCTGGCCGATTTCGGCCTCGAGGCCGAAAAGAAGAAGCCGGCCCGGCCGGCCCCGGCGCCGCCCGGCGCCGGCGCCGGCGCCCGAGAAGCCCAGGCAGGCCGCTCCGGTCCCGCCCGCTCCCCGGGTCCAGGCGAAGCCGGTCCCGCCGCCGACGCCGCCCCCGGCCCCTGCGGAGAGGGTCAAGGCCGCGGCCCCGCCTTCCGCGCCGCCCGCCGTGCAGGAAAGAGCCAAGCCCGCAACCCCGCCGACGCCGCCCCCGGCCGTGGCCGAGAAGCCGAGGCAGGCGCAGCCCGCTCCGAAGCCGGTCCCGCCGCCCGCGAAGCCCAGGTCGGAGGCCAAGCCCGAGCCCAAGCCGGAGCCGAAGCCTCAGCCGGCCGCGGCCAAGCCGGAGGCGCGGCCGCACGTTCGCGAGGCCGAGCCTCAGAAATCGCCCGACGGGCGGATCTTCAAGGACATCTACGAGGTCGAGAAGAAGAAATCGCCCGTGCCGTTCATCGCCATCGGCGCGGGCATCGTCGCCGTGGCCGCGGTGGGCTTCCTCCTGCTCCGGCCCAAGCACAACCCGAACCCGGCGGGCGTCGCGGCCAACAGCCCGACGACCCAGATGCAGTCGAGCGTCTCCGAGAAGGCGCCCGACACGACGCTTCCCTCGCTTTCCGAGGAGAAGCTCAAGGCCGTCAACCCGAAACCCAAGCCGACGCCCCAGGCGAACCGGCCGGTCGAGAACCTGCCGGGCGCGGCGGAGGCCATCGCGCCGCCCACGATCGCCGACGTCTCCCGGTTGAACGCCAAGGCCGTCCCCGAGAAGAAGTCCGAGGCCAAGCCCGCCCAAGCATCTCCGGCGGAGAACAAGCCGGCCGATATCAAGCCGTCTGAAACGAAGGCCGCGGACGTCCAGGCCTCGAATCAGCAGACGGCGACCCAGGGCGCGGGCCAGCCGCCGGCCGGCACGGAAACGGCGGCCACCCAGGGGACGCCGGCGGGCGCCGCGGACGCGGGCGCCCCTCCGGCCCCGGCCGCGAAGGCCAACCCGGGGGACCTCGTCCCGCTGGCCTCGGTCGATGAGGCGCCCAAGGTCGTGAAGTCCGTCGACCCCGTCTATCCCGCCCAGGCCGCGCGCTTCGGCAAGGGAGGGTCCGTGACGGTCAACGCCTTGATCAACGAGTCCGGCGCGGTCGCCGAGACCGGGATCC
>CAWDTC010000048.1:0-46226 GCA_963805045.1 Candidatus Aminicenantota bacterium
CAATTGCTTGATTGGTCATTAGGAACTACAGCAAATCAAAACTACTGTATCTGATGTCCTTAGGAGATCTATATTTATAAATGACTATTACTCTATATATCGATATAGGAGTTCTGATAATAGATCGATGAATAAGTGCTTTAGAATGCCTCGATGTAATTTTTTTGGAATAAACTTTTTGTAGATTTAAGATAAGGTAAGGCTTTTGCAGTCGAATATCCAAAATGGTTAATAGGGTTAATTTTATTAGCTTTTCGGATTACTATAGACGTATAGAAAAAGCATCCGAGTTGATAACAAAGTGCGACCTGTCTCACAAAGAGTGAACGCAAAAAAGATTCATGAGAGTATCTGAAATTTGAAAAATATAGGCTCGCTCCCATGACGACGATGAGGGACTTGTAAGGGGTCCCGGCCTTGGCCTTGGCCTGGAGCGTCTCCGGCGTCGCGAGCGGGTCGAGCTCGTAGGCGAGCTTCAGCCGCTGCATGACGACCTTGATCGTCGTCGGGCCGGGGCTCTGGCCGCAGGAGGTGATGAGGGCCGGCGTCTCGGCCTTGGCCGGACGCTCCTGGCCGGCGAGGGACGCCGCGCCGCCGGCGGCGACGGCGGCCGCGCAGAGAACGACCGCGAGGGATCTCGACCATCGGCTCATGACGGGCTCCTTTCGTTCGGGTTCGCCCCGGTCTGCTATGTTAGGACAAAGCGGCGCCGCCGGTCAACCGCGGGCGGGGCCGCCAAGGATCTCGCGGAGGCGCCGGGCGTTCGCCACGGCGTGGGCCTGATAATCGTTGTTGAAGTAGGCGAAGGTCGCGGCCGCGCCCGTGCCCCGGATGACGTCCGCCCAGCCCCGGAGCTCCTCCTCCGAATAATCGTGCCGGTAGCCGCCCGCGAGCCCGTGGAAGCGGAAGTAGGCCGTGTCCGAGGTGACCACGGCGTCGGGCGGGACCTTCGCGGACGAGACGATGCAGAAGGTCGCGCCATGCTCCCGGAGGAGGGCGTAAACGTCCCCGGCGTACCAGCTCGGGTCGCGGAACTCGACGACGTTCCGGAACTCGGTCGAGAGGACGGCCAGGAAATCGCGGAGCAGGCCGTCGTCGCGGGTCAGGGCCGGCGGCAGCTGGTAGAGGATGCCGCCCAGCTTGTCGCCGAGGCCGCGGGCCAGGTGGTAGAAGAAGCCGACGTCGTGGCCGACGTCCCGGAGCTTCTTCGCGTGCGTGATCTGGCGGTTGGCCTTGAGGGTGAAGAGGAAGCCGGGTGGCGTCGCGTCGGCCCACTTCCTGAAGGTCGTCGGGCTTGGGCAGACGGTAAAAGGTCATGTTGATCTCGACGGTGTCGAGGGCCCCGGCGTAGAAGGGGAGCCAGCCCCGCGAGGCGAGGCCGGCCGGATAGAACCGGCCCCGCCAGCCCGGGTAGCTCCAGCCGGACGTCCCGACATGAAGATGGGGAAGTCCCCCGCCGCTCTCCGGGTCCAACCTCTCGCCCTCCTTTCCTAAGGTAGGCCAAGGCGACCCGAAAAGCAACTTGTTAAGGAGCAACAATCCCCCCGGGCAGGGACTGTCCCCTGTTCGCGCCGCTGTGATATCATGGCCTTCTGACCATGATCACGAGCGCTCTGCGGCCCGCGGGGGCCTGATTCGAGGGACCATGAGAACGAAATACGCCCGGGTGCTCCCCGTCCTCGGCGTCGCGCTCCTTCTCGCGGCCTGCCGCGGCCCGAAGGACAAGCTCGTCCCCGTCACGGCCGACGAGCTCATGACCCACATCCGGAACCTCTCCGACGACCGGCTCGAGGGCCGGGCCGTGGGCAGCCGGGGCATCGAGCTCGCCGCCCGCTACCAGGAGGATTATTTCCGGACGTTCGGCCTCGAGCCGGCCTTCGGCGCGACGCTACCGCCAGACCTTCGCCCTGCGCGGCGTCAAGCCCGACCCGCAGGCCGGCGCTGGAGATCGTCTCGCCAAGGCGGCCACGCTCGCGCCCGTGCCTTCGGGACGAATTCCTCGTCGGCTCGGAGCGGGAGGATGCCCCGGCCGAGGCCTCGGGCGAGCTCGTCTACTGCGGCTACCTCATCCAGGCCCCCGAGCGGAACTGGGACGACGTCAAGGGCGCCGACCTCCGCGGCAAGGTCCTCCTCGTCGAGATCAACGAGCCCGGCAACCGGCCGGGCGGGATCTTCGACGGCGAGGACATGACCTATTACGGCCGCTGGACCTACAAGTTCGAGAAGGCGGCCGAGCTCGGCGCGGCCGGCGTCCTCATCATCCACGACACGAAGGGCGCCGCCTACGGCTGGGACGTCCTCCGCGGCCCGTGGCTCAGCGAGAACTTCTTTCGTGCCCGAAAAGAAGCCCCAGCTCCTGTTCCAGGGCTGGGTCACGAGCGGCCTGGCCGAAAAGGTCTTCGCCGCGGCCAAGCTCGAGCGCGCCGCCCTCCTGGCCAAGGCCGAGACGGCGGACTTCGCGCCCGTCCCGCTCGGCCTCACGGTCAAGGTCCGGCAGAAACCCTCCTTCCGCACGACCGAGGGCTTCAACGTGGCGGGCATCGTCCGCGCCAAACACCCGCAGGCCCGCAAGAGGATGATCGTCCTCTCCGCCCATTACGACCATTTCGGCAGGGACGAGACGCTCCAGGGCGACCAGATCTTCAACGGCGCCGTCGACAACTGCTCGGCCTCGGCCTGCCTCCTGGCCCTGGCCGGGTATTATTCCCAGCGGCCGGAGACGCTCAAGGACGACCTCTGCTTCGTCGCCGTCACGGGCGAGGAGAAGCTCTTCCTCGGCTCCGGACTATTTCGCCCGCCACCTGCCGTTCCCGGCCGCCTCGGTCGTCGCCGACATCAACTTCGAGATGACCAACGTCTGGGGCGAGACGGAGGACGTCTTCGCCATCGGCGCCAAGTACTCCGAGCTCGACGGCGTCTGCCGCGAGGCGGCGGAGGCGATGGGCCTGCGCTATACCCCGGAGAGGAACGGCGAGCTGGGGTTCTTCTTCCGCTCCGACCAGCTGAGCTTCGCCCGGGCCGGCATCCCCGGGGTCTGGCTCAGCCAGGGGATCGTCTCCAAGGGCCCGGACAAGGGCTATATCCAGCGGAAGCTCGAAGACTACCGGAAGACGAAGTACCACAAGGTCACCGACGAGATCCAGCCGGACTGGGACCTGCGCGGGACGCTCCAGATCGTCCGCTGGGCCGAGGGGATCGTCGCGGTGCTCGAGGAGCGAGAGGCCCTGCCGCAGTTCCTGCCGACGAGCGCCTTCCAGCGGCCAAAATAAAGAGGAGTTCCTCCAAGGTCGGACTGGCTCTGCCTCGGCACCACCGGAAATCGGGACGCACACGAGGCCCAGTCCGGCAGTAGACGTGCATGGCTCACTACGCGAAGGCGATTGGCTTTTGCGATCCGTTGTGTTAAGATGATGTCAAAAATGGAGACGCATAGCCTTCCCAAGAGCTCTTATTTCTCCGATTATCTCAAACCCGCTCAGGTCATCTACGACCTCAAGAGCAAGGACAAGGTCGAGGCCATCGAGGAACTCCTGGACCTTCTCGCCAAGCAGAAGCTCATCGACAACAAGAAGCTCATCCTGACCCGCATCATCGACCGCGAGAACCTCGTGACCACCGCCATCGGCTTCGGGGTCGCGCTGCCCCACGCCCGCGTCGACACCGGCGGCGAGATCGCCGTCGCCGTCGGCCGGTCCGAGAAGGGCATCGACTTCGAGGCCCACGACGGCCAGAAGGTCCACCTCATCATCCTCGTCGTCTGGAACCCGTCCCTGCCCGGCCTCTTCAACCACCTCTTCGCCGGCCTGGCCCGCTTCCTCATCCGGCCCGACAACCGGCACCGGATCCTCGAGGCCAAGGACAAGGCCCAGCTCTACGGCATCCTCTCCGAGATCGAGTTCAAGTTCGTGGCCGAGGAGAAGATCGCCAGCCGGGCCAGCCTCCTCCGCAAGCTCCAGGAGATCGAGATCAAGAGGAAGAGGGCGACCAAGGAGCAGCAGAAGGAGCTCGGCAAGCACGCGGCCATGATCCGCGAGGAGCTCGACCGGGACCTCGTGGCCCGCTTCGACCGGCTCATGGAGCGCTACGGCTTCGCCGTCGCCGACGTCGTGGACGGGGTCTGCCAGGGCTGCAACATCAACCTCTCGACGCAGATGAACTCGGCCATCGAGGGCTCGAACGACATCTACGTCTGCGAGAACTGCGGCAAGTTCCTGGCCTCGGCCCGCAAGAAGAAGAAGTAATCAGTCCAGGCCGTCGGCCGCCAGCGGCTGAGGGGTGTAGAGCTTGTAGACGGGATACGTTTCTGTGCCGCCCCCCCATTCCCGGGCGATGTACTTGTCGAAGGCGTTCCAGACGAGCAGACCGTCGTCCGACTCCGGCTCGAGGAGATAGGCCGCGAGGTTCCCGAGCGGCTGGGCCATCCTGACGACGAGCGTCCCCCGGGGGAATTCCCTCTTCTCGACGGCCGGCTCGCCCTTGACCTGGTTCGTCCGGTGGCCCTGGTAGAGACGGGGGGAGGCCTTGACCTCCTTCAGCCGGAAGGCCTCGACCTCGAGGGTCACGGGCTCCGTCAGCCTCTCGACGGCCAGGCCGTGGCCGCGGAGCTTGGCCGCGATCGCCTCGTCGAAGACCGGGATGAGGTAGGCGTAGGGCAGGCGGACGGTCCGCTTCGGGACGAAGTCGGCGAAGTAGGGCAGGACGTAGGTCTTCTTGCGGTCCGTCCTCTTCATTTCGGGGAAGGGGCTGCCCTCGCGCGGCGTGACCTCGACCTCGTAGCCCCGGACGGTGACCTTGTCGGGCAATTCCCTGACCTCGATGTCCAGCCCGAAGGTGTCGCTCTCCTTCGGGGCCAGGCCGCGCTCGACCGTCCTCCGGTCGGCCTCGGCCGTGAGCCGGGCGAGCTCGTCGGCATGGAGGGCCGAGTAGTCCAGGATGGACCTGAGGAAGCTGTAGCAGCCGAGGACGCGCGTCTTGAAGTCGGCGTAGTTGTAGTTCTCGTCCAGGATGGCCAGGCGGTTCCGCAGCCCGATGTAGTTCGTCACGTAGCGGGGCTGGTGGCCGAACGTCTGCCAGCCCTTCGACATGTCGCGGAAGTCCTTCGGGTCGCCGTAGGGCAGGGAGAGGGTGTGGTATTTCTTTTCGAGGGTCGCGGCCACGGCGGGCAGCATCTTGTCCCGCATGTACTTGAGGAGGGTGAGGTCGCCGTTCGGGCAGAGCTGCCAGGAATACGTCACCGGCTCCTCGTGGTAGGAGCCGTCGGTCGTGTGACAGTCGACGAGCAGGACGGGGTCCCAACGCAGAAGGCCGTTCCGGACGAGGCCCTGGATCTCCGGGCTCTCCTGCTTCATGGCGTCGCGGTTGAGGTCGAGGTTCTGGCCGTTGTGGCGGACCCCGGCCATTTCGGGGCCGTTCTGGCCGCGGCGGTTGTCGGGGCCCATCTTCTCGTTCCCGTCGGCGTTGAAGATGGGAGCGATGAGGAGGACGATCTTGTCCAGGTACGGGAGCTTCGGGTCGAGGAGGATGTCGCGGGCGAGCATCAGGGACGCCTCCTTGCCCTCGACCTCGCCGGCGTGGATGTTGGCCTCGATGTAGACCGGGATCCGCTTGTCCGCCCGGAGGGAGAGCGGGTCCTGGGGGAGCGGGTTGCCGATGACGACGAGAGGCACGGCCCTCCCTTCCGCCGTCGTGGCGAGGGTCTCGACGCGGAGGAGGGGGCTGAGCTTCTGGAGCTCGCGGAGGTAGGACATGACCTCGGCGTAGGTCGAGGTGGACGCGTAGCCGGTCGACTCGGCCGTCGTTTTGGGGCCGGCTGGCGGAGCGGATACGGCGGCGGGCGACGTCTGGGGCGCGGCCTGGGCCCGGGCTTGCGCCGGCGCGGATCCGGACGCCGAGGCGATGGCGAGGGACGCGGCGGCGAGAACGGCGAGGGCCGGAAGGCGACGGGATAAGGGTTTCATGTGGGCCTCCTCGGTGCGGACGATGACGCTCGGAGCGCTTCCAAGAGAACGGAGTTTAGCCCTTTCCTCCCGGCCGGTCAATTTCTAATTCATTGAGTCTCGTGCCCCCGTTTTGCTACTATGATGGCGGAAAGGCAGGTCGGCGGATGGCGACGTTCGGCGTGAGCCCGGAGAAGGAGCAGGCCCTGGCGGAGCGGATGGAGCGGCTCGGCCTGCGCGAGTCCGACATCGTCGAGAAGTTCATCCGCTCGGGCGGCCACGGCGGCCAGAACGTCAACAAGGTCGCGACCTGCGTCTACCTCAAGCACCTCCCGACCGGGACCGAGGTCAAGTGCCAGGAAGAGCGTTCCCAGGCCCTCAACCGCTACCTCGCCCGCCGCATCCTGGCCGACAAGATCGAGACCGCGATTCTGGGCCGCGAAAGCGAAGAGGAGCGGCGGATCGCCAAGATCCGGCGCCAGAAGCGCAAGCGCTCGAAGAGGGCCAAGGAGAAGATGCTGGCCGACAAGCGGCATGTCGGGGAGATAAAAAAGGGCCGGGCGTTCAAGCCGGACCTCTCCGGCGACTGAGCGGCCGTCGCCGGACGGTCCCTCGGGTCAATCGACAAAAAACGGGCCGTCGCCGTGCATACGGCCCTATGGCTTCCGACGGTGATGCCCGCAGTCCCCGGCCTCGCCCCTCAGGACCTCGATCGCGTGAGGCAGGACGTCCATGATCGCCTCGAGGCTTTCCCGGACGCTCCGCTCGCTCCCGGGCAGGTTGATGATGAGCGTCGCGCCTCGGATGCCGGCCACGGCCCGGCTGAGCATGGCCGTCGGCGTCTTCTGCATGCCGGCGTGCCGCATGGCCTCGCCGAGGCCCGGCGCCTCGCGCTCGATGACCTCCCGCGTCGCCTCGGGCGTCCGGTCGCGCGGGCCGAACCCCGTGCCGCCCGTCGTCAGGATGAGGTCGAGCCCTTCGCCGGACCACTCGACGAGCGCCGTCCTGATAAGCTCGGACTCGTCGGGCACGATCCGCGTCCGGACGACCTCGGCCCCGAGGGGCTTCATCATCTCCCGGATGGCCGGGCCGCTCCGGTCCTCGCGCTCGCCCCGCGCCCCTTTGTCGCTCACGGTCAGGATCCCGATTCTCATCGTCACCCCCCGGTCTTGAACATCTCGCTCGACAGGGCGGCGAGGGCGCCCCGCTCCCATTTCCCTTTCTCCCGCAGGGCCGTCCGCAGGAGCGCGGCGATCTCCGCGGCCCCGGCGCGCTGTTCTCGCGAAGGGCGTTTTTCAGGTCGAGGCCCTCCCGGTCGAAGAGGCAGAGCTTGAGCCGCCCGTCCGGGCCGAGCCGCAGCCGCTCGCACCCCCGGCAGAAGGGCTCGGAGATGGGCGTGATGAAGCCGATCCGCGCGCCCGAGGCCAGCCGGAAAACCCGGGCGACGCCGTCCGCGTCCGCGACCGGCTCGAGCGGGCCGAAGGCCTCGGCGACCCTGGCCCGGACCTCCTCCCCCTTGACGAAGAGCGACGGCCGCCAGCGGCCGAGCTCCTTGCACTCCGGTCCGAGCCCGGTCGTCGGCATGAGCTCGATGAAGCGGACCTCGAGCCCCTCCCGCTCCGCGAAGCGGACGAAATCGGCCGACCTCGTCGTCGTTGACGCCGCGGATGACGACGGTGTTGACCTTGAGCGGCTCGAGCCCTTCCCTCCGGGCCGCCTCGAGGCCGGCGAAGATCCGCTCGAAGCCCGTGCGCCGGGTGATCGTCTCGAACCTCTCCCGCCGCAGCGTATCGAGGCTGACCGTGACGCGCCGTAACCCGGCCGCCTTGAGCTCCGCCGCCGCCTCCGCCAGGTGGAGCCCGTTCGTCGTCAGGGCCAGGTCGTCCGGCCCGAGCCGGGCCAGCTTTTCGACGAGGGCCGCGAGGCCGCGGCGCGCGAGCGGCTCGCCGCCCGTCAGCCGGAAGCGGCGGACTCCCGCCTCCATGGCCGCCCGGGCCACGGTCTCGATCTCCTCGTAGCTCAGCAGCTCCTCCGGAAGGGTGAGGGCGACCCCCGCCTCAGGCATGCAGTAGATGCACCGGAGGTCGCAGCGGTCCGTGACCGAGATGCGGAGGACCCTAGCGTTTCTCAATCCCGTCTCCGGTCGCGACCATGCCGCCTTCGAGGACCTCGCAGAAGATGCCGAGCTCGGGCATGATGCAGTCGCCCGCGATCTTGAAGATGGCGCACCGCGTGTGGCATTCCTTGCCGATCTGGCTGACCCTGAGCCGGACGGTCCCGCCGCGGCCGCGGATGACAAGCTCGTCGCCGAGCTTGACATTCCTGAGGTCGAGGCCCCGCGTCGTGAGGTTCTCGGCATAGGCGCCCGGCCCGATGGCGATCCCCGCCGCGTCCCCCAGCCGTCCCTTCTGCTCCTCGATCGACTCGATCATGAGCAGGGAAACCTGCCGGTGGCCGAAACCGCAGGTGGGCGTCGTCCCGGAGGCCCTCTCCGGCGACGGCCAGCGCCTCGGGGACGGGCGTCTTGGCCTGGCCCTTCTTCCGGCTGATGTTGACGGAGACGATCGTCCCGGCCGGGCCGGGCGCCGCGGCCCGTCCCGCCCCGCCGGCGGTCATCGGGTTCTCCGGAAGACGCCGCTCTTGCCCCCGCTCTTGAAGTCCAGCCGGAGACGGACGACCTCGGCGCCGCGCTCGACGGCCTTGACCATGTCGTAGATGGTCAGCGCCGCGACGGCCGCGCCGGTCAGGGCCTCCATCTCCGCGCCCGTGCGGGCCTCGGCCGTGACCCGGCAGCGGACCCTGATCCCCGTCTTCAGGACCTCTGTCTCGACCTCGACCCGGTCGATAGGGATGGGGTGGGCGAGGGGGATGAGCTCGGGCGTGCGCTTGGCGGCCTGGATCCCGGCCAGCCGGGCCGCGTTGAGGACCTCGCCCTTGGCGATGCGGTTCGCCCGGACGAGGCGGAGCGTCGGCGGGCTCAGCTTGACAAGGCACGAGGCCGCCGCCACCCGGCGCGTCACCGGCTTGCCGCCGATGTCGACCATCCGGGCCTTTCCCTCGGGGTCGATGTGGCTGAGCCTGGCCATGGTCAGTCGATGAACAGGACGTCGACGGCCTGTCCCTCCTCGAGCCGCGAGATTCCGGCGCCGGCGACGATGAGGACCCGGCTCCGGACCATGGAGCGGAGGACGCCGCTCTGCTGGTCGGGATACGGGACGACGCGCAGCTCGGGCCCGTCCCCGACGAGGAGCGCCCGCAGGAATTGCGTCCGGCCGGGCTTCAGCGTCATGGCCTGCCCCAGGACCGCTTTTCCGGTCCTTGGCCCGAGGGCCTTGCGGCCGAGCATGCGGTCGAGGGCCGGCCGGACAAAGAGGTGGAAGGTGACCATGGCGCTCGTCGGGTTCCCGGGCAGGCCGAACACGAGCTGGCGGCGGCGGACGCCGAAAAAGACGGGCTTGCCCGGCTTGATCCGGACCTGCCAGAAGACGGGCCGGACGCCGGCGGCGCGGAGCTCGTCCCTGACGAGGTCGTAGTCGCCGACCGAAACGCCTCCGGACAGGACAAGGATGTCGGCCGGGACGGCCTTTTCGATCCTGCGCCCGAGGGAGGCGTTGCGGTCGCGGGCGATGCCGAGGTAGGAGGCGGCGGCGCCGGCCTGGACCGCGGCGGCCGTCAGGGCGGGGCCGTTCGCGTTCCGGATCTGACCAGGTCGGGCCTTCTCGCCGGGCTCGACGATCTCGTCCCCGGTGGCCACGACGGCGACCTTGGGACGCCGGGCGACCCAGACCGTGGCTTGGCCGAGCGCGGCCAGCATGCCGACCTCGGCCGGACCGATGAGGAGGCCCTTCTCGAGGACGAGGTCGCCCTTCGCGACGTCCTCGCCGGCCGGCCCGATGTTGTCCCCGAGACGGACGGCGCGGCGGATCTTGACGCCGTTCCCGGCCCTCTCCGAGTCCTCGACCATGACCACGGCGTCCGCGCCCGCGGGCAGCGGCGCGCCCGTCATGATGCGGGCGGCCTGGCCGGGCCCGAGCGGCCGGCGACTGACGCGGCCGGCCGGCAGGTCCTCGGTCACCCGGAGCTCAACGTCCCCGGCGTTTCCAGCCGGCGCGGTGTCCGCGGCCCGGACGGCGTACCCGTCCATGGTGGCCTTGACGAAGGGGGGATGTTCTCCGCGGCGCGGATGTCGCGGGACAGGGTCCGGCCGAGGGCTCCGGAGAGCGGCACCGCTTCGCCAGGCAGGGGCCGGGCGTTGGCGATGACTTCGCGGACGGCTTCCCCGTATTCAATCATGAGGTTTTCCGGGCGGCTCGGCGCCGACGGTCTCGACGGCCTCGGGCTTGAATTTTATCAGAACCGCCCGGGAAAGGGAAATGCCCCGGGCCTCGAGCTCTGCCAGGGGCAGGATGACCCGGAAGGTCAGGTCGCCCGCGACCCGGACGAGGGCCCGCCCCGCCTCCGTCGTCTCGAGCCGGGCGACCCGGCCGCGGAAGACGTTCGGGCCGCCCGCCGCGTCCCCGGCGCCGGCCGCCTCGAGCTCGATCGCCGCCGGGTCGATGACGCACGTGACGTGGCCGTCCGCCACGCCCGGGAAGACGATCCGGACCCCGGGCCGCGGCTCGATCCAGCTCCTCTCCCCGTCCGACGCGGCCGTGCCGCTGAAGCAGTTCTCGTGGCCGAACCGGACGCGCCGCCCTCCGGAGAGATAGAGGATGTCGTCCGCCAGGCGCGAGGCCTGCGAGAAGTCGTGGCTGGAGAAGACGACGGCCGTCCCGGTCTCGCGGACCGTCTCCCGGACCGCGGCCTCGATGCGCAGGGACAGGCCGGCCTCGATGTTGGCCGTCGGCTCGTCGAGGAGGAGCGCCCGGGGACGGAGGGCCAGGGCCCTGGCCAGTGCCACCCGCTGGGCCTGCCCCGCGCTCAGGCGGGCCGCGGGCTTGGCCTCCCAGCCGGAGAGTTCGACGAGCGCCAGGGCGCGGCGGACACGCTCGCGCCGTTCCGCCTCGGCGAGGCCCCGGACCTTGAGCCCGAAGGCGACGTTGTCGGAGATCGTCCCCTTGAAAAGGTATGGATGGTGGGTGACGAGGACGGCGTCGCGGCGGGCGGGGAGAGCGCCGGCATCATCCCTCCAGGGGTCGCGGCCGAAGAACTCGAGCCGGCCGCGGTCCGGCCGGATGAGGAAGGCGAGGAGCATGAGGAGCGTCGTCTTCCCGGCCCCGTTCGGGCCGACGAGGGCCAAGACGTCCCCGGCGCCGAGGCGGAGGGAGTCGAGTTCGAGGACAAACCCGCCGGGCGCGCCGGGATAGGCGTAGCGGACCGCGTCCAAGGCGTAAGCGTCTCGGCCCATTTAATCCTCGCTCCTGAGCCCGACCTGGACGAGGATGTTGATGCCCAGGGTGACGGCGAGCAGGATGGCGCCGAGGACGACGCCGTTCGTGAACTCGCCCTTGGCCGTCTCGAGGGCGATGGCCGTGGTGATGTTCCGCGTCGCGCCCCGGATGTTGCCGCCGAGCATCATGGCGATGCCGACCTCGGACACGGCCCGGGCGAACCCGGCCAGGACCGCGACGAGGAGGGCGAACCTCGCCTCGCTCAGGACGACCCAGCCGGCCTGGCGGCGGCTGGCGCCCAGGGTCAGGGCCGTCAGGCGGGCACGGCGGTCGACCTGGCGCAGGGCCGTGTAGGAGAAACCGGTGATGAGCGGCAGGATGAGGAAGACCTGGCCGACGGTCATGGCCGTCTGCGTGTAGAGCAGCCCGAGCCGGCCGAGGGGGCCGCTGCGGCTGAGCAGGAAATAGAAGAGGAGCCCGATGACGACGGTGGGCGCGGCCATCCAGGTCTGGTTGACGAGGAGGACGAGGCGCTTGCCGCGGAATTCGCGGCCGGCGAGGAAGAGGGCGGCCGGGACGGCGAGGAGGCTGGCGACGAGGGCGGCCAGGCCGCTCGTCCGGAGCGAGACGCCGATCGCCTGGAGGAGCTCGCGGGCGATCATTTGACGAGGTCGACGCCGGGCACGGCCGCCATCGGCTCGAAGAGCGGCCGGCCGGCCTTGCCGCGGAACTCGCCGATGAGCTTCTGGCCGCGCGGCGAGGTCAGGAAGGCGATGAAGGCCATGGCCTCGTCGTAGCGCGCGGAGGGGACCCGGGCCGGATTGACGGCGATCACGGCGTAGATGTTCTCGAGCTCGGGCGAATTCTCGAAGACCGGGACGAGCCCGGCGAGCCCGGGCAGGCCGTAGAAGGTGGCCGTGTCGGTCAGCGTGTAGCCCCGGCGCTCGGCCGCGACCTGGAGCGTCTGGGCCATGCCCTGGCCGGTCTCGAGATAGTTCTTTTCCGGCTTCCCCCCGGCCGAGGCCCAGAGGTCGAGCTCGCGCATGTGGGTGCCGGACTTGTCGCCGCGGCTGACGAAGACCGCGCCCGCCGCCTTGATCCGCTCGAGGGTCCGGGCCGCGCTCGCGGCGCCGGCGGCATGGGCGGGGTCGCCCGCGGGGCCGACGATCATGAAATAGTTGCGGGCGATGACGCGCCGGTTGACGCCGAAGCCGTCGCGGAGGAACTCGTCCTCGAGCTTTTTGGCGTGGACGATGACGACGTCGGCGTTCCCGTCGCGGGCCTGCTTGAGGGCGGCGCCGGTGCCGACGGCGATCCACTTGAGGCCGATGCCCGCCTCCTTCTTGAAGGCGTCGGCCAGGACGTCGAGGAGGCCGGTGGCGTCGACGCTCGTCGTCGTCGCCAGCATGAGCGAGCGCTCGGCGGAGCCGGACGCCGCCGGAGCCGGCCGCACGCCGAGCGCGGCGACACTGAGGAGGGCGACGAGACACGGGATGAGTTTACGAAGCCGCTGGAGGGGGCTCACGGTGTCTCCTTTTCACTCGCGGAAGGAGGGGCCGTTTCCCGCCCCTCCCTGTCGGCCGGGGCGCCTGGCGCGCACGGCTGTAGCGCCTCCGGCTCGGAGCGTCTTTTTGAATACCACAACGGGCGGGGGCTGTAAAGGCCGGGGACGCGTTCGGCCGCCGAAGCGGGGCCGGATAGTCGAGTTATCTTATATGAATAGTGATATTAGGTGGGGCCGGCCCCGTAAAAGGCATCGAGCACGGCGAGCCAGGCGTCCTCGGTGCGGACGGCGACGAGGGCGTTCCGGAGGTCGGTCCGGCGGGGGTGCATCCGGGCGTACTGGAGCGAGAAATGACGGATGACGCGCAGCCCGCGCCGGGGGTCGTAAGCCTCGCAGGCCAGCCGGTAGTGGCGCAGGATGAGCGCCCGCTGCTCGTCGAGGCCCGGGCGGCGGGCGGGTCTTCCCGCGGCGAGGTCGCGCGCCTGCTCGAAGAACCACGGGTTGCCGATGGCGCCGCGGGCCGCGGCGACGCCGTCGACGCCCGTCTCCGCCATCATCCGCAGGGCGTCGGCCGGGGCGTGGACGTCGCCCGAGCCGATGACCGTCCGCTCCGGGAACTCGCGCTTGACCGCGGCCAGGAAATCCCAGTCGGCCCGGCCGCGGTACTTCTGCTCGACGCTCCGGCCGTGGACGCAGATGGCCGCCGCGCCGGCGTCGAAGGCGCCGCGGGCGATGGTCCAGAACGCGTCGTGCCCGGCGTCGGCCTCGCGGAAGGCGCGACGGAGCTTGAGGGTCACCGGCCTCCCCGGCACCGCGGCGAGGACGGCCCGGACGATCTCCAGGGCCCGCTCCGGCTCCTTCATCAGCGCCCCGCCGCGGCCGCGGCTGATGACCTTGCGGACCGGGCAGGCGAAGTTGAGGTCGACGACGTCGAAGCCCATGCCGACGAGAGCGCGGGCGGCCTCGGCCATGGTCCCCGGGTCGTTGCCCATGATCTGGCCGGCGATGGGGTGGTCGGACGGGTCGAGCCGGACCATCCTCTTTTTGAGCTTCCCCTCGAGGAGGACCTGCTTGTCGAGCATGGCCTCGGTCGCGGTGTACGGCGCCGAACACGAGCGGCAGATGAGACGGTAGGGGAGGTCCGTGTACCCGGCCAGGGCCGCCAGGACGACCGGGAACTCGACGGTCACCGGCCCGATGCGGAGCGGCTTCGGCGGGCTCGTCATGCCAGCCAGTATAGCCGTTCGGCCGCCCTTTTTAAAAGGGGAGACGCACCTTCGGTACATGTCCCCTCCCGCTGTGTGTCCCCCCCTGTTGCGTCGCGGGCCGCTTCCCTTGTAAGATGGAGCACCGGTCGAACGATCCGGTCATGGAGAGCCTGATGCGCAAGAAAGAACATTTTCCACTCATCCTCGCCGTCGCGGCCGCCTCCCTTTCCCTCGTCTTCGTCGCGGCCTTCGCCGCGAGGGGCGCCGCGCCGCAGAAGGCGGCCTCGTCGAGGGCCTATGCCGGCCACGCCAACGACATCGACATCGCGAACTTCGTCCGCGCCTATCCGAAGGCCGCCGGGACGCGCCTGGACGACTGCCAGACCTGCCATCGCGGCGGGCCCAAGGGCACGGACGCGGAACGGGAGTTCAGCCCCTGCGGCTACTGCCACCTCCTCGAGTACCCGAACCCCCGCTACAAGACCGGTGTGCCGGCCGACTACGAGGGCACCCTCAACGCCTACGGGCTGGCCTACGAGAACGCGGGCCGGACGGTCGAGGCGCTGGCCGCGATCGCCAAGCTCGATTCCGACGGCGACGGGTTCGCGAACGAGGCCGAGATCGCCGCCCTCCGCTATCCCGGCGACCCGACGAGCCGGCCCGGCCAGCCCCTGGCGCCGTTCGTCTCGCTCTCCCTGGACGCCCTGAGGAAGCTCCCCGTCGTCCGGCAGTTCATGCTCATGAACACGACCAAGGAACCGACCGACGACTACACGACGTACACCGGGGTCAAGGTGGCGGACCTGCTGGCCGCGGCGCGCGTCGACCTCAGGGGCGTCGAGGGCATCACCGTCTTCGCCCCCGACGGCTACAGCATCGATTGCTCGATCGACGACATCACGAAACCCTTCCCGAAGGGATACTATTACGCCGGACCGGCGGCCGCCGCCGGCGCGGACCGGGCCTTCGTCAAGTCGCCAGAGGTCCTGCCGTCCGGCGTCGCCGACGGGAAAGAGATCCCGGGCGCGCCCTGGCTCATCCTGGCCTTCGAGCGCGACGGCGCGTCCGCTCGACCCCTCGGTTTACGAAAAGGGGACCGGGCGGCTGGCCGGCGAGGGGCCGTTCCGGCTGGTCAGGCCCCAGCGCGACCTCATGGGCGACCCGGCCAGGCCGGGGCGGCCCGACCGGTCGATGAAGGCCAAGACCTTCGGCGACGGCTGGGACTTCAGCCCGAAGATCGACCACAACGCCGGGGCGTGCGTCCGCGGCGCCTGCGTCATCCGGGTCAACCCGGCGCCGGCAGGCTTCGAGGAGTACGACTGGAAGAACGGCTGGCCGCTCATCTCGGAGGGCCGGGTCGTCGTCTACGGCCGCGGCGTCCGTTAGAAAAAGGGGAGACGTGGTCAAATCTTCATTCTGCCACGTGTCCTCGCTCTTGGCCGGTTCAGCGAAGAAGTGGCAGAATGAAGATTTGACCCCGTCTTAAGCGGCGAGGCGGAGGAGCGCACGCAGGAGCAGGTTCGTCCCCTTCTCGAGGTCGTCCCAGTCGATCCTCTCGAGCGGCGAGTGGCTGATGCCGTCGGCGCAGGGGATGAAGATCATGCCGGCCTCGGTCCCCGAAGCGAGGATCTGGGCGTCGTGGCCGGCGCCGCTCGTCATCCGCATCGTCGCGAACGCCGAGCGTCCGGCGCTTCCTCTTCGAGGAGGGCGACGAGGCGCGGCGCGACGGCGACCGGCGTCGTCCGGTCGACGACCCGCGAGGCGAAGGCCAGGCCGCGGGTCGAGGCCACGTCCTCGGCCATCGCGAACAGCTCCTTTTCGAGGGCCTCGAGCGTCGCCGCCTCCGGGCTCCGGAAGTCGAGGGAGAAGTCGGCCCGGGCCGGGACGACGCTGAAGACGCCGGGCTGGAGGACGGCCTGGCCGACCGTGACCATGCTCCCGTAGTGCTTGGTGGCGACGTGCTGCGTCGCCCGCAGGGCGAAATCGGCCAGCCCGAGGAAGGCGTCCTGGCGCAGCTCGAGCGGCGTCGTCCCGGCGTGGGAGGCCTGCCCGATGAAGGAGCACTGGCGGTAGTGCTTGCCGGCGATGCGCTCGACGACGCCGAGGGCGACGCCCTCGTCCTCGAGGACGGGTCCCTGCTCGATGTGGAGCTCGAGGTAGGCCTCGAGGTCCGGCCGGGCCGCGGCCGCACCGAGGATGCCCTCGACGGTGAACTCCGTGGCCCTCAGGACGTCCCGGAACGGCCGGCCGAACGCGGTGCGGCCGCTCGCGACCTGGTCCCGGTCGAGGAGGCCCATGAAGGCCCGGCTGCCCAGGAAATCGCCGACGAGGTTCCCTTCCTCGTCGGTGAACGAGGCGACCTCGAGCGGTTTCGCCACCTGGAGCTTCCGCTCGCGGACCGTCCGCAGGCATTCGAGGGCGGCCAGGACGCCCGCCGCGCCGTCGAACATGCCGCCGTTGAGGACGGTGTCGATGTGCGAGCCGGCCATGACCGTCCGGCCCTCGCCCTCGAGCCGGCCGAACTGGTTCCCGGCGCCGTCCTGGCGGTAGGCGAGCCCGGCCCCTTCGATCCTGGACTGGAGCCAGCGACGGGCTTCGAGGTCGGCCGGGCTGAACGACGGCCGGCTGACTCCCCCGGCCGCGTCGCGGCCGATCCGCCCGAGCTCCTCGAGGTCGCTCCTGAGCCGGGCGATGTTGATGTCCGTGTCCATCGTCCTGACCCTCTATGCGCATCTGCAATCGGGGACATCGTCCCGTTCGGTCACCTATGTCCCCAATAGGGCGAGCATGTCCTTGACCGCCCGCTCGATGCCGACGACGGCGGCCCGGGCGACGATGGCGAACCCGATGGAGAGCTCGGCCATCTGCGGGATGGCGACGATGGGCCCGACGTTCCGGTAATCGAGGCCGTGCCCGCCGTGGACCTCGAGCCCCTTCGATTGCCCGAACTCCGCCGCCCGCTCCACGGCCGCGAGGGCCCGGTCCCGCTCCGCCCCCGGCTCGAGGTCGGCGTATTTCCCGGTGTTGATCTCGATGAGGTCGACGCCGAGCCCGGCCGCCGCCCCGATCTCCTTGACGTCCGGGTCGATGAAGATGCTGACGCGGATCGCCGCCTTCCTGAGGGCCCTGACGTGCGCGCCGAGCCGCGCGGCGCCGCCCGTGACCTTCAGGCCGCCCTCGGTCGTCAGCTCCTCCGGCCGCTCCGGGACGAGCGAAACGACGTCCGGCCGGATGTCGAGGGCGACGGCCTTCATCTCCTCGCTCGCCGCCATCTCGACGTTGAGCTTCGTCTTGACGGTCTCGCGGAGGATGCGGAGGTCCCTCTCCCGGATGTGCCGGCGGTCGCTCCGGATGTGGCAGACGATGCCGTGCGCCCCGGCCTGCTCCGCGAGCAGGGCGACGAGGGCCGGCTCCGGCTCGGTCGCCTTCCGGGCCTCGCGCAGGGTCGCGAAATGATCGATGTTGACGGCGAGTCTCATGGCAGCCTCCCGACCGCTCATTCCTCTTCGAGCTCCCTCTTGACGGCCTCGGCGACGCTCCTCGCGCACTCCTCGACCAGGCCGCGGTCCCGGCCCTCGACCATGACCCGGGCCAGCGACTCCGTCCCCGAGTAGCGGAGGTCGAGCCGGCCCTCTCCGCCCAGCCGGGCCCGGGCGGCGGCGACGGCGGCCCCGACCTCCGGGACCTCGCTCCAGTCCGGCTTCCAGGCAACGCGGACGTTGAGGAGGACCTGCGGGTATTCCTCGAGGCCGCCGACGAGCGCCGAGAGCGGCTTCCCGCTCCGGACCATGGACTCGGCCATCCGCAGCGAGGTCAGGATGCCGTCGCCGGTCGGGAAGTCGTCGAGGAAGATCGTGTGTCCGGACTGCTCGCCGCCGAGGTTCGCCCCGCGGCCGACCATCTCCTCGAGGACGTAGCGGTCGCCGACGCGCGTCCGGACGAAGCCGATGCCCTCCCGCTCGAAGGCCTTCTCGAGGCCCATGTTGCTCATGACCGTGGCCACGACCGCCGGCCGGCCTGAGCATTCCCGCGGCCTTCATGTCGAGGGCCTGGACGAAGAGGGTGTGGTCGCCGTTGAGGACGCGGCCGCGCTCGTCGGCCCAGACGGCCCGGTCGGCGTCGCCGTCGTAGGCGATGCCGACGGCCGCCCGCGCCTCGACCACGGCCCGGGCCAGGTCCGCCGGGTGGAGCGAGCCGCAGCCGTGGTTGATGTTCCTGCCGTCCGGCGCGTCATGGATGGGGACGACGTCGAAGCCGAGGTCGCGGAAGACGCGCGGCGCGAAGGCCGAGCTGGCGCCGTTGGCGCAGTCGAGGACGACCCTGGAATCCGCCCGCCGGCCGCCCGGCCCGGTAGCGGCCCTCGAGGTAAGCGACGTAGTCCTCCGCCAGGCGCGGGTCGGGGGCGACGGCGGCCCCGACCGGGTTCTGCTCCTCCCGGCTGCCGAGGATGGCGGCTTCGAGCTCGGCCTCCCAGTCCTCGGGGATCTTGACGCCCTCGTGGGAGAAGACCTTGATGCCGTTGTCGCGGAACGGGTTGTGCGAGGCGGAGATGACGGCGCCGGCCGAGAAGTCGTTCTCGCGGAGAAGGTAGGAGACGGCCGAGGTCGGGATGACGCCGGCCGAGGCGGGCTCGCCCCCGGCCTCGACGAGGCCCTGGACCAGGGCCCGCTCCATCCAGGCCCCCGATTCCCGCGTGTCGCGGCCGATGAGGACGCGCGGCGCGAGCCCCTTCGCGCGCAGGAGAGCGACCAGGGCGTTGCCCAGGGTCGAGATCGAGGAGAAATCCAGCGGGTAGCGGCCGGCCTCGGCCCGGATGCCGTCGGTCCCGAAGAGCTTGTTGGCCATGTCGTCGCCGGCGGCGCCGCCTACTTCTTGCGCGGCGCCGTGCTCCTCGCCGCTCCCTTCTCCGGCTCGACCGTGACCGTGACGTCGGCCGAGGTCCGGGCCGAGACGAGGCGCAGCTCGGGCCGGGGAAGGATGAGGTCGACCTCGAACTCCTTCGTCTGGTCCAGGTCCGTGACGTCGACGGGCGCCGTCGTCACCGCGTCCTTGGCCCGGACCTTGCTCTCCGGGCCGGCGACGATGACGTCGGTCGGGTCGACCTCGATCTTGGCGATGCGGAACCCGGCCGCGACCCGGCCGCGGACCGAGGGGTGGACGTCGAGGGTCGCCTCCTTCGTCCACTCGAGCTTGATCTGGACCTTGTTCGGCCGGACCTCGAGGACGTCGGCCCCGAGCGGCAGGGAGATGATGGACTTGTTGAGCGGGTATTCGAGCTGGTAGACCGTGGCCTTCTCGAGGTCGAGCCGCGCGGCGAGCGTCGACGGCGTGATCTGGTCGAGGATCCGGTTCGGGGCCCGGACCGTGACGTCCACCGTGGCCGCCGACCTCTCCACGATCTCCATGCTTGTCCGGGATGTCGCGCATCTCGAGGGGCACGGTCAGGGTCTTCTCGGACAGGACCTTGTCCGCCGGGACGAGGACGAGCCAGAGGACGAGGGCCAGGACGACGGAGACGAGCTTGAGGCCCCAGTTCCGGACGAAGAGGTCCCTGATGCTGTGTCTCATCGGTCCCTCAGGTATTCGATCAGGCGTTTCTGCATGGCGTCGCTGTCCTCGAACCGCTCGAGGCGCCCCCGGATGGCCAGCGAGACCTGGCCGGTCTCCTCGGAGATGACGATGACGGCCGCGTCCGTCTCCTCCGACAGCCCGATCGCGGCGAGGTGGCGGGTCCGGGTCTGGAAGGGATGGCTCAGCCTGTGGGCCGCCGGCAGGGGCAGGAGGCAGCCGGCCGAGACGATGTGGTCGCCCCGGAGGACGACCGCGCCGTCGTGGAGCGGGGAGTGGGGGAAGAAGATGCTGACGAGCATGTCCTTGGAGAGGAGGGCGTCGACCTTGACGCCGCGGTCGGCGTAGGTCTGGAGCGTCATCTCCTTCTCGATGGCGATCAGGCCGCCGATCTTCTTCTGCGACAGGTAGTCGATGGCCGCGAAGAGGTCCTCGAGCTTCTCCTGGAGGGAGCGCAGGGCCAGGGGCTTGCGGAAGGTCCGCGAGCCGATGCCGGCCAGGAACCTCCGGATCTCGCCCTGGAAGAGGACGATGACGGCGATGATGAGGTAATTGACGAAGGAGCGGATGAGCCGGTTGGAGACGCTGAGATGCCCCCAGACCGTGAGGAGGTAGAGGGCGCCGATGAGGAGCAGGCCGACGGCCGCCTGGTAGGCCCGCGTGTCCTTGATGAGGAGGAGGACGTAGTAGAGGAGGACGGCGACGAGGCAGATGTCGAGGACGTCGAGCACGGTCGACGTGGCGGAGGATCGTCCAGAGGTTAGCGAGCATGGTCCGCCTTCGCCTCCGCCGCCCGGGCTTCCTCTCCGGGCCCCGCCCCGGCCGCCTCTCCGTCCGCCGCGAGGACGGCCTCGGCCAGGCGCACGGCCTTGGCCACGGGCCCGACGTCGTGGACGCG
The DNA here is from genome assembly GCA_963805045.1 of Candidatus Aminicenantota bacterium. GTDB lineage: Bacteria > Acidobacteriota > Aminicenantia > Aminicenantales > Saccharicenantaceae > DATKJS01. The sequence continues at coordinate 20,445 of CAWDTC010000048.1, forward strand.
GAGGATGCGGGCGCCCCGGCAGACGCTGATGACGGCCGCGGCGATCGTCCCCTCCAGCCGGTCCGCGGGCGGGGCGCCGAGGACGCGGCCGATGAAGGCCTTGCGCGAGAAGCCGACGCAGACCGGCCGGCCGAGGTCCTGGAAAGCGTCGAGCCGGTTGAGAAGGGCGAGGTTGTGCGCGGCCGTCTTGCCGAAGCCGAGGCCCGGGTCGACGGACCGTCCGCTCGGCGGGGATGCCGGCCGCCTCGGCCGCCCGGAGGCGGGCGGCGAGGAAGCCGTGGACCTCGGCGACGAGGTCGTCGTAGCGCGGCGCCTCCTGCATCGTCCGGGGCGTGCCCTTCATGTGCATGAGGACGACGGCGGCGCCGGAGCGGGCCACGACCCCGGCCATCTCCGGGTCGGCGCCGAGCGCGCTCGTGTCGTTGACGATGTCGGCGCCGGCGTCGAGCGCGGCGCGGGCCACGCCGGCCTTCGTCGTGTCGACCGAGATGAGGACCTTGGTCCTCTCCCTCAGCCGCCGGAGGACCGGAAGGACCCGCCGCAGCTCCTCCTCCTCCGGGACGGGCAGGGAGCCCGGCCGCGTGCTCTCGCCGCCGACGTCGAGGATGTCCGCGCCGGCGCAGGTCAGCGCGAGGGCGTGCTCGACGGCCCGCTCGGGGTCGAGGTAGGCCCCGCCGTCGGAAAAGGAATCGGGGGTGACATTGACGATGCCCATGAGCCAGGCCGCCGGGCCGAGGTCATAGCGCCGGCCTCGGATCTCCAGCGTCTGCGCTCGCCTCTCCATCGTCCTCACGCGCTGTCGGGCCGGGAGGGCTTGGCTTCCGGTCCGCCGCGGCGGGCGCCGGGGCCCCGCTCGCGCCGGACACGCCAACCTCCGGCTTGGGCTTGCCGTCGACGATCTTGTTGATCTCCTCGGACGACAGGACCTCCTTCTCGAGGAGGAGCTCGGCGATCTTGACGAGCTTGTCCCTGTTCTGCTCGAGGAGGTCCTGCGTCCGCTCGTAGTTCCGCATGATGATCTTCTTGACCTCGTCGTCGATCCGCTCGGAGGTCCGCTCGCTGAAGTTCTTGTTCACGGCCAGGTCGCGGCCGAGGAAGATGAGGTCGTCGCGCTCGCCGAAGGTCAGCGGCCCGAGGTCGGACATGCCCCACTGGCAGACCATCTTGCGGGCGATCTCGGTGGCCTTCTCGAAGTCGTTGGCCGCGCCGGTCGTCGTCTTGCCCGAGGAAGATCGATCTCGGCGACCCGGCCGGCCATGAGGACGGAGAGCTGGGCCTCGAGGTAGTCCTTGGTGTAGGTGTAGCGGTCGTCGAGGGGGAGCTGCTGGGTGAGGCCCAGGGCCAGGCCGCGCGGGATGATCGTGACCTTGTGGATGGGGTCGGCCTCGGGGAGGAGCGTGGCCGATCAGGGCGTGGCCGGCCTCGTGGATAGGCCGTGTTCCTCTTCTCCTCGTCGCTGATGATCATGCTCTTGCGCTCGACGCCCATCAGGACCTTGTCCTTGGCCGATCTCGAGGTCCTTCATGGTGACCTTCGTCCTGGCCGTAGCGGGCCGCCGAGGAGGGCGGCCTCGTTGACCAGGTTGGCGAGGTCGGCGCCGCGAGAAGCCGGGCGTCGAGCGGGCCAGGACCTTGAGGTCGACGTCGTCGGCCAGGGGGATCTTGCGGACGTGGACCTGGAGGATCTCCTCGCGGCCCTTGACGTCGGGCATGGCGACGACGATCCGGCGGTCGAAGCGGCCGGGCCGGAGGAGGGCGCTGTCGAGGATGTCGGGGCGGTTGGTGGCGGCGATGAGGATGATGCCCTCGTTCGAATCGAACCCGTCCATCTCGACGAGGAGCTGGTTCAGGGTCTGCTCGCGCTCGTCGTGGCCGCCGCCGAGGCCGGCGCCGCGCTGGCGGCCGACGGCGTCGATCTCGTCGATGAAGATGAGGCAGGGGGCGTGCTTCTTGCCCTGGTCGAAGAGGTCGCGGACGCGGGAGGCGCCGACGCCGACGAACATCTCGACGAAGTCCGAGCCGCTAGATCGAGAAGAAGGGCACGTCGGCCTCGCCGGCGACGGCCCGGGCGAGCAGGGTCTTGCCCGTGCCGGGCGCGCCGACGAGGAGGACGCCCTTGGGGATCCGGCCGCCGAGCTTCTGGAACTTCTGCGGGTCCTTGAGGAACTCGATGATCTCCTGGAGCTCTTCCTTGGCCTCCTCGACGCCGGCCACGTCCTTGAACGTGACCTTCTTCTGCTGGCCGGAGAAGAGCTTGGCCCGGCACTTGCCGAACGACATGGCCTTGTTGCCGCCGGCCTGCATCTGGCGCATGAAGAAGACCCAGAAGACGATGATGAGGAGGATGGGGAACCAGGTGATGAGGATGGTCAGCCAGGGGCTGCGGGTGGAGTCCTTGACGACGATGTCGACCTTGTTGTCGCGGAGGATCTTGATCAGTCGGCGTACCCCGCGGGCAGGGTCGTCTTGAAGGCCTGGTTGTCCTTGGTGACGCCGTTGATCTGGTTTTCCTGGATGGTGACCTTCTCTACGGTCCCCTGCTCGACCTCGGTCATGAACTGGGAGAAGGTGACCTCCTTGCGGGCCGCCGTAGGCGACTGGAGGACGTTCCAGAGGAGGAGGAGGACGATCCCGGCGGAGATCCAGAAGATGAGATTTCTCATCGGGCGGGTCTTGGGCTTGGGCATTTTCGATAGTCCTTTAACGGGGGTATTTTAACACGATTCCGGCCGTTCCGAAAGGGGCGCGTTCCCCCCTTATTGACAATCCCCGGTCGATACGATAAACGATGGGGCGTGATAAAAGAGGGGACATGGACCGAAGATACATGTCCCCAGACTGGGGCGTGAACGCAAGGAAAGGGACCCCATGACCCTCCATCCGATCGACTTGGCCATCATCGTCGTCTACCTGGCCGCCGTGGCCATGATCGGCGTCGTCGTCCGAAAGCGGGCGACGAAGAAGCTCGACTCCTTCTACCTCGCCGACCGCAACGTCCCCTGGTGGATGCTCGGCCTGTCGGGCTGCTCGAGCTACATCGACATCGGCGGCACGATGGCCATGATCGGGCTCCTGTTCTACCTCGGCCTCAAGTCGCTCTGGGCGACGCACATCTTCTGGGGCTGGTTCATGATCTCGTTCTACATGGCCTTCCAGGCCAAGTACATCCGGCGCTCCGGCGTCATGACCTTCGCCGAGTGGAACGAGACGCGCTTCGGCGCGACCCGGGACGCCGAGGCGGCCCGGCTGGCCGCGGCCATCTTCCTGCTCGTCCTGATGATCTGCAACCTCATGTTCATCAGCGTCGGCACGGGCAAGTTCGCCGAGGAGTTCCTGCCCCTGCCGCGCTGGGAGGCGACGCTCATCGTCCTCGCCGTCGTCGGGGTCTACGTGACCCTGGGCGGCTTCTTCGGCGTCATCCTGACGGACGTCTTCCAGACGATCCTCATCGGCGTCGGCGCCGTCATCATGGCCTTCATGGTCTTCGCCAAGCCGGCCGTGACGACCTTCATCCACAAGGACCCGGGCTGGTTCTCGCTGGCGCCGACGTGGAGGCTCTGGCCGGGGTTCCTGGGGGGGACGGCGCCCGCCTACCAGCATTTCAACTTGTTCGGGCCGATCCTGGCCGCGGGCTTTTTCTGGATGATGTTCCGGCTCCTGGCCGGGCCGAACGTCTGGGACTTCCAGTTCTTCCTGACGACGCGCAGCCCGCGCGACGCCCAGCTCTCGGCCGGGATGTGGACGGTCGGCTACAACCTGCGCTGGATCCTCGGCTGCGCCTTCATGGTCCTGGGGATCTACTACCTGGGGTCGCAGGCCGGCTTCGACGCCGAGAAGATCATGCCCCTCGTCCTCAAGAAGATGCCCGTCGGGCTGCAGGGGCTTTTCATGGCCGTGCTGCTCGCGGCCCTGATGTCGACGATCAGCGCCATGATCAACGTCACGAGCTCGGTCGTCATCAACGATTTCATCAAGCGCTATTTCGCCAAGGACCTCCCGCAGAAGAAGCTCGTCCGGCTGGGGCAGCTGGCCTCGGTCGTGGCCGTCCTCATCGGCTTCGTCTTCTCGCTCACGTTCTCGAACATCATCACGGCCTGGGAGACGATGGTCTTCGTCGTCGTCACGGTCATCCTCGTGCCGGCGACGCTGCGCTGGCATTACTGGCGGTTCGGGGCGAGGGCCTTCGTCTGGAGCATGGGCGTTTCGGCCTGCCTGATCACGCTGCGGCTCGTCCTTTTCACCAAGCTCCACGCGGCGGCGTCCCTGGCCACGGACATGGGCCTGAGCCTGGTCGCGACGCTCGTCGCGGCGGCCCTGACCAAGCCCGCGGACATGGAGGTCCTGGTCAAGTTCTACGCCAAGGTCCGGCCCTTCGGCTTCTGGGGACCGGTCCGGCGGGAGTGCGTGCGGCGCGGCCTCGTCCCGGCCCGGGACAAGATGCCCCGGATCGACATGCTCAACGGGCTCGTCACGGCCGCCTTCCAGTTCTCGCTGGCCGTGCTGCCGTTCTATCTTTTCCTGCGCGATTGGAAGCAGCTCGGCATCTGGGCCGGGGTCGTCGCCGCCCTGGCCTTCGTCCTTTATTTCACCTGGTACAAGAACCTGCCGACCAAGGACGAAATCTAAATTGGCGAATGACAGGCCGGCGGTCCACCTCATCTGCAACGCCCACCTCGACCCGGTCTGGCAGTGGCGCTGGGAGGAGGGCGCGTCGGAGGCCCTGGCGACCTTCCGCAACGCCGTCGACATCCTCGGCGAGCACCCGGGGCTCATCTTCTGCCACAACGAGGCCGTCCTTTATCAGTGGGTCGAGCGCCTGGACCCCGCCCTGTTCGCGGACATCCGGCGGCTCGTCCGCGCCGGACGCTGGGCGGTCTCGGGCGGCTGGTTCCTCCAGCCGGACACGAACCTGCCCGGCACCGAGTCCCTCGTCCGGCAGATCGCCGAGGGCCGCCGCTATTTCGCCGAGAAGTTCGGCGCCCGGCCGCGCGTCGCCTACAACTTCGACTCCTTCGGCCACAGCGCCGGGCTGCCGCAGCTCCTGCGTCTCGCCGGCTACGAAATGTACGTCCACATGCGGCCCGCAGGCCGACGAGCTGACCCTTCCCGCGGACCTCTACCGCTGGCGCGGGGCGGACGGCACGACGATCCCCGCCTACCGCATCTCCGTCGGCCTCTACCACACCGAGCGCGACAACATCGAGGAGCGGCTGCGGGCCGGCGTCGCCCTGGCCCTCGAGCTCGGCCGCGACGTCCCGGTCTTCTGGGGGCTCGGCGACCACGGCGGCGGGGCGACGCGGGCCGACCTCCGGACGATCGACGCCTTCATCAAGGAGGAGAGCCGCGTCCGCATCCTCCACAGCACGCCGGACGGCTTCTTCGCCGCCGTCCGCGAGGCCGCGGCGACGGCGCCCGTCTTCGGCGGCGAGCTCGAGCGCGTCTTCACCGGCTGCTACACGTCGCTCTCGCGGCTCAAGCGCCGGGCCGTGCGGAGCCTCGGGCACGCTCGTCCAGTCCGAGGCGCTGGCATCGGCGGCCTGGTGGCTCCGGGGCGATGCTTTCCCCGACGGAGCGCTCGGCGAGGCCTGGCGTCTCCACCTCTTCAACGATTTCCACGACGTCATCACCGGCACCTGCGTCGAGCCGGCCGAGGCCGACGCCCTGGACCGGTACGGCCGGGCCGAGGACATCGCCCGCGGCGTGCGGCTCGGCGCGGTGGCGGCGCTCAACCGCGGCGTCACCCAGGCGGGCCCGCCGCTTCCCGTGACCGTCGCGAACAGCGTCCCGGCGCCCGGCCGCGTCCCCGTCGAATTCGAGTGCATGGCCGACTACCGGCCCTTCTGGAAAGGGAAATGGCACCTCCGCGTCTTCCGCGCCGCCGGCCGCGAGGTCCCGTGCCAGGAGGAACAGCCGGAGGCGCTCCTCCCGTTCAACGACTGGCGGCGGAAGCTCTGTTTCCTCGACCGGCTCCCGGCGGTCGGGGTTGCGCGCTACGAGGTCCGGGCGTTCGAGGGGCCGGCGCCCGCGAAGAGGGTAAGAAGAGGGGACACGCACCGATTTCCGCGAAATCGGCACATGTCCCCGTCTTTCATATCAGCCGCGCCGCCGGCCTCGTGACATCGCTCAAGACGCCCGACGGCCGGGACTGCCTCGCCGGGCCGCTCTTCGAGCCGCTCGTCGTCGAGGACACGGCCGACTCTTGGGGCACCGGGCGCTCGAGCTATCGCAAGGTCGTCGGACGCTTCAGGCCCGAGGGACCGCCCCGCATCGTCGCCTCGGGTCCGGTCCGGACGACGACACGGACCGTCTTTTCCTATCGGAAGAGCCGCCTCGTCATGGACGTCCTCTCCTACCCGGACTGGCCGGCGGTCGAGTTCCGGCTGCGCGTCACCTGGAACGAGGAGCGCCGGCGGCTCAAGCTCCGCGTGCCGACGCGCTTCGGCGGCACATCGGTCCTCTGCGAAGTCCCGGGCGCGGCCGTCCGCCGGACCGCCGACGGCGAGGAGCACGTCCACGGCCGCTGGCTCCTCGTCGAGGGCCGGGTCGGGGGCCGGGCGGCCGCGCTCGGCGTCGTCAACAACGGCCAGCCCGGCTACGATCTCGAGGGCGGCGAAGTCCGCCTGTCCGTCCTGCGGAGCGCGGCGTACTGCCACGAGCGGGGTTTCGACCTCGACGGCGACGGCGTCAAGTTCTCCGACATCGGCGTCCACGACGTCCGGCTCCTCGTCGCGGCGGGCGAACCCGACGAGGTCAGGGCCATGCTGCCGGGGCTGGCCGATTACCTGACGGCTCCGCCCGCGGCCTACGCGCACCTGCCGTTTGGTCTGTCCGCGTCCGTGACGCTCCTCTCATTGAGCCCCGCCAACGTCCGGCTCTTGGCCTGCAAGCCGTCATGGGACGGCCGGGCGCTCGTCGTCCGCGTCCGGGAAACCACGGGCAGGAAGACCCGCGGAGGTTTGGATGTGGCGATGCCCGAGAAGAGGGGAACGCAGAAGAAAGAGGGGACACGTACAAAGAGTACATGTCCCCCTCTCTCTTAAGGCGTTCGAGGTCAAGACCGTGCGCATCGAGACGGACGGGACCTGGCGCGAGGTCTCTCCCATCGAGGAGATGCCGGCGTGACCCGCCGCGAGCGCGTCCTGGCCGCCATCGCGCACCGGGAACCCGATCGTGTGCCTGTCGACCTCGGCGCCATGCGCTCGACCGGCATGACGGCCATCGCCTACGGCCGGCTCAAGCGCCACCTCGGCCTCCGCGAGGGCCACACCTTCGTCTACGACGTCGTCCAGCAGCTGGCCCAGCCCGAGCCCGAGGTCCTGGAGTTCGCCGGCGCCGACGTCGTCGACCTCGGCCGGGCCTGGCTCCGCGACCCCGGCGAATGGCAGGACTGGACGCTGCCCGACGGCGCGCCGGCCAAGATCCCGGCATACGTCGATTTCGTCCCCGACGGGACCGGGCGGCTGGCTGGCCCGCGCCGCGGACGGCACGCCGATCGGCGCCATGCCCGCCGGTGCCTTCTACCTCAGCCAGCGCGTCTTCCCGCTCCTCGACTGGGACGGCGGCCCGGCCGCCCTCGACCGCCTGCCCGACCTCATGGCGAAGGTCACCTGGTCGGCGCTCCCCACGGCCCCTTTCCACAAGCCGCTCACGCCCGAGCATCTCGCAGACATCCGCCGCCGGGCCAAGGAGCTCCACGAGACGACGGACTATGCCGTCATGGTCGGGTTCGGCGGGAACCTCCTCGAATGGGGCGAGTACCTCTGCCGCTTCGACCAGTTCCTCATCGACCTCGTCGAGAACCGGCGCAAGGCCGAGTCGCTGCTCGACAAGCTTATGGAGATGCACCTCTCGAACCTGGAGAAGGTCCTGGACGCAGTCGAGGGCTCATGTCGAGGTCATCCAGATGGGTGACGACCTCGGCGCCCAGCGGGCCACGGTCATCTCGCCGAAGCTCTACCGCGAGGTCTTCAAGCCGCGGCAGAAGCTCCTCTTCGAGCGGGTCCGCCGGCGCCGCGGCCTCCACCTCTTCCTCCATTCCTGCGGTTCGATCGTCGACATCATCCCGGACCTCATCGAGGCCGGCGTCGAGATCCTCAACCCCGTGCAGACGAGCGCCCGGGGCATGGAGCCCGGCCTTCCTGAAGCGGGAATTCGGCCGGGACCTGACGTTCTGGGGCGGCGGCTGCGACACCCAGCACGTCCTGCCCGAGGGGACGCCGGAGGAGATCCGCCGTCATGTGAACGAGCGGATCGCGACCTTCTCTCCCGGCGGCGGGTTCGTCTTCTCCCAGGTCCACAACATCCTGCCCAACGTGCCGCCGGAGAACATCGTCGCCATGTACGACGCCGTCCGTCAGTCCCGTCAGGGCCAGGGCCGTCCGGCGGTCACCTGACGGCGCTGCCGATCGTGTCCCGGTGATAGTCGATGAGGCTCCGCATGGTGGGGCCGATGGCGCTCGCGCCGGAGAAACCGACCCGGCGCGCCGCCGCCTCCCGCGTCTCCTTGGGCACGTCGTTCGTCGAAGCCCAATGCTGGAGGTCGCGGTAGCAGCCGAGCGAGAACATGTCCCAGGCCGCGCCCTGGTCGCGGACGAAGGTCATCGTCGCCGGCCGGCCGATGGCCACCTGGTAGGCGCTCTCCATCTCGCGCTCCTTGAAGAGCTCGGCCCGCCTGCCGGGGAGCGCGACGAACATCTCGACATGGTAGAAGGTCGCGGCGTCGAACTCCTTCTTCACGGCCTCGAGCGGCGGTCCCAGGACGAAGACGTCCTCCTGCCAGGAGACGCAGGCGCCGAGCTTCTCCAGGAAGTCATTGTCGGAAAGGCCGGCGGCCGTGCCGGCCTTCTCGCGACGGACGAGGCGCGCCTTCGCGTAGTATTCGCTGTAGCTCCCCATGGGGAAGAGGAGCATCAGGTCCCACTGGTCGCCCTCCATGTGGCGCCACCAGAGCGGCCGCGCGTCGCCGGCGGCGTCCATGACGGGCAGCCGGCCCTTGACGAGGTCGATGAGCTCGAGGAGCTTGCCCGGCGCCGCCCTCATGAAGGTGGTCTTGTAGAGATAGGACGGTCCGGCCGAGGCCGGTCCGCCGTCGGCCCGCGCCGATGCCGCGCCGGCTGACATCCACGCGAAGAAGATCAGGAGTATTAAAACCCTTGTGAAGCGCTCGTTCATGTGACCTCCTAGCCTGCGTCCACGGGCCTCTCCTTATACCAGAATCGGGCGCCGTCCGTAAACGGGCGCGGGGACAGTCTCCAGTTGACAGGCGCCGGCGTCCGGGGCAAAATTGCCCGCGTGACCAGCCGCGAGCTCCTGAAGGACATCATCGCCCTGCGGCCCGGCCCGCGCCGCGGCTTCTGGCTCGGCAATCCCCACGCCGACACCTGGCCCGTCCTCCACCGCTACTTCGGCACCCGCACCGAGGAGGAGCTCCGCCGCAAGCTCGGCGACGATTACCGCTGGATCTCGCCGAGCTTCATCGAGTCGACCTTCCGGGACCCGTCGTGCCGGCGGCTCTTCGACTTCGGCCTGGCCAAGACCTCGCACGGCCAGGCCGGGCCGCTGGCGGGGGTGCGAGGACCCGGCCGAGCTCGACCGCTTCCCCTGGCCCGACCCGGCCGCCCTCGACTTCGCCGACGCCGTCCTGGCCCTCCGCGAGGCCGGCGACTATTACCGGGCCAGCGGCTTCTGGGCCCCGTTCTACCACGACATCATGGACCTCTTCGGCATGGAGGAGTATTTCGTCAAGATGCACACGAACCCGGCCGTCGTCCGGGCCGTGACCGACCGCGTCTGCGGTTTCTACCACGCGGCCAACGAGCGCTTCTTCGACGCCGCGGGCGACCTCGTCGACGGCTACTTCTTCGGCAACGACTTCGGCACCCAGCTCGACCTGATGATCAGCCCGGCCCTCTTCGACGCCTTCGTCCTGCCCTGGTTCCGGAAGTTCACGGACCAGGCCCGGCGCCGCGGCTATCCAGGTCGTCCTCCACTCCTGCGGCTCGATCCACCGGGTCATCCCCCGGCTCATCGCCGCGGGCGTCAACTGCCTCCACCCGATCCAGGCCCGGGCGGCCCACATGGACGCCGAGACCCTGGCCCGGGACTTCGGGGGCAAGATCGCCTTCCTGGGCGGGCTCGACACCCAGCGCGTCCTCAACCGGGGGACGCCGGCCGAGGTCAAGGCCGAGGTCCGCCGGATCAAGGACGTCCTCGGGCCGCACCTCATCGTCAGCCCCAGCCACGAAGCGATCCTGCCCGACGTCCCGCCCGAGAACGTCGCGGCCATGGCCGAGGCGGCCCTCGAATAAGAACGAAGATGGATCGTCCCGCTTCGGGGACAGTCCCTCGTGCGGGGCTGTCCAGCCCGGTCCCTTTTTGTTAGAATGAGGTATCCGGCCTGACGTCGCCGGAAGGGGTGACATGCGCATCGGTCCGTTCGCCGCAACGAGGCGTGGGAGATCCGCCCTGCCGGGCGCGGTCCTCGCCGTCTCACTGCTCCTGACAGGCTTGCTCTTGCTCGCTGTCCGGCCGGAGGCCCAGACGGCGCGCGAGGCCGGCAAGCCCCTCCAGTACGAAGTCAACGTCTCCCTCAAGCTCGTCCAGGCCTACGTCACGGGCAAGGGCGGCGCTCCCGTGGCCGACCTCAAGCCCGAGGAGTTCGAAGTCTCCGACAACGGCCGGACCGTCGCCGTGACCCACTTCGAGCGGCATTTCCTGGGCCGGGCGGAGGTGCCGGCGCCGGCGGCGGTGTCGCCCGAGTCCGCCCCGAGCCTGGGCCGGACGTTCCTCCTCCTCTTCGATTTCGCCTTCGTGGACGCCCACGGCATCTTCAAGTCCAGGGAGGCGGGGCTCAGGTTCATCGATGCGACCCTCCGGCCCGAGGACGAAGTGGCCCTCCTCTCCTACGTGCCGGACCGGGGACTCGTCATCCACGAGTACCTGACCACGGACCATCAGCGCGTGCGGCGTTTCGTCGAGGGCTTCGGGCTAAGAAAGGCCGCCGGCCGGGCGGAGAACCTGACCGAGTTCATCTACAGCCGGGACATCCTCGGGGAGCGGACGGCCAAGGCCGAGAACAATACGCCCGAGGACGTGTTCTTCGCCCGCCAGTCCCGCCTCCAGAGCTCTTCGCGCATCGACGAGGGCGTGCGCCTGAGCTATGTCGACAAGGCCCACGACTTCATCGCCGCCCTCTCGAACCTCGCCCTCGCCCTGCGCCGCCTGCCGGGCTTCAAGAACGTCGTCCTGTTCTCGGAGGGGATCGCCGAGCAGGTCCTGTTCGGCAAGAGGGGGGCGGGGACGTCCGCGACGCCGTCGACGCTGGGCGCCTTCAGCCAGCAGATGCGGGACCTCGATGCCGGGCAGGCCGATGAGGGCGTCCGCTCGGACTTCACCCGCATGCTCGAGGAGTTCAAGGCCTCGAACGCTCCGGTCTACGCCCTCGACGTCTCCCGCAGCCAGTCCGACGCGGACTTCGGCTCCGCCGCCGGGCCGCCCCTTCCGGGCGGGACCTTCGCCGGGACGGACTCGCTGCGCCTGCTCGCCTCGGTCACCGGCGGCCGGTTCTACGCCAACACCGTGAGCAAGGAGCACGTCGCGAGCGACATCCAGAGCGTCACCGGGGCCTACTACGTCCTCGGTTATTCCGTCGGCGAGGCATGGGACGGCAAGTTCCACAGGATCAAGGTCCGCGTTCGGCGCCCGGGCTGCGACGTCGTCGCCCAGGGCGGCTATTTCGACCCCAAGCCCTTCAAGGAGTACTCGGGCTTCGAGAAGCTCCTCCACGTGACCGACCTCGCCCTGAGCGACGTCCCCCGGTTCCAGTCGCCGAAGGAGATCGCCGTTGCGGCGACGGTCGTGACGGTCCAGGGGAAACCCGAGCTCGCCGTCGTCGCCCGGGCCCCGCGGTCGGAGCTCGGCGACGTCCTCGGCGCGAAGTCCGAGGCCTATCTCCTCCTCCTCGACGAGAGCGGCGAGATCTCCCTCATCAAGCGATTCAAGCTGCCGCTGCCCGACGAGCCGTCCGGGAAGGAGACGTTCTTCCCCTCGTTCGTGGTCGAGGCCCGGCCCGGCCGCGCCACCTGCCGCCTCGTCCTGCGCAACATGGAGACCGGCTTCGGCGCGAGAGGCTCGGCGTCGCTCGTCGTGCCGGGCGCTGCGGCGGGGACGCCGATCGTCCTCGACACGCCCCTCCTCCTCGTTCCCGACACGCGTTCCCTCGGCTTCGCGGCCCCGGGCGAGGCGACGCCGGCGGCCCTCTTCGGCTACGCGCCGGACGCTTACGCGCCTGTCGTCGGCGGCGTCGCCGCCGGTTCGGACCGGCTCTTCGCCGCCCTCCGCTGCTCCTCAGCCGCCCCGGCCTCCGAGCTCCGGTTCTCGGCCGCTCTCGGTGCGGCGGACGGCGCGCCGGTTTCGGCCGAAGTCCCGGTCAAGGTCGTCGGGACGTCGCGGGACGGTCCGACGACACGCGCCCTCGTCGAGGTCGCCACGGGCGGGCTCCGGCCCGGCCGTTACGCGCTCAGGGTCGAAGCGAAGGACGCGGCCGGCGGCCCCGCGGCCACGTCGGTCGTGGAATTCACGGTCCGCTAGGCGGCCGGACGGCCCGCTTCTTCTCCGCTCAATAGACGCAGCGGCGCGCCTCGTCGGCGTACGCCCGGAGACACTCGAGGTCGGCCTCGAAGAAGTGGTCCGAGGGCGAGAGGATGAAGCCGCCGCCCGCCCCGGCCGCCTCGAACAAGCGCCGGACCTCGCGCCGCGTCTCCTCCGGCGTCGCTCCCGTGAAGAAATGGAACTGGTCGAAGCCGCCGATCATGCAGACGCGGCCGCCGACGCGCCGCTTGGCCTCGGCGAGGTCCGTGTCGCCGCCCATGGCCGGCGGGGTGAAGGTCTCCATGGCGTCGGGCTTCATGTCGGCGATCCGCTCGAGGAAGGGCATCATGCCGCCGCAGGTGTGGTAGACGACGCGCTGGCCCGCCTCGTGGGCGATCCGGGTGAGCTCGGCGTCGTAGGGGGCGACGAACTCGTCGAAGATCTTCGGCGAGATGACGGTCGAGGAGGCGTCGCCGCCGCCGTGCTCGATGAGGTCGAAGCGGGCGCCGGCCATGGAGCGGACGAAGGCCTTCTTGCGCTCGAAGAGGATCTTGAGGAAGGCGTGGACCCAGCCCGGGTCGTCGAAGGTCTCGAGGATGAGCTTCTCGATCCCGTAGAGACAGGCCGCGTCCTGCCAGCAGCCCGACTGGCCGTAGACGTCGAACGGAGAGGATGGCGCCGCGGACGAGGCCGCGCTCGCCGTAGGCGTCGGCCCGGCGGTTGACCTCGTCGACGTCGCAGAGGGGGGCCGGGACGAACTCGCCGATGACGTCGATGTCGGACTTGTCCTTGACCAGCCGCTCCGTGATCCAGGACGTGTGCTCGGAGCTCTGGAGGACCGTGGTCAGGGTCTTGCGCGGCGTGACGAAGCGGGTAGCGGACGGTCCGGTATTCCGGGTCGGGCACGTCCTCCCTTTCGATCCGCCAATCCTCCGAGACGACGAGCCGCGGCTCGCGCGGGCCGGGGTCGGGCTGGCCGGGGTCGTAGTCGTCGCCCCGGGACCAGTCCGGTTTCTGCGGAGCCAGCCACAGGATCGGGTCGAGGCCGAAGGCGTCGAAGAACTCCTCGGTCGTGGCGCCGCCCATGCAGGCCTTGAGGAACGAGTCCATGACGTGGTGGGTCGTCACGGGCAGGCGGTCCGGGACCCGCCGCTCCAGGGCGGCCAGGAACCTCTCCTTCGAGGTCATGCGACGCGCCGGACCCGGGGGTCGGTGTAGACGTCCCTCTCGTCCGTGCTCGTCGAGGAGAACTCGGAGACGACGGCCCCCTTGTCGCCGGCCTGGAACCAGTGGAGGCCGTTCGGCGGGAGGGTGTACTGGTCGCCGGGATGGAGGACGATCTCGTGCCAGACGTTGAGATGGCGCCGGTAGCGCTGCCGGGACGCTGCGCCTCCGGCTTCGGCGTGCGGTCGCCCGCGACGTAGAGATAGACCTTGCCCCAGCGGCAGCGGAACGTCTCCTGCTTGCCGACGTTGCGGTGGTCGATGGGCGGGTGCTTGTGCTCCGGGCAGATCTGGCGGGGAAGGAGGACCAGCTCCTTGGCGCAGTAGCGGTCGTTGTTCTCGTAGACGACGACCTGGAGGCCGACGTGCCGGATGTCGTCGAGGCCGAGGTCGGCCACCTCGATATTGTCCTTTTCCGCGGCGTCAGGACGACCCGGGCCTTCCTGAGGAGCTCGAGCGCCTGCGCCTTGGCCTTGTCGCGGTCACGCGGTTTCATGGTCCCCTCCTTACGCCGGAATTATAGCCCCGAACGGGCTGAGCAGACAACAAGAGGGACAGTCCCCCGGGGGGGACTGTCCCTTAACAATCCGCCCGCTTGTCATGGGCCGCCCGCTTATGTATAACTGGGGGCAATGAGCGGCAAGGAGGCAGGCATGCGTCATCCTTTCGCGGAGGGGCCTCCGCCATGGCTGACCGGCTGTCCAAGTTCGCTTCGAGCATGGACCGGCTCTACGAGTTCGACCGGGAGCCCGTCTCCCCGGACAAGCTCCAGTCCGGCGGCAAGTTCGCCGGGCTCTTCGCCGGCGAGCACGTGGCCGCGACCGAGTTCGTCATCGGCGCCTTCTTCGTCCTCCACGGCGTCACGGCCCGCGACCTCCTCCTCGGGCTTTTCCTCGGCAACCTGCTGGCCGTCCTGTCGTGGACGTTCGTCTGCGCCCCGATCGCCGTCCGGACCCGGCTGACCCTCTACTGGTACCTGCGCAAGATCGCCGGGCCGGGCGTGACGTTCCTCTACAACATCGCCAACGCCTTCCTCTACTGCGTCCTGGCCGGGGCCATGATCTCGGTCTCGGCCACGGCCGTCGGCCTCCTCTTCGGCATCAAGGTCCCCGCGCTCGACGCCGTCCTGCCGACGAGCGCCGGCTGGGTCGCCATCGTCTTCGTCCTCGGCGCGGCCTTCACGACCATGGCCATCCTGGGGTTCGAGAAGCTGAGCCGCTTCGCCCAGGTCTGCTCGCCCTGGATCTTCGCCATCTTCATCGCCGGCGCCGTGGCCGTGCTGCCGAGGCTCGGCGTCGAGCGGAACCTCGCGAACTTCTGGCAGGTGGCGACGACGAAGATCTGGAACGGCGTGCCGGCCGCGGGCCAGGAGAGGTTCGGCTTCTGGCACATCCTCTTCTTCGCCTGGTTCTGCAACCTGGCCATGCACGTCGGGCTCTCCGACATGGCCATCTTCCGCTACGCCAGGCGCTGGACCTACGGGCTCTTCACCGCCTTCGGCGTCTACCCCGGCCACATGCTGGCCTGGCTCTGCTCGGGGGTCATGGTCGCGGCCGTCGGGCGGCAGATGGACCCGGGCCTCATGGCCTTCAGGCGGCCGGGGCGGCTGGGATCGGCGCCGTGCTGCTCGCCGGCTGGACGACGGCCAACCCGACGCTCTACCGGGCCGGCCTCGCCCTCCAGACCGTGACGCCCGAACTGGCCGCGCTGGAAGATCACGCTCCTCGCCGGGACGGCGACGACGGTCCTGGCCTGCTTCCCGGTCTTCTTCCTGAAGCTCCTGGACTACGTCGCGATCTACGGCCTCGTGCTCATGCCCATCGGCGCCATCGTTTTTGCCGAGCACTGGCTCTTCCCGCTCCTCGGGATCGAGCAGTACCGGGCCGAGAAGAGGGGCTGGGCGTTCAACTGGGCGGCCCTGGCCGTCTGGCCGGGGACGATCGCCGCCTGCTTCCTCCTGCCGCTCCACCTCTATTTCAAGTGGCTGCCGGGGTGGTTCATCGCCGCGGCGGCCTACACGGCGCTGATGGCCGCGGCCGGGCGAGGGCGGGCGGCGGAGAGCCGGTCATGGCCGGCGGGGGGGAAGACTCTCCCCGGCCGAAGGGAGGCCCTCATGAAGACTCTCCTGGGCGCGGCCTCGATCCTGAGCCTGGCCCTCTGCCTCGCGGCGCCCGTGCTCTTCTTCCTGGGCATCCTGCCCGAGGCGAGCTACAAGCTGGCCCTGCTCCTCGCTTCGCTCGCCTGGTTCTTCCTGGCCACGGCCTGGGTGTCGTTCAAAAAGAGATCGTCGTAATCCCGGTGTGAACGGAAGCTCGCTCCGACGCCGGGCCATGCCGGGGACATGTCCCTAGGTCCGTGTCCCAGACTTCCTCACCAGCGGCCGCGGCGGACGATCTCGGCGACGGCCTTGCGCTTTTTCGGCGGCAGGACGTCGGCCGCGTAGCCGAGCGGCGTGAGGGCGGAGGGGACGACATCCGGAGGCAGGCCGAGGACCTCGCGCGCCGCGGCGGGGTCGAAGGCGGCGATCCAGCAGGTCCCCAGGCCCTTCCTCGGCTGCGGCGAGGCACGATGTGGGACATGGCGATCGTCGCGTCGACCTCGGCCGCGTTCCAGCCGTCGGCTTTCCGGACCCAGGCCTCGCCGGGCAGGGCGCAGACGGCCAGGACGAGCGGGGCCTGGGTGAACCAGTCGCGGCCGTAGATGCGGCGCGAGCTCCTCCTCGCGGCCTTTGGTCGGGACGACGATGACGCGGAAGGCCTGGCGGTTGGCCGCCGTCGGGGCGAGCCGCGCCGCCTCGAGGACGCGGGCCAGCTTGTCGTCCTCGACCGGGTCGGGCTTGTAGGCCCGGACGCTGTATCGCTTCCTGATCAGTTCCTGAAAGTCCATCTCCAAACCTCCTCAATCAAGGAGGGGACACGGACCTAGGTACGTGTCCCCGTGTTTCCATCCGTTCACTCCCGCGACCGGAACATCGACGGACTGGTCCGGGAAAATTCGGAAAAGAGTATTGTGTCCCCGAATTAGTCGCCCTCCAAGACAAAGGCGTAGCGCCCCGAGCCGACTGTGACCCGGACCGCGCCGTCCTTGTCCGACCGCGGCCTCGACGCCCGCGACGCCCGGCACGAACGCCCCGTTCTCCCAGAGCGCCCGGCCGCCCTCCGTCACCCTGACGTGCCGCAGGTTGAACTTGGGGATGACGATCTCGGCCGTCGACCCGACCGGCACGACCGCCTCGACGCCGGACGCTCCCGTCCGTCCGCGACCAGGTGCAGCCGACCTCGCCGCGCAGCGTGTCGATCGAGCCCGAGGCGTGCTTCAGGTCCCGGACCATCTGCGGCTGGAGGATGAGCTTCTCGTACCCGACCGTCCCCGGCGCCATGGTGATCCCCGCCAGCGCCTTGTAGAGCCACGCGCCCACGCTCCCGAACATCGGATGGTTGTGGGAGTTCATGGACGGCCCCTCGCGCTTCTGCCAGAGCTCCCAGAGCGTCGTCGCCCCGTTCTCGATCATGTAGCCCCAGCTCGGGTAGGTCGTCTGGACGGCGATGTCGTAGGCGAGGTCGGCGGCGCCGTTGCGGGTCAGGAGCTCCATGATGTACTTCGTGCCGATGATGCCCGTCGTCAGGTGCGAGTCGTGCTTGTAGACGATGTCGTCGAAGAGCCGGCCCCAGGCGCCGCCCTCCTTCTCCGTGGCGAGGCCGAGGAAGAGCGGCAGGGTGTTGGCCGTCTGCGTCCCGTCGGCGTAGTCGCCGGTCTTCGGGTTGTAGAACTCGCGGTTGAAGGCCGCGCGGATGTCGGCGGCGAGCTTGTCGTAGAGCGGCCGCGTCCTGCGTCTTTCCCAGAACCCGGGCCGCATCCGCCAGGATCTTCGTGTCGTAATAATAGTAGAACGAGGAGACGACCGCGCCCGGGCACTTCTCGACGGCCACCCAGTCGCCGTAGTAGCTGTAGCTTGACGAGCCCGTTCTCGGCCCGGCTCCTCAGGAACTCGACGTATTTCCTGAGCCCGTCGTACTGCTCCTCGAGGATCCGCGTGTCGCCGTAGTATTGGTACATGTACCAGCAGATCAGGGGATAGGCGGTGCCCCAGGCCGGGTCGGCCGGCCGCGAGCCCCAGATGTGCGGCACGGTGTCCGTGATCTGGCCCTTGCCGTCCTGGACGTCGCGGATGTCGCGGACGAAATTCGTGTAAAAAGCGGCCATGTCGAAGTTCATCATGGCCTCCTCGGCCGTGCCCTGGGCGTCGCCCATCCAGCCCATCCGCTCGTCCCGCTGGTCGCAGTCGGTCGGGATGCTGTGGAGGTTCGTCTTCTGGCCCCAGGTGATGATGCGCTGGAGCCGGTTGAGGATGTCCTTGGAGGCGGCGAAGCTGCCGACCGGACGCACCGCCGAATGGACGACCCGGCCGCGGATCGTGTCCGCGCTCGGCGTCCCCGGGAAGCCCGTGAGCTCGACGTAGCGGAAGCCGTGGTACGTGAAGCGCGGCTCCCACGTCTCTTCGCCCTCGCCCTTCAGGATGTAGTGGTCCTCGGCGCGGGCGCTGCGGAGGTTCTCCTGGTTGATCATGCCGTCGTCGTAGAGCATCTCGGCGAAGCGCAGGCGGACGTCCGTGCCGCGCGGGCCCGCTGACCCGGAGGCGCGCCCAGCCGCTCGAAGTTCTGGCCCATGTCGAAGACGTAGACGCCCGGCCGCGGGTTCGTCATCTTGAGGGGCACGATGGTGTCCACGACCTGGATGGCGGGCATCATCTGGGCGGAGAGGACGCCCGCCGGTCCCTTGACGGCCTCGGCCGGCGCCCAGCCCTTGTCGTCGAACCCCGGCCTGTCCCAGCCCGGCGTCTCGAGGCGGGCGTCGTAGGTCTCGCCGTTGTAGACGCTGTCCTCGAGGATGGGGCCGGCCGCCGTCTTCCACGACGCGTCGCTCGTCCAGACGCGCCCGCGACCCGTCCTCGAGCTCGACGTCGATCTGGAGGAGCAGGGCCCGCGACTTGTACCAGCCGTTGCCGAGGACGACCGCGACGGCGTTCGGCCCCTGGCGCAGGAAGTTCGTCACGTCGTAGGTCACGTAGAGGGCGCGCTTGTCGTAGGTCGTCCAGGCCGGGTCGAGGACGTGGTCCGCCGGCCTTGCGGCCGTTGACGCGGAGCTCGTGGTAGCCAAGGCCGCAGACGTAGGCCCGGGCGCGGCGCGACCCTGCCGGCGAGGGCGAACTCCTTGCGGAGCTGGTTCTGGCCGCCGATCCAGGCCGCCTTCCATTCGGAGCGGTCGAAGAGGCCGGTGTCGAAGCGCGCCGCTTCGCTCCAGGGGCTCTCTTTTCCGTCCTTGTCCCAGTACTTGACCTTCCAGAAGTAGGTCTTGCCGCTCTCCAGGGCCTTGCCGCCGAAGACGACCTGCGTCGACTGGGCCGAGGCGACCTTGCCGCTGTCCCAGACCTCGCCCGCGGCGAGCGCCGGGTCGGCGGAGACGAGGACCTGGTAGGCGGACTGGGACTGGCCGCGCTCGGGATGCTCGAGGACCCAGAAGAAGCGCGGCTGCCGGACGTCGACGCCCATCGGGTTTTCGAGGTATTCGCAGCGCAGGCCGGCCGGGGCCTGCGGTCCGGACGCCGGCCCGGCCGCGGGCAATGCCGCCGCCAGAACGAGCGCGGCGAACGCGGAAAGGATGAGCGTCCTGATTCTTTCGGATGACGACACGGGGCACCTCCAGCTTCGATCGAAGGGATGCGCCTATTATGTGAAGAACGGGACGACTTGTCCAGAGAGGTCCGGGCGCGGCGCGGCGGCCCTGTTGACAGCCGCGACCCGTCGGCCCTATATTCTGTCCGTGAAGGGTGGGAAGGGGAAGGCCGGGCTCATCATTGTTGTCGGCGTCGCCGTCTGGCTCGCCGCGTCGCCGCTCGCCGCGGCCGCCGACTCGGGGAGCTGGGAAGAGCTTCTTTCGGCCCAGCCGAAGACGTCCGGCTTCGCGGTCAATGGGCTCGTCCTCACCCGGGACGCCTTCACGTTTTATCTCGATTCCGGGGCCTTCTTTCCGCTTCCCGACGTTTCCAAGCGGGTCGTGGGGGGCGTCTTCCGCGGCCGCGGCCGGTTCGAGCTCAAGCCCGCCGAGGAGAACGAGCGCCGGCTGCTCGCCCTCCGCTCCCGGCAGAAGGACCTCCGCGTCCTCGCGGATTCCTTCGAAGAGGCCGTCTTCCTCTTCACCGACGGGTCCGCCGAGGAGCTCCTCAAGTCGGGCCAGGCCGTCCCCGCCGAAGGGGACAAGCCCGTCTCCGCCTACCACCGCATCCTGGGGCGCGCGGAGAAGGACCTCCACGCCGACCTCCGGCTGCGGCTCCTGCCCGACCTCATGGAGGGGACGCCCGCCTCCCGGGGGCTTTTCCTGGCCTCGTTCGACGGAGACAAGCTTCCGCCGGCCATCGCCATCTTCTCCCCGGCCGGGCTGGACCGGACGTGGCTCGAGCCCGAAGCCGGCGACGAGACGACGGCCCTGGTCGTTATCGACGACGACAGGGGAGGCGCCTGGTACAGCGACCGGCCCCTCGAGACGACTTGGGCGGCCGCACCGGCCTCGGGCCCGGATTTCACGGCCCTCCATTATTCGGTCGAGACGACGATCCGCAAGAACACGGACATCGAGGGCCGGACGACCCTCCGCCTGCGCGCGGCCCGGGCCGGCGCGCGCATCGTCGCCCTGGACCTTTTCTCGAAGCTCCGCCTCTCGGCGGTCCGGCTGAAGAGGGGCGACGGACCGGCCGCCGACGTCCGCTTCGTCCAGGGGAACGACAAGAGCGAGGACCCGGTCCTGGTCATCCTGCCCGCGGCGCTCGCGCCCGGCGAGGAGGCGGAACTCCTCGCCGAATACAAGGGCGAGGACGTCCTTCACGACGCCGGCGAGAACAACTTCTATGTCGGCGCCCGCCAGAACTGGTACCCGGACCTCAACGGCATGCGCGACTGGGCCGTCTACGACCTGACCTACCGGATCCCGAAGAAGCGGCAGGTCGTCTCCGTCGGCAAGCTTGTCGAGTCCTCGACGGACGGGGATTTCGCGGTTTCCAAGTACACGTCCGGACGCCCGGTCCGCGCCGCCGGCTTCAACTACGGCGATTTCCGGCTCATCGAGAAGGACGACCCGGACTCCGGGGTCAAGGTCCGCGTCTACACGAACCCGGGCCAGCCCGACTCCATCAAGCAGTTGCAGGCCCTCGTCCCGACCGTCCATTTCGACACCGTCTCCATGGCCCAGGACGCCCTGGCCGACAGCCTCAACACGGCGCGCATCGCCACGCACTATTTCGGCCCGCTGCCGCAGAAGGACATCGCCGTGACCCAGCAGACCGAATGGAACTTCGGCCAGAGCTGGCCGACGCTCATCTATATCCCCTACATGGCCTTCCTCGACTGGGTCACGCGGGCCGAACTCGGGCTCTACAACGCCAAGTCCTTCGTCGAGGAGGTGACGCCCCACGAATTCGCGCACCAGTGGTGGGGGCACCGGGTCGGCTCGGCGACCTACCGGGACGTCTGGCTCGAGGAGGGATTCGCGGAATTCACGGTCAGCCTCGTCGTCGAGCGGGCCCAGGGCGCGAGCGAGTTCCATAATTATTGGGACAGGGCGAGGAAGATGCTCCTGGAAACGCCGCGGCATTCGATTTGCGCCAACTGGGAGGCCGGCCCGATCTCGCTCGGGCCGCGCCTGGCGACGAAGGAGACGCCGCAGGCCTACAGCGCCGTCGTCTACCGCAAGGGGGCGTTCGTCGTCCACATGCTCCGCAGCCTCTTCTGGGACGCGAAGGACCCGGACCACGACCATCTTTTCATCGCCATGATGAAGGACTTCATCGGGACCTGGGCCGGCCGCAATCCCACGACCGCGGATTTCCAGGCGGTCGTCGAGCGCGACGCCCCGGCGCCCTATACCGGGAACATGGGCTGGTTCTTCCGCCAGTGGGTCGAGGGGACGACGCTGCCGAAGATCGAATCCTCAGTCCGCGTCGAGGAAGCGGGGAAGGGCGTCTACCGGCTCTCGGGCAGCATCACCCAGTCGGGCGTCCCCGACGACTTCCGGAGCATCGTCCCGGCGTACCTCGAGTTCGACAAGGGCCGGCTGTTCAGGTTCGCCCAGGCCTCAATCACGGGGAACAATACCGTCAAGGTCGAGGGGGAGATCGAGCTGCCGAAAAAGCCCCTGCGGGTCGTCATCAACCCCAACTTCGAGTGGCTGACGGGCCGCTGAGGCGTCTTACCTTGACCGTGACGGCGTCTTCCTGTAAGATAAGGCAACTCCCGGTGGGGCTGTAGCTCAGTTGGGAGAGCGCTTGAATGGCATTCAAGAGGTCGCCAGTTCGATCCTGGTCAGCTCCACCACCGAAAGAACCCCGGAAAATTTCGGATGGCCTTCTCCCATAGCTTCACCCGTCAGCGGCCAGTCAATTGCTCGAGTTTTTCGGGATAACGAGCGCCCTGGACCTTGATCTTCGATGAGACGCTTTCGATCTCACGCAGGTCCTTGGGCGTGAGCTTGACAGCGACAGCCCCGATGTTCTCCTCCAGGCGCTCGAGCTTGCGGGTGCCCGGGATCGGCACGATCCAGGGTTTCTGGGCGAGCAGCCACGCGAGGGCGATCTGAGCAGGCGTCGCCTTCTTGCGCGACGCGATCTTGCCGAGCAGTTCGACCAAAGCCTGATTCGCTTTCCGCGCCTCCGGCGTGAAGCGAGGAAGGGTATTACGGAAGTCGCTGCTATGGAAGGTCGTGTTTTCGTTGATCTTTCCCGTGAGGAAGCCCCTGCCAAGAGGACTATACGGGACGAAGCCGATGCCGAGTTCCTCGAGAGTCGGCAGAATTTCCTTTTCAGGGTCCCTCATCCACAGCGAGTACTCGCTCTGGACCGCCGAGACCGGCTGCACGGCGTGCGCGCGACGGATCGTCTTCGCCCCTGCTTCGGAAAGGCCGAAGTGTTTGACCTTGCCTTCCTGGATTAGCCCTCTCACGGCTCCCGCCACGTCTTCGATCGGGACGTTCGGGTCGACGCGGTGCTGATAGAAAAGGTCAAGGACATCGACCTTCAGTCGTTTGAGCGAGGCCTCGGCGACCTGTTTGATGTGCTCCGGGCGACTGTCCAAGCCCACCCACTGCGGTCCGCCATTGGGATCGAGCTTGAACCCGAACTTCGTGGCGATCACCACTTGTCCAGGGAAGGGAGAAAGGGCCTCGCCGACGAGTTCCTCATTGATGAACGGGCCGTAGACTTCAGCCGTATCGAAGAATGTCACACCGCGTTCGACGGCCGCCCGCAGAAGAGAGATCATCTCCTGCTTGTCCGCGGCCGGACCGTAAGAAAAGCTCATTCCCATGCAGCCGAGCCCGAGAGCCGAGACTTCCAGGCCGCTTTTCCCTAAGGCACGTTTTTTCATCGTCCGGCCTCCGTATCCTCGATCGAATTGTGAATTCGGCTTCGTTAGTCCGTGACTTTGATCTTCCGTAACCAGTCGAAGACTTTTTTATGCGCGGTCCTCACATCACTTCCCCTGATCGCGACAGCATCGAGCAGGGTCGATCTCGGGCAGAGTTTTGAGATCTCCGCAACGCTTCGCCCCAGGCCGCTTCCCTCGTGCGTGCAAAACGGGGCAATGGTCTTTCCCGAGAGATCGTCTTCCGACAAGAATGTCCTGACCGGCGCCGGGATCGTGCCCCACCAACAAGGATAGCCTATGAAAACCAGGTCATAGGATTCGATATTCGCGACCTTCATTTTCAACGCCGGCCGGTCGCCGGAATCAAGTTCTTGCCTTGCCCGTTTGACAGTCGCGTCGTAATCATCCGGGTACGGCTTCACGCTCTGAATTTCATAAATATCGCCGCCGGCGCCTTTGTGGATCTGATTTGCGATCTCACGAGTGTTGCCGCTGTGAGAAAAATAGGCCACGAGGATCTTTTTGCTTCCGGAAAGCGCCGGAGCTTCCTCTCGCCGGTCAAAATGCGTCGGCATCTTTATCCCAAGACGTCCATGGTCACACCTAATTTTAGGTGATGTTCTTTCATTATGCAAACACGCGCCATTTGCTTGACGCCGGCGAAATTCGGGCGACGCCGGGTTCTCCCCGACTTGGCCCGGCGCGCGATTTGGGCCTATAATACGCGGGCCGGCTCAAAGGAGGACACACCATGAAGAATCCGCGCCTGGTGGTCGGGGCGATGCTCGCAGGCTGCCTTCTTCTCGCCTTCGGCTGCTCCTCGAGCGACACTTCGACGAAGAGCAAGAGCATTGTCGTCAATTCCCTGGACGACACGGCCAGCCCCCCGACGGGCACGACGACGCTCCGGTCGGCCATCGCCGCGGCCGGCTCTGGCGACACCATTACCTTCGCCTCCTCGCTCAACGGGCAGACGGTCCTCCTCTCCGTCGTCGGCGAAGCCCATTCGACGCTCAAGGGCGAGGCCTATTCCGGCATGACCTACGAGGGCTACCAGGACCGCGACTACGGCGCCTCGGCCCTTTACGCCCAGAAGAGCCTCGTCATCGACGCCTCGTCCCTTCCCTCCGGGATCACCCTGCAGTGGGGCGGGGGGGACGCGAGCCACGCCCGGGTCCTGGCCGTCAACGGCAATCTGACGATGAAGAACGTCACGGTCACCGGCGGCCATTCCTACGCCGAGGCCATCGACAGCGCGACACAGCCCTACACGCTCGCCCGCGGCGGCGGCATCGCCGTCTGGGGCAAGCTCAGCCTCGAACACTGCACCGTCTGGGGAAACAGGTGCACGGGCGACCCCGTCCCGGCCCGCGACCGGGGTACGCTCGGCGGCGGCATCTACGCGAACGGGCTCGACCTGCGGGACTGCGTCATTTCGGGCAACTGGGCCTACGGCTACGGCGCGGCGGGCGGCGGCATCTACTCGGTGGGCGGCGCAGACAACACCGGCGGCACGGGGAACGACACCTCGCTCCTGCGCTGCACGGTCAGCGGCAATCGCTGCACGTCCCAGAATTCCTACGGAGGCGGGGTCTTCACCCTCTCGGGCGGACCGGCCAACCTCGCCTCGATGTACATCACCAACTGCACCATCGCCCGGAACCTCGTCGAGGACAACCCGGACATCGCCGATACCGGCCAATACTATTACCGCGGCGGCGGCATCTACATGGGCGGCGGCTCGCTCTGGCTGCAGAGCTCGACGGTCGCGGAGAACGCCGTCACCGGCACCCTCGCGATGTTCAGCGGCAAGCCGAACATCGGAGGCGGCGGCGTCGCGGCGACCATCGGCAACGCCCACACCGTCGAGTACGTCTGGCTCCAGAACTCGATCGTCGTCGGCAACACGCTCAACGGCGTCGCCGAGGACTGGTTCGCGGGCTCCATCCTCGATTTCTACAGCCAGGGCTACAACCTCGTCGGCTACGTCGATTTCAGCCAGATCCTTCCGCCCGTCCCCGCCTGGATGATGACCAGCCGGAAGCGCTGGCCCGAGGTCGGCGACCACGACGGGGTGACGATCGACCAGGCCCTCGACGTGGCCGGGGTCCACACCCACGCGTCGGCCGTTTCGGTCGGGACGGACGCCGGCCAGCCCGCCGTCCTCTATTACCCGCCGGCCGGGATGGCCGTGGACCAGATCCCGGCCGGCCCTTACAACGTGACGTATGTCAACGCCGGCTACACGGGCTACGGCCAGCCGACCGACGACTTCCTCAATTATGTCCTCCTCCAGCTGCGGACGGTCTACGCCTCGGTCCTGGGCAGCGATTTCGGCACGAGCTTCGGCGACATGACCGGCACGACCTGGTACGGCCCGGCCATCACTTGGCCCTCGAATGCCCAGAACGCGGCCTGGATCGCCTTCTGGCGCAGCTTGGACCAGGCCATCGCCGGCCGGCTCGGCATGGCCGGCCTGAACGACGGGTTCTGGGCGACCTTCCATACCGGTCCCTTGAGCAGCAACGTCACGATCACCGTCGAAACCGAGACGAAGAAGTT
>CAWDTC010000049.1:0-12020 GCA_963805045.1 Candidatus Aminicenantota bacterium
ATCGGATTCGTAGGAGTCCCCAGGAGAATCACCTGGCCAATCGATGAGCCGTGCGAATCAGAGTACGTGGATTCGCTTATCCTAGTCCCCCACTCATAAATTTGACGACCACGCCAGCTTCAATCGTAATCGAGGCGTTATAGTAATAATATTGGTTATCCTTGAACTGACTCGTCCCCTGAATTGTGATATTGGAAGTCACTACATATGGGCTTCCGGCTGAGGTCCAGGTAGTATCCCCATGATAAACCCCGCCGACATTGGTCGCTCCCAAGAGGGATCCGCTCACTAGGACGAGAACCAAAGGAAGGAAGGCAGAGGAATTCAGTTTTTTGATCATGGTTCACCCCTTTTGAATCTCAAATACTCGAGTTCTGTTGCTGTCGTTTCCCATCATCAATTAAGAACAAACAGCAATTAACGACGTGGCAATTTCAATATTAATGTCAACTAAAGTCAATAGATTTTGTGAAGAGTCCGTATTTGCCCGATGCTGTCATACCCCTGTCCCAAAGCGAGATCCGATACATAACATTAATTGGCAATTCGTTTAACAATTATTGACTCTTGTCACTGCGCGAGGCTCTTGAAATTGCCAGTACTGAGCTTGCCAAGGGCTGGGTGACCGGAGGTTTCCGTATGTCCGAGGCGAATGATAGTGATTAACTTAAAAATACTTAATGGGGTCTATAAGCTGGCCGGCTCTGCACCCCGCATGTTGAATCCCGCCTACACCGCGTTGATCTCGTCGATCAACAGCCGCAGCGTCCCGGCGTTCTTGCGGTTGAACTGGAGGCAGAGGCGCGGCATCTCGGGGTACTCGCCGTCCTCGCCCTCGACGGGCCCGGGACAATGCTCGATGCGCCCGCCCGCGAAGATGCCGGCGTACGTGTCGTTGAGCTGCACCAGGGCCTGGGCCGGGAGGGGCGTCTCGAGCCGCTTAATAACCCTTCCTGGCCTTTCGGATGAAAGGTCCGACGGATTGTATTGAATGACCGGACGGATGTCATGGGGGAAATGGGGACAGCGTATATTTTTCCCGGGTTTGACGCATCGATCTGTCAGTGAGAGAAAAAAGCCGCGGCGAAACGTCTTTCTCGATGAAGGCGCCCCTCGGGAGACCGAGGACGCTTGACATGATATCACCTTGCTGATATATATATGGCGAGGTGACCAGGATGGCACGCATGACCAGGACGATCATTTCCATACCAGAAGATGATAAGAAATGGCTCGAGTCCTACGGCAGACGCCATGAAATCTCGAGCGCCGAGGTCGTCAGGAGGGCGATCAGAGAATTCCGTCGGAAAAAGCCTGAGAAGAGCCTTGCGGCCGTACTCCGGGAAACCGCCGGGGCTTGGACCTCGATCAAGGGAGACAGCCGCGATTATATTGATGCCATGCGAAAGGAATGGGAACGCTCGTCTTGAAATCCGTATATCTTCTGGATTCCGTCATCCTCATCGATCATCTCAGGGGCGCTCTGCCGGCGGTCGCATGGATGGACAAACTCGGGGAGGGCGAGGCCGTCATCTCGGTGGTGACTCGTACCGAAGTGCTCAGCGGCGGTTCTGCAGAAGAGGCGCGTCCCGCTCGCGAGCTCTGTGACAAGTTCGAGTGCCTCCCCCTGACCAAGGATGACGCGACGAGCGCCGCCGAGTTGAGGAGAAAGCACGGATGGAGACTCCCCGACGCCTTCCAGGCGGCGATGGCGTTGAGGCACGGCCTCAAGCTCGTGACCCGGAACACGCGTGACTTCGACGGGAAAAAGCACGCCTTCGTCCTCATCCCCTATCGGCTGGGGTAAGCCGGGCGGGGCTCGACGGGGAAGGCGCGGGGGGTCGTAAGCGGCTCTTCCAATGCCCCTTATTACGGCTTCTCTGCCCTGTGGTGACGGATCTCGTTGACGAATTCTCGGGCGCTATTGAGGGACGTCACTGGCTTCACGTCAGCGTACGGGCTATCGGCCTCATCGGGCGCACGAATATGCCCGCCCTTGTGCGTGAGCCGAATATCTTCTCGAGGGTTTTTGCCATGGCTGTAGTAAATTTTACCACAATTGTTGTATTTTTCACTACATTTATTGGACGGCTGCCAGGCCCTGTTCTTCTCACCGGACCCATGGGGCGAACCCGCCCCAGCGCGAGTCACGCCGCGTTGATCTCGTCGATCAAGAGGCGCAGCGTCCCGACGTTCTTGCGGTTGAACTGGAGGCAGAGGCGCGGCATCTCGGGGTATTCGTTGTCCTCGCCCTCGACGGGCCCTGGGCACTGCTCGATGCGGCCGCCCGCGAGGATGCCGGCGTAGGTGTCGTTGAGCCGCACCAGGGCCTGGGCCGGGAGGGGCGTCTCGAGCCGCAGGACGAGCGTGGGGCCGACGTAGCGCATCGAGTGATAGCGCTTGTAGAAGCCGAGGATCTCCTCGACCGCCGCGTCGACGTCGTCGGTGATCTTGAAGAGGTGCATGTCCTCTTCGCCGATCATGCCGTCGTGCAGGAGCTCCGCCTTGACGTAGGTCCGCCAGTGCTGCCAGAACGTGCCGCCCGGGGCGTCGACCATGACGATGGGCATGAGCGTCGATTTCCCCGTCTGGACGAGCGTCAGGGCCTCGAACCCCTCGTCGTGCGTGCCGAACCCGCCCGGGAAGAGGCAGATGGCCGAGGCCTCCTTGAGGAAGAGGATCTTGCGGGTGAAGAAATACTTGAAGTGGATGAGCTTGGGGTCGGCCTGGATGACCTCGTTCGTCTTCTGCTCGTGAGGGAGGCGGATGGCGACGCCGAAGCTCCCGGCGCGGCCGGCGCCGAGCTGGCCCGCGCCCATGATCCCCTCCCCCGCCCCCGTGATGACCATCCAGCGGCGGAGGCGCATGAGGTGGGCGAACGATTCGGCCTGGACGTAGTCGGGTGAACCGGGCTGGGTCCGGCTCGAGCCGAAGATCGAGACCTTGCGGATGTGGCGGTACGGGGCGAAGACCTTGAAGGCGTAGCGCAGTTCCATGAAGGCCGACGTCAGGAGCTTGAGGTCGCCCCGGTCGCAGCCCTCGCGGGCCAGGCGGGTGACGGTGATCATGACGTCGGTGAGGAGGTCGCGGTCGGGGGAGGCGGCGAAGCGGTCGAGGAAGTCGGCGATGGCGGCGTCGCGGTCACGGGCCCAGGCGGAGACGGCGGCGCCGATGGGGGCGGAAGGCGGTGCTGGCACAGCGGGGCAGGCAGTAGGCGCGGATTTAGCGGCCTCCGCGGCGACCGGCGAGGCGGGCGCGGTGCCCGAGGCGCGCGGGGATGCGGCGCTGGCGCTCGCGGATTTTCCGTCCGGAGGGGTCTTGGGATCTGATCGTCATGGGCGTAACCTCGGCCGCATTTTACCACATTTTGAGGGGGGCGACCTTGGCGATGCGGTCGAAATCGGCGTCGTTGTGCAGAAGGAAAAGCCCGTGCTCGATGGCCGTCTGGGCGATGAGGCAATCGACGGTGCCGGGACCGGAGAGCCCCGCCTTGCGGAGCTTGAAGAAGATCATCGCCGCCGCGGCATGGGAGGCCGGGCCCTGGTCGAGGCCGTAGAAGGTCTGGCTTCCCAGATATTCGCCGAGGAGGTCGAAATCCTTCTCCGTCGCGGCGCCCTGGAGGACTTCCATGCAGGCGATGGGACTGATGCCGAACGGGATATCCCGGTCGAGGACGTCGCCGAAGCGCCGGGCCGCGGGGGTGTCGTTCCCTTCGAGATAGTCGATCGAGGACCGAGGTGTCGACCAGGATCACGGCGTCACCGTCGTCGCGCTTTCTTGTAGTCGTAGCCCTCGGCGAGCCGGATCTTGCCGCGGAGGTCGCGGAGGTCCCGCTTCTTGAGGTCCGAGACATATCCCTCGAGAGCTTTTTGAACGACCTCGCGCTTGGTTCTCAGGCCGGAGAGTTCGAGTGCCTCCCCGATCAGTTTGTCGTCGATCACGATATTTGTCCGCAACTCATACACCTATATAGGTGTATATTAGTGTGTACTGCGGCGCTTGTCAAGGGAGGAGCGGCAGGCCGCCTCTCATGATTAAGGACGCTGGCGGCGGACGGGCGTTCTCAGGAGACGGCCCGTCATTGTCTTTATAGGTCTTTATAGTGGGTCGGGCCTCAGCATCCTATTCATAATAATAGAAATAGCCAATTTTCAAGGCCAGATTTTCAGCTTAAGTCCCCATTTTTACGGGCAGAAAACGAAGGTTACGGAGGATCTTCTCCTGAGTTCTCAGTTTTCCTTAAGTCTTTGTTTTCGAGGCCAAAAAGGCCACTTTAAGGTCCAAAATGCCCCTTTAAAATACGTTAACTTATTTATTTTCTTTGTGTTGCTGAGGCCCGACCCCAAAATTCAGCGGCTGGAGGGCGCGGATGGCCCAGGCGGCGACCTCGTTGAGCGAGGGGTGGATGATCATGGAGTGGTAGATCGGCATGATCGAGCCGGCCTCCGGGCAGACCCTGAGGTCGCGCGGGATGAGGGGCTGGCCCCGCTTCTCCGGCGGGACGCAGGTGAAGCCGGCGTTCATGAGATAGACGAACGGCTGGACGAGGGTCGAGGCGTGCGGCCCGACGACGTGCGCGCCGAGGATGCGGAGCGACCTGTCGACGACGAGCTTGACGAACCCGTCGTCGGGGTCGCCCGCATCGTAGCCCAGGGCGTAGCCGCGCGCGACGTCCGAATAGCGGTGCATGGCGACGTAGATCTCGCGGCCCGCCTCGAGCGCCTGGCGCTCGGTCATCCCGGCGTGGCCGACCTGCGGGTGGGTGTAGACGGCCCAGGGGACGACGGAATAGTCGACGGGCACCTTGGGGTGGGACGCTCCCGGCGCCCCGGAGGCCTCGAAGAGGTTGTGGGCGCAGATATCCGAATCGTAGTTCGCCTTGTGGCGGAACTGGTAGCCGCCGACGGCGTCGCCCATGGCCCAGACGCCGGGCCGCGACGTTTCGAGGAACTCGTCCGTGGCGAGCCAGCCGCGCGCGTCCGTCTTGACGCCGGTCCGCTCGGGATGGAGGAGGTCGGCGTTCGAGCGGCGGCCGACCGCGACCAGGATCTCCTCGCCGGAGGCCTCACCGGTCTGCCCCGTCTTCACGTCCTCGAAGGTGACGACCTTGAGGCCGCCTTCGAGGCGGGCGGCGACGGCGCGGGCGTCGAGGTGGACGGTCATGGAGCGGGCGAATTCCCGGGCCACGAACGAGCTCACCACGGGCTCCTCGGCCGGAAGAAGGCGCGGCTCCATCTCGATGATCGTGACGCGCGTCCCGAAGGCCGAGAAGATGTGGGCGAACTCGGCGGCGATGACTCCCCCGCCGATGATGACCAGGCTCTTCCAGGGCGCGCGCGGGAATTTCTCGCCGAAGAACGATTCGCTCGTGACGTAGCCGGTCTCGGCGAGGCCGCGGACGGGCGGGATCGACGAGCGCGCCCCCGTGGCCAGGACGAAGCGGTCGGCGGTGAACTCGGCGGGGGCGGGGAATGAGCTGGAGGAGGGGGAGCGCCGCTGCGAGGGGGGCGCCGGAGGAGGACGCCGGCAGACGGCGGGGCGCCGGCCGGGACGACGCGCATGCGCAGGTCGCCCGTGAACTCGCCCGTGCCGCGATAGACGTCGAGCCCGGGCGCGCCGACGAGAGCCTTCTCCATCTCCTCGTTCTCGCCGATCTTGGCCCACATGCGGCGCGCGACGAGGTCCCAGTCGAGGCGCTCCGGGCGGAGGTCGACGCCGATCTTGCGGGCGTGCTCGGCCTCGCGGACGGCGTCCGCGGGCACGGTCAGGATCTTCGAGGGGATGCAGCCGCGGTTGAGGCAGGTGCCGCCGATCTTTCCCGACTCGACGAGGGCGCACCGCAGGCCGCGCTTGACGCCCTCCTCGAGGACCGACATGCCGGCGCCGCTGCCGACGACGACGAGGTCGTAGTGCTTCGGGCCCGAGGCGGACGTTTTGTCGGCTGCCATCATCATCCCTCCCTTGGTCGTGCGCCGGCCGCTCCCCCGCGGCCAGCTCTTCTATTAGACGATCTCCTCGATCTCCTTGACCTTGCGGGCCAGGCGGACGGCCGAGATGGGAAAGGCCGTCTTGATCTCGGGGGCGAAGAGCGAGATCTTGAACTCCTCGACCATGCGGCGGAGCTCCTCGACCGCCCGCTGTTTCTCTAATTTCGGGGACACAATACTCATTTCCCGATTTCGTGCCGGCGCCCCGCCGCCCTCCGCGAGCTCCGCCTCGAAGCGCTCGAGCGCGAACTCGTAGGGCTCGGCCTGGGCGGACTTGGCCTTGTCTTTCTCGGGGTCGATCCGCGCCCGGCCCAGCCGGATCTTGAGGGCCTCGAGCTGGCGCGGGATGCGGGCGATCCTGTCGAGCGCGTAGGCCTCGAGGAAATCGGCCGGCAGCAGCCGGTCGAGGTCCCGCGCGATCTCGTCGAAATAGGCCGGCACGACCGGCTCCTTCGGCCTGGCATAAGACGGGGTCAAATCTTCATTCTGCCACTTTTTCGGCGCGACGCCGGCCGACGCTCCCGCGACGCCCTTGTTTTCTGTCCGGTCCTTTCCAGAAAGTGGCGAAATGAAGATTTGACCCCGTCTTCCACCCTTACTGGCGAGCTCGGACCGGAGCGCCTGGTTGAGCTCGAGTGTCCTGAGCATCGTCTGCGTCAGGGCGTGGCCCTTGTCGAAGAGCGTCCGGCCGACCTCGGCCTCGTAGGCGCGGTATTCGGCCTCGGTGCGGATGTTCCGCTCGAAGACCTCGCGGGCCAGGGCCGCCTCGGCCGCCCGCTCGAGCTTCTCGCGGCCGCCGAAGGCGAGCGCGGCGCGCTCGTATTCCGCCGGGATCTTGTGGTAGCGGCGGACGAAGGCCAGGTCCTTCGCGAACTTCCGCATGAGCAGCCGGCGGACGCCCTGCCGGTGCGCCGCCTCGGCCTCCTCCCGCGCCGGGAACAGCCGCACCCCGACCGTCCCAACCGAAGATGGGGTCAGGTCTACTTTCTTACAGTTTTCCTGATAGAAAGTAGACCTGACCCCATCTTTATTATCGTTGGGCGCGGGGCCGGAGGGCTCTCCCTGCACGCGCCGCTCTCCGCCCTCGACGACGAGGGCCGGATAGGCGGTGAGGGACGTCCCGACGGCGACCCTCTCCGGCAGGTCGCCGAACGTCCAGTCGGTGAGTCCCGTCTTCTCCCACGCCCGCTCGGCCTCCCGCCAGGCCGGCGATTCGACCTTCGACGGGGCCTCGTCGGCGGCGCCGAGCTTCTTCCGCAGGAGCTCGACGTCGCGGCCGGCGTCGATGACGCGCCCGGTCGCGGGGTCGGTCACGGCGACCCGCATCCGCAGGTACTTCGGCACCTCGGCCAGGGCCCACTCGCGGACCGGGATGTCGGCCCCGAACCGGCGCTTCGCGAACTCGGCCACGGCCCGGAAGAGCGGCACCTCCTCGGGCGCCCGCGGCATCTCGGCCTCGACGACGGCCGCCTTCTCGCCGATCGGCACGAGGAGCTTCCGGTAGCGCTTGGGCAGGCCCTTGATGAGGGCGGCGATCTTGTCCGCGTAGTTCCCGGGCACCCCCCACTCCAGCCGCTCCGGCGGGATGGCGTTGAGGAGCGTCGCCGGGACGCGCAGGGTCACGCCGTCGTCGTCCTCGCCCGGCGCGAACTTGTAGACGGCCGGGAAGGGCCGCCCGGCGACCTCGACCGTGTCGGGGAAGGCCGCGACCGCGCCGGCGTCGGGCCGCTCGGCGACGAGGTCGTCCTCGGTGAAGCGCAGGAAGCCGTCGCCGCCCCTGTCCTTGACGAGCTTGTGGAGCGTGCGGATGTCGAAGATCCCGGGCAGGCGCTCCGAGTAGAGCTTGGCGATCCGCGCCTCCGAGACGAGGATGTCGCGGCGCCGCAGCTTCTCCTCCGTGGCCTCGACCCGGCGCTGGAGTTCGAGGTTGTGGCGGAGGAAGGGCGGCGGGTCGTCGATCTCGCCCTCGACGAGCCCGTTCATGACGAAGATCTCGTGGGCCTCGGCCGGGGCGATGCGGCCGTAGGAGACGCGGCGGTCGCGCAGGATCTCGAGCCCGAAAAGCGAGACGCGCTCCTTCCCCGTGACCTCGCCGCGCGCGCGGTCCCAGGCGGCGTCGTAATAGGCGCGCTTGCACAGCGGGCCGCCCAGCTCCTCGAGCCAGGCGGGGTCGACGCGGGCCGCCTGCCGGGCGAAGAGCCGCGACGTCCGGACGATCTCCGTCGCCACGATCCAGGCCGGCGGCTTGCCGAAGAGGACCGAGCCCGGGCCAGAGGAAGACCTCGCGGTTCTTGGCCGCGGTGTAGACGTTCTTTTCCTTGTGGGCGGCGATATTCGAGAGATACCCGGCCAGGACCGAGCGGTGGATGGCGGCGTAGAGCGCCGGCGAGATATCGGCGTGCGGGGCGAGCGACCCTTTCCCGGTTTCCCTGTTTGACAGGCGCAGCTCGGCCAGGATGGCCCGGATCTCCTGGTGGAGGTAGACCCACTCGCGCATCCTCGGGAACGACAGGAAATGGTCGTGGCAGAACTTGCGCTTCTGGGCGGCCGTGCCCAGCGTCTCGAACTCCCCGTGGAAGCGGTTCCAGATGTTGAGCAGGACGAGGAAGTCGGAGTTCGGGTCGCGGAAGGCGGCGTGGACGGCGTCGGCCTGCGAGGCCAGCTCCGGCGGGCGCTCGCGCGGGTCGCGCATGCTGAGGCCGGCGGCGAGGACCGCGACCTCGGGCAGGCAGCCCTCGCGATGCGCCTCGACGAGCATGCGCGAGAGGCGCGGGTCGAGCGGCATGCGGGCCATGACCCGTCCCCTGTCCGTCAGCGCCCAGGAATTCGGGGACACAGTACTCATTCCCGAT
This sequence comes from Candidatus Aminicenantota bacterium, assembly GCA_963805045.1. GTDB lineage: Bacteria > Acidobacteriota > Aminicenantia > Aminicenantales > Saccharicenantaceae > DATKJS01. The sequence goes on from CAWDTC010000049.1 coordinate 8,840, forward strand.
TTAAAGATCGCGCCGAGCTCGACGAGCGTCTCGTAGCCGTCGCGCACGGCCTTCGCCGCCGGCCGGTCGACGAACGGGAAGGCGAGCGGGTCGCCCAGCCCGAGGTCGATCATCCGCAGGATGACCTCGGCCAGGTCGGAGCGCAGGATCTCGGGCGAGGTGAACTCGTCGCGCGCCTCGTAATCGGCCTCCGAGTAGAGCCGCACGCACAGCCCCTCGCGGACGCGGCCGCACCGCCCCTTGCGCTGGTCGGCCGACTGCGCGCGAGACCGGGCTGATCGGCAGGCTGTTGATCCGCGTCCCCGGCTGGTACTGGGCGATCCGCGCGACGCCCGTGTCGACGACGTAGCGGATGCCGGGGATGGTCAGCGACGTCTCGGCGACGTTCGTGGCCACGACGATCTTCGCCCCCGCCACCGTGTAGACCCGGCGCTGTTCCCCGGCCGGCAGGCGCGAGAAGAGCGGCAGGACCGTCGTCCCCGGATATTTCCGGCCCTCGAGCATCCGCCGCGTCTCGAGGATGTCCTGCTCGGTCGGCATGAAGACGAGGACGTCGCCCGGCGGCTTCTCCCGCCGCAGGTACTCGACGGCCGCGACCGCCTGGTCGACGTAATCCCTGTCCTCGGCCTCGTCCTTCCCGGGCGCCCGGTACTCGACCTCGACCGGGTAGAGCCGGCCGCTGACCTCGACGACCGGCGCGTTGCCGGAAGGCCTTCGAGAATTTCTCCGTGTCGAGCGTCGCCGAGGTGATGATGAGCTTGAGCTCGGGCCGCTCGTCGAGCAGCCGGCGCATGATGCCGAGCAGGAAATCGATGTTGAGGCTGCGCTCGTGGGCCTCGTCGATGATGACCGTGTCGTAGTCGAGGAGCCGGCGGTCGCCCTGGGTCTCGGCGAGGAGGATGCCGTCGGTCATGATCTTGACGTAGCCGTCGCGCGGCGTCCGGTCCTGGAAGCGGATCTTGTAGCCCACCGACCGGCCGAGCTCCTCGCCCAGCTCCTCGGCGATGCGGTAGGCGATGGTCACGGCGGCGATGCGGCGCGGCTGGGTGCAGCCGACGAGCCCGGCGACGCCGCGGCCCGCCTCGAGGCACATCTTCGGGATCTGGGTGCTCTTGCCGCAGCCCGGTCTCGCCCGAGACGATGACGACGGGGCTCTCCCGGATGGCCTGGACGATCTCGTCCTTGCGCGCCATGATCGGGAGCTCGTGCGGATAGGAGAGCGCGGGGCGCGAGCGGGCCCGGCGACGGCAGGCCTCGGCCGAGGCCTCGAGCCGCGACTCGAGCGCGGCCAGGTCGTCGACGAGCTCGGGCGTCGCGGCGCGGCCGCGATGGCGGCTCTCGAGGGAGGCGAGGACGCGGCGGGCGTGGTCGCGGTCGCGGAGCATGGCCCGGTCGAGGAGCGAGCGGATGCGCCGCAGACGCGCGGCGGCCTCGGCGCCGGGCGAAGCGGGTTTCCTTTCCACCCCGTTATTTTACTATATTTGGGGTCGGGCCTCGGCATCTTATTGGATAGATTGCGAATAGCCTAGAATCGAGCGCCATTTTGCGCCTTAACCCTTCATTTTCATGGCCCAAAATGAAGAGTTAAGCCTTCAGTTGCACGGCCGCGAAGAACTGCCGGACTTGGAGCCGCCCCGGGCCGGGGTCCGACGTTAAGTCCTCATTTTCGGGGCAGAATATGAGGACTTAAGGCGGAAAAGAGGCGGGTATTTTTGGCTAATTTAATTCATACGTGATACTTGCCGAGGCCCGACCCCAGAGGTCGACCCCGAGGGGCCACTAACGGCGCGGCGACCGGCCGCGCGCCTGGAGGGGCGTGAGGGCCTTCCCGGCCGGGTGGACGAGCGCGGGCATCATCCGGAAGTCCGGCCAGACGAAGTGTCTCGACGAGATCAGGCCGGCGCCGGCCCGGACGCTTTTCTCCATGGCCGCGGCCAGGAGCTGGAAGGCCGGCACACCGGGGCGAAGCCCCAGGCGGACCGCCGCAGGCCGAGCTGCCGTGCCCGGCTTCGATGTCCTGTTCTCTTTGACCCTGCTCATCACGGTTGTCCTTATCGGCCGTTCGCCCGGCCGCTTGCGTCTTTCGTTCTCACCTATTAATACGTTCTTGACCGCCCATTTGTTGCATCCCGTCCCCGGTCCGCCCGCTCGCTCGCCCTTCCGCCGCTCCCCGCATTATCGCCGCCTCCCCTCCCCTACATCCGCCAGAGGTAGCTGACCTTGAAGAAGAAGCCGCGCCGCATCTCATGAAAGCGGTCGGTCGGGACGTATTCGCTCCCGTCCCACTCCGTCCGCTCGAGGGCCGAGCCGTAGCCGACGTAGAAGACCGTCCCGGGGATGTAGGTGAAGGAGACGAGCCCGTCGAGCGTCAGCCGCTTGTAGTAGAGGTTGTATTCGACGATGCCGCGCAGGAAGAGATACTTGTTCAGCTGGAAGGTGTTCCGGTCGCGGAGGATCGTGTAGCTGTAGACCTTTGTCCTGTCCGCCCGCCGGTAGAAATCGCTGTAGGTCAGGTCGAGCAGGAAATCGAGCTTGTTGACCGGCTGATAGTCCACCTCGGCGAAGGACGTGGTCCCGTACCCCTGGTAGGGCGCGGCCGGGTCATAGTAGGCCTTCCCCCAGCGCCGGATGAAGCCGTAGAAGTTGACCTGCTTCGTGACCTGGCTCTGGAGCCGGAATCCGAGGCCGCTCTCGTCGAACCTCTGGCCGGCAAAGACCTCGTTGGCGACGATGCCCTCGAACCGGATCTGCGTGCTTCCGCGGCAGGTAGAAGCGCAGGACGAAGAAGTTCATCGTCTCCCACGTGTGGTAGAACATGTCGTAGATGTGGTAGCTCCACCAGAAGGGCTCGACCTTCTGGACGAAGCTCGACTTCGGGTAGATCTGATACATGACGAAGGCGCCGATCCGCCGCACTCCCGTCCGGGTCAGGAAGCCGGTGTCGACCTGGAAGTTCTTGGAGACCTCCTGGTAGCCGAGGTTGACGAGCCATTTCCGGGTCGAGTATTCGTAGAGGGCCGCCGCGTCGTAGTCCCTCTTCACGCCCTGGTCGAGGCCGGCCGCGTCGGGCTTGTGCGTCAGCGAGCCGAAGGCGTGGAAGGACACGACGGAGACGTCGCTGAGCCGGAAGCGGCCGTCGAACCCGCCGACGCGGTTGAACCAGAATCCGGACTCGCGCCCC
>CAWDTC010000050.1:0-80309 GCA_963805045.1 Candidatus Aminicenantota bacterium
TCAGGTATGTCGCGCCCGGCGAGACCAAGGTCCTGGCCGACATCAAGGGCCCGGCCGTCATCCGCCACATCTGGCTGACGTTCAACGAGGCCCGGCCGAACTGGCTCGAAGCCGGCGGCTCGGCCGCGCCGGACGAGATCGTCCTGCGCATGTACTGGGACGACGCCAAGGAGCCGGCCGTCGAAGCGCCCGCTCGGCGATTTCTTCGGCGCCGGCTTCGGGCGGCGCCTCGAGCTCCGCTCCGTCCCCGTCCAGGTCGAGGGCGGCGACGGCTACAACTGCTACTGGCCGATGCCCTTCTACAAGCGACGGCTCATCACGGTCACCAACGAGAGCGCCAAGAACGTCCGCTAGCTTCTACTACCACATCGACTTACGCCGAGGAGCCGAGCGCTCGCCGCCGACGACCGCCTACTTCTGCGCCCAGTACCGCAACGAGGTTCCCGGAGAAGACCGGACACGGATTACCTGATCCTCGACGCCGAAGGCGAAGGGCCATTATGTCGGCACGGTCATGTCCGTCCGCTCGCGGAGCCCCTTCTGGTTCGGCGAAGGCGACGCCAAGTTCTACGTCGACGGCGACAAGAAGCCGACCATCCAGGGCACGGGCACCGAGGACTACTTCCTCATGGCCTGGGGGCTCAACGAGAGCCCTCTTCCCCTACTTCGGCTGCACGCTACATGAGCAGCGACTTCGAGGACCTGGGCACGGAATACTGCCTCTACCGCTGGCACATCGCCGACCCCGTCCGCTTCACGAAGTCGCTCCGCTTCGAGATCGAGCACACCGGCTGGATCATCGGCCGACGAGACCGAGAGCGGCAAGATCGAGGGCCACGTCGAGCGCGAGGACGACATGGCCACGGTCGCCTTCTGGTACCAGGTGGGACAGCCCAAGCGATTCACGACGCTGCCGCCGCTGGCGCGCGGCTCCTGCCCAACCTCGACATCGTCATCGAGGGCAAGACGCTGCTGCCGACGGCCAAGCACTCGCCCGGCGTCCTCGAGCTCCAGAAGGGGCTACGACTGGACGGGCGAGGGGCAGGTCCTGTTCATGCCCGCCTCCGACCAGCCCGTCCTCGAAATGGAATTCAGCGTCGAGAAGGAGGAATACCGCGGCCTGATCCTGAGGATGACCTACGCCGAGGATTACGGCATCTACCGCATCTTCCTCGACGGCAAGAACGTCCGCCAGCCCGAGGACTACATGGCCGGCCAGAAGATCCAGGACTACGACCTCTACTCGAAGACGCTCGAGGTCAAGGACCATTACCTCGGCAGCTTCAAGTTCGTCCCGGGCAAGCACACCCTGCGCTTCGAGTGCCTGGGCCGCAACCCGCTCGCGAAGGGGAACTATCTCGGGCTGGATTCGGTCCGCCTGCGCGAGAGGTGGGCGAAGAAGAGGAAATTCCTCGGCTGACGGCCGGGGCGGCCTGCCCGCGCTGCGAGGGGTTCGCCGACCGACGAAGGAGAGGACACATGCAGCGTCGACGCCTACTGATCTTCTTGGCCCTAATCCTGGCCGCCGGCATGGGTGCCGCGGCGGCGTCCGCGGCCCCCGCCGCCCCCCGGCCGCCCGCCGTGCCGCTCGTGACCCACGACCCCTATTTCAGCATCTGGGCCGTCAGGGACAAGCTCACCGACGACTGGCCGCGCCACTGGACGGGGACCGTCCACGGGCTCTCGGCCCTGGCCCGGATCGACGGCAAGCCCTATCGCGTCATGGGGCCCGAGCCCCGGAACGTGCCCGCCCTGCCGCAAACCGCGCTCGAGGTGACACCGACGCAGACTCTCTACACGTTCGCCGGCGCCGGGGTCGAGCTGCGGCTGACCTTCACCTCGCCGCTCCTCATCAAGGACCTGGACATCATGTCGCGGCCCGCGACGTACGTCACCGCCTCGTTCCGCGCCACGGACGGGGGCGCCCACGCCGTGTCCTTCTTCTTCGACGCCCCGGCCGCGCTCGCCGTCAACACGCCCGACCAGAAGGTCGTCTGGGGGCGCTACCGGGTGCCCGGGCTCGAGGTCATGGGGCTCGGCTCGAAGGACCAGCCGGTCCTCGAGAAGAAGGGCGACGACCTGCGCATCGACTGGGGCCGCCTGTATCTCGCCGCGCCCAGCTCCGACGTGTCCGCGTCCGCCCTCGCCGAGGCCGGCGCCTGCCGGGAAGCGTTCGCCGCGGACGGCCGGCTGCCCGCCGCCGACGACCTGGAGATGCCCCGGCCGGCGGACGACGACACGGCCGCGGCTCTCGTCCTCGACTTCGGCTCCGTCGCCGGCACGGCCTCCGCGCGCCACCTCATCCTCGCCTACGACGACGGGTTCTCCATCGAGTACTTCTACCGGAAGCTCCGGCCCTACTGGCGCCGCACCGGCTGGGAGGCGCGCGACCTCCTCGCCGCCGCGGCGAAGGATTATCCGTCGCTCTTCGAGCGCTGCCGGGCCTTCGACGCCGGCCTTGCGGCCGACATGAGGAAGGCCGGCGGGGAGAAGCTACGCGTTCACGGCCTCGCTCGCCTACCGCCAATCGATCGCCGCCCACAAGCTCGTCGCCGACATCGACGGCACGCCGCTCTTCTTCCCGCGCGAGAACTTCAGCAACGGCTGCATCTCGACGGTCGACGTCATCTATCCCGCGGCGCCGCAGTACCTCCTCCTCAACCCGGCCCTCGTCCGGGCCATGCTCGTCCCGGTCATGGACTACGCGAAGAGCGCCGCAGTGGGCGTTCCCGTTCGCGCCCCACGACCTCGGCACGTATCCCCAGGCCGACGGCCAGGTCTACGGCGGCGGGAACAGGACCGAGGAGGACCAGATGCCGGTCGAGGAGAGCGGCAACATGATCCTCCTCGTCGCGGCGCTGGCCCAGGCCGAGGGGAAGCCGGATTTCGCCGTCCGCTACTGGGACCTCCTGGCGCGGTGGGCGGGCTACCTCAAGGACAAGGGCTTCGACCCCGAGAACCAGCTCTGCACGGACGATTTCGCCGGCCACCTGGCCCACAACACCAACCTCTCGCTCAAGGCCATCCTGGCCCTGCGGTCCTACGCCTGGCTCTGCGAGGCGACGGGGAAGAAGGCCGAGGCCGCGGAATACAGGCGGCTGGCCGAGAGGTTCGCCAAGGATGGATGGCGAAGGCCGACGACGGCGACCATTTCCGACTGGCCTTCGACCGGCCCGGGACCTGGAGCCAGAAATACAACCTCGTCTGGGACAAGATCCTGGGCTTCGGGCTCTTCCCGCCGGCCGTCGCCCGCAAGGAACTCGACTTCTATCTCAAGGCCCAGCTCAAGTACGGCCTGCCTCTCGACAACCGGAGGACCTACACCAAGCTCGACTGGCTTTTCTGGACGGCGACGCTGGCCGACGACGCGGCGACGTTCGCCCGGCTGACCGAGCCCGTCTTCGCCTTCCTCCTCGAGACGCCCGACCGCGTGCCGATGACGGACTGGTACTGGACCGACAGCGGCAGGAAGACCGGCTTCCAGGCCCGGCCCGTCGTCGGCGGGGTGCTCATCAAGATGCTGGCCGACCCGGCCTTCCGGGCCAAGTGGCAGAGGGCGGCTGCGACGAGATAGCCGCGCCGCTGGCCGTTACCGCACGGCAGGGCTTAGAGGCATGGCCTCCACTCCAGAGTGCGGCTTGCGCTAAGCCGCACATCACGTTCCGGCCATACCTCTAAGCCCTGCCGTGCGCGGCCGTCCGCCCTGGCCTCGGGGCATGGCCTCCGTTCCAGAGTGCGGCTTGCGCTAAGCCGCACATCACGTTCCAGCCATACCCCGAAACCCCGGCGGGAGTGACCGCTCGCGTCTTCTTTATCGGCCCGTGACCTGCAGGTAAAAGACGAGGTCGACACGGTAGGCGGCCATGGCTTCCGTCAGCTGGTCGTTGGCCTGCTGGACGAGAGCCTGCGCTTCGAGCAAATCGGAGACCGTGCTGAGCCCGTTATCGTAGCTGTCCTGGTTGACCTTGAGGTTCTCCTCGGCCTGGGCCTTGGACTCCCGGGCCAGGAGGATCTGCCGGTGGGCGTCCGTGAGGTCCTGCCACGCCTTCTCCATCTGGAGGACGAGGAGGTCGGCGTTGTCCTTCAGGCTGTTCCGGGCGATCTGCTCCCGAGCCTTCCGCTCGCCCAGGGCGTGCGACCCGCCCCACCAGCCGGACAGGGGGATGGACAGGGTGCCGAAGATGACGCCGTTCGTCCTCCCCTTGGACGAGTCCATCTTCATGTACAGCCCGGCGACGCCGACGCCCGCCTGGGGGAGGTACGCCCCGAGCGTCATGCGGGTCTGCAGTTCCTCGGCACGGACGGAATCCTGGAGGAGCCGGAACTCGGGCCGGGCCTTGAGGGCCTCCCGGGGTTCGACCCGGTACTGGTCGGGAGGCCCGTCAACGACGAGCGGGTCGGAGAGTTCGACGGCCGGGTCGTTGGGGATGCCGATGTGCTGGCAGAGGGCCATGGCCGCGAGGGCCCTCCCGTTTGCGACCCTGGACTTGTTGAGCAGGACCTCGGACAGCTTGAGCCTGACCTTGAGGACGTCGTTCTTCATAACCAGGCCGGCGTCGTAGGCGTCCTCGACCTGGGCGAGCAGCCGGCGGAGGAGCGCTTCGTACCTCTCGATCGTCCGCATCTTCTCGTCCAGGGAGACGACCTGCCAATAGTGCTCCTCGGTCTCCCGCAGCACCTCGTCGTGGGCCAGCCGGGCCTTCTCGTCGCTGGCCGTGACGCCGAGCGCGGCGAGCCGGTTGCCGTTGACGATGCGGCCCCCGGCATAGACCGGTTGAACGGCGCTGACCAGCCCGAAGGTCATGGACCCGAGGACTCCCATCGTGGCGCCCGGGAAGTAGGCGAACTCGGTCGCGGTCGGCAGGTTGGCGGGGTTCCCGTCGTAGACAGGCAGGTTCCCGCCCGGCGTCGTGATCTCGAGCATGGACTTGCTCGCGTCGAAGGCCGTGCCCGAGGCGCTGACGGACGGGAAGTAGCGCGTGAAGGCCTCGCGCCGGGTCGCGCGGGCCGCCTCGGACTCGAGGGCGCTGTTCTTCGTCCGAACGTTGTTCTCGAAGGCCAGCCGCTTGCTCCGCTCGAGGGTCAGCCTGTCCGCGGCTCGGGCGAGGCCTGCGGACAGAACCAGGATGACGCCGGCGGCGCAGAGTTCTTTGGTCATTTTCATGCGGGTTCCCCTTCCGCCGCGGGTTCCTCTCGGGCCGGCCTTCGGCGTTCATTCTTATGGAGGAGATAGTAAAGGACCGGGAGCATCAAGAGCGACAGGACCAGCGCGAAGAGCAGGCCGAAGCAGATGACCGAGCCCAGCGGCCCCCAGAGGGAGGAGCCGCTCAGGATCATGGGCACGACGCCGACCGCGGCCGCCATGGCCGTGAGGAAGATGGGCCTCATCCGGCGCTTGCCGGCGGCGATGGCCGCCTCCTCCGGTCCGTAGCCGTGGACCTCGCGCAGGTCGTCGGCGTATTGGACGTAGATGATACCGTTCCGGACGACGATGCCGAACAGGGCGATGATCCCGACGAAGGCCGTGACGCTGAAGGGATAGCCGGTGACCAGGATCCCGAAGGCGGCCCCGAAGAGGGTCAGGGGCATGATGATCATGATCAGGAGCGATTTCTTCAGGCTCCGGAACTCGAACATCAGGATGAGGAAAATCAGAGCGATGCTCGCGGCCAGGGCGTAATAGAAGGGAGTGAAGAACTCGACGGTGGCCTCGATCTCGCCCCCGTACTCGATCCGAACCCCCGGCGGCAGGCTCAGCCGGTCGATGAGGGGCTTGGCCCTCTTCATGACCTTCGACGAGTAGACGCCGCGCTCGAGCTCGGCCTGCACGGTCAGCGTCCGCACGCCGTTCCGCCGGACGATGTCGCCGTCGGTCCAGGACGGCCGGAGGTCGGCCAGCTGGCGGAGCGGGACGGACGAGCCGAGAAGGGGCGAGGTGACGTAGAGGTTCTCCAGGTCGGCCGGACCGGGTTTGGCCATGCCCTCGACCTTGAGCCGGACCTGGACCGGATAGTCGCCTTCCCAGACGACGGCCGCCGGCAGCCCTTTGGTCCCGGTCATCAGCGAGTAATTCAGGATGGCCTTCGGATAGCCGAGCCGGTTGGCCTCGTCCTTCCTGACGTCCACGGTGACGCCCTGGAGGGGCTGGGCGTAGTCGGTGCGGATTCTGACGACGCCGGGGACCGGCCGCAGGATGTCCATGACCCTGGCGGCCGTCCGCTTGAGGTCCGGGATGTCGTCACCGGAGACGCGGACCTCTACCGGCTCGCCGAAGAGGGCCATCTCGAGTTGCCTCCATCGGACCTCGGCCCCAGGGTAGCGGCCGGCCCACGTCCGGCTGTACTCGTCGAGGATGGCGACCGTGGATTCCTTGGAATCGGTCAGGACGACGAGCTGCCCGAGGTCCCGGGACGGAAAGCGCGGGGCGTAGACGGCATGGAAGCGGGGGGAGCTCGTCCCGACGAACGAGGTCACGACCTTGACCCGGTGGTCCTTCATCAGCAAGGCCTCCAGGTCCTTGAGGACGGCGTCGGTCCGCTCGAGCGAGGTGCCCTTGGGCATGGTGACCTCGACGGCGAACTGGTTGCGCTCGACCTTGGGAAAGGGCTGGGTGGGAGCGAGGGAGAGAGCGGCCAGGCCTAGGATGAACGACAGCGCCCCGACGGCGACGACCAGGGCCTTCCGCCGGAAGACGGCCTCGACGAGCCGGTCATAGCGCCTCTGCAGGCCCGCCAGGAAGGCGACCCTCCGGCCGGTCTGCCCCGTCCGGACGCCGTGCTTGATCCAGGCATGGCACATGAGGGGCGTGATCAGGGAGGCAGCCAGGAGCGACGCCGTCAGGGCCGTGATCACGGTCGGGGGCATCGTGCGAAGGAAATCCTGCGCCATCCCGGTCATGAAGTAGCGGATGGGGATGAAGCAAGCGATGATGATGATGGTCGCGGCGAAGACCGAGGGGAAGAGCTCCTGGACGCTCCGGGAGGCCGCCCGGCGGCGGTCGAAGCCTCCGTCGAGCTTCTCGATGTAGTTGTCGATGATGACGATGGGGTCGTCGACGACAAGCCCCAGGACGATGATCAGCGCGGCCAGGGACACGGTCTGGAGGTCCATGCCGAACGCCCACAGGATGCCGAGGGTCGAGAGGATGGTGATGGGGATGGTCGCCGCCGCGGCCAGCGCCACCCGGACCGGCAGGAGGACGAGGGTCACGGCGATGACCGCGATGACGGCGATGGCGAATTCCTTCATGAAATCGTTGATGGACTCGGCCACCGCGGCCGGGATGCTGGAGATCGTCTCGACCTTGACGTCATGGGGCAGGGTCCTGCCGAAATCGGCGATGACCCGGCCGACGTCCCGGCCGAACTCGACGATGTTGTTCCCGTCCTGCATCTCCAGGGAGACGACCAGGCATTTCTTGCCGTTGACCCGGACGTAGGACCGGGGCTCCTCGTATTCGCGGACGATCCGGGCCACGTCCTTCAGGCGGACGACCGTCCCGGTCGGGTCGGCGTAGACGATCTGCTCGGCCAGGTCGTTCTCGGTCTTGTAGTTGGCCGGGATGTGCAGGGGGCGGATGAGCTTGCCGTCGTCCAGCTCGCCGGCGTAGCCGGCCGTGCTCTGGGGGATGATGGCCGCAGCCAAGGTCAGCGGCCTGATCCCGTAGCGGGCCAGCTTGGCGTTATCGAGGTAGACGCTGATCTCCTCGTTCTGGACCCCGTAGCGCTTGACCCTGGAGACCGAGGGGATGTGCCGGACGTCGGTCTCGAGCTGCTTGACGTAATCCTCGAGCTCCCGGTAGGTCTTGCCGTCGGAGCGGACGGAGAGGAGCAGGGCCGACGTGTTGCCGAAGTCGTTGTCGGCGGTGAGCGAGGTCAGGCCGGCGGGGAGCTGTGTCTTCAGCTCGTTCAGGCCGTGGCGGAGCTTCAGCCAGAAGCCGTCGGGGTCCTTTTCGTTGTCCGAGACCTCGACGTAGATGACCATCATGTTCTCGCTGGAGACGGAATAGGTCTTGGCGCGCTTGACCGACTTGTACTGGAACAGGTACTGCTCGACCTTGTCCGTGACCTCGGCCTCGACCTGCTCCGAGGACGCGCCGGGGTAGACCCCGATGATGACGCCCTGGCGGACCTTGAAGGTGGGGAATTCGTCCCGGGGCATCTTGACCAGGGCGGCGATGCCCGTCAGGACCAGGAGGGCCGTGAGGATGAGGACGGGCTGCCTGTAGCGCAGGAGGACCTCGATCAGCGAGCGTTTCTTTTCCATGGCGGCTGCCTCCCCGTCCGGGCCTATCTGTCCGACGACCTGGACGGCGACCCGTCGACGAGCTTGTGCTGGCCGGAGACGACGAGGGTACTCGCCCTCGCGCAGGCCCTCGGAGATTCGGATCCCGTTCTGGAGCAACTCTCCGAGCTTGACGTAGCGCACCGAGGCCCTGGTCCCGGCCGGGTCCAGGCAGTAGACATAGTTGCGGCCGGTCTCATCGACGAGCACGGCCTCGTTGGGGATGACCAGGCCGGAGCTCCTTTCGAGTCCTTTAATGACGGCCGTGCAGACCATGCCCGGCTTGATGGCCCGGTCGGGGTTGGCGACGGCGATCCGGATCTTATAGGCGTGGGCCAGGGGGTCGGCCACGACCCCGACGTCCTCGACCTTCCCCTCGAACTCCCGCGGGCCCAGGGCTCCGACCGTGACCGAGGCCCGCTGCCCCTTCCGGACCAGAACGATGTCGTTCTCGGGAACGGGGACGCGGGCGAAGACGTTGTCGATCCTGACGATCGTGATCGAGGCCAGGTTGGGCAGGGCCACCATGCCCGGGTCGATGGAGCGCTTGCCGACATAGCCGGTGGCGCTAGCGTAAAGACGGCAATCGTCGAGGCTCTTCTTGGCGATGGCCGCGGCCGACCGGGCCCGGGCGAGCCCGGTCTCGGCCTCGACGTACTTGATCTCGGGCAGGTTGCCGTTCTTGTACATGCGGGACAGGCGCCGGAACGCGTCCTCGGCCTGCTTCTCAGCGGCCTGGGTCATCTCATAGGTGTCGCGATAGCTCGTGTCGTTGATCTCGGCCAGAAGCTGGCCCAGGGCGACGGGGTCGCCCTCGTTCACGCAAACCCGGGTCACGGTCCCGGTCACGGAGAAGCTCTGAGGCAGGGACTCCGATTCCGAGATCGTCCCGCTGTAGGCGAACTCCCGGCCGGTCTCGGCCGGGGCGACCTTGCGGACCACGACCCTGACGGGTCCGGCGGCCGCGGCCGTCTCCCGGCTTGACCGGCATCCGGCGAAGATGACCGAAAGCGCGAGGACCAGGCCGAAGACCTGTCTTGGTTTCAGGGTCATTTTGCCCTCCTCATTTGGCTCATGAGCCGAAATCGGATTTTCTTGGCTGATCACTTGAAATGAATATAGGAGAATGACTGACGATCACGATGGGGTCAAAGGCCTTCAGACAGGAGCTCGATGATCAGGTCGATGAGCTTCTTGTCCGCATTGCGGATGAAGAGGTCTATGGTCAGGCTCCTCATGATGGTGACGATGGCCCGGACGGCGGCCTTGATGTCGTGGGTGCCGATGCTCTTGAATTCCTTCCTCTCGTTGCCGAACCGGAGGATCTCCCCGACGATCTTTTCTTCCAACGCATAATACTCATCCATGACCTTCCGGATGAGCCTCGTGTCGGCCTTGATCTCGCCCTTGGCTATCTCATAAAGGGTGATGGCCCGCCGAGTCTCCCTGAAGGAGGTGTAGACGTAGGTCAGGAGCTTGGCCTTGGCTGTTTTTTGGTGCCGTATTTCCTCCTGGACGATGCGGGTGATCCGGTCGGCCTGGAGCATGGCCACGGCCTCCAGCACGGCTTCCTTGTCCTTGAAATAATAATAGAGCGAGCTCTTGCCCTTCCCGGCCTCCCGGGCGATGTCCTCCATGGTCGTCTTCTTGATGCCCCATTTCTGGAACAAAATCTCGGCCGCCCGGAGGATCTCCCCGCGCACCATCTCGTTTTTCTTTTGCATTTGACTATTCGACCAAAATCGTATTTTGGTCTAATATACCGCCGAGGCCGGGGTTTGTCAAGGCCTTTCCGGCCGCGTAGCGGCGGCCCCGAAAGCGGTCGGGGCTGTTGCGCCGGCAGGCGTTATCTGCTTAAATGGGGTCCGCCCCGGCGGGATCGCCCGCCAGGGGTGGTCGACAGGCGCGCGACATCCAGGAGGGCCCATGAGCGAACACGATCACGGACAGACCCGCAGGGATTTCCTCAAGGTCGGGGCCGCGGCCGGGCTCGGCGCCGCGGTGGCCGGGCTCGAGCTCGAGGCCAGGGACGAAGAGCCCCGGCTCGCGCGGCGCCAGGTCGCAGTTCAAGGTCGTCCCCGATCCCGACCGTCCGGGTCGGCTTCGTCGGCGTCGGCGGCATGGGCTCGGCCCATGTCCAGAACTACCTCAACATCGAGGGCGTCCAGATCAAGGCCATCTGCGACATCGTCCCGGCGAAGGTCGAGCGGGCCCAGAAGTGGGTCGTCGACGCCGGCCAGCCGGAGCCGACGGGATACTCCAAGGGCCCGACGCGATTTCGAGCGGATGTGCGCGACCGAGGACCTCGACCTGGTCATGACGGCGACGCCCTGGGAATGGCACGTCCCGGTCTGCGTCGCGGCCATGGAGAACGGCAAGCACGCCGTCACCGAGGTGCCGGCGGCCATGCGCCTCGACGACTGCTGGGAGCTCGTCGAGACGGCCGAGAAGACCGGCCAGCACTGCCAGATGATGGAGAACTGCTGCTACGACCGGATCGAGCTCATGACCCTGAACCTCGTCCGCAAGGGCGTCCTGGGCGAGGTCCTCCACGCCGAGGCCGGCTATCTCCACGACCTGCGCGAGGTCAAGTTCTCGAAGGAAGGGCGAGGGGCTGTGGCGGCGGGCCTGGTCCCAGAAGCTCAACGGCAACCTCTATCCGACCCACGGCCTCGGCCCCGTCGCCCAGTGCATGAACATCAACCGCGGCGACGCTTTCGACTTCCTCGTCTCGTTGAGCAGCCCGACCCGCGGCCTCCACGAATACGCCGTCGAGAAGTTCGGGCCCGACTCGCCCGCAGGCCGGCGAGAGATACGTCCTGGGCGACGTCAACACCAGCCTGATCCGGACCAAGCTCGGCAAGACGATCATCCTCATCCACGACACGAACCTGCCCCGGCCCTACACCCGGATCAACCTCGTCCAGGGGACGAAGGGCCTCGCCCAGAAGTGGCCCGACCGGATCTACGTCGAAGGCCGGGCCGCCAAGCCCGACGAGTGGGACGACTTCGAGAAGTTCGCCGCCGAGTTCGAGCATCCGCTGTGGAAGGCCGATCGCCGCGAAGGGCGAGGGCCGCGGCCACGGCGGCATGGACTACATCGAGGACTACCGCCTGATCCAGTCGCTGCGCAAGGGCGAGCCGCTCGACCAGGACGTCTACGACGCGGCCGCCTGGAGCGCCATCGTCGGCGCGAGCTGCGCGAGCGTCGCCGGCGAAGGGCCGCCCCGTCGCGATCCCCGACTTCACCCGCGGCAAGTGGAAGACGAACCCGCCGCTCGGCATCATCGAGCCCAGTTAAAGACAAGAGGGACTGTCCGCCCGGGGGACAGTCCCTCTTGTTCGTCCGATGGCGCTCCGCCGGCATTTCCGCTAGAATGGTCCCTCGCATTCTTTCGAAGGAGGGACGCATGCGTCGAACGTCGGGCCGGCGGTGGGCCGCCGGAGTGATTTTCCTGCTGGCCGCGGCGTCCCTGGCCTCGGCCCAAGCCAGCCTCTCTTTGAAGGAGACCCTGCGCAAGAACATCGAGGCCTCGGGCGGCAGGGCCAAGCTCGCCGCCGTCCGGAACCTCTCGTTCAGGACCGGCGGCCAGCGCAATTTCGCCTCGGCCTCGGGCGAGCTCAAAGTCCTCACCGGGAAGGACCCCGTCGTGACCGAGGCGGTCCTGGTCGAGCGGCGGCCGGGTCCGGCGGAACTCGTTCGGCACGACGAGCGAGGTCACGGGGCCCGCAGGGACGGTCTTCCAGACCATGGCCAAGCTCTACGCCGGGCCTCTTCTCGCTGGCCAAGTTCGAGGGCGAGCTCGTGCTCGCCGGGGTCGAAGTCGTTCGGCCCGGAGAAGTTCTACCATCTGACGCTCGAAGGGAGCGGCCGGTCCGGTCGCCGTCCACTTCTACCTCCGGGCGGACGACTTCCTGCTCAAGCGCCTCGTCTTCCAGGGCGCGACTCCGGAGGGCGACAAGTACGAGGTCAACTACGATTTCGCGCCCTTCGAGGAGGCCGAGGGCGGGCTGGCGGCTGCCCTCGGGCTGGTTCGTCTCCCAGGTCGGCTCGCGCGGGAACCTGATGGAGATGAGCGAAGTCAAGACGAACCTGCCGCTCGGGAAGGACTTCTTCGCCAAGGCCGAGTGCAACGTCGGGCAGGACCGAGGCCTCGCCCGGGCGGATGAAGGGGAACGTCCTCGACTGGAACTCGTCGCCCTTCGGGCTCACGATCGTCACGAACTGGACGAAGAAGGACGCGGACCGGGCCGGGCTCAAGACCGGCGACAAGCTCATCCTTCTCCTCGACGAGGCCGAATACGAGCTCACCTTCTACGGCTCGGCCAAGGAGGTCCCGCCGCCGAACGAGCAAGCCAAGGGGGCCCGGCTCCTCGCCCCGCAGCCCTGGGGTGGGGGAGCCTTCGCCATCCAGGTCATCGGCGGCGATAGGCGGTCGCCGGTCGCGGACAAGCTCAAACCCCTGGCCCCCATTTCCGCGAGGAAGATCGCGAACTGAAGGAGAGAAAGACATGTCAGGCCTGAAAAGACGCCAGTTCATCACCTCGATCGCCTCGGGCGCCGTCGGGCTCGGCGTCGCCGGCCGGCTCCGCGCCGGCGCGACGGAGGCCCCCGCCCGCGGCCAGGACGCCCCGGCCCCAAAGGTCAAGAAATACAACGACCTCGGCCGGACCGGGCTCAAGGTCTCCGACGTCAGTTTCGGCGCCATCTCCCTCTTCGAGCCGAACGTCCTGCGCTATGCCTACGACTGCGGCGTGACATATTTCGACACGGCGGAGAGCTATCTCCGGATGAAGGGAGAGGCCTACGTCGGGCAGGGGCTGAAGGGCATCCGCGACAAGGTCGCCATCACGACCAAGCACGCCCTGAACTTCGGCCGGAAGATCGAGAAGGCGGCCCTCATCAAGCGGATGGAGGATAGCCTCAAGCGGCTCCAGACCGATCACGTCGACGTGGCCATGGTCCACAGCATCGAGGACCTGACGCCGCTCCTCGAGAGCGAGGAGGTCCTGGGCGCCTACGATGAGCTCAAGAAGGCCGGCAAGGTCCGCTTCACGGGCTTCTCGACCCACAACGCCAAGCTGACGCTGAAGCAGGCCCTGGAGACGGATTTCCCCCAGGTCATCCTGACCATCTACAACCACATGGAGGGCCCGGCCATCGAGCCGCTGGTCAAGGCCGTCCGGGCCAAGGGCATCGGCACGGTGGCCATGAAGGTCTTCGCCGGCAACCAGCAGGGGAACCTCAAGGGCATGGTCGGGCCGAAGATGAGCTACCCGCAGGCGGCCATCCGCTGGGTCCTCGCCAACCCCGATTTCGACACCTGCATCCCGACCATGAGCAGCTACTCCCACGTCGAGGAGTACGTGGCGGCCTCGGGGCAGACGCTGGACCGGGCCGCGCTCGAGATGATCGCCCGCTACCGGGAGCAGGCCTCGTCACGGTACTGCCGGGTGAGCTGCTCGGAGTGCCTGGCCGCCTGCCCGGCGAACGTCGCCGTCAACGACGTCCTCCGCTACGCGATGTATCACGAGGACTACGGGATGGAGAGGATGGCCGCGGACCACTACGCCGAGCTCGAGCCCGGCCGCAAGCCGCTCGGCTGCGCCGGTTGCGCCGCGCCCTGCGAGGCGGCCTGCCCCCACGGACTGCCCGTCCGGGCCCGGCTCCTCCACGCCCACGACATCCTGACCGCCTGAGTCGGGCTCATTTCCTGACCGAGGCGTCCTCCTTGAGGCCAGCCTTGCGGTAGAGGTCGCGCCGGCCCTCCTTGTCCGCATCCAGGATCCTGCGGGCGTATGTCGCCACGGCCTCGGCCCTCGCCCGTGGCACGACGACGACGCCGTCGCCGTCGGCGACGATGACGTCGCCCGGCACGACGAGGACGCCGCCGCAGACGACCGGCCGGTTGACGGACTCGAGCTCGTTGCGGCCCGGCCGGATGCCGCGCCCCGGCCCCCGGAAGTAGAGCGGGACGCGCTCGAGGGCGATCTCGTCGGCGTCCCTGGCCGTGGCCCCGGTGACGACGCCGACGCACCCCCGGTTCTTCCATTCGAGGATGTTGTAGGACCCGATCGACCCGACGTCCGCGCCCGGGGCGTCCTCGATGACGAGGGCCGTGCCCTTGCGGATGAGGTCGGCGTAAAGCTCGGTCGAGCGCTTGTCGTACCACTCGCCGGCCCAGGCGTCGTAGGCGGCGACCGACATCTTCCCGGCCGGCGGCTCCTGGGTCGGGACGTAGCGGGCCGTGACGGCGATGCCCGCGAAGCGGTGGGAGAACGTCCGCTCGTCTCGCCACATCGCGTGGATGGCCGGGTCCATGATGCCGACATTCTGGAGCCCGGCGGCGTCCATGCCGTCGACGACGTCGGAGACCCGCAGCCCGTAGAACAGGGCCAGGACCTTGGCATCGTCGGCCTCGGTGAAGACCGGCGTCCGGATCAGGTTCCGGCCGGCCCTGAGCGGGGCCGGGCCGGAGTCCCGGTCCTTCTCCGCCTGCCCGGCGACCGCCGGGCCGAGGGCCAAGACCAGGGCCGCTCCCATCACGAGCGCCGCCATCGTTCCGTGTCTTCTCATCGCGTCCTCCTCCGGCCGCCGGCGCCGTCGGGGCGCCGCGCCTGACCGCCTTATATACCCCGCCCGGCGGGGGAGTCAAGGGCGCAGGAATCGCTTAAACCCCGGCGGCCCTTTGCCGTATAATAAGGAAAGCGGCGGAGGACCCGGCCCGGCCATGCCCGACCGAGGACCTCCGCGGCGCGAGGGAGGCCATGCTTAGAGACATCATCAAAAAAGAGATCCTGGACAACATCACCAGCCCGAAATTCGTCTTCACCTTCCTTCTCTGCACCGTCCTCATCCTGCTCTCGGTCTACACCGGCGTCGCGAACTACGGGGCGGAGAAGAAGGAGTACACGGCGGCCGTGGCGCTGAACAAGAAGAACCTGGAGAGCCAGCCGAACTACTCGTCGCTGGCCGGGATCGGGATCAAGGTCAACAAGGCGCCCCAGGTCCTGGGCACCGTCGTCACCGGCGTCGAGGAGGACGTCGGGCCGGGTCGCCCCGGTCAACATCGCCGCCGACCCCAACCTGGTCGAATCGAAGTATGGTAGCAACCCCGTCTTCGCCGTCTTCGGCGCCCTGGACCTGATGTTCATCGTCAAGATCGTCCTCAGCCTCTTCGCCATCCTCTTCACCTACGACGCCATCGTCGGCGAGAAGGAGAAGGGGACGCTCAAGCTGGCCCTGTCGAACGACGTGCCCCGCGACCGCCTCATCCTGGGCAAGGCCATCGGCGGCTACCTCAGCCTGCTCATGCCCCTGCTCGTCCCGCTGCTCCTGAGCCTGATCATCCTCCTCGTCGCCCCGAACCTGGCCCTGAGCGGCCAGGACTGGGGCCGCCTGCTCCTCATCTTCCTGATGTTCTTCCTCTACCTCTCGGTCTTCTTCAGCCTGGGCCTCTTCATCTCGGCCCGGACGTCGCGCTCCTCGACGAGCTTCCTCGTCCTCCTCTTCATCTGGGTCGTCTTCGTCATGGTCATCCCGAAGGTCGCGGTCATCACGGCCGGCCAGATCAGGCCCATCCCCTCGGTCCACGAGATCACGGCCAAGAAGGACGCCTTCCTCCAGCAGGTCCAGGTGGAGGGGCAGAAGAGAGTCCGCGAGTGGGCCAAGAAGAACCAGCCGGCCAAGGGCGAGGACCCCAAGGTCTTCCAGGATAAGTTCAAACAGTTCATCCAGGACTACCAGCAGGAGCTGACCTCGAAGATCGACGAGAACAACGCCGCCCTGGAGCGGGACTACCAGCTGAGGCAGAAGGCCCAGCAGAGCCTGGCCGTCAACCTGTCGCGCATCTCGCCGGCCTCGGCCCTGACCTTCGGCTCGATGACCCTGGCCCGGACGGGGGTCGACGAGTACGACCGGTTCCTGGCCGCCGTCCGGAGCTTACAAGCCGATCTACACGAAGTGGGTGAACTCCAAGCTCGGCCAGAGCATCAACTTCCAGACGGGACAGCAGACGACCATCAAGATCGACGACATGCCCCAGTTCACGCTCGAGCCGGAGAGCCTGGGCAAGTCGCTCGTCCGGACCCTGCCGGACTTCGTCCTGATGGTCATCATGATCATCATCTTCTTCGTCGGCGCCTACGTCTCGTTCCTGCGCTACGACGTGCGCTAAGGTAAGGAGTCAGCCATGCTCGAAGCGATCGAATTGACCAAGCGATACGAGGACGGGGAGCTGGCCCTCGACGGCCTGAGCTTCAAGGTCGAGCCGGGCGAGATCTTCTGCATGTTCGGGGCCAACGGGGCGGGGAAGACGACGACCATCAACCTCTTCCTGAACTTCATCCCGCCGACCTCGGGCCAGGCCCTCATCGAGGGGATCGACGTCGCCAAGGACCCGCTCAAGGCCAAGAAGTACGTCTCGTTCGTCTCCGAGAACGTCATGCTCTACGGCAATTTTACGGCCATCCAGAACCTCGACTACTTCAGCCGACTGGCCGGAAAGCGAGCCCTGACGAAGAAGGACTATGCCGAGGTCCTGGGCCGCGTCGGACTCCAGAAGGAGGCCTTCGACCGCCGGCTCAAGAACTTCTCCAAGGGCATGCGCCAGAAGCTCGGCATCGCCATCGCCCTGGTCAAGGACGCGCCGAACGTCCTGCTCGACGAGCCGACCTCGGGCCTCGACCCCAAGTCGGGGCGGGAGTTCCTGGAGATCCTCGTCCAGATGCGCGACGCGGGCAAGTCGGTCTTCATGTCGACCCACGACATTTTCCGGGCCAAGCTCATGGCCGACCGGATCGGGTTCATGAAGAAGGGGAAGCTGGTGATGATGAAGACCGCCGAGGAGCTGGCCCACGACGACCTGACCGAGCTCTACATCCAGTACATGGAAGAGAAGCCGGCCGCGGCCGCCGCCGCCTGAGCCAGGGCCGGACGTCCCGGAGGGCCGCCGCTCGGCCGCTACGGTCCCGTTCGGGCCCGACGGGTCTTTTTTCTACCGAGGTCTTGACATTTATCCGCCCGCGCGTACAATAAAACTGTGAAAACCAAAAGAGTTTTAAAAGTTTCCAAACCCCGCAACCGTGCTTCCGGCGCCGGGGCCGCCCTGCGGCCGAGGGTCGTCGAGGCCGCCCGGGGCCTGTTCTTCAGCCGCGGCTTCGTCCGCGTCACCGCCGACGAGATCGCCGGCCGGCTCGGGCATCAGCAAGGCGACCCTCTACAAGTCCTTCCCGAGCAAGGAGGAGATCCTGCGGGCGGTCGTGACCGATTACCTCGACCAGGCCTTGGGCCACATCGAGGAGCTGCTCGGCGACGGGACGATGGGCCTCATCGACAAGCTCGTGGCCCTCTTCGCCTTCGTCGGCGGCCGCATCTCCCTCATCGGCCCGCTCCTCATGCGGGACATCCAGAGGAGCGCGCCGCGGGTCTGGCGGGAGATCGACGACTTCCGCCGGGAGAAGATCTTCAAGAACCTCAAGGGCATCCTCGAGTCGGGCCGGCGGGAGGGCCTTTTCCGAGCCGACCTCGAGGTCGACATCCTCCTCGAGATGTTCGCCGACCTCGTCAGCCGGTTCGTCAATCCCGAGGCCATCCTGCGCTCCGGCCGGACGCCGGCCGAGGTCTTTGAGTCGGTCATCAAGGTCTTCTTCCAGGGCATCCTGACCGAGAGCGGCCGCCGGGACTTCTCGGCCCGGACGCCGGCCTTGTTCGAACCCCGAAAGGAGGGCGTGACATGAAATTCCGAACGACGATCCTCCGGCTCACCTGCGCCCTCGCCGCCGCCGGCCTGGCCGCCTGTTCCGGGAACGGCGGCGGCGCCATCACCGCCTCGGGGACGATCGAGGCCGTCGAGGTCAACGTCGCGGCCAAGGTCGGCGGCCAGGTCGAGGCGCGGCCGGTCGACGAGGGCTCGCGGGTCAAGCCGGGCGACATCCTGGCCGTCATCGACCACGCGACGCTCGATATCCAGCTCCGGCAGGCCGAGGCCGGCGTCGACCTGGCCAGGGCCCAGCTCGTCCTGCTCAGGAACGGCGCGCGGCGGGAGGACATCCGGCAGGCCGAAGACGGTCTGACGCAGGCCGAGGCCAATTTCCGCGTCGCCGCCGACGACGCCCGCCGAATGCGGGAGCTCGCCGCGACCGGGAGCGTCACGCCCAAGCAGAAGGACGACGCCGAGGCCCGGCTGACGGTCGCGAAGGCCCAGCGGAACGCCGCCGACGAGGCCTTGGCCAAGATGCGCCGCCTGGCCCGGCCCGAGGAGATCCAGGCCGCCGAGGCCCGCCTGGCCCAAGCCGTGGCCGCCGCCGACTTGCTCCGGAAGACGATCGCCGACTGCACCATCGTCGCCCCGGCCGGCGGGGGTCGTGACCCGCAAGGCCGTCGAGCCGGGCGAGCTCGTTTCCCCGGGTTCGATCGTGGTCACGGTCTCCGAGCTCGACAGCGTCTACGTCATGATCTACGTCACCGAGAAGGAGCTGGGCCGGGTCCGGCTGGGCGACGCGGCCGAGGTCTCGATCGACGCCTTCCCCGGGCGGTCTTTTCCCGGCAAGGTCACCTACATCTCGCCCGAGGCCGAGTTCACGCCGAAGAACATCCAGACGAAGGAGGACCGGGTCAAGCTCGTCTTCGGGGTCAAGGTCGAGATCGAGAACCGGGAGGGCCTGCTCAAGCCGGGCCTGCCCGCCGACGCCGCGATCCGCGTCGGACCGGCCGGGAAGTAGAGGGGGAGGGCCGGGCCGTGGCGGAACTCGCCGTCGAGACCCGGGGCCTCGGCCGGACTTTCGAGGATGTCGAAGCCGTCCGTTCCCTCGACCTCGAGGTCCGGGAAGGGGAGATGTTCGGGCTCGTCGGGCCGGACGGCGCGGGAAAGACGACGACCATCCGCATGCTCTGCGGCCTCCTCCGGCCGACCTC
The DNA here is from genome assembly GCA_963805045.1 of Candidatus Aminicenantota bacterium. Classification (GTDB taxonomy): domain Bacteria; phylum Acidobacteriota; class Aminicenantia; order Aminicenantales; family Saccharicenantaceae; genus DATKJS01. The sequence goes on from CAWDTC010000050.1 coordinate 19,199, forward strand.
CGGGCGGGCCGTCCGTCCTCGGCTGCGACGTCGTCGGGGAGGCGGATAAGCTCAAGAGCCGCGTCGGCTACTTCTCGCAGAAGTTCAGCCTCTACGGCGACCTGACCATCGACGAGAACATCGAGTTCTTCGCCGAGATCCACCTCGTCCGCGACTTCCGGGCCCGCCGCGAGGAGCTCCTCGAGTTCACCCGGCTCGCGCCCTTCCGCCGGCGGCTGGCCGACCGGCTCTCGGGCGGCATGCGGCAGAAGCTGGCCCTGGCCTGCGCCCTCATCCACACGCCGCGGATCATCTTCCTCGACGAGCCGACGACGGGCGTCGACCCCGTCTCCCGGCGCGACTTCTGGAAGATCCTGTCGAGCCTCCTCCGCTCGGGGATCACGATCGTCATGACGACGCCCTACATGGACGAGGCCGAGCGCTGCTCGCGGGTCGGGCTGCTGGCCGAGGGCCGGCTCCTCGCCGCCGACACGCCGCAGGGGCTCAAGCGGCTGATGAGGGGCACGGTCGTCGAGGTCGTCTGCCCGGACATCCGGCGGGGCTTCGCCGTGCTCAAGACGACGCCCGGCGTCTCGGAGGTCCAGCTCTTCGGCGACCGCCTGAACGCCGTCGTCGCAGGACCCGGACCGGGAGATCCCTGCCATCGAGCGGGCCCTGGCCGCCGAGGGCATCCCCGTCCTCCAGAGCCGGGCCCTGGCCCCGTCGCTCGAGAACGTCTTCATTTCCGTCACCCAATCCGCGTCCACGGAGGCCGGCCATGCGTAAACGCGCCACCGTCTGTCTCATTCTCCTCGTCCTCCCGCTCGCGGCCCTGGCCCAGAAGCGGACCCTGTCCCTCGACGAGGCCATCGCCGCAGGGCTCGAGGCGAGCCCCGGGCTCCACGCCTCGCGGATGAAGGCCGACGCCTCCGCCGCGAGGACCCGCGAGGCCGCCGCCGGCCGGCTGCCGGCCTTGCGCTTCGGCGGCGGCTACACCCGCCTCAGCCAGGTCCCGCCCTTCGAGGTCTCGCTCCCGATCTTCCCGGAGCCGATCGTCGTTTCGCAGAACTACTTCAACAACTGGAACCTCCGGCTCTCCCTCCAGCAGCCGCTCTTCACCGGCTTCAGGTTGGAGGCGGGCTCGGAGTCGGCGCGCGAGCTCGAGCGCTCGTCGGCCCTGGACCTCGAGAAGGACCGCTCGGAGTTCATCTTCGCCGTCAAGAGCGCCTACTGGGGGCTGGCCCGCGCCCGCGACGTCGCCGCCGTCATCGAGGAGAACATCCGCCAGGTCGGGGAGCACCTGAAGGATGTCCGGGCCTTCTACGGCCAGGGCCTGCTCACGAAGAACGAGGTCCTGCGGGCGGAGCTCCAGCTCTCGACGACGGAGATCATGGCCATCGACGCCCGGAACGCCGTCGAGGTCGCCCGGACCTCGCTCGATACCCTCATCGGCCTGCCCGTCTCGACCGAGCTCGACCTGACGACCTCGGCCGAAAGCCTGGCTTCGAACTCCCCCGAGGCCGGGGCCGCCGCGCCCGACGAAGCCGCGGCGCAGTCCCTCATCGACGCGGCCCTCACCAACCGCCCCGAGCTCAAGTCGGCCGAGTTCCGCATCAAAGCGTCCGAGGCCGGGGTCAAGGCGGCGCGGGCCGGCTGGTACCCCCAGCTCGCCCTGGCCGCGAATTACTACTATCTTCGGCCCAACCAGAGGCTCATGCCGGCCCAGGACAAGTTCTACGGGACCTGGGACGTCGGCGTCGCCGTCTCCCTCGACCTCTGGAACTGGGGCCTGACGAAGAGCCAGACCGAGCAGGCGAAGTCCGCGCTCGCCCAGGCCCGCGACGCCCGCAAGCTCCTCGAGGACCAGGCCGTCCTCGAGGTGACCCAGAGCCGGCTGGCCCTGGCCCAGGCCCGGGAGAAGCTGAGGGTGTCCGGGCAGGCCGTCGGCCAGGCCGACGAGAACCTGCGGCTCATCCGGGACCGGTTCCGGCAGGGGGTCGCCCTCAATACCGACGTCCTGGACGCGGAAGTCTTCCTCCTCCAGGCGCGGCTGGCCCGGACCCAGGCCGCGATCGACCTCGTCCTGGGCCAGGCCCGGCTCGGCGAAGGCCCTCGGGCAGTGAGCCGCAGGGGCGGGAGAGAGCGACCGTGCCCGAATAACGCCATCGAGGTCAAGGCCCTGACCAAGAGGTTCGGGGACTTCACCGCCGTCGACGCGGTCTCGTTCGAGGTCGAGCGCGGCCGGATCTTCGGCTTCCTCGGCGCCAACGGGGCCGGCAAGTCGACGACGATCCGCATGCTCTGCGGCCTCCTCGACCCGACCTCGGGCACGGCCACCGTCGGCGGCTTCGACATCCGGCGGCAGCCGGAGGAGGTCAAGCGCGCCATCGGCTACATGTCCCAGCGCTTCTCGCTCTACGAGGACCTGACCGTCGCCGAGAACATCCGTTTCTTCGGCGGCGCCTACGGCCTGGCGCGCAAGGCCCTCGAGGCCCGGCTGCCGTGGGTCCTGCGAGATGGCCGGCCTCGAGGGGCGCGAGCGGAGCCTGACGCGGACGCTCTCGGTCGGCTGGAAGCAGCGCCTGGCCCTCGGCTGCGCCGTCCTCCACGAGCCGAGGATCGTCTTCCTCGACGAGCCGACGGGCGGCGTCGACCCGGTCTCGCGCCGCCGCTTCTGGGAGCTCATCAACGAGCTCTCGGAGAGCGGGGTGACGGTCTTCGTCACGACCCACTACATGGACGAGGCGGAATACTGCAACGACATCCGGCTCATCCACGCCGGCCGCATCGTCGCCGGGGGCAGCCCGCGGGAGCTCAAGACGACGGTCATCCGCAACCCCATCCTCGAGGTCTCGAGCGACCGGGTCGTCGACGCCATGGAGGTCCTGCAGAAGGAGCCGTGGGTCCTCGAGACCTCCATCTTCGGCACGTCCCTCCACGTCAGCGTCGGGGACGAGGCGGAGGGCCGCCGGCTCGTCCGCGAGCGCCTCGCGCGCGAGGGGATCGCCGTCCTCCGGGTCGACCGGATCATGCCCTCGCTCGAGGACGTCTTCATCCACAAGATCGAGGAGCAGGGCGGCGACAGCGGGGCGGAGGAGGCGCGGCCGTGAGAACGCCCCCGCTCTGCTGCCTGCGGCCCGTCATCATGAAGGAGTTCCGGCAGATCCGGCGGGACGCCCGCTCCCTCATGTTCATGATCTTCCTGCCGGCCTTCATGCTCCTCATGTTCGGCTACGCCCTCAACTTCGACGTCAAGCACATCCCGCTCGCCGTCGTCGACCAGGACGGCAGCCGGGCGAGCCGCGACCTCGTCGACAGGTTCCGCACGACGGAGTATTTCGACCTCAAGGCCGTCCTGCCGAAGACGGCCGGGATCGACCCGCTCATGGGCCGGGAGGCGATCCGGGCGGCCCTCGTCATCCCGCCGACGTTCTCGGACGACCTCCTGGCCGGCCGGAGCCCCTCGGTCCAGGTCATCGTCGACGGCTCGAACGCCACGAGCGGCACGACGGCCGCGGGCTACGCCGGGGCCATCCTCCAGAGCTATTCCCAGAAGATCACTCTCGAGGCCCTCGAGCGGCGGGGCCTCGTCGGGCTGCGTCGTCCCCTCTCGACCCGAGGTCCGCGTCTGGTACAACCCCGAGCTCCGCAGCGCCAGGTTCCTCGTGCCCGGGCTGATGGCCTTCATCCTCATGGTCATCGTCACCGTCTCGACGGCCTTCTCGGTCGTCCGGGAGAAGGAGCGGGGCACGATGGACCAGATCAAGCTCTCGTCCGTCCGCCCGCTCGAGCTCATCCTCGGCAAGATCGATCCCCTACGTCGCGATCTCGCTCGGCTCGGCCCACCTCGTCCTCCTCCTCGGCCGGGTCCTCTTCGGCGTCGGCATCCGCGGGAGCTACCCGCTCCTCCTCCTGGCCATGGTCCTGTTCCTGATCGGGCGCGCTGGGGCAGGGGCTCCTGATCTCGGCGGTCACCCGGACCCAGCAGGTGGCCTTCCTGATCGCCGCCCTGACGACGATGCTGCCGACGTTCATCCTCTCGGGGTTCGTCTTCCCCATCCGGAACATGCCCGCCGTCGTCCAGGCCGTCACCTACCTCGTCCCGGCCCGCTACTTCCTGGCCGCGCTCCGGGCCATCATCCTCAAGGGCGTGGGGATGGCGGCCATCTGGCAGCAGCTCCTGTTCCTGGCCGGCTTCGCCGCGCTGTCGCTCGTGGGCCAGCGCCGCCCGGCTGCGCAGGGGCGACGAGGAACGGCCGCGGCGGAGGAGGACCGGACCGATGAAGGCCATCCTGTCCATCGTCCGGAAGGAGTTCCTCCAGCTCCGCCGCGACCCGCGGCTCTTCCCGGTCCTCTTCATCTCGCCCATCCTCCAGCTCCTCCTCCTCGGCTACGCCGCGAACCTGGACGTCCGGGATATCCCCTCCGTCGTCTGCGACCTGGACCGGACGGCGGCCAGCCGGGACTTCCTCGACGGCTTCGTCAATTCCGGGTATTTCACCGTCCGGGCGAGGGTCGGGCGGATGGAGGACATCGACCGTTTCCTCGACAACGGCGACGCGGCCATGGCTTTCGTCGTGCCGCGCGGCTTCGGCGACAAGCTGGCCGGCGGGAAGCAGGCCTCGGTCATGATCATCGCCGACGGCTCCGAGAGCCAGTCGGCGACGATCGGCGTCAACTACGCGAACGATGATCGTCGGGCGTTACACCCAGCGCATCGTCCTCGAGAGGTTCGAGCGGATCAAGGGGACGGGGGCGAGGCCGGTCCATGGTCAATGCCGAGGTCCGGGTCTGGTACAACCCCGAGCTCAGCAGCCGGAACTTCATGGTCCCGGGCGTCCTCGGGCCTCATCCTGATGATCATGACCATCTCGCTCGCCTCCATGGGCATCGTCCGGGAGAAGGAGGCGGGGACCATGGAGCAGCTCATCGTGACGCCCATCCGGCCGCATCAGCTCATCGTCGGCAAGCTCCTGCCGTTCGTCCTCATCGGGCTCGTCGAGGCCGACCTTCGTCGTCGGCCGTCGCGAAATGGTGGTTCGTCGTGCCGGTCCGGGGCAGCCTGCCTGCTCCTCTTCGCCCTGTCCCTGGCCTTCATGCTCAACACCCTCGGCATCGGCCTCTTCATCTCGACCATCTCGCGGACCCAGCAGCAGGCCATGTTCACGACCGTCTTCTTCATCATGCCGATGATGCTCCTCGGCGGGTTCGTCTTCCCCATCGAGAACATGCCGCCCTTCTTCCAGGCCGTCTCCCACATCGTCCCGACGCGGTATTTCTTCGTCATCATCCGGGGCATCATGCTGCGGGGCGCGGGCTGGGCGGAGCTCTGGGACCAGGCCGCGTCGCTCCTCGCTGCTGGGAGCGTTGCTCTTCGCCCTGAGCGTCCTCCGCTTCCACAAGAAGCTCGACTGACGGCCCCGCGGCAACAGGCGTTTCCCAAGTCGAGGACCCTTTCAGCGTGTTGACAGCCCCGGCGGCGCCGGTCTATGATTCGTCCCTCCGCCGGGAGAAGACAAGATGCCTCTGAGCGGGAAGCGGGCTTCCGATCATCGTCGCCGGGGATTGGGCCCCCATCCGCGCCCTGGAGCCCGTCGTATCGCGGCGGCCGGAGTCGGTCTACGGGGAGATGCTGCCGGTCCTCCGCGGCGCCGACCTCCGCGTCGTCAACTGCGAATGCGCGCTGACCGCGGCGCGCAAGCCGGTCTGGAAGAGCGGCGCGGTCTTCAAAGGGCTCCCGGCCCACGTCGCCGGGCGTCGACCGCGGTCCCGTTCGAGGTCGCCTGCCTCGCCAACAACCATGTCTTCGATTACGGCCTCGGCCGGCTTCCGGGAGACGCTCGACGTCCTCGCGCCGGAACGGCGTCCGGACGGTCGGGGCCGGGATGACGCTCGAGGAGGCGACGGCGCCGATGACCCTGACCGTCGGGGGAACGCGCGTCACGGTCGTCAATTTCAGCGAAGGCGAGGACCTCACCGCTTCCACGGGCGGTCCCGGCGTCTGCGGCTGGGAGATCGACCGGATCGTCGGGATCGTGCGCAGGGCCAAGAAGCGCGGCGACTTCGTCATCGCCGTCGGGCACGCCGGCCTCGAATACATCCCCTTCCCGCCGCCCTACGTCGTCGAGGCCTTCCGGGCCTTGTCCGACGCGGGGGCCGACTGCGTCGTCGGCCATCATCCCCATGTCCCCCAGGGCCTCGAATCCCGCCGCGGCCGGCTCATCGCCTACAGCCTGGGGAACTTCGTCTTCTATCAGCCGGCCGAGCTCTATTACCGGCGGACCGGGTTCTGCCTCTCGCTCGACGTCCGTGCGGGACGGTTGGCCTCCTACGGCGTCCATCCCTACAGGATCACCGGCCAGGGGCTGCGCGGTCTCGGCAGGGGAGAGGAGAGCCGGTTCCGCGAGAAGCTCCGCCAAGTCTCGCGGCCGCTCGGCTCCGCCCGGGGTGTCGCCGAGGCTTGGCAGGCCTATCTCGCTTTTTACGGCGCCGCCGGCTTCGAGAAAGAAGTCCGCGGGATCCTCGACACGATGGAGTCCGAGCCCCGCAAGGGCGCGGCCATGTTCCGCAACCGGATCACGACGCTCCAGCACTCGGAGCTCTGGCGGGACGCCCTCACGCGCCTCATGTCCGAAAAGCCGGCTCCCGCGCGGCCGGCCTGGACGAGGCTCATCCGCGAATGGTTCACGCGTCCCGTGGCGGCGGGAAAGGCCTAGAGCCCGTAGCGCCGGCCGGCGGCCTCGACGATCGCGCCGATGAGGCGCCGGTAATCCTCCGCCTCCCCTTCCGGCGAGCCGTGGTAGAGCGTGTAGATCTGAGGCGCCCAGCTCTTGTGGGGCTTGAGCCCGGGGATGCCGTTGACCTCGATGATGCGGAGCCGGCCGGCCCGGTCGACGCGCATGTCGATGCGGACGTGGTCGAGGCAGCCCATGGCCTCGGCCGCCGCGTCGCCGATGGCCCTCGCTTCCTCCGTCCGCGCCCCGGCCAGGCTGATGCGGGTCAGCCCCACGCCCCGGAGGTCGCTCCGCAGGATGCGGTACCTGTGGTAGTGCGTTTCCTCGACCGTGACCAGCCCGGGCAGGCATTCGCGGGTCCGGCCGTTGCCGAGGACGAGGGCCGTGTACTCGTCGCCCGGCAGGAACTCCTCGACGAGGGCCGGCTCGTCGAATTCCTTCCCGATGAAGGCGACGCGCCGCCGGAGCTCGGCCTCGTCGTGGACGACGCTCTCGTCGGAGATGCCGACCGACCGCGATTCGCACATGGGCTTGACGAACGCGGGGAAGGTCACCGCCGAAGCGTCGCCCCCGGGGCGGAGCAGGACGTGGGCTGGCACGGCGACGCTCGCGGCGGCCAGGATCTCGTGGGTCTCGAACTTGTCGATCATGGCCCTCATCGTCCGGCTGTCCGAGCCGATGTAGGGGACCCGGCGCTCGTCCATGACGTCGGCGACCCAGGTCCCGGCGGCGTTGCGGCCGATGAAGGCTTCGTTCGGCGTGATGTGGTAGAGGGCGCTCCAGACGATGTCGAAGTCGCGCCGGTCGAGGAGCCGGAAGAACTCCGCCTCGTCGGCGACGTAAGCGATCCGCGCGGGATGGCCGAGGGACTCGAGGGCCTCGCGCATCGATTCCGTGACCTTCATGTCGCCCCAGCCTTGGGCGTCCCCGCCCGGGCCGGTCAGGAGGACGATCCTCATGGCGTTTCTCCCTCAGAAGAGTCCGGGCACGTGCCGGTATTCGAGCAGGGCGCGGGCGGTCGCCGCGGACACGGACTCGAGGCGCCGGGCCACGGCCCGCCGTTGGCTTTCGGGAAGCTCGACCTTGGAGACGACCTCGACCGCGACGTCCCTTTCCCGGGCCCCCTGCCGCCGGACCGGGAAGCCGCGCATCAGGCCGTCGACGAGGCGCCGGCCGGGGTCGAGGACGTCGACGTTCGCCCCGGTGTGACGGCCGATCGCGGTCCGGAACGCCTCGGCGACATAGGCGTAATGCGTGCAGGCGAGCCCGGCGTAAACCGGGGCGCCGGCGGGGAGCCTGGGCACGGCCCTGAGGACGCAGTCCTCGACGAGGCCGGGGACGGCCGGCGCGTCGGGGTCCTTGTCGATGGCCGCGGCCAGGCCGTGGCAGGCCTCGGCGACGACGCGCCGAGGGTCGGCGCCGAGCCGGGCCATGCGCCGGACGTGCTCGCCCGAGCCGATGGTCGTCCGCGTTCCGAACAGGACCAGGACGCCCGCCGGGTCGCGGGCGAGCGCCTCGGCGAAGAGGGCGGCGCCCTCGTCGAGGATGCCCGTCACCGGGACGGCCGGGGCCCGGGCGAAGGCCGTCGCTTCGTAGACGATGGACAACGTGTTGCAGGCGATGAGGATGAGGTCGGGACCGAGGGCCGCGATCGCGCCCAGGGCCCCGTCGAAGGCCGCGGCCCGGGCGGCGTCGTCGGGGAGGTCGTTGTAGCCGAAGCGGGCGTCGGGCCAGGCATCGACATAGACGAGACGGAAGGGACCGCCGCCGGCCGTTTCCCGGAGCCGGCGCTCGAGCTCCGCACAGATGAGGAGCCCGCCGAGGCCCGAGTCCGTGAGGGCCAGGGCCGCCGGGCCGGCCCCGCCGCCGAGGTCGGACAGTCTCTTCATCGGCGCGGCTGCCTCACGCTGCCCCAGCCGGCCCGCCGCCGTCCCCGGACCGGAAGTCCGCCCGGACCCGGCCGAGGAGGGCGGGGTCGGTCAGGAGCCGCGCCGCGGCCGCGGCCAGGAACCAGACGCTGTCGAGGAGGGCGCGCTCGCCGCCGGCCGCCACGGCGTCCCGGGCGAAACCCTCGGTGTGGATGGGGAAGTCGCTGGCCTTGACCATGGGCTCGATGGTCGGGACGACCCACGAGACATTCGCCAGGTCCGTCGACCCGTAGGATTCCCGGACCTTGTACGGGTCGGGCCGGCCCCGTTCCTCGAACAGGCCGGCGAAGACCTCTTCGAGAGCGGCGTTGCGGCGGAAGGTCGTGACCCCTGGTCCGGGCTCGCTGACCTTGGCCCGGCACCCGGCGTCCGCGGCGGCCTTCTCGGCGAGGTCCATGACGTCGTCGACGAGGCGCTCGAGCTTGGACATCGCGTCCGCCCGGAGGGAGAAGCGGCCGCGGGCGTAGTCGGGGATGATGTTCGGCGCCTCGCCCCCCGCCTCGATGATGCCGTGGAAGAGCGTCCCCGCAGGGAGTTTCGTCCGGGGCAGGGCGGCCGCGTGGTAGAAGAGGACGAGCGCGTCCAGCGCGTTCCGGCCCTCCCGGGGCGCCGCGGCGGCATGGGCCTTCCTCCCGAAAAACTCGACGACGAGGGTGCGCCGGGCCAAGGCCTGGCAGATGACCGTGTCGAGCGAGTGCGGATGGACCTGGAGGACGACGTCGGAACGGGCGAAAACCCCGTCCTGGATCATGCGGACCTTGCCGCTGCCGCGCTCCTCGGCCGGCGTCCCGACGACCTCGATCGAGCCCGGCCCGCCGGCCCCCAGGACGGCCTTCAGAACGATGGCGGCGTAGGCCGCGGCCGTGCCGATGATGTTGTGGCCGCAGGCGTGGCCGAGGCCGGGCAGGGCGTCCATCTCTGCGGTGAAGGTCACGCGGGGCCCGTCCGCGGAGAACGCGTGCACGGCGCGGAAGGACGTCGGCAGGGACTCGCTCGCGCCGGAGACGTCGAAGCCCTCGGCCGCGAGGACGGACCGGAGGAGGGCCGAGGTCCGGACCTCCTCGAAGGCGAGCTCAGGGTCGTCGTGGATGCGGCGGCTCAGGCCGAGGATCTCGGCGCGCCGGGCCTCGATGGCCTGGGCGAGCTTGGCGTCAATGTCCATGGTCGATTGCCGCTTATGATAATGGGAACGAAAATGATTGTCAAAGACGGGCTAGAGGATGAGCATGCAGTCGCCGTAGGAGAAGAAGCGGTAGCGCTCGCGGACGGCCTCGCGATAGGCCTTCATGATGAGCGCGCGGCCGGCGAAGGCCGAGACGAGCATCAGGAGGGTCGAGCGCGGCAGGTGGAAGTTCGTCAGGAGGCGGTCGACGGCGCGAAACTCGTATCCCGGGCGGATGAAGAGCGAGGTCGCGCGCCGGCCGGCCCGCACGCCGCCTTCGTGCCAGGCGCTCTCGAGCGTGCGGACGACGGTCGTGCCGACGGCCGTGACCGGGCGGCCGTCGCCCTTGGCGGCGTTGATGTCGCGGGCGGCCGCAGGCGAGACCGCATACGATTCCTGGAGCATCCTGTGGTCGTCGACGTTCTCCACGCGGACGGGCTGGAACGTGGCCAGCCCGACCTCGAGCGTCACGGAACGGACCTTGACGCCTTTCGCCTTGAGCGCCGCCAGAACCTCGGGCGTGAAGTGGAGACCCGGCGGTGGGGGCGGCCACCGCCCCTTCCTTTCTGGCGAAAACCGTCTGGTATCTTTCGAGGTCCTCGGCGCGGAAGCCGAGGTCCTCCCGCCTGCGCTTGATGTAGGGCGGCAGGGGGGCGAAGCCGACGCGGCCGAGCTCGGCCCGGATGTCGGGACGGTCGAACCGCAGGACCCGCTTCCCCTCGTCGCCGGCCGCTTCGACGAAGGCCTCGAAGCCGGGCGCGAAGCGGACGCGGTCGCCCGGGCCGAGCCTCCGGGCCGGGCGGCAGAGGGTCTCCCAGAGCCCGGGGTCGAGCTCCCGCGCGAAAAGGAACTCGATCTTCACCCCGTCCTTCTCGCCCCATGCCCGGGCCGGGATGACTTTGGTGTCGTTGAGCACGAGGAGGTCGCCGGCGGCGAAGAACGCCGGAAGATCGCGGAACGACCGGTGACTGACCCGCCCCGAGGCCCTCTCGAGGAGCATCATCCGCGACCCGTCGCGGCGGGGGAGGGGGTGCTGGGCGATGAGCTCCGCGGGGAGGTCGTAATCGAAGTCCGAGACGCGGAGGGGCTTGCCTGTGGTCATGGCCGGTCGGAAGGCATCCTCAGTCTTTGAACAGCTTTTTCTGACCGGCGGCGGGGTTTTTCCCGTGGCCGCCCCCCGACGCGTGGGCCCGCGACCCCTCGTACGTGTAGCCGAGGTGAGCGTAGGCTTTGGGCGTGATGACCCGGCCGCGGATGGTCCGGTCGAGGAAGCCGATGCGCATGAGGAAGGGCTCGTAGATGCTCTCGATCGTGTCCTTCTCCTCGTCGATGGCCGCGGCGATCGTGGCGATGCCGACCGGCCCGCCGCCGAAATTCTCGATGATCGTCGAGAGGATCTTGCGGTCGACGTCGTCGAGGCCGAGCACGTCGACCTCCATCAGGTCGAGGGCCTTTCGCGCCGCCGCGGCCGTGATGACGCCGTCGCCCTTGACGTCGACGTAGTCGCGGACCCGGCGCAGGAGGCGGTTGGCGACGCGCGGCGTGCCTCGCGACCGCAGGGCGATCTCGCCGGCGCCCTCGTCGTCGATGCGGACCTTGAGGATCTTGGCCGAGCGCCGGATGACCTGCCGGAGGTCCTCGTCCCGGTAATAGTCGAGGCGGTGGATGATGCCGAAACGGCCCGCGGAGCGGGGCCGTGATCCGCCCGGCCCGCGTCGTCGCCCCGATGAGGGTGAACTTCTTGATCTTGAGCTTGTGGCTCCGGGCGCCGGGCCCCTGGCCGATGACGATGTCCAGGCTGAAGTCCTCCATGGCCGAGTAGAGGATCTCCTCGACCGAGGGCTGGAGGCGGTGGATCTCGTCGATGAAGAGGACCTCCCTCGCCTGCATGTTGGTGAGGATGGCCGAGAGGTCGCCCGTCCGCTCGATGACCGGGCCCGCGGTCGGCTTGATGGCGACGCCCATCTCCTTGGCGATGAGGTAGGCCAGGCTCGTCTTGCCGAGCCCCGGCGGGCCGTAGAGGAGGACGTGGTCGAGCTGTTCGCCCCGCTTCTTCGCCGCCTCGATGAAGACCTTGAGGTTGGCCTTGACCGTCTCCTGGCCGACGAACTCGGCGAAGCTCTGCGGGCGGAGGCTGTCCTCGAAGAGGACGTCCTCCTTCGTCCGGATGGGGCTGAGGATCGCGGGCATCGGGGTCACTCGTGTGCTATTTTACCCAATCGGGGCGGGAAAACAAACAAAATCGTGAGGCAAGGGCGCGCTTCTGGGAAAGAGGGACGGTCCCCCGCGGGGACAGTCCCTACAGCTTGGCCAGGCGCCTGAGGCAGTCCCGGAGGAGCTTCTCGAAGCCCGCGTCCGGCTTGAGGGCGGCGATGGCCTGGTCCGCGACCCGCTCGGCCTCCTTGCTGCGGAAGCCCATGTTGAGGAGGGCGGAGACGAGGTCCTCCTTCTCCGGCGAGGCCTTGGCCGCGAGGAGCTTCTCCTTCGACTCGAGCTTGTCCTGGAGCTCCATGGTGATGCGCAGGGCCGTCTTCTTGCCGATGCCCGGGACGAGGGCGAGCCGGGCCAGGTCGCTCTTGCGGACGGCCTCGGCCAGGTCGGCCGGACCGATGCCGGAGAGGATGTTCATGGCCAGCTTCGGGCCGATCCCGGAGATCCCGATGAGCTTGAGGAACATGCCCTTCTCTTCCTGGGAGTCGAAGCCGAAGAGGGTCAGCGCGTCGTCGGTGACGTGGGTGTGGATGAGGAGCTCGACCGTCTCGCCGACCTCGCCGAGCTTGAAGTAGGTGCCGAGGGGCACGGCGGCGGCATAGCCCACGCCGCCGGTGTCGACGATGACGTGCCCCGGGGTCTTGTGGATGAGCGTTCCCTTGAGGTAGGCGATCATGACGGGTCCGGTCCCTCCGCCTTGAGATGGGTCAGCCGCGCGTTGAGGTGGCAGATGGCCGCGGCCAGGGCGTCCGAGGCGTCGAGGGGGAGCCGGTCGTCGTCGAGCCCGAGGAGGGCCTTGACCATGGTCTGGACCTGCTCCTTCTCGGCCTGGCCGTAGCCCGTGACGGCCTTCTTGATCTCGAGGGCCGAGTACTCGTGGAAGCCGCAGTCCGTGGCGGCGATGCCGACCAGGACGGCCCCCCGGACCTGGCCGAGGAGGATGGCCGTTTTGACGTTGCGGGCGTAGAAGGGGTTCTCGATGGCGGCCTCGTCCGGCCCGTAGTCGCGGATGATTCTCTCGATCTCGGCGCGGATCTCGGCCAGCTTCTTGAAGAAGGGGAGGCCGGCCGTCGGCCTGATGACCCCGTAGGCGACCGGCCGGGCCCCGCCGCCGGCGTCCTCGACGATCCCGAAGCCGGTCGACTGGAGGCTGGGATCGATGCCGAGGACCCGCATGGCTTTCGCCCGGGCGTCAGCCGGCCTGCGAGAAGCTGGAGATCTCCTCCTCGGAGATGTCGAAGTTGGAGGAGACGGACTGGACGTCGTCGTGGTCCTCGAGCTCCTCGACGAGCCGCAGGACCTGCTGGGCTTCCTTGCCCTCGACCTTGACGTAGTTCTGGGGCAGGAAGCCGACCTCGGAAGCGGCGACCTCGATCTCGGCCTTCTTGATGGCCTCGAGGACGGCCTCGTACTTCTCGGGCGAGGTCGTGACCTCGAAGAGGGAGCCCTCGTCCTTGAGGTCGTCGGCGCCGGCCGAGAGGGCGATGTCCATGAGGATGTCCTCGGACGCCTTGGCCTTCTCGACGCTGATCGAGCCCATGCGCTTGAACATCCAGGCGACGGAGCCCGTTTCGCCGATGCTGGCCGCCGTTCTTCTGGAAGATGTGGCGGATCTCGGAGACGGTCCGGTTCTTGTTGTCGGTCACGGCCTGGAGGAAGATGGCGACGCCGCCCGGCCCGTAACCTTCGTAGGCGACCTCCTCGTAGGTCGGCGCCCTCGAGCTGGCCGGTGCCCTTGAGGATGGCCCGCTTGATGTTGTCGGCGGGCATGTTCGCGGCCCGGGCGTCGTTGATGGACTTTCGCAGGCGCGGGTTCTTGTCGGGGTCGCCCCCGCCGGCCCGGGCGGCCATGCTGATCTCGCGGATGAGCCGGGTGAAGATCTTGCCGCGCTTGGAGTCCGTGGCCGCCTTTTTATGCTTGATCGAAGCCCATTTGGAATGTCCGGACATGGTCCTCTCCTGATCCTGTCGAGCCCCAAAATAGTAACATAAAAGGGGAGGCGGTGCAAACTGCCCGGTCCCGCCCCGCCGGGCCGCGGGCCGGGCGGCGGGGGACGCCGATATCCTATGATTATGATAAGAACAGTAAAAGACCGTCGGCTGTGCTATAATCCCCTCGACGGAGGTGTCCATGAAATGCAACATGAGCGGTGCTGACCGCATCCTGCGGCTCATCCTGTCCGTGGCGGTGGCCGTCTTCTTCTTCCTGGGCATGCTGAAGGGCGTCGCGGCCATTGTCCTCGGCGTCCTGGCCGTGATCATCTTTCTGACGGCTGTCATCGGCTTCTGCCCGGTCTACGCTGTCTTCTCGACGGGAACGAAGAAATCCTGCGAGGCCGAGCCAAAGGGACCCGACCAAGCCTAGACGAGAAGCTGTTTTTTGGGCGCCCGGCAGGGCCGAGCCGGGGGCGGACCCGCGCCCTCGGCTGCCGCTGCAGCGGAGCGCGCCGGGGAGCCCCGCACGAAAGCGTTGTGGACCGCCTCCGAGGAGCATGATTTGGCCGAGGATCCCGTACGCGGCATGGCCGTCCGCGAGGCGGACGCCGCGCGGGCCGACCTGCCCATCCTCGGCATGACCTGCGCCGGCTGCGCGTCGAGGGTCGAGCGCGGCCTGCGGGAGGTCCCCGGCGTCCGGGAGGCGAACGTCAACCTGGCCACGAACCGGGCCACGGTCCTCTTCGACCCGGCCCTCGCCGGCGCCGGCCGGCTCATCGAGGCCGTCCGGAAGGCCGGCTACGATGTCGCCGTCGCCTCGGCCGAGCTCCAGATCGAGGGCATCTCCTGCGCCTCCTGCGTCCTGAAGATCGAGACGACCCTCCTCGACCTCCCCGGCGTCGTCAAGGCCTCCGTAAACCTGGCTACGGGCAAGGTTGCCGTCGAGTACCTGCCGAACGCCATCGACCTCGCCCGCATCCGGAAGGCCGTCGAGGGCGCGGGCTACAAGGTCCACGACCTGCCCGCGGGCGAAGCGGGGGCCGACGTCGAACGCCGGCTCAGGCAGAGAGAGTACCGAGTGCTCCGGGCCAAGGTCATCGCTGGCGGGGTCCTGGCCGCCCTGATCTTCCTCGGCAGCATGCCGGGCTGGTTCCCGTGGGTCCCGGCCTTCCTCCGCAACTTCTTCGTCCTCTGGGCCCTGGCGACGCCGGTCCAGTTCGCGATCGGCGGACAGTTCTACCGCGCCGCCTGGGCCGCCTTCCGTCACCGCACCGCGGACATGAACACCCTCATCGCCGTCGGCACCTCGGCGGCCTACTTCTACAGCGCGGCCGTGACGCTCTTCCCCTCGCTTCTCGGCGCGACCGGGGTCGCCCGCGACGTCTATTTCGATACCTCGGCCGTCATCGTCGTCCTCATCCTCTTCGGCCGGATGCTCGAGGCCCGGGCCAAGGGGCGGACGTCCGAGGCCATCGTGGCCCTGATGGGGCTCCGGCCGGCGACGGCCCGCGTCCTGCGCGGCGGCGCCGAACGGGAGATCCCGGTCGACGACGTCCTCGTCGGCGACTCGGTCGTCGTCAGGCCGGGCGAGCGGGTCCCCGTCGACGGCAGCGTCGTCGACGGCCGCTCTTCGGTCGACGAGTCGATGATCTCCGGCGAGAGCCTGCCCGTCGACAAGGGGCCGGGGGACGAGGTCGTCGGGGCGACGATCAACAAGTGGGGGCGCCTTGTCTTCCAGGCCCGGAAGGTCGGCAAGGACACGGCCCTCGCCCAGATCATCAAGCTCGTCCAGGACGCCCAGGGCACCAAGGCCCCCATCCAGCGGCTGGCCGACCGCATCGCCGCCTATTTCGTGCCGGCCGTCATCACCATCGCCGTCCTGACCTTCGTCGTCTGGTTCGACTTCGGGCCGGCGCCGCGGCTGACCTTCGCCCTGCTCAACTTCGTCGCCGTGATGATCATCGCCTGCCCCTGCGCCCTTGGCCTGGCGACGCCGACGGCCGTCATGGTCGGGACGGGGAAGGGGGCCGAGCGGGGCATCCTCATCAAGAGCGGCGAGAGCCTCGAAACGGCTCACGCCATCGACACGGTCGTCTTCGACAAGACCGGGACGCTGACCGAAGGACGTCCGGACGTCACCGACGTCCTCCCCGCTCCGGGCTTCACCGTCGACGAGGTCCTGGCCCTCGCCGCGGGCGCCGAGAAGGGCTCGGAGCATCCCCTGGGCCAGGCCATCGTCCGCCGGGCCGAAGCGGACGGGCTCGTCCCGGAGACGCCGGCCGGCTTCCGGGCCCTCGAGGGGCTCGGCGTCGAGGCCGTGGTCCAGGGGAAGAAGGTCCTCGTCGGCAGCCAGGCCCTCGTCGGGCGGGCCGGGCTCGACTTCGGCAGCCTTGTCCTCCAGGCCGGGGACCTAGCCCTCGAGGGCAAGACGAGCGCCTTCGTCGCCGTCGACGGCCGGCCGGCGGGCCTCCTGGCCCTCGCCGATACGCTCAAGGAGAACCGCGCCCGCGGCCGTGGCCAGGCTGAAGAGGATGGGCCTCGAAGTCATCATGCTGACGGGGGACGACCGCCGGACGGCCCAGGCCATCGCCCGGGAGGCCGGGATCGAGCGCGTCCTCCCGGAGGTCCTGCCCGGGGGCAAGGCCGAGGTCATCCGCAGCCTCAGGGCGGAGGGAAGGAAGGTGGCCATGGTCGGCGACGGCATCAACGACGCGCCGGCCCTGGTCGAGGCCGACCTGGGCATCGCCATCGGCACGGGCACCGACGTGGCCATGGAGTCGTCGGACATCACCCTCATCTCCGGCGACCCGGAAGGCGTGGCCGCGGCCGTCGAGCTCAGCCGCAGGACAATCCGGACGATCCGCCAGAACCTTTTCTGGGCCTTTTTCTACAACGTCGTCGGCATCCCCATCGCGGCGGGCGTCCTCTACCCCTTCTTCCACGTCCTCCTCAACCCCATGATCGCCTCGATGGCCATGGCCTTCAGCTCGGTCTCGGTCGTTTCGAACTCGCTGCGGCTGCGGCGGGTCAGGATCTGAGGGAGGGAAGGGCCATGGCCGCGAAGATCATCGTCACGGCGGTCGGGTTGCTGCTCGTCGTCGCGGTCGACGTCTATTTTCTCGGCCCCCGCCGGAGGAAGGCGCCGCGGCGGTGATCAGAACCGGAAGCGCAGGGTCAGGCTCAGCCGGAAGTAGGACGGGTCGATCCGGATCGTGCCCAGGTCGAGGGCGGCGGCGATCGGCTCGACGGGGTCGGTCAGCCCCTCGTTCGGCGTAACGTTCATCTGGAAGTCGGCCCGGGCGCTCCAGAAGTAGCGGACGTCGAGGGCGAGGACCATCATCCGCATGAGCGTGTACGACAGCTCCCCGCCCAAGTTGAAGCCGGCCGTCGTGTGCGCCGGGAGATCATAGACGAGCTGGTAGGTCTTGATGTCGAGCGTATAGACGCCGTTCGCCTGGTCGAGCCGGAAGCTGGTGAAGCCCATCGGCATCGCCTGGCCCTTGAGAGAATAGAGGCTCGGCCCGCCCGAGAAGCTCAGGGCGAGGTCCGGGCCGACGGGGAAGCGGACGAGGCCGTTCAAGCTGAAGGTCGTCTCCGTGAAATCGCCACGGGACGAGGGCCAGGCGGTTTGCTTCGAGTACGCGTACTGGTCGGCCGGGTCGGTCAGGTAATAGGTCAGGTTCACGTCGTAGCTCGAATTCGTCCCGCCGAGGCCCGGACGGAAGTAATCGACGAGGACCTGGACCCCGACGCGGTCGTTGACGAGGACGTTGAAGAAACCGGACATGCCCGAAGCGATGCGGCCCTTGAGGCGGACAGTCTGCGTCGCGGAACTGGCGAGGGCGTTCGCCGACGGGGTCATGGGCGGGGTGAAGTTGTTCTGGTAGGCCGTGCTGAGGGCCGGGGCGGCGAGCGACCAGCCGAAACCGAGCTCAGCCTTGACGTCGGCCCCGAGGGCGACGGCCGCGGCGAGACAGGACAACGCGAGAAAAGCCCCTATCGAGCGGAAATATCTCATCTGCTCCGCCTCCTTCCTCGGCCGGAAGGTTAGCACGGCCGGGGGGGCAAGTCAACGGCGCCGCGCTCGTCCGGCTCCGCCTCATCCGAAGAAGACCTTGGCGATGTCATAGAGGTCCCGGTCGACCGTCTTGGGCTCGGCCAGGGCCTCGGCGAAGGGCACGGAGACGACCCGGTTGCCCCGCAGGCCCGCCATGTGGCCGAATTTCTCCTGCCGGACGAGGTCGATGGCGGCGATGCCCAGCCGCGTCGCCAGGACCCGGTCGAAGGCCGTCGGCGTCCCGCCGCGCTGGATGTGCCCGAGGACGGTCACGCGCGTCTCGATGCCCGTGCTCTTCTCGATTTCCCGGGCCAGGACGTTGCCGATGCCGCCGAGCCGGACGTGGCCGAACGCGTCCCGTTCTTCCGTTTGGACGATGAGCGACGCGTCCTTGGGCTGCGCGCCCTCGGCCACGACGACGATGCTGAAGAGCTTGCCGCGCTCGCGGCGCCGGAGGATCTGGCCGCAGATCTCGGGCATGTCGAAGGGGAATTCGGGGATGAGGATGATGTCGGCCCCGCCGGCGATGCCGCCCTCGACGGCGATCCAGCCGGCGTGCCGGCCCATGACCTCGACGACCATGACCCGGTGGTGGGCCTCGGCCGTCGTGTGGAGCCGGTCCAAGGCCTCGGTGACGACGGTGATGGCCGTGTCGAACCCGAAGGTGTAGTCCGTGCCGGAGAGGTCGTTGTCGATCGTCTTGGGGACGCCGACGCAGCGGAGGCCGCGCTCGAAGAGCTTCTGGGCGACGCCGAGGGTGTCCTCGCCGCCGACGGCGATGACCGCGTCGATCTCGAACTTCTCGACCTGGGAGAAGATCTTCCCGACCCCGTCCTCGACCTTGAAGGGGTTCGTCCGGGAGGTGCCGAGGATCGTCCCGCCGCGCGGCAGGATGCCCGAGATCGCGCCTAGGTCGAGGGGGATGATGCGGCCCTCGACGAGCCCCTCCCACCCGTTCTTGATGCCCAGGACGTCGTAGCCGTAGACCGTGATGCCCTTGCGGACGACGGCCCGGATGGCGGCGTTGAGCCCGGGGCAGTCGCCGCCGCCGGTCAGGATTCCGACTCTCATCTGCGTGTCCTCCTCGTCAGGCAAGTGGCGGGGCGCGCGGCCGGGGACGGGCCCCGCATCGTCGTTTCCGACGGCGAAAAACCGCCGAGATTATACACTCCGGGCGGGCGCGTTTTCAAGCGACGGAGACGGGCGGCGGCCGCGGGCCTTGACCGTCCCGCCGAAATCCTTTATACCTAGGGCGTTCGCGACCCCCTAAGGCTCTCCCGGACCCGCGGCGCGATGCGGGCGGCGGGGGCAACGCTTCCAACGGAGGACAGGATGCCAGCCAAGATCATCAGCGGAAAGGAGGTTTCGGCGCTGATCCGCGAAGAGCTCAAGGCCCGCGCGGCCCGTCTCAAGGAGAAGGGCGTCGTCCCGGGCCTGGCCGTGGTCCTGGTCGGAGAAGACCCCGCCTCCGTCTCCTATGTCACGGCCAAGGCCAAGGCGGCCGAGGAGATCGGCATTTTCGAGACGACGATCCGCATGCCCGAGACATCGTCGGAGGCTGAGGTTCTTCGCACCGTGGACGACCTCAACCGCGACAGCCGCTATAACGGCTTTCTCGTCCAGCTCCCCCTGCCGAAATCCGTCAGCGCCGAGAAGGTCATTAACCTCATTTCGCCGGAGAAGGACGTCGATGGCTTCCACCCCGTCAACGTCGGCAAGATGCTCCGCGGCGAGCCCTGCCCGCTGCCCTGCACCCCGTACGGCGTCGTCCAACTCCTCGTCCGGAGCGGCTACAGCCCCGACGGGAAGCACGTTGTCATCTGCGGCCGGAGCAACATCGTCGGGAAGCCCCTGGCCGCCCTCCTCATCCAGAAGAAGAAGGGGGCCAACGCAACGGTGACGGTCTGCCACACCGGGACGAAGGACCTTCCCCGGTTCACCCTCCAGGCCGACATCCTCGTCGCGGCCATGGGCGCGCCGCGGGTCATCAAGGCCGAGATGGTCCGGCCGGGCGCGGTCGTTGTCGACGTCGGCGTCAACCGCGTCGCCGACCCGTCGGCGGCCAAGGGCTTCCGGCTCGTCGGCGACTGCGACTTCGAACCGATCAAGGAGAAGGCCGAAGCCATCACCCCCGTCCCCGGCGGGGTCGGACCCATGACCGTGACCATGCTCATGATGAACACGATCGAGGCCGCCGAAAGGAAGGCGGGCCTGGTCGTTTGAGGCAGGGCCCGGCTCGCATGAAGATCGGCAAGATCGACGACGAGGTTTTCCGCAGCCTCGTCCTGCGGCGGTTGGGGAAGCGGGATCGCACGGTCCTTGTCCCGCCCCGGGCCGGCGTGGACGCCGGCGTCGTCGACCTCGGCGGCGGCAAGGTCTTGGTCGTGGCCGAGGACCCCATCTTCACGATGCCGCGCCTCCCGCTCGAGACCTTCGGCTGGTTCACCGTCCACATCGGCGCGAGCGACGTCGCCGTCATGGGCGTCCGGCCGCGGTATATGACGTATTCGTTGCTCCTGCCGCCGGAGACCGGCCGGGCGGAGCTCGGGACGATCGTCGATTCCATCCACCGCGCGGCCCGCGACCTCGGCATCGCCATTGTCGGCGGCCACACCGGTTTCTACCCAGGCTTCCAGGCGCCGACGATCGGCGGCATCACCGTCTTCGCCGTGGCCCGCAAGAGCGAGTTCGTGACGCCCGCCGGAGCGCGGCCCGGCGACGAGGTCCTGCTGACCAAGGGTCCGGCCATCGAGACGGCCGGGCTGCTGGCCGCCCTGCGCGAGGAAGAGCTCCTGGCCTCGCATCCCGCCGCGCTCGTCGAATCGGCCAAGAGGCTCTGCTTCCAGATGAGCGTCGTCGAGGACGCGCTGACGGCCAAGGCCGCGGGCGGAGTGACGGCCATGCACGACGCCACGGAGGGCGGCGTCGTCGGCGGCCTCTACGATATCGCCGCGGCCAGCGGCGTGGGGATGGAGGTCGAGGAAAGTCTTTTCGTCTACCCCGAGGAGGTCCGGATGGTGTGCGAGGCATTCGGGCTCGACCCGGCCGCCGCCATCGCCGAGGGCAGCCTCCTTGTCACGGCCCGGCCCGGATCGTCCGGCCGGATCGTTTCGCGCCTGAAGAGGAAAGGGATCGCGTCTTCGGTCGTCGGCCGCGTCGTCGCGGACAAGCGTCGCCGGACCCTGAAGCGGTGGGACGGCCGCGTCGTGCCCCTGGCCATCCCGGAGCAGGACCCCTTCTGGCCCGCGTTTTTTGAGGGATTGAACAGAGCTTGAAGGGCGCGGGCGGGCAGACAGGTCCCTTTTCAATGATCCAGAGGTGAAGGTGTGCCCCGGCTGTCAGCGCGTCTTGGGCCTGGCCCTGGGCTTCTTTTTCTTCCTGTCCGCGATGGTCACGACGTTGGCGAGGGTGATGCCGGTGAAGTAGTTCTTCAGGAGCTCCGAGGCCCCCTTCCAGATGTCGAAGGTCGGGCACGTTTCGATCCGGTCGCAGAAGCCCTCGTCCTCGATGCACTCGACGAGGCAGCACGTCCCCTCGAGGGCGTGGAGGATCTCGGCGAGCGTGATCTCATCGGGCCGGCGGGCGAGCGTGTAGCCGCCGCCGGCGCCCCGGATGCTCTTGACCAGGCGGTTGATCTTGAGCGGGATGATGATCTGCTCGAGGTAGCGGATGGAGATCTCCTCCTCCTCCGAGACGTCCTTGAGGATGACCGTCCGGCTGCCGTCGCCGTAGTGGCGGGCCAGGTTGAGCATCAAGCGGGTGCCGTAGCGTCCCTTGGTCGATAGCCTGAGCATGAGGGACTCCTTAGCCGCAACGGGCGAAATCGCTCTGCCCTTTTATCTTATCGCCCCCGGCCGTCGATTTCAACATAATATTATAGGAATTGTCAGTTTAGGGGCGGCCGACCCGGCCTTGACACCCCCCGGAGCGGGTTGTATCCTACTCCCTCAATCCGCGTCCGGCGACCCCCATCCGTCCGCACCGCGGGGGCACCGTCCGGATGAATCCCGGAACGGGGGAGGCCCATGGCACGACAAGTCCTGCTCGGAGACGAGGCGCTGGCCCTGGGGGCCGTCCACGCCGGCCTGTCCGCCGCCTATTCCTATCCCGGCACACCCGCCTCGGAGATCATGGAGTTCCTCCTCCGTCTCGCGGCGAAGGAGGGCGGCTTCAAGGCCGACCTGGTCCGTCAACGAGAAAGTCGCCTACGAGGAGGCCCTCGGCGCGTCCTTCGCCGGCAAGCGGGCCATGGTCTCCTTCAAGCACGTCGGGCTCAACGTGGCCGCGGACCCGTTCATGAACTCGGCCATGACCGGTGCCAACGGCGGCCTCGTCGTCGTCAGCGCCGACGACCCCGGCATGCACAGCTCGCAGAACGAGCAGGACAGCCGCTTCTACGCCCAGTTCGCCCGGGTCCTCTGCCTCGAGCCGGCCGACCACCAGGAGTGCTACGACATGGCCCGCCGAGGCCTTCGACATCTCCGAAGCGACTGGGCCTGCCCGTCCTCATCCGGCTCGTCACCCGGCTCTCGCACAGCCGCTCGTCGGTCGAGACGGCGCGAGCCGCGGCCGCAGAATGCGCTCCGCACCGGCGACTGGAAGGACTGGACGCTTCTCCCGGTCAACGCCCGGCGGAGGTTCCGCCTCCTCCTCGAGCGCCAGGCCGAGCTCCTCCGGCTGGCCGAGGAGCTGCCGGCGAACTCGCTCACGCTCAACGCCGAGGACCGGTCGCTCGGCGTCATCGCCTCGGGCATCGCCGCGAACTACTTCCGCGAGGCCGCGGCGAGGGAAAAGTCGGCGCCGTCGTTCCTCAAGGTCTCGACGTTCCCCCTGCCGGCGAAGCTCGTCCGGGCCCTCGTCGACCACGTGGAGACGGTCCTCGTCCTCGAGGACGGCTATCCGCTCATCGAGAAAGAGCTCCAGGGCTTCTTCGGCGTGCCCGGGCAAGAAGATCATCGGCCGGATGAGCGGGGCGGTCCCCGCCTCGGGCGAGCTCTCGCCGGACATCGTCCGCGCTGGCCCTCGGCTCTCGCGCCGCTTCCGGCCCGGGCGCCGAGCGGCGTCCCGCTCGCCGGCCGGCCGCCCCAGCTCTGCGTCGGCTGCCCCCACGCCGACACCTTCAAGGCACTGAACAAGGCCCGCGACCGCCTATCCCGGGACGAGCGTCTTCAGCGACATCGGCTGCTACACCCTCGGCGCCCTGCCGCCCTACAACGCCATCCAGAGCTGCGTCTGCATGGGCGCGAGCGTGGGCATGGCCCGCGGCGCCTCCGACGTCGGCGTCCGGCCGGCCGTGGCCGTCATCGGCGATTCGACCTTCGCCCATTCCGGCATGACCCCGCTCCTCGGCGCCGCCGCGGCGAACGCCGACATGACCCTCATCATCCTCGACAACGCGACCGTGGCCATGACCGGCGGCCAGCCGAGCTACGGCTCCGGCGAGCGCCTCCTGCGGATCGTCGAGGGCCTCGGCGTGCCGAAGGAGCACCTCCGGACGATCGAGCCCCTGCCGAAGAACCATGGGAAGAACGTCCAGGTCATCAAGGAGGAGATCGACTACCGGGGCCTGTCCGTCATCGTCGCCGTCCGCGAGTGCATCCAGGAACAGCGGAAGAAAAGGAGCTAGGCCATGAAGCAGGACATCATTCTCGCGGGCGTCGGCGGCCAGGGGATCCTGTCCATCGCCTTCGTCATCGACAACGCGGCCCTGGCCGACGGCCTCCAGTTCAAGCAGGCCGAGGTCCACGGCATGGCCCAGCGCGGCGGCGCCGTCCAGTCCCACCTCCGGCTGTCGAGCGAGCGGATCTGGAGCGACCTCATCCCCAAGGGCGAGGCCGACCTGATCCTCAGCGTCGAGCCCCTCGAGGCCCTGCGCTACTTCGACTACCTGCGGCCCGACGGCATCGTCGTCACGAGCTCGACGCCCTACAAGAACATCCCCGACTACCCCGACCTCGACCGGCTCCTCGGCGAGGTCGCCAAGGCCGGCGGGAGCGTCATCGTCGATTCCGAGAAGCTGGCCAAGGAGGCCGGCACGGTCGAAGGCCCAGAACATCGTCATGCTCGGCGCCGCCTCGCGCTTCCTCATCCTCAAGGAGGAGAGCCTGCGGACGCTCGTCGAGACGCTCTTCAAGCCGCGCGGCCCGGCCGTCGTCGAGGCCAACCTCAAGGCCTTCGACCTCGGCCGCAAGGCCGCCAGCGCCGCCTGACCCGAGGACCGCGATGAAGACGAACCTCCGCCGCATCGACCGCATCTTCGAGGCCGCCGAGAAAGACGGCCGCTCCTTCCTCCTCGAGCCCGAGGTCTACGATGTCCTCCGGCTGGCGGGCATCGTCCCGCCCCGCTTCCTCTTCGCCGCCGTCGGCAGGAAGGTCGCCCGGGCGGAGCTGGCGGCCCTGGGCTCGGACACGGTCGTCGTCAAGGTCGTCTCGCCCCTCATCCAGCACAAGTCCGACGTCGGGGGCGTCGAGTTCGTCAAGGCCGACGCGGCCGCGGTCAACCGGGCCTGCGCGCGGATGCTCCGGACCGTCCCCCTGCGCTACCTCCGCTGGGAGGCCGGGACGCGGAGGGCCGGCGCCGGGCCGGGCCCGAGCCTTGCAGTCGGTCCGCGCCTCGATCCGCGGCTTCCTGGTCATGGAGAAGGTCCGCTTCGAGAACGTCGGCTTCGGCTCCGAACTCCTCCTCGGCGTCCGGAACACGCCGGGAGTTCGGCCCCGTCCTGACCATGGGCGGCGGCGGCCTCGACGTCGAGTACATGAACGCGCGGCTCAAGGAGGGGAGGGCCGTGCTCATGGGCTCGGCCCATCTCGTCGCGGACGGCGCCGTGCCCGGGCTGCTCGAGCCCCTGGCCTTCTTCGGCAAGCTCGCGGCGGAGTTCCGCGGCCGCAAGCCGCTCGTGGCGCCCAGCGCGCTCGCCGGGACGTTCCTCCGCTTCCGCGACCTGGCCGCGGCCTACTCGCCGTTCGCCGGCGGCTCGCCCTTCGTCATCGAGGAGGCCGAGGTCAACCCGTTCGTCGTCGCCTCGGGACGGGCTCGTGCCCCTCGACGGCGTCTGCCGATTCTCGCGGGACAAGCAGGCCGTCGTCGGCCGTCCCGTCGAGGACATCCGGCGCGTTGCTCCGGCCGGCGACGATCGGCATCATCGGCGTCTCGGAGAAGATGAACATCGGCCACCTCATCCTCACGAACGTCCTCAAGAACGGTTTCCCGCGGGAGGGGGTCTTCGTCGTCAAGCCCGGCCCGGCGGAGATCGAGGGCTGCCGGTGCGTGCCGTCGGTCGCTGACCTGCCCGAGACGGTCGACCTCTTCGTCCTGACCCTCGGCGCCGACCAGTGCGCCCCGGTCATGAAAGACCTCGTCGACCACGGCAAGGCCCGCTCGGTCATCATCATCGCCGGCGGCATGGGCGAGAAGTCCGGCGGCGCCTCGATCGAGGACGAGATCCGCGGCATCCTCGCCGCGCGGCCGCGCCGAAGGCCGGACGACACCCATCGTCAACGGCGGCAACTGCCTGGGCATCGCCTCGGCTCCCGGCCGCTACGACACGACGTTCATCCCGGACACCAAGCTGCCGCGGCCAAAGGGTCCGGCGTCGGGCCTGGCCGTGGTCAGCCAGAGCGGCGCCTTCATGATCTGCCGCATGAGCAAGCTGCCCATGATCCGGCCGGTCTACGCCGTCTCGCTCGGCAACCAGCTCGACCTGACGGCCTCGGACTACATGAACTACCTCAAGGACGACCCGGACGTCCGTTCGGTCGCCGTCTACATGGAGGGTTTCAAGCCCGGGGACGGGTTGGCCTTCGCCCGGGCCGTCCGCGAGATGACGGCCTCGGGCCGCCGGGTTCTCGTCTACAAGGCCGGGCGCAGCCCCGAGGGCCGGGCCGCGACCTCGAGCCACACGGCCTCCGTCGCCGGGGATTATCCGGTCTTCCGGTCGGTCCTCGAGCAGGCCGGGGCCGTCGTCGCCGCCGACCTGTTCGATTTCGAGACGTACATGAAAGCCCTCGTCTTCCTCGAAGGGAAGAAGGTGCGCGGCCGGCGGGCCGGGCTCATCAGCAACGCCGGCTTCGAATGCGTCGTCCTGGCCGACAACCTCAAGGACGGGGCGGGGCTCGATCTGGCCCGGTTCGCGCCGGAGACCGAGCGGCGGATCGTCGCGGCCCTAGCGCCCCTGGGCATCGACCGGCTCCAAGACGTCCATAACCCGCTCGACGTGACGCCCGTCGCCGACGACACGGTCTTCTCGGATTGCGCCCGGGCCGTCGTCGAGGATCCCGGCGTCGACTGCGCCGTCATCTCCAACGTGCCGATGACGCCGGCCCAGCAGACGCTCGCCGCCGGGGAGGGCCACGGCGAGGATTTCCTGCGCCCGGGCACGTTCGCCCGGCGGACGGTCGAGCTCTTCCGGTCAACGGACAAACCGATGGTCGCCTGCATCGACGCCGGGGAGCTCTACACGCCGCTCGCCGCGTACCTCGAGAGCGAGGGCCTGCCCGTCTTCCGGCGGGCCGACGAGGCCGTCCGCTTCCTGCGGAGCTACGTCGGGCACGAGCTCGCGGCGGCGAAATAGACAGCGCCCGCGAAGCCCCGCCTTCCTGCCGGGGGAACGAAGCACGGTCGGGAGGGTTTACGAGCCGGGCGGAGGGAGGGACGCGGATGGACATGAACCTGAAAAGAACGTTCGAGGAGCTTTGGCGGAAGTATTTCGCCGCGGCCGAGCTGCCGATCGTCTTCTATTACACGGACGATGAGACCGTCGGGCGGCGCGCCGCGGCCGACGCCTCGAACCGCTGCCTCGTCGCGAACCTCGTCCGGGTCCGGAAAGGGGAGGCGCTCCGCTTCGACGCCGGGTCGATCGGCTGCCCCGGCGGGAGGAGATACACCGGCTTCTCGGACGCCCTGCAGCCCGGGTTCGAGCATTTTCTTTCCTGCGGCATCCCCGGCAAAATGGAGGGCGAACGCTACAAGAAGACACCCGAGCTCGTCCGCGAGCTCCTGGCCCGGTCGCCGGTCTTCAAGGCCCCGGCCGCCTCCATCGTCTTCAAGCGCTGGGACCTCCTCGGGCCGGCCGAGGCGCCGGACGCCGTCGTCTTTTTCGCCGTCCCCGACGTCCTGGCCGGCCTCTTCACCCTGGCCAGCTTCGACGAGGCCGAGTCGAGCGGCGTCATCGCCCCTTCTCGGCCGGGTGCGGCTCGGTCGTCGAATACCCGTACCTCGAGAGAAGCTCCCCGTCGCCCCGTTGCGTCATCGGCATGTTCGACCCCTCGGCCCGGCCCTACGTCGAGCCGGACCGGATCATCGTTCGCCGCGCCCTGGGAGAAGTTCGTCCGCATGGTCGGGAACATGGAGGAGAGCTTCCTCACGACCCCGACCTGGGCCAAGATCCGCGAGCGGATCGCCCGCGCCGCCTAGGGCCGGGCGTTCCCGGCCCGTCTTGCCACCCCGGAGGGCGCGTGGTAAAATCTTTCCAATGAAGAGGGCGTCCGTCCTAATCGCGCTTGCGGTCCTTTTCGCTGGAGGTGCCCGCCTGCTGACCGCCCAGAAGAACCCCGGCGCGGCGCGCCTGGCTTCGTTCATTCCCCGGACCGCCGGCCCCTGGCTGTCCGAGGCCGACCGCGTCTGCGACGCCGAGACGATCTTCCAGTACCTCGACGGCGCCGGCGAGGTCTACCGCTCCTACAACATGAGGCTCCTCGTCTCCCGGCGGTTCCACAAGGACGGCCGTCCGGACATCGTCGTCGACCTCTTCGACATGGGCTCGTCGGACGACGCCTTCGGCGTCTTCACCCATGACCTCGACGGGGAGGACGCCGGGACCGGCCAGGGCTCGAACTACAAGGCCGGGCTGCTGTCGTTCTGGAAAGACCGCTACTTCGTCTCGGTCCAGACCGAGGAGGAGACGACGGACACGAAGCCCGCCGTCCTCGACCTCGGCAAGAGGATCGCCGCGGCCATCCCCGGGAACGGGCCGGCGCCGAAGCTCCTGTCCTATCTTCCGCCCGAAGGCTTGGAGGCCGGGCGCACCTCGTTCTTCCACAACTATTCCGTCCTCAACTACCATTTCTTCGTCGCCGACACCGACATCCTCCTCCTCGGGCAGACGGCCTCGGCCGTCCTGGGGACGTACAAGACGGCCGGCGGCGAGAGCAAGCTTCTCGTCGTCGCGTACCCGGACGAAGCCCAGGCGATCCGGGCCTACGAGTCTTTCGGCAAGAACTACATGCCGGACGCCAAGAGAGCCCGGGCTCGTCCGGACCGAGGACAAGAAGATGGACCGCCTCGGCCAGGGCCGGGGCGGTCGTCATCGTCGTCTTCAACGCCGACTCGGACGAGTTCGCCATGACCCAGCTCGCCGCTGTCCAGGAGCTCGTCGCGGCCGCTGGCCCGGTCCGGAAATAGCGAGGGAGAGAGCCGAACGATGAGGGGAAAGACCGTCACCCGCAGGGACTCCCCCAAGGCCGCCTCCGTCTCGCCGCTCGCGGGCCCGCTCCTGCCGATGACGCCGCACTACATATTCCTGGCCGACCCGAGGCACCACCTCGGCGAGAGCTCGGAGGGCCGGATCGAGATCGCCCGGCGCGGCTTCGGGGAAGGGGTCCTGGTCTAGATGCCCATCTACGAGTACCGCTGCGCGGACTGCGGGACGAAGACGCAGGTCCTGACCCTGTCCGTGAAGGCGGCGGTCGAGCCGAAGTGCCGGCGCTGCGGCGGCACGAACCTCACGAAGCTCGTCTCGCGCGTCGCCTTCCTGCGCTCGGAGGAGAGCCGGCTCGAACGCCTGGCCGACCCCTCCGCGCTCTCCGGCCTCGACGAGAACGACCCGAAGAGTGTCGCGCGCTGGATGAAGAAGATGGGCAGGGAAATGGGCGAGGAGACGGGCGAGGACTTCGAAGCCGAGGTCGACCGCGCGGCCGAAGAGATGGGGCAGGAGGGGGGCGGCGGGGGCGAGGGGGCGGGCGGCGGGATCGGCGGGGACGACGACGATATCGGTTGACCGGAACGTGGCAGACGGAGGAGGCGGACGATGACGGCTCTCACGGGCGTTTATCTCTTTGTCGGGGGCGGTGTCTTCGGCGCCGCGGTCGTCCTCATCATCCAGCTGGTCAAGAGGCGCGAGGCCCGGGAGATCGCGCGCGAGCTCGTCAGCGAGACCGAGAGCGAGAAGCTCAAGGACCTCGAGGTCTTCCTCGGCCGGGTCAAGGACTCCCTCGGCTCGATGTCCCTCGACGCGCTGAAGAAGACGTCCGAGGAGTTCCTCAAGCTGGCCGAGTCCAAGCTCGGCCAGCAGACCCAGTCGGGCGAGAAGGACCTCGAGGGCAAGAAGCAGCTCATCGACCAGTCCCTCGAGGCCATGCGCGGTGACCTGCGGAAGATGCAGGACGTCGTCTCCTCGTTCGAGCGCGACCGCGTCCAGAAGTACGGCGAGCTCTCGGCCCATTTGAAGACCGCGGCCGACCAGACGGCCAAGCTCCAGGACACGGCCAACCACCTCCGCCAGGCCCTGGTCAGCACCAAGGCCCGCGGCCTGTGGGGGGAGCGGATGGCCGAGGATGTCCTCCAGCTCGCCGGCTTCGTCGAAGGCGTCAACTACCTCAAGCAGAAAGCTCTCGAGGGGTCCGGCTCACGCCCCGATTACACCTTCCAGCTGCCCCAGGGCCGGAAGCTCAACATGGACGTCAAGTTCCCCATGAACAGCTACCTCCGCTACCTCGAGACCGAGAACGACATGGAACGCGACGTCGTCAAGGGCCAGTTCCTGAGGGACGTCCGGGCCCGGATCAAGGAGGTCACGGGCCGGGACTACATCAACCCCGAGGACGAGACGCTCGACTACGTCCTCGTCTTCATCCCGAACGAGCAGGTCTACGCCTTCATCAACCAGAACGACCCGGCCATCATCGACGAGGCCCTCAGGAGCAAGGTCATCCTCTGCTCGCCCTTCACCCTCTTCGCCATCCTGGCCGTCATCCGCCAGGCCATGGACAACTTCAGCACGGCCAAGGCCGCCAACGACATGCTCCGGCTCATCGGCGCCTTCAACAAGGAGTGGGAGAAGTTCCGCGACTCCATGGACAAGATGGGCCGCAAGCTCGACGACGCCCGGGACGAGTTCCAGAAGCTAGCCACGACCCGCCGCAACAAGCTCGAGCGGCCGCTCCAGAAGATCGATGAACTGCGCCGTCTCAAGGGGATCGAGCCCGAGATGGCCCTGGGCGAGGCCGAGGTCCTGGCCCTCGACGAGGAAGCCGAGAAGACGGGCGAGCGGGGCTGATTGGCCGAGAGAGACCCGGAGAGCGCCGCGCCGGCGGGGGACGTGCCCGGCCTCGATGACGGCGCCGGCGGCCGCATCGTCGTCCGCGGCGCCTCCGAACACAACCTGCGCGCGGTCGACGTCGACATCCCGGCCGGCCGGATCACGGTCGTCACGGGCGTCTCGGGCTCGGGCAAGTCGTCGCTCGCCTTCGACGTCATCTACCGCGAGGCCCAGCGCCGCTACCTCGAGTCGTTCTCGGCCTACGCCCGCCAGTTCCTGGGCAAGCTCAGGCGGCCCGAAGTCGCCCACATCGAGGGCCTGTCGCCGGCCATCGCCGTCGGCCAGCGGGCGGCGGTCGCGCAGCCCCCGGTCGACGGTGGGCACGCTGACCGAGCTCTACGACGACCTCCGGCTCCTCTACGCGCGGCTGGGCGAGGCGCCGCCCGGACGTCCGCCCCGAGCGCCGGCTCTTCTCCTTCAATTCCCCGTCCGGCGCCTGCCCGGCGTGCAAGGGCCTTGGCGTCGAGGACCGCATCGACCCGGAGCTGCTCGTGGCCGACCCGGAAAAGACCCTCCGCCAGGGCGCGCTGGCCATCACGACGCCGAGCGGCTACATCATCTATTCCCAGGTCACGATGGACGTCCTCGACCGCGTCTGCCGCGCCCACGGATTCTCCGTCGACACGCCTTGGCGGGACCTGACCGACAGAGCAGCGGGACGTCGTCCTCAACGGCAGCGACCGCGATCCGCATCCCCTACGGCAAGCACCCGCTCGAGTCGCGCCTGCGCTGGAAGGGCATCACCGCCCGGCCGCGCGAGGAAGGGGCGCTACAAGGGCATCCTGCCGGTCATGGAGGCGATCCTCAAGCCGGAAGCGCAACCGGAACATCCTCCGCTTCGTCCGGACGCCTGCCGTGCCGGGCGTGCGGCGGCGCGCGCCTGAGGCCCGAGGCGCTCGCCGTCACCTTCCGCGGCCGGACGATCGCCGCGTCGGCCGAGCTGAGCGTCGCCGAGCTCGAGACGTTCTTCCGCGGCCTCTCGTTCTCCGGCCGCGGAGGCGCCGGCCGGCGAGGCCGATCCGCGCCGCGGTGCTCGCGCGCACCGACCTGCTCGTCGCGGCTCGGCCTCGGCCACCTGACGCTCGACCGCGGCTCGACGACGCTTTCGGGCGGCGAGGCGCAGCGCATCCGCCTGGCGGCCCAGGCCGGGGGCGGCCTGCGCGGCGTGCTCTACGTCTTCGACGAGCCGACGGTCGGCCTCCACCCGGTCGGACACGGAGCGCTCGCTCGACGTCCTGCGCGAGCTGCGCGACCGCGGCAACACCGTCCTCGTCGTCGAGCACGACGAGGCCGTCATGCCGCGCCGCCGACTATCTCATCGACCTCGGCCCGGGCGCCGGGGCCGACGGCGGCCGCTGCTCTACAGCGGCCCGCCCGACGGCATCGCCGCGCTCCCCGCGGGGAGCGGCCCGACCCGCGACTTTCTGGCCGGCGACGCGCCGCCGTGCCGCTGCCGGCGACGAGGCGCGCGGGGAGGGGCGTGCATCGCCGTGTCCGGGGCGCGGATGCACAACCTCCGGGGGATCGACGTCCGTTTCGCGCTCGGCGCCTTCAACGTCGTCACCGGCGTGTCGGGGGCGGGCAAGGCGACCCTCGTCAAGCGCATCCTGGCCTCCCGCCTGAGAGAGGGCGTTGGGGCCCGGGCGCCGACGCCGCTGGGGTCGCGGTCGAAGGGCGGATCGGCAAGGTCATCGAGATCGACCAGTCGCCGATCGGCCGGACGCCGCGCTCGAACCCGGCGACCTACACGGGGCTCTCAGACCGCGTGCGCGACCTCTTCGCCGGCCTGCCGGAGGCGCGCGCGCCGCGGCTTCGGCAAGGGCCGCTTCTCCTTCAACGTCGAGGGCGGCCGGTGCGAGGCCTGCCAGGGCGCCGGGCTCATCCAGATCGGCATGCACTTCCTGGGCGACGTCGACGTCGTCTGCCCCGAGTGCGGCGGCCGGCGCTTCAACGACGAGACGCTCGAGGTCGCTTATCGCGGCCGGACGATCCACGACGTGCTCGAGATGAGCGTCGAGCCGAGGCCGCGGAGTTCTTCCGCGACGACCGGCCGCTCTGACGCGCGATCCTCGGACGCGATGGTCCGGCTCGGCCTCGGCTACCTGCGGCTCGGTCAGAGCTCGACGACGCTGTCGGGCGGCGAGGCGCAGCGCGTCAAGCTCGCCGCCGAGCTCGGCCGGCCCGGGGCGGGGGAGACGCTCTACATCCTCGAGGAGCCGACGACGGGCCTGCACCCGCACGACGTGGCGATGCTCCTCGCCTCGCTCCAGGAGCTCGTGGACAAGGGAAACACGATCGTCGCCATCGAGCACCACCCGGACTTCGTCGCCGCCGCCGACCTCGTCGTCGACCTGGGCCCGGGGAGCGGGGCGGAGGGCGGCCGTGTCGTCGTCG
This sequence comes from Candidatus Aminicenantota bacterium, assembly GCA_963805045.1. Taxonomy (GTDB): domain Bacteria; phylum Acidobacteriota; class Aminicenantia; order Aminicenantales; family Saccharicenantaceae; genus DATKJS01. The sequence goes on from CAWDTC010000050.1 coordinate 51,913, forward strand.
CCGGCCCTCCGGAAGTCGTGGCCGCCGAAGCCGCCTCGTCGACCGGGCGGGCCCTCGCGGCGGGTCCTCGGCGCCGCCGGCCCGCAGGCCGCGCGCGGCGGGCCGTCGCCGGAGCGGAGCGCGACCGCCGGTCCGCGGCGAGCCCCATCCGGCTCGAGGGCGTCACTACGCACAACTTGCGGGGCATCGACGTCTCGATCCCCTTCGAGCGCCTGACCGTCGATCTGCGGCCCGTCGGGCTGCGGCAAGTCCTCGCTCGCCTTCGACACGCTCTTCGCCGAGGCCCTGCGGACGCTACATCGAGAGCTTCTCGACCTACGTGCGCGGGCTCATCGCCAAGGCGGAGCGGCCGGACGTGGCCCGGGCGCGGGGACTGACGCCGCCGATCGCCGTCAGCCCCAGGGCCGCGGCCTATCATCCGCGGTCCACCGTGGGCACGATGACCGAGGTCTACGACTATTACCGGCTGCTCTTCTCGCGAGCGGGGACGGCTCCGGGCGGGGCGGCGGGCGGCGGGAGGCCGCTCCCGGCGAGCTTCTTCTCCTTCAATCACGAGGAGGGCGCCTGCGAACGGTGCAAGGGGCTCGGCCTCCTCACCGTCTGCGACCCCGACCGCCTCGTCACGGACCCCGGCCGGCCTTTGACGGACGGCGCCCTCGACGGGACGAAGACCGGGCGGTTCTACGGCGAGCGCCACGGCCAGTACGTCGCGGCGCTCCGGGCCGCCGGCCGGGAGGCCGGGGTCGACTTCGACGTCCCCTACCGGGACCTCGGCGAGGAGGCGCGGCGCGTCGCCATGTCCGGGACGGGGCCCAGGCTCTATGACATCGTTTGGTCGTACAGGCGCAAGACCAGGACCGGGGATTTCAAGTTCCGGGGGCCTTGGAAGGGCTTCATGAATCTCGTCAACGAGGAATACGCGCGCAAGCACGCCGACGAACGGGGCGGGGCCATGCTCGGCCTGATGAGGGACGAGCCGTGCCCGGCCTGCGGCGGGGCGCGCCTCAAGCCGCGGGCCCTCGCCGTGACCTTCCTCGGCATGAACATCGCGCAGATGTCGGCCCTGACGGCGGTCGACGCGATCCGGATCTTCGAGGACGCGGAGCGCCTGGCGCGGGCCGGCGGCCGGGCAGCGGCCGTCGCGGAGCCCGTCCGGGCCGAGATCCTGCGGCGGCTCGCCCTCATGCGCGACGTCGGTCTGGGGTACTTGAGCCTCGACCGCCGCTCGGCGACCCTCTCCGGCGGCGAAGCCCAGCGCCTGCGGCTCGCCGGCGAGCTCGGCGCGCGACTTTCCGGCGTGACCTACATCCTGGACGAGCCGACCTTCGGCCTCCATCCCCGCGACACCGGCCGGCTCATCGGCTTGCTGAAGGACCTGGCGAGGCGCCGGAACACGGTCGTCGTCGTCGAGCACGACCCCGGCGTCATCCGGGCCGCCGATCACGTCATCGACATGGGCCCCGGCGCGGGCCGCGAGGGCGGACGGATCGTGGCCGAGGGGACTCCGGCCGAGATCGCGGCGAACCCGGATTCGCCGACGGGGCAGTACCTTTGGGCCGCGCCCCGGGAGCGGACGCTGCTCCCGGGCACGCCCGCCCCGGGGGTGCGGGTCGCCGGGGCGCGGGCGAACAACCTGCGCTCGATCGACGTCGAGGTCCCGGCCGGCGCGCTGACGGCCGTCACCGGCGTATCGGGGAGCGGCAAGTCGAGCCTCGTCTTCGACGTGCTGCGGGCCTCGGCCTCGGCCGGGCGGCCGGTCAACTGCGGGGCCGTCGAAGGGCTCGGGCGCTTCGCGGACGTCATCCATGTCGGCCAGGACCCTCTTGCCGCGAACCCGCGGAGCGTCCCGGCGACCCACCTTGGCATCTTCGACGGGATCCGCGGCCTGTTCGCGGCGGCGCCAGAGGCCCGGGCCCGCGGCCTGACCAAGGCCCACTTCTCCTTTCTGAGGAAGGAAGGCCGTTGCGAGACCTGCGCCGGGGCGGGGAAGACCACGGTCAGCATGGATTTCTTGGCCGACGTCCGGGTTCCGTGCGAATCCTGCGGAGGGGCCCGCTACAGGCCGGAGGTTCTGGAGGTTGCTTACCGCGGCAGGACGATCGCCGGCGTCCTGGCGCTCACCGCGAGCGTGGCGAGGGAGTTCTTCGAGGACGAGGCCGCCTTCGCCCGGCCGCTCGGGCTGCTGGAGGAGATCGGGCTCGGCTATCTCCAGCTGGGGCAGCCCCTGGACACGCTTTCCGGCGGCGAGGCCCAGCGCCTGAAGCTCGCCGCGGGGCTGATGCGCCCGGCCGCCGGCCCGTGCCTCTACCTCTTCGACGAGCCGACGACCGGGCTCCATTTCACGGACATCGACCGCCTACTCGGCGTCTTCGCCCGGCTTCTCGAACGGGGACACACGCTGGTCGTCGTCGAGCACGACCTCCAGGTCATCGCCGCGGCTCATCATATCATCGACCTCGGGCCGGAGGGAGGGGACGGGGGCGGGACGGTCGTCGCGTCCGGAACTCCCGCGGAGGTCGCGGCGGACCCGCGGTCCTTCACGGGCGCCGCGCTGCGGGCCGCGGCGGGGACGGCCGGCCTCGAACGTTGACCGGATGTCCGTTGCGCCTTATACTTAGGATCAAGGCCGCTGCATGGCAAGAGGGTTAACGGGCATCTTCATGGCGTTCTTCGTATCGGCCTTCGCGTTCCCTCAAATACGATGCAGAGAGCGAAAACTCCTCTTTTTCAGGACTCGTCCGGCGGGACGGGGGGCAGAACTGCCCCCGCCCGACGCCCGCTTTTCCAGGGCGTGGCCAGGCCCTTCCGGAAGAGTGGAGTTCCCATTGGACTGGCATGTTTCTTGATATGAATAGGGTCCGGAAAAGCATAGCCTAGCCGTGCAGGCCGATGCTACCCGGCGTGACCGGGCAGAAAGGAAGGTGGGCCATCCGAGCTTCAAAGCCCCCGAACGATCTCTGGAAGGGCAGGGCCCTGGCTCTGCTCCTCGCCTCCCTTTTCCTCACGTTCCGCACCGCCGGAGCCCAGGAGGTCGTGCAGCGCAGCGAGATCGCTCAAGCTGGACCAGTGCGTCCAGATCGCCCTCGAGCATCTCCCCACCCTAATGGCCGCCAGGGCCACCGCCGAAGCCGACAGGAACCTCGTGCGGCAGGCCGAGTCCGCCTATTATCCCCAAGTCGGATGGTCATCGAGCCTCGGCCGCTCGTATTTCGGCTCCCGGACATCTTCGGGCATCACCAGGGCCTCCGGGGCCTACAACTCCTATTCGACGGGCCTCAGTCTCAGCCAGAACATCTTCGATTTCGGCAAGACCCCGGCCCAGGTCAGGATCCAGAAGCTGACCTACAGCGCCTCTCGTCTCCGACATCGAGACCGCGGTCGAGCAGGCCGTCTTCGCCGTCAAGCAGGATTACTACGGCGTCCTCCAGGCCAAGCGCAACAGGGATGTCGCGGACGAAGCGGTCAGGCAGTACCAGCTCCATCGCGACCAGGCCGAGGCACAATTCGAGGTCGGCCTGGCGCCGAAATACGACGTGAGCAAAGCGGCCGTGGACCTGGGCAACGCCAAGCTGAACTTGATCAAAGCCCAGAACGCCGTCAAGCTGGCCCTGTCCACGTTGAACAACTCCATGGGCGTCACGGGCATGCTCGATTATGACGTCGAGGACAACATGTCGTTCGAGGCCTACGCCGTCCCCTTCGAGGAAGCGCTGGCCGAGGCTTACAAGGAACAGGCCCGACCTGACGTCCATCGTCGCCAAACGGGAGGCCGCGGAGAGCTCGATCACTCTGGCCAAAAAGGGATTTTTCCCGGCGATCGCCGGATCGGCGTCCTACGATTACTCCGGGAACACCTTTCCGCTGGCGAAGGGTTGGAGCCTGGCACTGAGCCTGAATGTCCCTGTGTTCAACGGATTCCTGACGACGGCCCAGGTCGCCCAAGCCCGGGCCAACCTGAACGTCCTCCGGGCCGACGAAGAAACCCTGAGGCAGTCCATCTACCTCGCCGTGGAGCAGGCCTACCTGAACCTCAAGCAGGCGGAGGAGCTGGTGCCCGTAGCCCAGCTCAACATGACCGCGGCCCAGGAGAATCTCGACATCGCCAACGGCAGCTACAAGGAAGGCGTGGGCGATCCGATCCAGGTCGCCGACGCCAACGCGGCGCTCGTGAGCGCCAAGATCGCCTACATCCAGGCCCTTTACGATTGCAAGGTCGGCCGGGCGAGCCTCGAACTGGCCATGGGGTTGAAATGAACAAAAACAAAACCGTCAGCATCCTCGTTTTTTCGGGCATCCTCCTCTCTTTGTCCGCCGCCTGCAAGAGCTCCGGCTCCAACTACGTGACCGACAAGGTCACGCGGGGCGACATCATCACGGCCGTCACGGCGACCGGCACGATCAACCCCGTCAAGAGCGTCAACGTGGGTTCCCAGATCTCGGGCCAGATCACGAAGCTCTTCGTGGATTTCAACTCGCCCGTCCAGAAAGGCCAACTCCTCGCCCTGATCGATCCCTCCTTGACCCAGGCCCAGGTGGACCAGGCCCGGGCGAACCTGGCCAACGCCAAGGCCAATGTGGAAAAGGCCGCGGCCACGGAGGCCGACGCCTTGAGGACGCGGGACCGGTACAAGGACCTCTTCGCGCGGGACCTGGTGGCGAAAAGCCTGATGGACACGGCGGAAACCGCCTATCTGACGGCCCACGCCTCGACCGTCGCCGCCAAGACCCAGGTCGACCTGTCCGCGGCCGCCCTCAAGCAGGCGGAAACGAACCTGGTTTACACGAAGATCGTCTCGCCGGTCGACGGCATCGTCGTCTCCCGGAACATCGACGTCGGCCAGACCGTGGCCGCGAGCTTCCAGACGCCGACGCTGTTCTTCATCGCCGCGGACCTGACGAAGATGCAGATCGACACGACCGTGGACGAAGCGGACATCAGCACGATCAAGATCGGGCAGGACGTCGAGTTCATGGTCGACGCCTACCCGGACGTGACGTTCAAGGGCAAGGTTTTCCAGGTCAGGAACGCCGCCGCCACGGTCCAGAACGTGGTCACTTACGACGTCGTCGTGTCGGTGGAGAACAAGGACCTGAAACTCATGCCCGGCATGACGGTCGACGTCTCGATCATCACTTCCGTGGTCAGGAACGTCGTGCGAGTCCCGAACGCGGCCCTGAGGTTCAAGCCGCCGACCACGAGCAGTCCGGCGACGACCGCCACCCGCCCGGCGACCGGCGGCACGTCCCCGGCGGGCCGTTCAGCCTCGGGCACCTCGGCCGCGGGCGGCCGTCCGGCCGTAGGCAGCCCGGCCGCCGTGGGCCTACGCGGTCCCGCGGTCTGGATCCTCGAGAACGGCAAGCTCCGGCGCGTTCCGGTCAAGATCGGCATGAGCGACGGGACCTACACCGAGCTCGTTTCGGGCGATCTCAAGGAGGGGCAGGAGGTCGTCGTCGAATCCCTGGTCAAACGGACCGCCACGACGTCCAGCCCCAGGATGTTCTGAGATGGCCCTTATCGACGTCCGGGACCTCTTCAAGATCTACGATGTCGGCGAGATCAAGGTCAGGGCCCTGGAAAACGTGACCCTGACCATCGTGGAATCGGAGTTCATCGCGGTCATGGGCCCGTCCGGCTCCGGCAAGTCCACCTTCATGAACCTCCTCGGCTGCCTGGACACGCCGACCTCCGGCCTCTACCTCCTGGACGGCCAGGATGTCGGACGGCTGGACCGAGACGGGCGGGCCGAGATCCGGAACCGGAAGATCGGCTTCGTCTTCCAGGGGTTCAACCTCCTCTCCCGGGCCACCGCCGTCGAGAACGTCGAGCTCCCCCTGCTCTACGACGGCATCCCGCCCCGCGACAGGCGGTCACTGGCCACGACGGCGCTCCGGAACGTCGGACTGGCGGGCCGGGAGGCGCACCGCCCGAACCAGCTCTCGGGCGGCGAGCAGCAGCGCGTGGCCATCGCCCGGGCCCTGGTCAAGGGGGCCCCCATCATCCTGGCCGACGAGCCGACGGGGAACCTCGACACCAAGATGAGCGTCGAGATCATGAACCTGTTCGTCAAGCTGAACGAGGAGAACCACATCACGATCGTGCTCGTCACGCACGAGCCGGACATCGCCGCCTACTCCCAGAGGATCATCCGCTTCCGCGACGGCCGGCTCATCAGCGACGAGAAGACGGTCGGCACGCGGGCCGAGCGGACCACGGCGGCCTGGGCGAAGGAGGTCTCCCGGTGATCAACTTCATCTGGACGCTGAAGGTCGCCCTGAATGCCCTGCGGTCCAATAAGATGCGCTCGGCCCTGACCATGCTCGGCGTCATCATCGGCGTCGCCGCGGTCATCGCCATGCTGGCCGTGGGGACCGGGGCGAGCCAGAGGATCGCCGATCAGATCCAGAGCATGGGCAGCAACCTGCTCATCATCCTGCCCGGCTCGACGACGTCGGGCGGCGTCCGGATGGGGGCCGGGACGCAGCCGACGCTGACCCTCCGTGACGCGGACGCCATCAAGAAGGAATGTTCCGCCGTGATCTACGTCGCCCCGGTCCTCAACGGCGCGGCCCAGGTCGTCTATGGGCACACGAACTGGTCGACCGGGATCCAGGGGACGACGACGGACATGCTGTCCGTAAGGGATTGGGCGCTCTCGAGCGGACGACCCTTCACCGACCAGGACATCCGCAGCGCGACCAAGGTCTGCCTGCTGGGGCAGACCGTCGTCGACAACCTCTTCGGGGGCGAGGACCCTCTGGGACAGGTCGTTCGGATCAAGAACATCCCCTTCAAGGTCGTGGGCGTCCTCGCCGTGAAGGGGCAATCGGCCGTCGGGCAGGACCAGGACGACACCGTCTTCATCCCCGTGACGACGGCCCAGAAGCGGCTCTTCGGCACGAGCTTCCCGGGCATGGTCCGGACGATCATGGTCGAGGCCCGCAGCCTGGAGGAGATGGACGCCGCGCAGTTGCAGATCGAGCCTCTCCTCCGACAGCGGCACCACCTCAGCCAGAAGCAGGACGACGACTTCACCGTGCGCAACCTGACCCAGTTCCTCGAGACGGCGGAGCAGTCCTCGCGGGTCATGACCCTCCTCCTCGGCGCCATCGCCTCGGTCTCGCTCCTCGTCGGCGGCATCGGCATCATGAACATCATGCTCGTCTCGGTCACGGAGCGGACGCGGGAGATCGGCATCCGCATGGCCGTGGGCGCCAAGACCAAGGCCATCCGGAGGCAGTTCATCGCCGAGGCCCTGACGCTGTCGATGATGGGCGGCATCGCCGGGACGCTCGGCGGCGTCGCCGTCTCCAAGATCATCTCGGCCCTGGCCGGCTGGTCGACCGTCATTTCGCCCTTCTCGATCATCCTGGCCTTCGGCTTCTCGGCCATCGTCGGCATCTTCTTCGGCTACTATCCGGCCTACAAGGCCTCGCTCCTCGACCCCATCATGGCCCTGCGGTACGAGTGACGGCGCCCTAGACCCGCGGGCCGAAGATGGCCGTGCCGATGCGGACGAGGGTCGCGCCCTCCTCGACGGCGATCCGCCACGAGTTCGTCATGCCCATCGAGAGGTGCCGCATCTCGACGCCGGGCATGGCGGCGGCGCGGAGGGCGTCCCAGACCCTCTTCGTTTCCTGGAAATAGGGCCGCGACGCTTCCGGGTCCCCCTCGAACGGCCCCATGGTCATGAGCCCGGAGACCCGGACGTTCGGGAGCGCGGCGATCGCGCGGACCAGGGCCTCCACGTCCTCCGGCACGACGCCGGCCTTCTGCGGCTCGCGGCCGCTGTTGACCTCGATGAGCACGGGTGTCGTCTTGCCGAGCGCGGCCGAGCGCTTGTCTATCTCCCGGGCCAATCCGAAGGAATCCACGGTCTCGACGAGGTCGAAGACGGCCACGGCCTTGCGGGCCTTGTTCGTCTGCAGATGGCCGATGAAGTGCCAGCGGACCCTGTGCCCGACCGCGGCGAAGGCGCTCTCGGCCTCCTGCACGTAGTTCTCGCCGATGATCCGCACTCCGGCCTCGACGGCCTCGATGATCTCGGCCGCCGTCCGGGTCTTGGCCGCCGCGACCAGCTCGACGCCGGGCGGGAGCTCGGCCAGGATGGCCCTGACGTTGTCGGCGATCACCGGGCGTTCTCTTGGCGGACGCAGCGGGGCAGGCGGCCTTTCCGCCCGTGAGGGGCGTAACAATCGCGGCAGCGCCCCCGCCGCTCGCAATTGACCTTGGGGCAGGGACAATCGGCCCGCCATCCCGGAAGAGGCCCCGGCCAGCTTTCAACGGGTTTTGGCATGATCGAAGCCCATTTTATCACATCGGGCGGGCCCGGCGAATCCGCCGGCCGTCCCGTCCACCGTTCCTGGAAGAGGGCTTGCCTTCGGCCGTGCCTTTTTTGCTATAATGTGGGGCATCCGAGGGAGGCCGGCGTGACCATCCGCGAAGAGCTGGAGAGAGTCGAACAGAAGATCCTGTCGCCGAAGGCGGCGCTGAGCTCCCGGACGAGAGGCCGCGTCCGGCCCGAAGCCCAGCACGTCCTCCGCACCGACTTCCAGCGCGACCGCGACCGCATCATCCACTCCAAGTCCTTCCGGCGCCTCAAGCACAAGACGCAGGTCTTCCTCTCGCCCTTCGGGGACCACTACCGGACGCGGCTGACCCATTGCCTGGAGGTTTCCCAGATCGCCCGGACGATCGCCAAGGCCCTGCGCCTCAACGAGGACCTGACCGAGGCGATCGCCCTCGGCCACGACCTCGGCCACACCCCCTTCGGCCACGCCGGCGAGGACACGCTCGGCAAGCTCCTGCCGGGCGGCTTCCACCACGCCGACCAGAGCCTGCGCGTCGTCGAGAAGCTCGAGTACGAGGGCAAGGGCCTGAACCTGACCTTCGAGGTCCGCGACGGCATCGTCCGGCACTCGAAGGGCCGCGGCGAGATCTTCGACGCCGACCCGGAGGACATGCCCTCGACCCTCGAGGGCCAGGTCGTCCGCGTCTCGGACGTCATCGCCTACGTCAACCACGACTCGGACGACGCCCTGCGGGCCGGCATCATCGGCGAGGAGGACATCCCGGCGCACCTCATCCGGGTCCTGGGCAAGTGGCCGGCCACGCGCATCGACCGGATGGTCATGGACGTCGTCGAGGCCAGCCTGGCCGCCGGCCTCGAGCGGATCGCCATGAGCGAGCGGATCATGAAGGCCGTCCTCGAGCTCCGCGAGTTCCTCTACCAGCGGGTCTACTACAATTCCGCGGCCCGCGAGGAGCTGCGGAAGACGGAGAAGATCATCCGCGACCTCTTCGCCTACGTCTCCGAGCATCCGGAGGGTTACGTCAAGGATTACCCCCCCGGCGACCCGCTCATCGTGCGGGTCGGGGATTTCGTGGCCGGCATGACCGACCGCTACGCCATGGCCCTTTACGAGCAGCTCTTCCTGCCGAAGGCCTGGCCGATCCTCTGAAGGCCCGCCGTGTCGAAGAGATCCTCCCGTCGTCCGGCCGCGGGATTCCTGCCGCCGGTCCTCGTCCTCGCCCTCGCCTCGGCTCCGCTCGGCGCGGCGCCGCCCCGGCCTTATCTCGAGGCGGCGGAGAAGGCGGCGGCCTGGATCGAAGCTTCGGCCGTCCGGACGCCTGAAGGCGTGGCCTGGCCGGCCGACCCGAACGACCCGTCGACCGTCAACACGACGCTTTACGCGGGCACGCCCGGCGTTGTCCTCTTCTTTCTCGAGGCCTACCGGGCCACGGGAAAGGACGCCTACCTCCGCGACGCTCGGGGCGGCGCGGACACGCTCCTGGACGCGGTCCCCAAGGAGAAGGGGATGGGCCTCTACGAGGGATTGTCCGGCGTCCTCTTTGCCCTCGAGGAGACGTTCAAGGCGACGGGCGAGGGGAAATATCGTCGGGGCTTCCTTGACGGGCTCGGCCGGATCCGCGACGCCGCGGCGCCGAAGGGGGCGGGTGTCGAATGGGGAAGCGTCACCGACATCATCAGCGGCGGCGCCGGGACCGGGCTTTTCCTCATCTACGCTTCCGGTGAAACGAAAGACCCGGCCTGGCTCGACCTGGCGGCGCGGGCCGGCGCCCGCCTCGCCGAGCTCGGGCGGCCCGAAGCGGGCGGGCTCAAGTGGGCCATGGAGCCGGACTATCCGAGGCTCATGCCGAACTTCTCCCACGGCACGGCCGGCATCGCCTACTTCCTGGCGCGCCTCTACCAGGCGACGAAGAGAAAGGAGTTCCTCGACGCGGCCCTGGCCGGCGCGAGATACCTGACCTCGGTCGCCGACACGGAAGGCGGGGCGTGCCGCATCTTCCACGACGAGCCGGACGGCAAGGACCTTTATTACCTCGGCTGGTGCCACGGGCCGGTCGGCACGGCCAGGCTCTTCTATGCCCTGGACGCGGCGACCGGGGACCGGGCCTGGCTTGATTGGCTGCGCAGGTCGGCCAGGTCGCTCATCGCGAGCGGCATCCCGGAGAAGGAGACGCCGGGCTTCTGGAACAACGACGGCCTGTGCTGCGGGCTGGCCGGTGTCGCGGAGTTCTTTCTCGGGCTCGGCCGGGAGCTCGACGACAAGTCCTATCGCGAGTTCTGCGACCGGGTCGCGGCCCGCCTGCTGGCCAAGGCGACGGTGGACGGCGGCCGCATGTTCTGGGTCCAGGCCGAGCACCGCGTCCGGCCCGACCTCCTCGTCGCCCAGACCGGATACATGCAGGGCGCGGCGGGCATCGGCATGTTCCTTCTCAAGCGCGACGCGGCGGCCCAGGGACGGCGGGTGGGAACCGTTCTCCCGGATTCGCCCTTCGGGAACTGACATTTCGTTCTTTTCCCCAACCAGATTCTTGACAATCGGCCTCAATCGGAAATATCATTGGCCAGAAATGAGGCCGGCGCGGCGCCGGAGGGGAGCGTTCCCGTCCGGGAGAGCGACGCGCCGAGAGGTTTTGAGGAGTGTGAATCACCCGGTAGTCTTCCCCCTATCTAAAATGCCTGAGGTCGCGGCGCGCCCCGGCAGGGTGCGTCGCAGTCGAGTGGAGTGAGAAGTGTAGTGAAAGGCGGAGTCATACGGAATGAAACATAAGTCATTATCCCTCGCCATCATCCTCTGTTTGCTGACCGCCGGCTCGGCATTCGCCCAGCTCACGCCCCAAGGGAAGATCATCGGTCAAGTCGTCGACAGCCAGGGGAGCCCGCTCCCCGGCGTCGTGGTCGAAGCGACCAGCCCCAAGCTGCTCGGCAAGGCGGCGACGACGACCGACGCCACCGGGACCTACCGCCTGATGGCTCTGCCCTCGGGACTCTATGAGATCACGTTCACCATGCCGGGGTTCAAGACCGTCATCCGCAAGGACGTCTATCTTGAACTGTCCCAGACCCTGGTCCTGAACGAGAAGCTCGAGCAGGCGGCCGTCCAAGAAACGGTCACGGTCGTCGGCCATGCCCCCTTGATCGACGTCAAGAGCACGGTCAAGGGCCAGGTCATGACCAAGGACGTCTTCCTGTCGCTGCCTCGGGGCCGGACGTTCGATTCCCTCATCAGCACCATCCCCGGCGTCCAGAACGAGCCCATCACGGGCGGCATCTCCGTCGACGGCGCCTCGGGCGCCGAGAACATGTGGTATGCCGACGGCGCGGACATCACGGACTTTCACTTGGGCATCAAGGGCCAGAACGCGGTCCTCGAGCTGCTGGACGAGGTCAAGGTCACGGCCTCCGGGTACAACGCCGAGTACGGCGGCTCGATGGGCGGCGTCGTCAACGTCATCACCAGGTCCGGCGGGAACGAGTTCCACGGCGACATCATGGGCTATTACGAGAACAACTCGCGGCTGATGCAGGGCCACGCCCGGACGTTCCTCCGGCAGAACCCCTTCGACGACTACGATTTCCAGTACGTCAACTACGACGACCTCTACTTCAACGGCGGAAAGGACCGGGACAAGTACAACCGCTACGAGGGCGTCTTCAGCCTCGGCGGCTACTTCATCAAGGACAAGCTGTGGTTCTTCGGGTCGTTCAACCCGGTCTACTACCAGACGTCGGCCCTGCGCGACTTCAACCTGAGGGACGGGCCGTTCTCGACCTTTAAGAACAAGAACACGGACTGGGGCGGGTCGATCCGCATCTCCGCGGCGCCGGTCAAGGGCCTGCGCCTGTCGGCGAGCTTCATCAACAACTTCACCAAGTACCGGGGGGACATCCCCGATATCATCGGCGACAGCGACTCGCTCGTCCCTTATCAGCGAGAAGGGTACGACTATCCCAATTCGACCCTCGCGCTGACGGCCGACTACTCCGTCGGCAACAACCTGCTCATCAGCTACCGCGGCGGCTATCACATGCAGAACACGAACAATCAGCAGGTCCCGCCGTCGGACAGCACCAATTACACGTTCATCTATTCAAACTCGCCTTATAACAGCGACCCGTTCTATGTGACCAACCCGAGCCTGATCCATCTGTCGGGCTGGAACACGGATGATGCGTACTATCTCGAAACTAGGGAGCGCCTGCAGGACAAGATCCAGAACAACATCGACGTCTCCTATTACGCCAACTGGATGGGCGAGCACGCCCTGAAGGCCGGCGTCGGCTACACCTACCTCCATGAGAACGTCTACGATGGACAGACCCACCCGAGGGTCTGGCTCTATTGGGGTAGGACCTATACCGGGCTGGGCTTCCCGGTCGGTGTCGGCGCCGACCCTTATCTCGCGGACGGCGTTACGCCCAACCCTTACTACGGCCCCTACGGGTATTATTATGTGCGGGGCATCACCTCCACCTACGGAGGCATCTGGAACATCCATAGCAACAACATGTCGTTCTTCGTCCAGGATTCCTGGACGATCAAGAACAAGCTGACCCTCAATTTCGGCGTCCGGGCCGAGGGCCAGTACATCCCGTCCATGACCAACGACACGTCCTACGAGGGCTTCACGACCAAGCCCGTCAAGTTCAGCCTCATGGAAGATGCTGGCCCCCCGGCTGGGCGCGATCTACGACGTGTTCGGGGATTCCAGCCTGAAGGTCTTCGCCAGCTTCGGCATCTATTACGACGTCATGAAGCTCTACATGGCCGAAGCTGCACCTTCGGCGGCTGGAAGCGCACGCAGGATTATTACGCCCTCAACAATCCCGATTGGACGCAGATCGCGGCGAGCGGAGTGCTCGACGACCGGACCAGCGGGTCCGCCGGCGGCACGAACACGTACGCGGGCGTCATGGACTTCCTGCCGCCCTCGTTCGAACCGCGTCGACCCGGACCTGAAGCCGACCGCCCAGAGGGAGATCTCCTTCGGCGCCGAGAAGAAGCTGCTGGAGGACCTGTCCGTCTCCGTCCGCTTCGTCCAGAAGCACCTCATCCGGACGATCGAGGACGTCGGCGTGCAAACCGTGACCAAACCCGGACGGGTCGACGAGCGTATTCCCGGACTTCTACATCGCCAACCCCGGCTTCGGCTGGTCGAGGCAGCAGTCGCAGGGCGGCGAGTTCTCCGACGCCTACTGGGCCTGCCCGAAGGCGACCCGCGAGTATTACGGCCTCAACGTTACCCTGGAAAAACGGTTCAGCCACAACTGGCAGGGCGGCTTCAATTACACCCTGAGCCGCGTCTCCGGCGACTACTCCGGCCTGGCCAGCTCCGACGAGGGCGGCCGCCTCGGGCCGAACGTCGAGCAGGACTATGACCGCTGGTTCATGGCCTACGACGCGCTGGGGCACGTCCTCAACGGCCCGCTGCCGCAGGACCGGACCCATTACCTGAAGGCGTACGGGTCCTACTCCTTCCCGTTCGGGCTGACCGTGGGCGCCGTCGCCTACGGCCGGAGCGGCCTGCCCTTGACGACGAGGGTCTGGTACGGCAGACAAGTACATCTATCCCAACGGCCGCAGGGGACCTCGGACGCCTGCCGTTCACCTTCTGGGCCGACCTCTACCTGGACTACTCCTTCAAGATCGCCGGCAAGTACCGGGCCGCCATCAACCTGCAGATCAACAACGTGTTCTCCACCAAGACGATCCAGAGCGTGATCACCGACGCCAACGTCGACGGTTTCTCCGGCTACGACGCGGAGATCCTCAACGGCACCTTCGCCCGGGACTACCTGTCGATCATCGCGGCGGAAGGCGACACGAACAACGCCTTCAAGGAATGGGCGACGAGGTTCATCCCCTGGTCGGCGCGGGTGGGCTTCAAGCTCTCTTTCTGAGTCGCGCGACTCGCCACACGGAACCTCAAGGGCCCGTCTCCCGGCGGCGGGGGGCGGGCCCTTTTTCTTGACAGCGGGCCTGGGGGCCGGTATCCTTGACAAGTCCCGAAGCACCATGAGCCACAACAAGAAGCGCAGGAAACCGGCCCCGCGGCCGGAGCGCGGGCGGCCGGAAGGCGCCAAGCCCGAGAAGCGCGCCGAATCGCGGCCGGAAGCCGTCGCCCGCCCTCATCCGCGCCGGGGCCTTTTCCTCGGCCTGGCGGGCGCGCTGGTCGTCGCCGGGCTCGCCGCCTATTATCTTCTGGCCGTCGTCCCGGGCCGGGGTCGCCTCCGGCTCCCCGCCAAGGCCTCCCTGAACGTTCTGCTCATCACCCTGGACACGACCCGGCCCGACCACCTCGGCTGTTACGGCGACGCCGCGGCCCGGACGCCGTCCATCGACAGCCTGGCCGCGGCCGGGGTCCGTTTCGAGCGGGTCTATTGCCAGGCCCCGCTGACGCTCCCCTCCCACATCTCGATCATGACCGGGCTCTATCCGCTCAGGCACGGCGTCCGCAATAACGGCCACATGCTGCCGGACGGGGTTCGGACCCTGGCCGAAGTGCTGAAGGGGCGGGGCTACGCCACGGCGGCCTTCGTCTCCTCGTTCTCCGTCGATTCCCGGTTCGGGCTGGCCCGCGGCTTCGACGTCTATGACGACACCTTCCAGGCCAAGCAGTCGTTGAAGGGCCCGAACTCGCAGCGCCGGGCCGAGGAGACCTTCGACCGCTTCTCGCGCTGGATGGACAAGGCGCCGGGCGGCCGGTTCTTCTGCTGGGTCCATTACTACGACCCCCACCTTCCGTACGACCCTCCCTCGCCGTACAAAGAGGAATTCAGCGGCCGTCTTTACGACGGGGAGATCGCCTACATGGACCATTACGTCGGCGCCCTCCTCGACCGGCTGAAGGCCAAGGGCCTCTTCGACGACACGCTCGTCGTCGTCGCCGGCGACCATGGCGAGGGGTTGGGGGACAAGGCCGAGCTCGGCCACGGCATCTTCCTCTACGACGAGACGGTCCGCGTGCCCCTCATCTTCGAGAATCCCCGGGTCCTGACCAGGCCGGCGGTGGCGACGGGGACGGTCCGACTGGTGGACGTGGCCCCGACGATCCTGGACATCCTCGGCCTCGGCAAGGAGGCGGCGGGGATGCAGGGCCGGAGCCTGGTCGCCTGGCTCGGGGGGGCTGGACGGAAGGACCTCGACAGCCTCGTGGAGACCTTCTTTCCCAAGGAGAACTTCGGCTGGTCGGAACTCGTCGGCTTCGTCTCCGGCCCCTGGAAATACATCCAGGCGCCCAAGCCCGAGCTCTACGACCTCGGGCATGATCCGGCCGAGACGAAGAACCTCGTCGCCGCCTCCGCCAACCGGGCCGAGGCCCTCAAGACCTCGCTCGAGGCGGAGATCGTCCGGTTGGGCGAGGGCGGGCCCGGAGCCGGGGCGGCGGGCAAGACGCGGGCGGGGGACCTCGAGCGGCTGCGGTCCCTGGGTTACGTGAACTTCGCCCCGGCCAAGCCCGGCGCGTCGGCCCCCGACCCCAAGGACGAGATCGGCCTCCTCAAGCTCATCCAGCATGCCCAGGCCCTCGAGTACGACGGGCAGCTCGCCGAGGCCGAGAAGGTCTACAGCGAGATCGAGGGGGCCGTCCCGGACTCGCCGGAGAGCTATGTCGATCTGGCCGTCATCCAGGCGAGACAGCACAAGGTCGACGAGGCCTTGGCGACAATGAGGCAGGGCCTCGATCGCATGCCGGATTCCGAAACCCTGCTGGTCCGGCTCGGGCTTACCTACGCGCTCGTCGGGAAGCCCCGCGAAGCCCTGGAGACAATGGATAAGGTCCTAGCCATGGATCCTCAGAGCATCGATGCCCTGACCGTCTCGGCCAGTACCCTGGACGCGGCCGGCCGGAAGGACGAGGCCCGTGTCCGCTACGAGAAGGCACTGGCCTTGGAACCGGAGAGCCGCTTCCTCCGCATGAACTACGCCGCGAACCTGGCCTCGGTCGGCAAGCTGCGGGAGGCGGTCGAGGTCTACAAGGGGCTGATCGAGGATTTCCCCGAGGAGCAGGGGTTCTACCAGTACGCCGGGATCGCCTATAGCTACCTCGGCGAGTTCGGGCCGGCCATCCAGTACCTCGAGCGGGCCGTGGCCATCCAGCCGACGCCCGTGGGCTATTTCAACCTGGCCGTGGCCTGCGAGAAGAGCGGAAAGCTGGACGACGCGATCAGGTATTTCAGGCTTTACCTCGCCGACACTCGGGGGGAAAAGGAAACGAATGTCAGGAAAGCCCGGGCGGAGCTGGCGCGCCTGGAGAAGCGCGCGCCTGGCCGGTGAGCCCGCCGGGCGCTAGTTGGCGAAATAGCCGGCCCGGCTCGAGACCCGGAGGTTTTTCCCCCTGACCTTGACCTTGATCTCCTTGAACTTCCCGTCGGCCTGGTAATCCGCGGGGGAATAATAGAGGAGATAATAGTTCTCCGAAGCGGTCACGGCCTTCCGGAAGGCGGCGAAAGGATTGCCCGAGGACTCGGCGATGCCGCCGGTCGCCCGGGCCATCTCCCGCAAGGAGCTGAAGATCGAGGCCGAGAGGTCGCTCGTCTGCAGCGTGCTCCTCTCGCCCCGCTGGAACTCGCCGTCCAGGCCGGCCGCGTTCATCTTGGACTGGGTGAGATAGATGAAGTTGGCCGTGACGGAGGCGTCAGAGAAGATCCGCTCCATGACCTTCGGGTTGACCACAGAGGTCCTGCGGACATCGGCTTCGGCCGCGTCGGACAGGCTGCTCTCCGGGGCATCCAACGATTCATCGCCGAAATTGCCGAACGATACGGTGTCGATCATCTCCTTCTCGTAGAAGAAAAAGACGTACTTCTGCCCCTCCTGACCCTTGAGCGCCCGGGCCAGCCGCCGGAGCGACGACGCGTCGATGCCGACCCGATCCCTCAGTTGTTGCTGGCGTTCATTGATGAGGCGCAATTTCAGGTCGGCATCCTGAATGGGCATCTTGATGATGTCCCGGATGTCGTCGAGGAGCCTCCTGAACTCCGTGGCCCCGGCCAGGATGTCGGCCCGCAGCCTCCCCTTGAGCTGCCGGGCGATCTCGGGGCGGGGCAGGCGGGTCAGGGCCTCGGGCTTGAAGTGGTAGCTCGTCCGCGGCGTGACCACGGTCAGCGCGTCGTCCGGCTGCAGGACCTCGGTGAAGAAATAGTCCACGGCGTCGTCGATCTTGGGCATGGGGTCGAGGACCTCGAACTGGAGGACGATCGTCCGGCGCGTCTTCGGCGCGGGCTTCGTCGCCGCCGGCACCGGCGGCCTCCTCCTTCTGGATGTCCGTCTTGCGGACGAGATAGAGGGCGACGACCTTCTGCGGCTTGCCGTTCTCGAAGACCTCGAAATCGTTGAGGGCGAGGTCGTCGACGAAGCGGTCGCCGTCGAAGACCCGGACCGGGACCTCGACGTTGACGACCCCGGTCGTGTGCCGAAGCTCCTGGGGATGGAGGGAGAGGACGAAGAACGCGGCCGCGGCGGCCGGCAGGGCCAGTCCTGCGAAAGTGCGGACTCCCCGAGCGAAGCGGTCGGAACGAGCGATCAAGATCCGATTCTTACTGTCGCCCAACTTGTGCCTCCGTTTCTTCGGATGATATCCCTTTCCCATTTCTGTCATCATTTATTATAACCCCGATCGCTCGGACTCCCACGATGAATCTTCATCTGACGTCCAGGGGCTTTCGGATCGAGGCACGGCGCCCCGAATCGGCTTCCGCGACAGTGATGACGAGTTCGTACCGGCCCGGCCTGATGGCGGGCAGGGCGATCTCCGCGACCAGGACGTCCGGACTCCCTTCGAACGTCCGGTGGTCGCGGACGGTCATCTTGAGGGGCGTTTCAGCGCCGTCCGTCGGGCAATGGAGCATGGCTTCGACGGACAGGATCGGCCGTTCCTCCGTCCGGGGCGGGCGCAGCTCGAACGGAAGGACGAGCGTCAGCTTCTCCGTCCCCGCATCGATCTCCGAGATGACGGGATGGCAGCCCTTGGGGATCATGGGGTAAAGATCGACGAGCGACCGTTCTCGCCCTTCGTCCTTTCCTTTCTGGGCCGAAGGCAATCTCACGAATTCGGCCTCGGCCCCGGCCTCGAGCAGGAGGGGCGAGAACAGGACGATCCCTTCCTGGGGCGGAGCCGCGACGTCGGACCGGGTCCTGCCGACGCAGGCCTCCCCGGAGCCGAGGTCCCGCACGGCCAGGCGCGCGTCATACGTCCCGGGCGGGACGGCGGCAATGAGGTAGGGAAACAGGGTTCGCCCGTCGTACTTTCCGAGGTCGAGGACCCACCGACGCGAGAGGATCTCGGCCCCCGCCTTGTCGCGGACGAGGGCGACGATCTCCGACTTGGCCGCGGGCGGCCCCGTTTCGGTGCCGACATCCAGCCGGGCCAAGAGGCAGGCCCGATGATCCGAGCCCGGCCGCCGGGACGAGGAGTTCGACCGCAACCGGGAGCGGATGGGAGGCCGGCTCATCGGACCAGAGAAGGTCGAGAAGCTGGAGGTCCTTCTCGAAATCCGTCATCCGGGCGAAGGGCTTGGCGTCCGCATAGCCGTCCTGAACCAGCACCCGGGAGCCCGGCCGCGCGACCGCGACCCGGATCGTGTGGTACTTTCCCTCCCAGGACTCCTTGACGTAGTAGCCCAGGACGTAAAAGTTCCCGGTCAAGGACTGGAGGTCGTCGGCGATGGCCGCGACCTGGTTGATGTCGGCGAAGTACTTGCCGCCGGAGGCCGCCGCCAGATCCTTCAAGGGATGGTCCCACCAGATGTGCTTGACTTTATCCCCGGTGGCGAGGAGCCACCAATCCTGGGTGTTGATGGCGTAGATGGCGGTCCCGGTCGCGCCGAAGAGCTTCCCGATCTCAGGGCCGATCGACCGCGACGAAAACAGGATCAAACTCTTATTGCCCGGGATCGCCTTGAAAACTTCGGCCACGTCTTTCAGGCGTCGACAAAGTCTGCCGTCGAAGGCCCTGGAGCCGGGAACGAAAACGGAACGTTCGCGCGTAGATGTCCGTGGCCGGGAGCGGAGCCCTATCGGCACGCTCGCGCATATCCGATCATCACCCCTCGCCCGGGCTGGGCTCCGTCTCGGTTACGTTCTTGATGGCGTTCCGGACTCGGGCGATGTCCGTGGTCAGGTACTCCTTGATGAAGAAGCCCGACATCGAGTAGAAACCGAGGAGCCCGACCTCGTCGCCGGGGCGGATCTCCGTGTCGAGGAACCGCTCGGCCACGGCCACGGCTTTTTGCCGCCCTTCCGGGTCGGTGCGCTGGACGTCGAGGAAGAGGAAGAACTTGCGGCCCAGCCCCGCGGCCGGCTTGACCGCCGTGGGAAGTCGGGTGCCACGACCATGCCGGCTTCCGTGATCGTATGGACCTCGAATTCAGTGATTTTCTTCTGCTGTCCATCCTCAAAAAGCGTGAAGTCCTCTTTCCGGAGATCCATGACCGGCCGTCCGTCGGGCCCGAGGACGCGGACCGGCACGAGCTTGACGACCGCCGCCGCTTCATGACGGAGGGGGCGTTCTTGTTGCGGGCGCCCGCGCACCGCGCCCGGCGAGCCCAAGGCCGGGGCCGCCGACAACCCCAAGACGAGGAGCGCCACGAGGAGGTTCTTCATTTTTTTCATTCGCAGCCTAAGGCTCTCCCTCAGAACTTCACATCCGTCTCGACCGTGAAGAATTTATATTGATCATAGAGAACGACCGTCTCTGAGCGCATGAAATGTCCGCCGTGTCTTCCCAGGTAATTTTCCTTGACCGTGTAGCGGCTGGGAAATCGGATGCCGTTCTTCTCGAAGGCGTACTCCGACGTCATCACGATGTCCGGCTTCCTGCCGAGCCTTTGCGCCTCTCGCTCGACAGCCTCGTAGTTCTCGATCGACGACGGACTCCATTGGATCTTGAGGACGCCGGCGTCCCTTTTCCGGAGCCAGACCTTGCCGAAAAGGTAATCCAACCTGAACGCCGGGTTTCGGCACGGTTTCGATGACCGCGGCCGGTTCGCCGTCGACCTTCTCTTCCCGGGCGATCCTGTAGTCGAAATTCTCCTGATGTTCCCGGCCGAGGAGCCCGAGCGGACCCATGACGACATAGGCGTACTTGAAGATGTGTGTCTTGAGGGGAGCGTCAGGGATGTCGGTCTTCTTTCCCTGCTCTTCGATCAGGGTGCGGGTTTCTCGGAGATGCCCGGCACGATCTCGGACGAGCTGATAATCATACACGAGCGCGAACTTCTTCTCATGTTCGTCGATGAAGGAGATGCCGAAGCGTTCATTGAGGGCTTCCTCTTCGACGTAGAACCACTCGTCGACCCTCTCGCGGCAAACGAAGTTCAGCACGGCTCCGGAGAGCTTCTGGCAGTACCCCGCGGCGCGGTCCAGAAGGGAAGCGAGCTCGGGTCCGGCCGGCGCTGGCACGCTCCGGTTAGCCTGGGGCGGAGGACTGGCCTTGGACCCAAGGAACAGCAGCCCCCCAAGGAGCGGCAAAATGACGGCCAAGGGAGAGGCCAAACGGGAAGCAGGAGATCTGTTCCCAGCGTCAGACACCGCGCACCTCCGTGCCTGATGCCTTTCCGATCCCCTTCCTCCAATAGATATACGTCCGGTCCCGGCCGATGTCAACGAACTTAACGACTGCCGGAAGAAGACTGCTGTCGGCCGGCCGATCGCGGGTTCCCTTGTCCGTCCCTTGGCGGGGCGGACTGGCCCGGATTCGCCGGCCGTTCTTGGATAGAGTTCGGGCCCTAAAAATGCTATATTGAACCCTCCGCCCCGAGCCTCGCGAGGGAGAGAATCCCGAGCCCGAAAAAGGAGCGTCAACCGATGGCCAAGATCGACGACCTGCGCAAGATCGCGACACGGCTCCGCATCCACTCGCTGCGGATGACGACCGCGGCCGGCTCCGGCCACCCGACGACCTGCCTCTCGGCGGCCGACCTCGCCGCAGGCCTTTTCTTCGGCGAGATGCGTTTCAACCCGAAGGACCCCCGCGACCCGGCGAACGACGAGTTCGTCCTGTCCAAGGGCCACGCCGCGCCGCTCCTCTGGGCCGTCTACGCCGAGGCGGGGCTCATCCCCTTCGAGAGCCTGCTCGACCTGCGCAAGATCACGAGCGACCTCGAGGGCCATCCGACGCCGCGCATGCCGTGGGTCAAGGCGGCCACCGGCTCGCTCGGCCAGGGGCTGTCGGTGGGCGTCGGCCTGGCCCTCGGCCAGCGGCTCGACAAGTCGTCGGCCCGGACCTTCGTCCTCATGGGCGACGGGGAATGCGCCGAGGGAGCGGTCTGGGAGGCGGCCGCGTTCGCCGCCCACGGCCGGCTCCGGAACCTCTGCGCCGTCGTCGACGTCAACCGCCTGGGCCAGTCCGACCCGACCATGTACGGGCACGACCTCCCGGCCTACGCCCGGAAGTTCAAGGCCTTCGGCTGGGACGTCCTGACGATCGACGGCCATAAGATGGAGAAGATCCTCGAGGCCTTGAAGAAGGTCGGGAAGCGGGGGAGGCCGACGGCGATCCTGGCCCGGACGCTCAAGGGCAAGGGCGTCTCGTTCATCGAGGACAGGAACGGCTGGCACGGCAAGCCGCTCAAGGCCGACGAGCTGGCCCGGGCCCTCGCGGAGCTCGGCTGCCTGCCGGACGTCGACTCGCGGCAAGCTCGTCCGAATCCCCCGGACGTCCCGGGCGGCGAAACCCAAGGCCAAGGCCGCCGTTGATTTCCCGCGGACCGCGTACAAGGAAAAGACGGCGACGCGCCTGGCCTACGGCAACGCCCTGCTGGCCCTGGGAAAGGTCAACCCCTCGGTCGTGGCCGTCGACGGCGACGTCAAGAACTCGACCTACGCCGACAAGTTCTTCGAGGCCTTCCCCGAGCGGTCCTTCGAGGCCTACATCGCCGAGCAGAACATGGTCGGCCTGGGCATGGGCCTGGCCGCCAAGGGCTACATCCCGTTCATCGCCACCTTCGCCGCCTTCCTGTCCCGGGCCCACGACCAGGTCCGGATGGCCGGCTACTCCCTCTCGAACATCAAGCTCTGCGGCTCGCATGTCGGGGTGAGCATCGGCGAGGACGGGCCGTCCCAGATGGGGCTCGAGGACCTGGCCATCTTCCGTTCCGTGCCCGGCTGCGTCGTTCTCTACCCGAGCGACGCCGTCTCGGCCGAGGCCCTGGTCGCGGCCATGGCCGGCCACGAAGGCATGGCTTACCTCAGGACGACGCGGCCGGCGACGCCGATCCTCTATCCGGTTGGCGAGCCGTTCCCGATCGGCGGCGCCAAGGTCCTGGGGAGAGGGGAGGGGGACGCGGTCACGGTCGTCGCCGCGGGCATCACCGTCCACGAGGCGCTCAAGGCCCGCGAAGCCCTGGCCAGGGAGGGCCTCGGCGTGCGGGTCGTCGACGCCTATTCGGTCGCGCCGCTCGACGCCGCCGCGATCAGCCCGCGAGGTCGCGGAGACGGGCGGCCGGGCCGTCGTCGTCGAGGACCATTACGCCGGCCGGCGGCCTCGGCGAGGCTGTCGCCGCGGCGCTGGCCGGGAAGGCCGCGCTCAGGCATCTCTGCGTCCGCGAGCTGCCCCGCTCGGGGAAGCCCGACGAGCTCCTGGAACGATACGGCATCGGCGCCGCGGCCATCGCCCGAGCCGTCAGGGAGCTGGCGGGGCGATAGGCCCGCGGACGGGGAGCCGGCCGGAGGCGGTGGGCAATGGGAACTAAACGGTCGTTCGGGGCGGTCCTGGCGGGCGTCGTCCTTTTCTCCGTCTTCTCGCTTCCGCGCGTGTTCGGCCAATCCGCTTTGGCCTCACCGGCGCTGCGGGGAACGGTGACCTACATCTATGACGGCGACACGGTCAAGGTTCGGCTCGAATCGGGCAAGGAGAAGCGCGTCCGGCTCATCGGCGTCGATTCGCCCGAGCTCAACGACCCGCAAGAGGCGGGCCGGCTGTGGGCTTTCCTGGCCCGCCGTTTCGCCTCGTCGGCGCTCTATCAGAAGACGGTCCGCCTGACGCGCGACCGGGAGGAGGTCGACGCCTACGGTCGTCTCCTGGCCTACGTCTGGACCGACGACGGGACGATGTTCAACGAAGCCCTCGTGCGGGAGGGCTTCGCCCGGGCCTACCTGAAATATCCCTTCGATGAGGCGGTCAAGGCGAGGCTGCGCGGGGCGGAGGACGAGGCCCGCCGGGACGGCCGCGGGCTTTGGCGCGAGAAGCCCTTCGACGTCGTTGGGCCGGGCGAGGCTCGGGCCCGCCTGGGGCAGGTCGTGACCGTCCGCTTCCTCTGTGTCCGGCTCTTCGTGCGCGGCCGGTTCGAGGTCCTGGTCCCCTCGGCGGGGGATTTCGAGGCCGTGGCGCCGCGCGACGTCCTGGAGACTTTCCCCGGCTCCCTGGATTACGAGGGCCGGACGATGGACGTCACGGGCCTTGTCGAGGAGTTCAAGGGCCGCCCCCAGGTCGTCGTCGGCCTCTCCGCCCAGGTCAAGGCGGGCGTCAAAGGCGCCGCCGCCCGGCCCGGTCCGGACGTTTGACACCCGGCGCGTCTTGGTTTATATAGTCCACGGAGTTCCGCCCATGTTCGAGAAAATCACCCCCGCCGTCCGGGAGGAGCTGGAAGCGATCGTCGGCCGGGCCAACGTCCTTTCCGGCCCCGAGCAAACGCTCGATTACAGCCACGACGAGTTCTCGCTCCGGGACATCGCCCGCGAGCCGGAGCTCGTCGTCAAGCCCGGCTCCGAGGCCGAGGTGGCCGAGGTCGTGCGGCTGGCCGCCGGCCGCCGCGTCCCGGTGACGCCGCGCGGCGGGGCGACGGGGCTTTGCGGCGGCTGCGTCGCGGCGAGCGGGGGGCTCGTCCTGTCGCTCGAGCGCATGAACCGCGTCCTCGAGATCGACGCCGCAAACCAGATGGCCGTGGTCGAGGCCGGCCTCAGGCTGTCGGACCTGACGACCGCCGTCGAATACGCCGGCCTCTACTTCCCGCCGCACCCCGGGGACGAGAGCGCCATGATCGGCGGCCTCATCGCCACCAACGCCGGCGGCAGCCGGGCCGTCAAGTACGGCACCATCCGCAACTATGTCCGCGGCCTCGACGTCGTCACGCCCGCCGGGCGACATCCTCCGGCTGGGCGGGAAGTTCATCAAGTCGAGCACCGGCTATAACCTCATGCAGCTCTACGTCGGCTCCGAGGGCACGCTCGGCGTCGTCACCAGGGCCGTCATCCAGCTCATCGGGAAACCGCGCCTGACCCGCTCGCTCGTCGTTCCCTTCGCCGAGCTCGAGCCGGCCATCGACACCGTGCCCCTGTTCTTCCGGAGGGGCATCGTGCCCATGGCCGTCGAGTTCCTCGAGATCGAGCCCATCACCCTGGCCGAGGAGTACCTCCGCCTGAAGTGGCCGACGAAGATGGGCAAGACGCACCTCCTCATCATCCTCGACGCGAACTCCGAGGACGAGATGGACCGGCTGTCCCAGGCCGTGGCCGACGTCTGCGTCGAGCAGGAGGCCATGAACATCTTCATCGCCGAGACGCCGAGCCGGCAGGAGGAGGTCCTGTCGATCCGCTCGAAGATCTACGAGGCCATCAAGGCCGGCACCGTCGAGATCCTCGACATCTCCCTGCCCCGGGCCGAGATCGCCGGCCACGTCCGGAAGGTCGGCGAGGTGGCCAAGCGATACGACATCTGGCTGCCGACCTTCGGCCACGCCGCCGACGGCAACGTCCACACCCACATCATGAAGGCCCGCTACATGAACGGCAAGATGGTCCCCGTCCCCGAGGCCGAGTGGCGGGAGAAGGTCGACCCGGTCCGCGCGGAGCTCTTCGGGGACTGCCGGGAGCGGGGCGGCGTCATCTCCGGCGAGCACGGCATCGGGCTGGTCAAGAAGCCCTTCCTCTCGCTGGTCCT
This sequence comes from Candidatus Aminicenantota bacterium, assembly GCA_963805045.1. Taxonomy (GTDB): domain Bacteria; phylum Acidobacteriota; class Aminicenantia; order Aminicenantales; family Saccharicenantaceae; genus DATKJS01. The sequence goes on from CAWDTC010000050.1 coordinate 77,096, forward strand.
CGACGAGAAGCAGATCGACCTCATGCGGGCCATCAAGAGGGCCTTCGACCCGGCCGGGATCTTGAACCCCGGCAAGATCTTCGATTGACAAGGGGGGCAAGCCATGTTCGAACGCATCACCGAGCTCTACGTCATCCTGGAGAACAAGCCGTCCGTCCTCGGCGATCTCTGCAGCTTCCTGGCCGAGAACGAGATCAACATCGACGCCATCGGCGTCTTCCACGACACGGCCAAGCTGTACGCTGAATGACCTTTTAATAATTAAATGATCATCTTCAATGTAGTCTTTTTTCAAAGCCCTGACTTCGCCTATCCTTAAACCGCATTCCATGCCAAAAAGAAATATAGATCGGTGTTCTTCCGGTATCGAGTCAATGACTTTTTGTTGTTCTTCAAAGGTCAGATATTCAACTTCTCTCTGTTGTGATTGTTCAAGGAAGGGAAGGGTGGAAGTTGCTTTATAACTCCATCTTTTCTAGCAAAGTTCATCATCGCTTTTAATGCGATTAAAACAGAATTGCACCACTTTACAGAGCCAGTCATTTCATTATGGAGAATCGATAATTTACTAAATGTTATAGTCCGGATGTCTATATCGCCCCATGCTTCAATAGCTTTTTTAATTGCTGATCTATGAACTCGTTTCGTATTGTTGCAAGCAGTTGAAGCTGAAAGCCATGTTTCGGAAAATGCTTTTAATGTAAGAGGTGATTCCGGCAGATAAGCCCTGATTTCAAATGTGCCATCATCAATCTCTGCTCTGACTTTGTTTAATAATTTGTCGGCAGTCTTTTCATGCCAGATAGGTTCTCCGTTATAGCGAAATATCCGATAAGATTTTCCTTGCCAATAGATCGACACATAATAACGATGGGCCTTCTTATCGTAACGATAAGTCCCTTTCATATAATCACCCCCTCTGATTTTGGAGGTAGTGTTATCATGTGTAATATTAAATTTCAAATCAGAAAATCCTTTGATGATTATTTTACTTATTTTAATTCCGATTCTTGATTTTTATGCTTCGGATGAATTTGAATATTCCAGTCCATCATGTCTTTTGTTGTATATTTCGTAATGTAATAATTAGCTCCTAACCCAATGTGATAGCCCATGACCTTGCACATTCCGCCGTAATTATGCTTCCGCCAAGATTCACCAATCTGAACATAGGGAATATGACTAAGACCACGGATAAGCATATGCCCATGAACAAAATCGTTCTGATGAAATTTTTCAATCGCAACCATATGAGAAATAGGTCTGAAGATGTTACAGAATTGACCATAAAGCCATTTTTCAATTCTAACCCTGGCTCTGTATGGGTCTTTTACATAATACCCATTTCCGAAAGTTCCTGTGAACCAAATATCCCAAGGCATTGATGCCAACCAATCGCCAAACTCTTGTGTTAATTTTATTGGAACACCGTTGTAACCTCTCATAATTATTAACTTTTAACCTCACTATATGTCTACTGAATTTTAAGCACACTTCATTCGATGGATAGTGAAGTGTGCTTAAAAAAACTAATTTAATATTAAGCACTTATTCAACTATCTTCTTTTTGTTCAGAGCTTATTGCCGATACTTTGACTAGGAAATCACCCCGGCAATGCCTATAAATAATAAAAAATGTTTTATGGGATTCTTGACACATTAACGGTAGGCTGTTAGATTAAAATAGCCTAGAGGTATCGCATGATTCCCTATGGTCAGAAAAGCCAAGCACTCGTACCGCCAAAGTCCTGTGTTTGGCTTTTCGCCTTTACTTATCTACTTTTTTCATTTTCGCATTTTTCGTTTTTTTTGCTTTTCGTAAAATTCGTCGATTATTTTTCTGTGAAGTTGTTGCAACTCTTCACTTGTTTTATCTTCATAAACTCTTCTGAAAACTAACCATATCATTTCTTCCAATAGCTTAGCGGCAATATATGATCGATTGCTTTTCCACCTCTTAACAAGATGGTCCAGCAAAGCCAGAGGGGATATTCTAATCGTATCGTTACCGGAATTTTATTGTCTTCATAAATCGCCTCACATTGATTAACAAAATTTTTAATAACTTCTTCCTCAAGAGGAATTCTCTTGCTTTCTTCATTCTTGGCATTTATATTTTTTTTTACATTTGACATAATAATCTCCTTTCCAATTAAAAATTATTTTGTAAGTATATAAATTATAATACAGCATATATTTGTAATTGCAAGAATTATTTTTAAATTATTTTATCCATATCTAGGCAGGCTTTTCCGGCTTCGGCGGGGAGCCGAAAAGCCTGCCTAGATCGCCATCTAAAGTTATCATGTATCAATCTTTCTTGACTTTCGGGTAAAAGCTAAGTAATAAGACGGTGAGTAAACTAGCAGTAACAAATATAAACAATAATTAATTTAATAGTTTAAGGGCGTGATTTACAGGTTCAAATCCTGCCGCCCCGACCAATTTAAACTTTTTTTAAATTCAAAATTGTAATTTATCTATCGATGGCTTTGGCATTCTCAACCATGTTACCATTTACCTTTATTTCAAATCAGGTTACGAGGTGAATGATATAGGATGAAAACATAAAGAGCGAACACCAAGAAAGGATGAACCCCATGACTAGTTTTGTAAAAGCCTTGAAGCCCGTAATCCTTGTCACCGGTGGAACCGGCTATATCGGAAGTCATACTGTTGTCGCTCTTATTGCCGTGGGCTATGATCCGGTTATTGTAGATAACCTCTCCAACAGCAAGGCCTCCGTTCTGGAGCGTATTGCGGAAATCACAGGGAAAGCGGCCGCCTTTCTATAAAATTGATCTGCGGGATCGCGCCGCCCTTGATGCCGTTTTTCAGAAACACCAATTCGCGGCGGTTATCCATTTCGCGGGTCTCAAAGCGGTGGGGGAATCAATCGCCGAGCCCCTGCGATATTATGAGAACAATATTGAAAGCACGATCTCCCTTTGTTTTGTGATGGCCCAACGCGGCGTGAAGAGAATCATCTTCAGTTCCTCCGCCTGCGTTTACGGAGATTCGTCCATTATTCCCATCCGGGAGAATTGTCCTCCGGCTCCCACCAATCCTTACGGCCACACCAAACTCATGATCGAGCAGATTCTTCAGGACATCCATGTTGCCGATCCGGTCTGGCGAATAGCTCTGCTGCGATACTTCAATCCTGTCGGAGCTCATGAAAGCGGTCTGATTGGCGAGCGGTGACGGCGGGTGA
>CAWDTC010000051.1:0-13294 GCA_963805045.1 Candidatus Aminicenantota bacterium
GGGAACGGCTGGAGACCCTCGTCTAGCCGGGCGTCCCTGACCCCCGGGCCGTCTTCCCCCTCCTCCCCGGCCTTTCTCTCCTCCGACGTGCTCGTTCGCCCCTCCCCGCGCGATTGGAACGGTTTTCGTTTCTCCGTTGTATTAATGGATGAAGCGCAGGGACCGAGAACGCTCCAAGGAGGGAAACGTGACTCACTCGAAAACCAGGGGAGTCGGGCTTCTCGGTTGCCTGATCGTCCTCGGGGCCCTGTCGCCGCGGCTGCGGGCCGACGGACTCATCGTCCCGAACCCGCGGGCGGGGGAATCCATCCCGCCGCTCACCGTCAAGTCCCACCGCGTCACCGTCGAGATCACGGACCAGGTGGCCCGGACGTCGGTCGACCAGGTCTTCGTCAACAACTTCGACCGGGACATCGAGGGGACCTACATCTTCCCCGTCCCGGAGGGCGCCTCGGTCAGCGACTTCGCCCTGTTCGTCGGCGGGCAGAGGGTCGCGGGCGAGGTCCTCGACAGCGCCCAGGCCCGCCGCGTCTATGAGGACATCGTCCGGCGACTGCGCGACCCGGGCCTCCTCGAATACGTCGGCCGCAACGCCTTCCGGGCCCGCGTCTATCCCATCCCGGCCCGCGGAGAGAAGCGGGTCCAGATCTCCTACACCGAGGTCCTGAAGTCCGACGCCGGCCTCGTCAAGTATCTCTACCCGCTCAACACGGAGCGGTTCTCGCGCGACCCGCTGCGGTCGGTCAGCCTGACGGCGCGCATCGAGAGCCAGGTGCCGATCCTGAACGTCTATTCGCCGTCGCACCGCGTCTCGGTGCGGCGCGCGGGCGGCCACGAGGCCACGGCCGGCTACGAAGAGTCGAACGTCCGCCCGGACCGGGATTTCCTCCTTTTCTATTCCCTCTCGAGGGACGACGTCGGCCTCTCGTTCCTGAATTGCCCGGAGGGCGACGGGGGCTATTTCCTGCTCCTGGCCTCGCCACGCTACGCCGCCGAGCGGGAACGGGTCATGGCCAAGGACGTCGTCCTCGTTCTCGACAGCTCGGGGAGCATGGCCGGGGCGAAGATCCAGCAGGTCAAGGGCGCGGCCGAGTTCATCGTCCGCCACCTGGGCCGGGACGACCGGTTCTCGCTCATCGACTTCGACGACCAGGTCACGCCGTTCTCCGAGGCGCTCCTCCCGGCGACCGGCGCCGACGTCGAGAGGGCCGTCCGGTTCATCTACGGCGTCACGGACGCGGGCGGCACGAACATCAACGACGCGCTGGTCAAGGCCATGGGCCTGATGCCGGCCGGCGACCGTCCGGGCTATGTCCTCTTCCTGACCGACGGCCAGCCGACCGTCGGCACCACGGAGACGGCCGCGATCCTGAAGAACGTCGGGCAGGCGAACAGGGCCAGGGCCCGGCTCGCCGTCTTCGGCGTCGGCGACGACGTCAACACCGAGCTCCTCGACCGGCTCTCGGCCGACCACCGCGGCACTTCCGTCTATGTCGCCGAGGACGAGCTCATCGAGGCGGCCATCTCCGGCTTCTACGAGAGGATCTCTTCGCCGCTCCTGACGGGGACCGTGCTCGGCTTCGAAGGCATCGAGACGAGCTCGGTCTACCCACAGGTCCTGCCCGACCTCTTCAAGGGGTCACAGGTCGCCGTGGTCGGCCGCTACAAGGGCGCCGGCCCGGCGACCATCATCCTGACGGGCAAGGTCGGGCCGGCGGAGAGGCGGTTCGTCCTCGAGTCCCGCAAGCTCGCGGGCGAGGGAGCGTCGAGCTTCCTGCCCCGGCTCTGGGCGACCCGGCGCGTCGGCTATCTCCTCGAGGAGATCAGGCTGCGCGGCCCCAATCCCGAACTCGTCGACGAGGTCAAGAGGCTCGGGCTCAGGTACGGCCTCGTGACGCCCTACACCTCGTTCCTCGTCACCGAGAAGGAGAGGCTGGCCATACCGGCAGCGGCGCCCGAAGCCCGGGACGCCATGGCCGCGCGCCAGGTGTCCGGCGGAGGCGCGGTCAGGGCGGCCAAGATCAGCCTGGGCTTCATGGCCGCTCCGGCCGCCGCAACGGCCGTTTCGACGCAAATCCTATATAAGGACGACAAGACGTTCTATCTCAGGGACGGCGCCTGGGTCGACAGCGAGTACCGGGAGGGGCTTCCGGTCCGGGAGGTCCGCTTCGATTCCGACGAATATTACCGGCTGCTCACCGAAGTCCCGGGCCTGGTGAAGTACCTCTCGGCCGCGAGAACGATGACCGTCGTCTATAGGCAGACGATCTTCAAGATCGTCGAATAGTCCTCCTCAAAAATCCCCCTCCCCCTTCTTCCGGCTCGGAAGGGGGAGGGGGAGCCTCTATCGCCCCCGCCGCCGCGGCTTGATTTCCCGCAGGCGATTCGTCACAATGGAACGGAATTCCGCCCCGTCGAGAGGAAGGCCATGGCCCGCGAGAAACTGCTGCTCATCCCCGGCCCGAGCCCGGTCGTGCCGCGCATCCTCCATGCCTTGGCCCAACCTACGGTCTCGCATGTCGGGCCCGGAGATGGTCCGCGAGCTCAGCGGCGCCTGCGAGAACCTCAAGAAGATCGTCTTTTCGGAAAAGGGCGAGCCGTTCATCGTCGCCGGGGCCGGGACGCTGGCGATGGAGATGGCCCTGCTCAACGTCGTCGGCCCGGACGACCGCGTCCTCGTCCTTTCCCAGGGCTATTTCGGGCAGCGGATGGGTCAGGTCTGCGAGGCCTTCGGGCTCCGCCACGACGTCCTCGAAAGCGACTGGGGGAGAGCCGTCCGGCCGGACGAGCTGGCGGCCCGGCTCGCCGGGGGGCTTATTCGATCGTCGCCTGCACCCATGTCGATACGGCGACCGGGGCCTGCGCGCCGGTCGAGGATTACGCGCGCGCCGCGAAGACGGCCGGCGCCCTCTTCGTCGTCGACGGCGTCTGCGCCACGGGCGGCATCGCCGAGCGCATGGACGAATGGACGATCGATGTCGTCCTCACCGCCGCCCAGAAATGCCTGGGCACGCCGCCCGGCCTCTCCATCCTCGTCCTCTCGGAGCGGGCCATGGAGAAGCGCCGGAGCCTGGCCTCGGTCCCCGCCTATTACTCCGACCTCCTGCGCTGGCTGCCGGTCATGCACGACCCGACGAAGTACTTTTCGACACCCTGCGTCAACGAGATCCGGGCCTTCTACGAAGGCACGCGCCTCATCATGGAGGAGGGGCTGGAGGCGAGGTTCGCCCGCCATGACCTCTTCGCCCGGGCCATGCGGGCCGGCCTCGCCGCGCTCGGCTTCGGCTTCTTCACCGACCCGAAGTTCCTGGCCTCGACCCTGTCCGTCGTGCACGCTACCCTGCGGGCGTCGACGACAAGGCCTTCCGGACGGCCCTTTACGAAAACGGCGTCGTCGTCGCCGGAGGCCTGGCTCAAACTGCGGGCAAGGTCTTCCGCATGGGCCACATGGGGAACCTCGACCGCCGATCAGGTCCTCTTCGCCCTCGACGCCGTCGAATCGACGCTCAAGACGCTGGGCCGCGCTATCGAGCCCGGCGCGGGGGCCCGGGCCGCGCGCGAGGTCCTGGGCGCATGACCGAAGGAGACGCCCGTCGATGAAGAGCAAGGTCTATTTCATCCCCGCCGATGCCGAGGAACCCGGCGAGGAGCTGGCCGCGAAGGCGCGCCGGGCCTTCGAGGCCACCGGCTTCCTGGACAGGCTCGACAAGGACGACTTCACCGCCCTCAAGATCCATTTCGGCGAGGTCCGGAACACCGGCTATATCCGGCCCCAATGGCTGACCGGCATCGCCTGGGGTCTCCGGCAGAAGACGGGCCACGCCTTCCTCACCGACAGCAACACGCTCTACGTCGGGCACCGCTCGAACTCGGTCGACCACATCCGGCTGGCCTGGTCGCACGGCTTCGCCCCGCCCGTCCTCGACCTCCCCGTCGTCATCGCCGACGGCCTCATCGGCCACGACAAGTCCGAGGTCCGGAGCGCCGAGGCCCGCACCTCCGCCTCGAAGATCGCCGCGGCCATCCTCGACTCCGACGCCCTTGTCTGCCTGACCCACGTCACCGGCCACGTCCAGACGGGGATGGGCGCGGCCCTCAAGAACATGGGCATGGGCTGCGCCTCGCGGGCCGGGAAGCTCGACCAGCACTCCTCGGTCCACCCCCGCGTCAACGCCAAGCAGTGCCGCAATTGCGGCATCTGCGCCGACTTCTGTCCGGCTGACGCGATCGTCCAGGCCGAGGGCCACGTCGCGATCGACCCGGCGAAATGCATCGGCTGCGGCGAGTGCCTCGTCGTCTGCAAGCCGGGCGCCATCAAGATGAAGTGGGACGAGGACTCCCGCCGGCTGCAGGAGATGATGGCCGAGTACGCCCTGCGCGTCTTCCGCCATTTCAAGGGCAAGGCCGTCTTTCTCAACTTCTTGACCAGGATCACCAAGGACTGCGACTGCATGGCCAAGGACGACCCGCGCATCGTCGCGGACATCGGCATCCTGGCCTCGCTCGACCCCGTCGCCGCCGACCAGGCCACGGCCGACCTCGTCGTCAAGCGCGGCGGCGGCCGGGACCCCTTCCGCAAGGGCTACGACATCGACTGGTCGATCCAGCTCCGTCACGGCGAGAAGATCGGGCTGGGCTCGATGGACTACGATCTTATCGAACTCGCCTGAACGCGCGCCCATGATGATCAGAGAAGCATCCGAAATCCCTGCGATGAAACGGTGCAGTCGTTATCATTGTTAATAGAACAATGTTGAGGATCATGCTCATGCCGTCAGCTTCCCCTTCCCGACGGCTCTTCTGCATCTTGGTGTTAGGCTTGACCGCGGCACTCTCGGGCTCGGGCCAGGAGCCGGCCAAGAAAGATATCCCCGCGCCGGCGAGAAAGGCCGAGCAGGCCCCCGAGAAGGACCGCGGCCAGGTCCTGGCCGAGATCGCCGCGGCCCGGAAGTCCTTGGGGAAAGACCCGGGCAATGCCGAGGGCCGCTTCCGTTTATCTCAGTTGCTTTACCAGGCCGGGAATTTCGAAGAATCCCAGGTCGTGCTTCGGCCGCTCCTCGAGGCGCAAACGGCCCCCGTCAATGCTCTGCTCCTCGCGGCGGACCTGGATTACCTTTTCGGCCGCTACGAAAATGCGGAGGATATCCTGCAGAAGATCATCGCCCGGAATCCTCCGGACAAGGCGGCCCAGGTCAAGGCCAGGGTCAAGCTCATTTTCGTCTATTATCAGACGAACCGCTACGAAAGGACGGTGGGCCTCTTCCAGGGCATGGAGGGCAAAATCAAGCTCCCTCTCCTCGACCTGATGCGGGCTTTCGGCCGGGACAAGCCCCTCCACGCGGGCTGGCCGGAAAAGGCCCGGAGCACGGTCATCCCCTTTATCGTGAAGGATCCCCTTCCCGTCATTTCCGTCGAGGTCCACGGCCGACAGATCTACGCCCTGATCGACACCGGAGCGGACATGTTTGTCCTGGATAACGAAATCGCCGCCTCGATGGGCATCAAAGGCCTGGCCTCTACGACCGGGACCTTCGCCGGCGGAAAGCAGGCCGAGGTCGGCTTCGCCGAGGTCGATTCCCTCAAGATCGGCGATGTCACCCTGACCTCGGTCCCCGTCTCTCTCCTCTCGACGCAACGGTTCTCGGCGGGATTCGCGAACGGCAAATACACGATCGGCGGAATCCTGGGCACGGGCGTCCTGAAACGGTTCCTGGCCACGCTCGATTACCCGCACAGCAGGCTCATCCTGCGCCGCCCCGACGGCCGCAGCCTCGAGGATTTCACCCGGGAGACGGCCGGCAAGACCGTCGTCGAAGTGCCGTTCGTCCTGGCCCTGAGCCACTTCATGATGGCCCGGGGCCGGCTCAACGACAAGGAACTTCTAACCTTCTTTGTGGATTCCGGGCTGGCCAGCGAAGCCGCGCTCACGGCTCCCGCCCAGACTCTGAAATACGCGGGAATTCCCATCCCCGAGACAAAAGTTCAGGAGGGGAGCATCGGCGGGGGAGGCGGCGCGGGGTTCGCGACCGGTCTTTTTGCCGTCAAGGCGTTGGGCTTGGGGCCTCTGGTCCAGGCCGGCAAAAAAGGGGAATTCGGCAGTTTCCCGCCCGGCGGCATACTGGATGCTCGGATTCATTAATGACGGGATCATCAGCCACCAATTTCTCCGCGAATATGCCTGGACCATCGATTTTGTCTCGAGGAAAATGACCTTCGCGAAGTGAACGGGTCCCACCCGGTCAGGTCTGATGCCGGAGGCGTGGGAATAAGATCCAGACCAGGACGGCGGCCAGGAGCATGACCGTCCCGCCGATGACGACGGCCGCCGTTTCCCCCAGCCGTTGGGCCGTGGCGCCGATGCCCAGCGCGGCGATGGGCATCGTCCCGAAGAAGACGAATGTGTAAACGCCCATGACCCGGCCCCGGAGATGGTCCGGGGAGGACGTCTGGACCAGGGCGTTGCACAGGTTGAGGATGAAGATCTGGGCCATGCCGGCGCCGAAAAGGAGGACGAGCGAGAGCGGCGTCCAGCGGGCGAAGGCGAAGACGAGGACGAGGGACGGCAGGGCCAGCGTCCCCAGGCTCAGGAGCTTGCCCCGGAAGCGGAACCGGCCGAGGCTAGCGATGATGAGCGCCCCGACCATCGCCCCCAGCCCTCTCGCCGCCTGGAGGAAGCCGTTGGTCTTGGCGTCGCCGTGCAGGATGTTCACCGCCCAGGCCGGGAAGAGGGTCGCGTAGGCGAGGCCGAAGAGGCTGACCAGGGCGATGAGGGTGATGATCGTCTGGACCAGGGGATGGCCCAGGGCGTACTTGACGCCCTCCTTGAGGTCGGCGACGGCCGACGTCTTTTCCGGCTTGGGCACGAACGGCTTGAGCTTCATCAGGGCCAGGGCGGCGATGACGGCCAGGAACGAGACGCCGTTGATGACGAAGCACCAGGCCGGCCCCAGGATCGCGTAGACGACGCCCGCGACCGCGGGCCCGACGGCCGTGGCCGTGTTGAACATGGCCCCGTTGAGGGCGATGGCGTTGGTCATGTCCGCGAGGCCGACCATCTCCAGCACGAACGCCTGGCGGGCCGGGGCCTCGAAGGCGTTGGCCGACGCCGAGGAGCAGGGCCATGACGAGGATGTGCCAGGGCTGGACGAGGTGGAGAAAGGTCAGGGCCGCCAGGATGAAGGCCAGGATCATCATCGACGTCTGGGTGACGATGATGAGCGTCCGGCGCGGAACGCGGTCGGCGATGACGCCGGCGTAGAGCATGAAGAGCCACATCGGGATGCCCGCGGCGAAGCCGACGAGGCCGAGATAGGCCGGGGACTTGGTCAGCTGGTAGATGAGGAAGCCCAGGGCCGTGCTCTGCATCCAGGTCCCGAAGAGGGAGAACATCTGGCCCCAGAACCAGAGGCGGTAGTTCCGGTACTTGAGGGCGGTGAAGGCCTGCTTCCAGCTCATGCTCCGGCGCACGCCGGCCAGCCTGCGGACGAGCGGCCAGCGCGGCATTCCGGTCGGGGCGGGGAAGGGGAGAGGGGTCATCTCGGGTTCACGGCCTCAGCGCCTGCCCTCCGGCACGGTCTCCTCGTCCTCCGGAGCCCAGGCCGGGTCGACCAGGCAGAGGAAGGCCAGGTCGGCCCGCCCGTGTTCTCGATGAACTGGACGTGGAGGGGCGGGATGTAGACGGCGTCGCCCGGCCTCGACCCCGGCCGTCTCGTCCCCGACGTGCATGACGCCGCGGCCCTCGAGGATGTAATAGACCTCGGAGCTCTTCAGCCGGTGCGGCTTCGTCCTCCGGCCGGGGGCCGACGACGGCGCGGGCAAGGCTGTAACGGACGGGGAAGCCGCCCCGGGCGGGATGGAGAAGCTCGCGGAGGGCCGAACCGTCGCCGGCCTCGATTTCCGCGCAATCCTTAAGCTTTCGGATGATCATGGGGGAAAACCATCGGGGAGGTGGGATTTGAACCCACGACCCCAGCGTCCCGAACGCTGTGCGCTAGCCAGGCTGCGCTACTCCCCGATCTCGAGCGCCTTATTATACACATTTTCCGGCCCGGAGGGAAGAGAGGCGTCGCGCGGCTGTTCATTTCCGGCGCGGGATGGGTATAATGTTTTTTCCCGATGGACACCGAACGGCCGATGAAGAACTGGTGGCACCTGAGCGCGGCCGAGGCCGCCGCCGCCCTGGGCACGGACCCGAGGTCGGGCCTGCCCGCGGCCGAGGCCGCTGCCCGGCTCGAGAGCTCCGGCCCGAACGAGCTCCGCGAGGCCAAGGGACGGGGCCCGCTGGCCATCTTCCTCGAACAGTTCGAGGGCCTCATCATCTGGGTCCTCATCGTCGCCGCCGTCGTCTCCGGCTTCCTGGGCGAATGGCTGGACGCCCTGGCCATCCTGGCCATCGTCCTCCTCAACGCCGTCCTCGGCCTCGTCCAGGAATACCGGGCGGAAAAGAGCCTGGCCGCCCTGAGGAAGATGTCCGCGCCGTTCGGCCAAGGCCGTCCGCGACGGCGGCGCGGTCCTCGTCCCGGCCCGCGAGCTCGTGCCCGGCGACCTCGATCGAGCTCGAGGCCGGCGACCGCGTCCCGGCCGACGGCCGCGTCGTCTGGCACACGGCCAACTTCGCCGTCCAGGAGGCGAGCCTGACCGGGGAATCCACGCCGGTCGACGAAGACCGACCTCGCCCTCGAGGAGAGGGAGGTCCCGCTCGGCCGAGCGGGCCAACATGGTCTACATGGGGACGTCCGTCGTCTCGGGCAAGGCCCGGGCCGTCGTCGTCGAAACCGGCATGGGGACCGAGCTCGGCCGGATCGCCGGCCTGATCCAGGGCATCACCAAGGAGACGACGCCCCTCCAGCGGCGGCTCGAGGAGTTCGGCAAGTGGATCGTCTACCTCTGCTTCGTCCTCGTGGCCATGGTCTTCGCCCTCGAGCTCCTGCGCGGCGGCCGGCTCATGGACATGTTCCTGACCTCGGTCAGCCTGGCCGTGGCGGCCATCCCGGAGGGCCTGCCCGGCCGTGGTCACCATCGCCCTGGCCCTGGGCGTCCAGCGGATGGTCCGGCGCCACGTCCTCATCCGCAAGCTGCCCTCCGTCGAGACGCTCGGCTGCGCCACGGTCATCTGCTCGGACAAGACGGGGACGCTGACCAAGAACGAGATGACCGTCCGGGCCGTCTGGACGCTCGCGGGGGTCTTACGAGGTGACGGGGACCGGCTACGCGCCCGAGGGCGAGTTCCTCGTCGACGGACGGGCCGTCCGCCCCGGCGAGCAGCCCGACCTCGCGGCGACGCTCGCGGCCGGCGTCCTCTGCAACGGCGCCCGACTGTCGCGCGAGGCCGGCGGGCTCGAGATCTTCGGCGACCCGACCGAGAGCGCCATCCTGACCGCGGCGGCCAAGGCCGGCCTCTGGAAGGAGGACGCAGGAAGCGGGCCCGCGAGTTCGTCGAGGAGATCCCGTTCGACTCCGAGCGCAAGAAGATGACCGTCGTCCGCCGGCGCGGGCCGGCGACTTCGCGGCGTTCATCAAGGGCGCCCCGGACCTCCTCGTCGGCGACTGCTGCCGCGTCCTCGAGGACGGCGCGGAGCGTCCGCTGACGCCCGAGGACCGGGCCCGGATCCTGGCGGCCAACGACGACCTCTCGCGGCCGGGCCCTGCGCGTCCTGGCCGTCGCCCGGCGGGCCTTGGACCGCGAGCCGCGACTCCTACGCGGCCGAGGCCATCGAGAGCGACCTGACGTTCTGCGGGCTCGTCGCCATGATCGACCCGCCGCGGCCGGAGGTCAAGGAGGCCGTGGACAAGTGCCGGGCCTCGGGCATCCGGACGGTCATGATCACGGGCGACCACAAGAACACGGCCGTGGCCATCGCCAGGGAGCTCGGCTTCTTCGGCGAGGGCGCCGTCGCCCTGACGGGCGAGGAGGTCGACCGCCTCGAGCGACGAGGAGCTCGACCGGGCCGTGGAGCGGACGGCCGTCTACGCCCGCGTCTCGCCCGAGCACAAGCTCCGCGTCGTCCGGGCCTGGCGCCGGAAGGGCGAGATCGTGGCCATGACCGGCGACGGCGTCAACGACGCCCCGGCCGTCAAGGAGGCCGACATCGGCGTCGCCATGGGCATCACCGGGACGGACGTGACCAAGGAAGTCTCGGACATGGTCATCACCGACGACAACTTCGCCTCGATCGTCGCCGCCGTCGAGGAGGGCCGCGGGATCTACGACAACATCAAGAAGTTCATCCACTACCTCCTGTCCTGCAACTCGGGCGAGATCCTGGTCATGTTCGTGGCCTCGCTCCTCGGCCTGCCCGTGCCGCTGCTGCCGATCCAGATCCTGTGGGTCAACCTCGTCACCGACGGCTTCCCGGCCCTGGCCCTGGGCGTCGACCCGGTCGACCCGAAGGTCATGAACCGGCCGCCCCGCAAGCCCGATGAGCCGCTCATCACGCAAGGCCCGGGCCTGGCTGATGATGGCCCAGGGGGTGTTCATCGCCGCTCTGCAGCCTCTCGGCCTTCGTCTACGTCCTCGAGGTCGAAAAGGAGGGGATCGGCCGGGCCAGGACCGTCGCCCTCGCCGTGCTCACCTGCAGCCAGCTCTTCCATTCCTTCAGCTGCCGGAGCATGAAGACGTCGCTGTTCAGGCTGGGCGTCTTCTCGAACCCCCAGCTCGTCCTCGGCCAACGGCGCGTCTTTCCTGCTGCAGCTCGCGATCATCTATGTGCCCTTCCTCCAGCCGGTCTTCAAGACCCAGGCCCTCGGCGCGGCCGACCTCGGGCTGATCCTGGCCTTCTCGTCGCTGCCGTTCTGGGCCATGGAGGCGGTCAAGGCGGTCAACCGGAAATGGCGGATCTATGAGCTCGCGTGACCTCGGGCCGGCAACCCGGCTCCGTGTCCCTGCGTAATACCCTTTATAAGCGCTTTCGAGGAGGATGACGTGAAGATGAAGACGACGTTGGAGAGGGCCGCGCTCGCCCTGGGGGTCGTCCTGGCCCTCGGCCTCGTCGGCCGGGCGGACGACGGGATGTGGATGCCCCACCAGATGAAGGACCTGAACCTCAAGGCCCAGGGGCTCCGGATGAACCCCGAGGACCTCTACCGGACGGACGGCACCGGGCTGATGAGCGCCGTAGTCAATCTCGGCGGCGGCACCGGGGAATTCGTCAGCCCGGAAGGGCTGATCCTGACCAACCACCACGTCGCCTACGGGGCCATCCAGCGGGCCTCGAGCAAGGACAAGGATTACATCACCGACGGGTTCCTGGCGCGGACGCGGGGCGAGGAGATCCAGGCCCAGGGCTACACGGCCGGCGTCCTCCTCGGCTACGAGGACGTGACGGCCAGGGTCAACACCTATTTCAAGCCCAAGATGACGCCGCGCCAGCGCTATGACGCCTTCGACAAGGCCCAGAAGGAGCTCGTCGCGGCCGGGGAGAAGGGGGGAAGGACCTCCGCTGCGTCCTGGCCTCGATGTACAGCGGCAACGCCTATTACCTTTACACCTTCAAGCAAATCCGCGACGTCCGCCTCGTCCTCGCGCCTCCCCAGGACCTCGGCAACTTCGGCGGCGAGACCGACAACTGGATGTGGCCCCGCCACACCTGCGACTTTTCTTTCCTCCGGGCCTACGTCGGGCCGGACGGGAACGCCGCCGACTACAGCCCGGCCAACGTCCCCTACAGGCCGAAGGTCTGGCTCAAGGCCTCTCTCGAGGGACTCAGGGACGGCGACTTCACCTTCGTCATGGGCTATCCCGGCCAGACCTACCGGAACTCCGCCTTGTCCGAGCTCAAGAACAACATGGACGCCATGGCCAAGCGGGTCAAGGATATCCGTGACCTCATCGGCTTTTACGAGGCGGCGGGGAAGAACGACAAGGAGGTCGAGATCCGCTATGCCTCCCAGGTCAAGGGGCTCTGGAACGGGCTCAAGAACTATGAGGGCAAGCTCGAAGGCCTGACCAAGTACGACCTCATCGCCAAGAAGGCGGCCCAGGAACAGGAGCTCGTCGACTGGATCCAGGCCGACCCGGCCCGGACCAAGAAGTATGGGGCCGTCGTGGCCGACCTCGCGGCCTTCCAGGCGAAGCAGAAGGCCTTCAACGCCAGGAGCGAAGTCCTCAACGGTGTCCTCGGCGGCTCGACCATCCTCTCGCAGGCCTACACCATCGTCCGGGCCGTGCCCGAGCTCCAGAAGCCGGACAAGGACCGCGAGATCGGCTTCCAGGAGCGCAACCTGCCGCAGCTCCAGCCAGAGGATGCAGCTGGCCGAGCGCGGCTACGTCTTCGCCACGGACCGCGAGCTCCTCAAATGGACGCTGAAGAGGCTCGAGTCCGCGCATCCCGACGTCGCGAAATGGCCGGCCTCCCTGCGGGTCCTGGCCGCCGGCACGGACGCGGAGGTCGCCGCCCGGGTGGACCAGATGTACGGCCGCACGGCCCTCGGCGACCCCAAGAAGCGGCTCGAGCTCCTCGGCCTCAAGCCGGCCGCCCTCGCCGCGGTCGACGACCCCTTCCTCAAGCTGGCCGCGGACATGGAGAAGGAGCTCAAGGGCGTCCGGGAGGAGAGCAAGGGGATGAGCCGCGAGGGGGCGGACCTCAAGATGGCCTTCGAGGCCGCCATCCTGGAGATGAAGAAGGGGACCTATCCGCCCGACGCCAACGGCACGATCCGCTTCACCTACGGGCCGGTCAAGGGCTACGCGCCGCGGGACGCCGTCTGGTACCTGCCGCAGACGACGCTCAAGGGCGTCATCGAGAAGGATACGGGCGCGTTCCCCTTCGCCGTTCCGGCCAGGATCAAGGACCTTTACGCGGCCAAGGACTTCGGCCGCTACGCCGACGCCGGCCTCAAGGACGTCCCGGCCTGCTTCCTGAACACGACCAACGTCACCGGCGGGAACTCCGGCTCGCCGACCCTCAACGCCAGGGGCGAGCAGGTCGGCATCATCTTCGACATGACCTACGAAAGCGTCATCGGGGACTACTACATCATCCCCGAGCTCCAGCGCTCGATCAGCGTCGACATCCGCTGGGTCCTGTTCGTCACCGACAAGTTCTCCGGCGCGACGCACATCATCAAGGAAATGGGCCTCTGAGCCCGCGAGGAGAGACAGCATGAGACGCACCATCGGCATCCTGGCCCTCGTCGTCGTCTTGGCCGCGGCCGCGTTCGCCGCCGAGGAAGGGCGCTTCTTCACCTATCCGACCATCCACGGCGACAGGATCGCCTTCACCTATGAGGGGGACCTGTGGACGGTCGGCGCCGGGGGAGGCATGGCCTCGCGCCTGACGACCTTCCCCGGGACAGA
>CAWDTC010000052.1:0-62508 GCA_963805045.1 Candidatus Aminicenantota bacterium
AGGCGCTGGATTGCGCCCTCGCACTGCAATGCGCATTCCGAGGCGAACTGCCAGCCGAGACGCCGCGCCGTGTTCGTGAAGTTCTGGAAGATTTGTTTGAGTTCTACCCCGACTCTCCGGGCTTTATCCGCTGCAAGCACAGTGCCGGCAAACACGAACACCTTCGGCCCAACTGGCCTTTGATGGTCATGGGACCGGAAGCCACCGCCTCCGCCGGCATTGCCATCGGCCACGTCCGCGCGCCCATGCAGGACACCATCCAGGCGGCGCGTGATGCCGAACAGGCGGCCAAGTCCGTATCGGAGAAAGCAGCTTTCTGCCTCAGCATCCTCAAACGCTCGGGCGAGTCCGCCCAGTTCGCGGCGAGATGGGAAAGCGGCGTGGCTGGCGTCTGGGCGGAGTTGGAGGAAAACCCGGATCTGCCTGAGCGGTCGTTTCCCCTACCGCTACGCCCAATTGCTCCGCCCGCTGCTGGCTCGACGCCGGAGAGGAAGCAGACTCCGGGTGGGAACGGCGTTGGACTCGGACGTTGATGAAGTCTGTGCAAGCCGAGCTTCGGCACGTCCACTATCAACAGAATGAGTCCGGCCAGCCGTCCGAAGCGAAGCGGCGCCGGGCCGCAGAGCAGTCTTCCCGCTGGCTTCGGCCCTTGTCGGCGACCCCAATTGCGCCGATGACCCTGGTTTCAAGCCCGCCCTGACCCCGCGCGGCTTCATCCACTTCTGGATGGCTTGGGCTTTCGTCAAACGCCTGCAGGACCAACCATGAAAGCGACCTTCACTCCCGTTCTAATTGAACCCACGGACGTTCTCTTCTTCCGCGACTCGATCCCCATGGCGGCGGGCCAGGGACGCGGCCACGGCTGCCGTTTGCCCTGGCCCAGCACACTCCATGAAGCCTTTCGCAGCACGCTGCTGCTGGCGGATGGCGACCTGCGACCCGCCAAGGCTGAGACGGGCCGCCACCTTGGCAGCCGGTCCCGACGGGAGCTGGGTCGTGGCGCCCCCGCAGCGGTCTCGGCGTATCGTGAGGCGCGTGGCCAGACACAGGTCGCTACCACCGCCTACCAATCCCTGCGCATCCTCGGCCCGCTCCCGTGGCTGGAGCGAGATGAGCGAAAGCCCAACGGACTGGCTGGCTTGTTTCTGCCGGTGCCGCTCGACGCCCAAGTCAGCGACGATGACCACATTCATCCGCTCGAACTGCTACAGCAGGAAGCCGCCGTCTCCAGCGTCCCGCACCTCCCCTGCGTGCCCGTCTCGCCCATTCCCGCCAGCAAGAAGATGCGCCTGGGCTGGTGGACGCCTGGTCAATACGGCGCCTACGTGAAGGGAGAACTGGAAGCAAATCTCGCTCCGCTTCCCGACTCGGCTTTCTGGGCAGCCGAACACCGCATTGGCCTGGAGATCGCCCCCGGCACCTCCGCCGCCAAGTCCGGCCAACTCTACTCCGGGGCCTACCTGCGTCCGCGCAAGGAACTCCGCCTGGCCGCGTGGACAGCTCTGGTGCATCCGCGCGACAATGAGGCCGAACGGCTCGCGAAGCTTCCATTTCTGCTTCTCGGCGGTGAGCGCCGGCTGGCTCGTCTCTGGCCTGGCCCCGACACCGCACTGCCCCAAGCGCCGTTTTCAGAAGGCAACGGACCTTGCCTCCTGAAGTGGGCGCTCATCACACCCGCCGCCTTTGCGCACGGTTGGCTGCCGGGATGGTGCAAGGACAACTCCCCGCAGCAACGCCCCACCGGCGAGGTCTGCCTGCGGCTCCCGGGCCGCGCCCGACTCGTTGGCGCATGCCTGGGCAAACCCATCCCCTTCGCCGGATGGGACGCGGTGGACGGCTCCCCCAAGGAAACCCGCCTCGCCGTGCCGGCCGGTTCCGTCTATTACTTCCTGTGCGACTCCGCCCCGACTGCCAACGCGCTCATCGCCCTGCTGCACTGCGATCCGCATTCCGACGCCTTCGGGCCGCGTTCTGATTTCTTCGGCGAGAAAGGTTTCGGCTGTGGCCTGTGCAGCATGACGGTCAACCTGCACCGCAGGTCTGCGGACGTCCCGAACTTTGGCGAAAGAACTCTTTAACCAGTAAGACCATACCATGACTGATAATATGAAACGACATCTCTTAACCCTCTACACGCGCACACCCTTGCACGTGGGCAGCGGCACCTTACATGGGCGTCGACGTCCTCCACATCAACCTCCACAAGACGTTCTCGACCCCCCACGGCGGCGGCGGGCCCGGCTCCGGCCCCGTCGGCGTCAAGAAGGCGCTCGCGGCCTATCTGCCCGTCCCCGTCATCGAGGAGAAGGGCGGACGCTTCTCGCTCCGCTTCGACCGGCCGAAGACGATCGGCCGCGTCCGGAGCTTCTACGGGAACTTCTCGGTCATCGTCCGGGCCCTCTGCTACATCCTGAGCCTCGGTCCCAAGGGCGTCCGCGAGATCGCCGAGATACGCCGTCCTCAACGCCAATTACATCCGCAAGAGCCTGGAGCAGGAATACCACCTGAAATACACCGGCCTCGTCCATGCACGAGTGCGTCTTCTCGGACAAGTTCCAGAAGGAGCACGGCGTCACGAACCTGGACATCGCCAAGCGGCTCATCGACTACGGCCTCCACCCGCCGACGATGTCCTTCCCGCTCATCGTCCACGGCGCGCTGATGATCGAGCCGACGGAGACCGAGAGCAAGCGCGACCTCGACCTCTTCATCGCGGCCATGAAGGCCATCGCCCGGGAGGCGAAGGAGGACCCCGAGGTCCTGAAGTCCGCGCCCCACGTCACCTACGTCCGGCGGCTGGACGAGGTCGCCGCGGCCAAGACCCCCGTCCTCCGCTGGGAGAAGAAGGGCTAGATGTCCGTCCAGGACCTCATCCTGGGCCTGCACCGGTTCTGGGCCGGCCAGGGCTGCTATCTGGCCCAGACCTACGACCTCGAGGTCGGCGCCGGGACGATGACGCCGGACACGTTCTTCCGGGTCCTGGACCGGCGGCCCTGGAAGGTCGGCTACGTCCAGCCTTCCCGGCGGCCGACGGACGGCCGCTACGGCGAGAACCCGAACCGGGTCCAGAAGCACTTCCAGTACCAGGTCATCATGAAGCCCTCGCCGGAGGACATCCAGGACGTCTACGTCCGCAGCCTGGCCTCGCTCGGCATCTCCCTCGCCGACCACGACCTCCGCTTCGACGAGGACAACTGGGAATCGCCGACGATCGGCGCCTGGGGCGTCGGCTGGCAGGTCCTGCTCGACGGGCTGGAGATCACCCAGTTCACCTATTTCCAGCAGTGCGGCGGCATCGACCTCTCGCCGGTGCCCGTCGAGATCACCTACGGCCTCGAGCGGCTGGAGATGTTCCTCGAGCAGAAGGACGATATCTACGACCTCGACTGGTCGGCCGACGTCACCTACCGCGACCTCCGCTACCGCGAGGAGCGGGAGTTCTCCGAATACAACTTCACCGCCGCCGACGTCGGCACGCCTCCGCCGCGCCTTCCAGGCCTCGGAGAAGGAGGCCGCCCGGCTCACGGCGCGGGGGCTCCTGCTTCCGGCCTACGACATGTGCCTGAAGTGCTCCCACAATTTCAACCTCCTCGATGCGCGCGGGGCCATCAGCGTCACCGAGCGGGTCAAGATGATCGCCTCGATCCGCGTCCTGGTGACCGAGATCGCCCGCAAGTACACGGCGGCGGAAGGAGGGGGCGTGATGGAGTTCCTCCTCGAGCTGCTGACCGAAGAACTGCCCGCCGCCCACGTCCGCTCGGCCCTCGAACAGCTCGAGGCGAAGTTCCGGCAGGAACTCGAGGCGGCCCGGGTCGGCGTCCGCTCGCTCAGGGCCCTGGGCACGCCTCGGCGGCTCGTCGTCGCCGGGGACTTCGCCGGCGGGCAGGAGGACCGCGAGGCCGTCGTGACCGGGCCGCCCAGGTCCGTCGGCGTCGGGCCGGACGGGGCCTTCACCGCCGCGGCCAAGGGGTTCGCCCGGTCGCAGGGCGTTCCCGGAGAGCGCCCTCGAGGTCGTGACGACCCCGAAGGGGGAGTACCTCGGCTTCAAGAAGCGGTCGGCCGGGACGCCGACGCCGGCGATCCTGGCCGAGGCCGTGCCCCGCATCCTCGGCTCGCTCGCCTTCCCCAAGACGATGCGCTGGGGGGCGAGCCCCTTCCGTTTCTCCCGCCCCGTCCACGGGCTCGCTCTGCCTCGTCGACGGCGCGGTCCTCGACGTCACGTTCGACGGATCTCAAGGCCGGAGCGGTGACCGTCGGCCACCGGATCGATCTCCCCGGGGCCGATCGAGGTCTCGGGCTTCGCACTGTACAAGGAGCGGCTGGCCGAGGCGGGCGTCATCGTCGAGCCGGAGGAGCGCAAGGCCCTCATCCTCGCCCAGATCGAGACCAGGCTGGCCGGCCTCAAGGCCGAGGTCCTGCCGGACCCCGAGCTCCTCGACGAGCTGACCTTCAACGTCGAGCACCCGCTCGTCGTCCTGGGCGGCTTCCCGGAGAGCTTCCTGAGCCTGCCGCTCGAGGTCCTCTCGACGGCCATGAGGAAGCACCAGAAGTTCTTCTCCGTCGTCCGCGACGGCAGGCAGCTCCCGCATTTCCTCGGCGTCGCCGACGCCCGCGAGGACGCCCGGGGCTTCATCCGCAGCGGCAACGAGCGGGTCCTCCGGGCCCGCCTCGAGGACGCCCGGTTCTTCTGGGACCAGGACCGCAAGGTCCCGCTGGCCGAGCGCGCCGCGGGCCTGCGGAACGTCGTCTTCCAGGAGAAGCTCGGCACCTACGACGACAAGGCCCAGCGGCTGAAGAAGATCGTCTCCTACCTCTGCGGCCGGCTCGAGGCGGCCGAGGCCAAGGACGACGCCGCGGCCGCGGCCGGCCTGGCCAAGGCCGACCTGCTGACGGAGATGGTCCGGGAATTCCCCAGCCTTCAGGGCCGGATGGGCGGGCTCTACGCCCGGGCCGAGGGGTATCCCGAGGGCGTGGCGCGGGCCGTCTACGAGCACTACCAGCCGGCCGGGCCTGGACGAGGCCTCGCCGTCGTCGACGGCCGGGGCGGTCCTGTCGATCGCCGACAAGCTCGACTCGACGGTCGGCGTCCTCGGGGCTCGGCATCGAGGTCAGCGGCTCGAGCGACCCCTTCGGCCTGCGGCGGAACGCCCACGGCGTCTGCAAGGTCGTCCTCGACCGCAAGCTCCGCTTCTCCTTCCCCCATCTCGTCGACAAGGCCCTCGCCGCCTACGGGGACCGGCTGACGCTCGGGCGGGAGGAGGTCAAGCGCGCGACGCTCGACTTCTTCGCCGGCCGGCTGCGCTTCATGCTCGAGCGCCAGGGCTTCCGCTACGACCTCGTCGGCGCCGCCCTTGGGCCGGGGATCGGCGAGATCGACGACGTCCTGCTCCGGGTCCAGGCCCTCGATTCGCTCAAGGCCAGCCCCCAGTTCGAGCCGTTCATCCTCATGGCCAAGCGGGTCAACAACATCCTCCGGGACCAGCCCCGGGCCAGGTTCAGCCCCGAACTCTTCGTCGAGAAGGAGGAACGGGAGCTCCACTCGACCTTCGCCATCATCGAGCACAACGCCTCGCCGATGATCGCCCGCGGCGACTTCGCCCGCGCCCAGGCCATCATCTTCAAGCTCCAGCCGGTCCTCAACACGTTCTTCGACCGCGTCCTGGTCATGGCCGGGGAGAGGAAGCTCCGCCAGAACCGCCTCGGCCTGCTTCAGGCCATCCAGCGGATGCTGGCGCAGGTCGCCGATTACTCGCAGGTCGTCGTCGAAGGGGAGAAACCGGCCCGCGCGGCCGGCCCCCGCTAGATGCTGAACTCGCTGCTCTTGTCCGTCGGTTCCCCGTTCGCCGGCTCGATGAACTTCTGCTCGAGGGCGATGATCTTGACCAGCGCCCCGGGATAGTTCTGGTTCTTCTCCTCCCCGTAGGGATTGAACTGGACGCCGGCCTGGTACTTGTAGCTCTTGCCCGGGTTGAAGGACGACCAGCGGACCCGCCCCTTGAGATTAAGGGGGACCCGCTCGCCGGGGATGCTGATTTGGAGAGTGACCTTGGACTTGAACTTCAGGGCCTTCTGGGTCAGGAAGCGGACCCCGCCGCGGCTGATGTCGAGGACGGGGCAGAATTCTTCGTCGAAGGCGACCTGCGTCGAGAGGAGCTTTTCCTTCCGATAAGAAATGGTCGCCCCGGGGATTTTGAAGCGCTGGCACAACCGCCGTTCGATCCCCTTCTCTGCCATGTCCAGCCTCCCTTCACGGGAACGAGGAAAGTCGTTCGCAGGGGGCGCGCGGGGGCCGCTGCCCACTTTCCCTAGGCCGTAGGATATATCAAGGGCGCGGCAAAAGTCAAAAGGATTCGGCGGCCATGTCCGCCCCGCCGGCCCTCCGGCTCATTGGCGGAGGAAGGAGGTCCGCGTCTTCTCCAGGCGGACGTCGGCCCGCACTTCCGAGGTCGCGCCGCCGGATTCGGCGCGGTTGAACGTCAAGGACAGGAAGCCGGCCTTCGCGTAGACGGGCGGCGAGGGAGGGACGGGCTTTTTCGACAGCAGGTCCTTCAGCGCCTTATAGGTCGCGGAGATGGCGTCCAGGATGGAGATGCTGTTGGCCATGGGGTCCGTCCTGGGCGGCGGGAGGTAGGGCTTCTGTCCGGGCATCGAGGGCCCGGGCAGCTTGAAGCCGAGCGGCTTCGGCTTGACCGCGATCTTGCGCGTCGTCATGACGAGCTTGCCGTCGACGTAGAGGGAGAGCTCGCCCTCCAGGTTCGTGACGGGCGGGGGAGTCCGGTTCGGCGCGGCGGCCGCGACCGGCGTCAGGACCGGGGCGGCGGGGCGGAGGACGGCGACCGGGGTCAAGTCGACGGCGATGCGGATGGGCTTCCTGACGACGAGGTCGCCGGCCCTGAGGTCGAGGTCGAACTCGTAGGTCCCCGAGCGCTCGAAGAGGCCCGCGGCGGGCAGGGTCATGATGTGGAAGCCGCGGTTCCAGAAGCCGCCCTCGAGGGCGTAGGGGCCCAGGGAGATCTTGTAGTAGGCGTCACACATGAGCTCGAGACCGACCTCGAGCCCGGCCGGGAGCCCTGAGGCCGCGGCGCCGTTGCGGACGAGGAAGTTCACGTCCGTGACGAGCGGGAAGGCCTTTTTCCATCTCGCCCAGAACGTCATGAAGTCGCGGAGCGTCGTCTCGTCGAGAAATCCGAACTCGGGGTCGGCGTCGCCGTACTTGTCGAAATAGGCGGCGATGAGGTCCCGCTCCTCCGCCGCGGCACCGGCCTTCCCGGCGAGGTAAGGCAGGAGGGCCTCGGCGACCTGGCGGTCCGCGCCGTCCAGGCCGCCGGCCTTGCCGGTCAGGTACTCCCGGGCCTTGGCGTAGTCGGGCCGCGGACTCAGCAAGGACAGGAACTCCGACTTCCAGTCGGCCGCCGCGGCGGGGCCGGCGGCGAGACCCGCGGCAAGGACGGCGAGGAGGAGGCGGGCCGAGGTCTTTCTAATCATGGTAGGTGAACTCGATCGAGGCCTCCAGGAAATCGCCGGGGAAGTCGTCGGGCAGGGCGGGGAAGGGCAAGCTGCCCCGGACGGCTCCGAGGGCCGCCTCGTCCAGGACGTCGCGGGCGCTGCCTTCCGCGAGCTCGATCGAGGCGAGCTCCCCGCTCTTCTTGACGACGACGATGACCTTGACCCTCGTCCGCTCGGCCAGGCCCGGCGCGTAGGGCAGTTGCCAGTTCTTCATGATCAGCTCGAGGACCTTCTGGGCCCAGGGGGACAGGTTGTAACCCTTGAGCGCGATGGAGATCGCGGCCCGCTGCCCGCCCGCGCCTCCGCCCGGTCCCGTGCCCGTCCCCGCGCCGGCTTCGCCCGTGCCGGCCCCTCCCGAGAGGTACTGAAAGAAGTCCGGCGCCTTCGCCTTGCCGGCGGGCGCGCCGGCCGAAGGCTTGGTGCCCGGGGGGGCGAGGGCGATGGTCAGGTCCGAGCCCTGGCCGGTCCGGTAGCGGGAGGCCAGCGATTCCCGGAACTTAGTCGCGAGCGAGGGGATGACGGGGCCCTGGGCCGCCGGGCCGGGCGCGGCCGAGGCGGCCGCCGCCGGGGGCCCCGGCGTGGGCGGAGGAGGGGCGGACGCGCGCCGAGTCCGGCCGGCGCCGCCGGTCCCGGCCGCCGGCGCTTCGGCCTGGGCGGTCTCCGGGACCGGCCGGCCCTGGGCCCGGGCGCCGACGACCCGGGGCACGGAGAAGCGAACCGGCGGCACGATGCGGACCTCCTCGACCTTGCCCCGGACGGCCAGCATCTTGATGGTGAAGCGGGCGTGGACGAAGCCGTAGATGAGAAGGCCGTGGAGGACCAGGGAGACCGCCAGGGCGACGGTCCGTCCCCGCGGGGGCCGGCCGTTCCTCCTGCGCAATCCGAGGCAATCTTCAAACACGACGCATCATCCCGAACGGCTATTATAGTACAATCCCGCGGGGCCTGAGAAAGTTTCAGGTCCCGGCGGGGCGGGCCGGCCGCCCGTCCCGGCGCGCCACGGCCAGGCTGAGGGCCGCGCCGAGGAGGCTGAGGACGGCCAGGCGCGTCAGCAGGCGCGGCACGCCCAGGAGCGGAATGACGACGGCCGAGGCCAGGACGACGCCCGCGAACGACCCCAGGAGGTCGACGCCGTACCCCGTTCCGGCGTGCGGCGTTTCCCTCAGGAACAGCCGGTTGGCCGCGACGAAGAGATAGCCGCTCAGGGCGCCGAAGGCCGCGAGGGACAGGAACGGAACGATCTCCGGCCCGCGGCGCTCCGCCAGGCGAAGGGTCAGGACGAGGAGGACCGCGAAACCGGCCTGGACGGCGGCCAAATCGAAGCCGGACGGCCGCCGCCGCGTCAGTCCCGCCAGGGAGCCGAGGGAGAGTCCGGCCATGAAGGCGGCGAAAAGGAGGGAGATCTTCCCGTAAACGTAGCCGAAGGCCGACTGGAAGATGATGAGGACCGCCATCTCGGCGAGGATCGTGGTCAGGCCGGCGAAGGCCAGCGGGACGAGGAAGCGGGCCGGAGAGCGCCTGCGCCTCAAAGCCAGGAACGCCGCTCCCGCCGCGATGAGGAGGAGCGGGAAGTCGAGGATCCAGAAGGCCGGGAGCCGCGCCAGGAAGCGGAGGACCCGGGACTCGACGCCCCGGAACTGGGCGGCCCAGAGGACCGAGTGGAAATAATAGCTCACCGGGACGAGGTCGCTGTTGACGAGGCCCGGCCCGCCGCGGACTTTCTCCGCGAGATAGTCCGTCCGGAGGGGGGACAGCCGGGAGGCGAGCGCGTCCGCGCGGACGAACGAGTTGCGGAGGCCGAGGCGCGCGATGGCGGCGGCGAGGCGCGACGGGTCGGTCGTGAGCGGCGCGGCCGAGGCCAGGAAGATGTTCGTCTCGCCGGGCACGACGGCGACCTCGGGGAAGACGCGGCGCAGGGTCGTGTCGAGGCTCCTCAGGAACTGCTCGAGGTCACGGCTGATGTAATTCTCGGCCGAGGGGACGACGAAGCTGAGGACGCCGTCCGGGCGCAGCTTCCTCCGGGCCTCGGCGAAGAACTCGAGGGTGTAGAACCGGTTGATGAGCGCGGTGGCCGGCTCGGGCAGGCTGAGCAGGATAGCGTCGTAGAGGCGGGCGGTCCGCTCGATGAAGGCGCGGCCGTCCTCGAAGAGAATGCGGACGCGGGGGTCCCGGAGAGCGCGAAGCCCGGCCTCGGGCAGGTAGCGCTCGGCCAGCCGGATCGTCTCCGGGTCGATCTCGACGTAGTCCAGCCGCGCCAGGGGGTACTTGAGGACCTCGGCGCAGCCGCCGCTGACGCCGCCGCCGACGAGCAGGACGTCGGCCGCCCCCGGCCGCTGCAGAAGGGCGAAGTGGACCGCTTCCTCGGCCGCCTCGGTGTTCGGGTAGGCGAAGAGGGGCAGACCGTTGCTGTAGAGAGAGATCTGGTCGCCCGTCCTGACGACCTGGAGCTTGCCGTATCGCGTGTCCCTCGCCTCGACGAGGTCAAACGGCTTCCAGGCCGACCGCAGCGACGGCCCGTCCGCCGCGGCGAAGAGGGCGGCCAGGGCGAGCGTCCCGGCGCAGAGGGCCGCCCCTCGTCGCGAGGGAAAAGCCCAGAGGATGCCCAGCCCGGCCATCGCCGCGACGAGCGCGGCCCCCTGCCAGTTGGAGGAACGCGGGATGAGGACGAGTTGGACGAGCAGGCCGGCGGCCGCGGCGCCCAGTGATTCGAGGAGGTAGGTGCGGCCCGGGTCGCCGCCGAGGCGCGCGGCGTTCCAGACAAAGGCGAGTCCCAGGGGGAAGCTGGCGAAGAGGGCCAGGGCAAGGGCGAAGAGGAGGGCCGGGACGAGTCCCGTCAGCTCGCCCGGCAGGGTGCCGAGCAGCCGGTGCGAGAACCTCAGCCCGGCCAGGCTCAGGAAATAAAGCCCGATGGCCGCCGTGTAGAGCCCGGGCAGGCCCTCCGGCCGGAAGCGCAGGCGGGGGCCGGCCAGGCTCCCCAGGCCGCCCCAGAGCAGCCAGGCGGCCAGGACGAGCCCGTAGGTCAGCTCGTTGCCGTAGAAATGGGCCTCGAACTCGCGCAGGAGATAGATCTGGAAGGACGTGGCCAGGAAGCCGAGCAGGAAGGCCGGCAGTCGCGGCCTCAGGCCCAGACCCCCGCGATCTCGGCGCCGCAGAACTTGCACCGGCCCCCCTTGACCTGGATGTCCTCGACGGTGAACCCGGTCCTCCGGATGACGGCCTTGGCGCAGGTCGGGCAGTACGTGTTTTCCCCGGGGTGGCCGGGGACGTTCCCGACGTAGACGAAATGCAGCCCTTCGTCCAGGGCCGTCTCGCGGGCCGCGTCGAGCGTCGAGACCGGGGTCGGCGGGAGGTTCTTGACGAGGTAGAGCGGCTGGAAGCGCGAGAAATGGAGCGGGACGCGGTCGCCCGCCTCGCTCTTGACCCAGCGGGCCATCTCCCGGATGTCCGACATCGAATCGTTGAGCGTCGGGATGACGAGATAGACGATCTCGAGCCAGGCCTTGCTCTTGGCCACCGTCCGGATCGACTCGAGCACGGTCTTGAGCTCGCCCCGGACGTATTCGGTGTAGAACTGCTGGGTGAAGCCCTTGAGGTCGACCTTGATGGCGTCGACGACGCGGATGAGGTCCTTGAGCGGCTCGGGCTTGATATGCCCGGCCGTGACGACGGCGCTCCGCACGCCCCGGCGCCTGGCGGCGACGGCGGTGTCGTACATGTATTCGAAGAAGACGGTCGGCTCCGTGTAGGTGTAGGCGATCGAGGGGCAGCCGTAGCCCTCGGCCGCGGCGGCGAGCGCCTCGGGGGGGACATCGCGGTGGTCGACCTGTTCGGGCCGGACCTGGGAGATCTCCCAGTTCTGGCAGAACTTGCAGTTGACGTTGCAGCCGGCCGTGGCCATGGACAGGGCCGACGTGCCGGGCAGGAAATGGAAGAACGGCTTCTTCTCGATCGGGTCGATGTTGACGCTGCAGGCCTTGCCGTAGACGAGCGTGTAGTAGGTCCCGCCCTGGTTCTCCCGGACGCCGCAGTAGCCGCGCTCCTTGTCGCCGAGCCGGCAGGCCCTCGGGCAGAGCTCGCACTCGATCTCCCGGTCGGGGAGTTTCTTATAGTAGCGGGCCTCGACATGGGACAGGTTGCCCTTGTCGGCGAAGGCGTGGAGGTCCGAACAGAGCGAGGGGAGCCCGGTGCCGACGACCAGGCCGGCCCCGGCCGCGTTCCGGAGGAACTCGCGGCGCCTCACGGCACGGCCTCCTCGACCGTTTCGATGGCGGCCGGGTCGGCCCGGCCGAGGCCCATCCGTTCGGCCGTGGCCAGGTAGGCGGGCGCGCGCCCCTCCTCCTTGAGGGAGGGGAGGCCCTTTGCCGCCCGCAGGCGCTCGACGAGGGACCAGCCGACGCTGTCGGCGGCGACCGGGTCCAGGCCGAAGACGAGGCCGCCGAACCTCTCCGCCCACTGGGCGTGGAAGGCCGGCCCGCGGTGGTACTGGACGACGAGGGCGTCGAGGATGGTCAGCCGGTGCTTGGGCCTGACGGGCGGGGCGTCGAAGACCTCCGCCACGAACGGGTCGCAGTGGGAATCATGGTACTTGTTCGGGTTGTGGATCGCGCCGAAGTAGTTCTTCATCCCGGCCGTGACGCCGGCCATGCCGTGGTCCTTGAGGACGGCCAGGCTGATCGAGGCCGTGGCGAAGTCCGTCTGGATCTTCGAGTAGCAGGCTGCCGATGCTGCGGTGGGCGACGAGGTCTTCGCCGTAGCCGGCCCCGTCGGCGTCGGTGCCGAAGACGCGGGGCCCGGACGGGCCGTCGTTGAGGCGGTAGCCCGCGTCGCGGAGCTCGCGGTTCGTCCGGTCCCAGACGACGATGTTGCGCTCGGCGAGGCCGTTCGCGGCCAGCCAGCCGGCCAGCCCCAGGGCGACCTCGGGCCGGGTGCTGAGGGCCCGGCCGCCGATGGCGTTGACCTTGATCGCGAGCCGGTCGTCCGGCGCGCAGGACCGAGAGGACCGCGGCCCGGTCGTCGCGCTCCCCCGTGACGAGGGCGAAGCCTCTCTGGAACATCCGGAGGAGCCTGGCGCGGTCCGACGGGTTGCCCGGCTCGAGAGGGGCCGAGGCCCTGACGATGACGACGCGCGATTGAGGCCATCGGATTTCCATCATGACCATTTCTTCCGGGGTTGTCAACAAACGCGCCCCGATAGGGAGCGGCCTCAACTTGCCAAGGCCGGTGCGGTCGTCTATATTAGCAGTATCATCTCGCGGAAAGGAATCCCATGGACATGATGAGCTCTCGGAGACCGATCGCCGCGTGGGCGGCCCTGCTCGTCGCGGCGGGCCTGGCGTTCGCGCCGGGCCTGGGCCAGGAGCGGAAGGCCAACCCGGCCCTGGCCGCCCTCGTCCCCCGGGTTGAGGGCTGGACGGAGGACGGAGCGCCCCGGAGCTTTTTCCCGGAGACGCTCTACGAGTACATCGACGGGGCGGCAGAGAACTACCTGAGCTACGACTTCAAGGAACTTCTCGTCGTCGACCTCAAGAAGGCGGGGGGCGCGGCGACGCTGACGGTCGAGGTCTACGACATGGGCCTTCCGGCGAACGCCTTCGGCATTTTCGGCGCCGAGCGGTATCCCGAGAACGGACCCGTGGCCGTCGGCGACCTGGGCTACCTCGAGGGCGAGTCGCTGAATTTCATGGCCGGCCGCTATTACGTCAAGCTCCTCAGCTTCGGACTGAAGGAGGCGACGGCGGCGACGCTCTCGGGGTTCGGGGAGAAACTGGCCGCCGCCGTGCCCGGGAAGGGCTCGCTGCCGCCTCTCCTGGCCGTCTTTCCGAAGGAGGGCCTCGTCGCCCGGAGCGAACGGTACGTGCGCAAGAATTTCCTCGGCTACGAGTTCCTCCACGACGGCTACACGGCCGCCTACACGGTCAGACGGCCAAGAGGTCGAGGGCTTCCTGGTCGAGGCCGCCTCCGGCACCGAGGCCGAGGCCATGCTGGGCCGGTTGCTCGAAACCCTGGCCAAGGACAAGGAGGTCCCGGAGAAGATCGCCGCCGGCTATCACGTCAAGGACCGCTACGTCCAGAACATGTACGTCGGGCGGGCGGGGAATATCCTCTGCGGCGTCCGCCACGTCGCCGACGCTTCGGCGGCCGGGGGCGAGAGGCTTTTCAAGGCTCTCACCGAGTCGGCCTCAAGGCCAGGGCGGTGAACGACAGGAAGTTCTTCCAGGCGGCCGCCGGGCTCGTCCTCCTCTTCGCGCTGGGGATCGTCGCCAAGGCGGCCCGCTCCGTCCTCTTTCCCTTCATCCTGGCCGTCTTCATCTCCTACGTCATCGACCCGGTCGTCGCCTTCCTCCTGAAGGCCGGCCTGCCCAAGGCGGTCGCCCTCGGCCTCATCCTCGCCGGCGCGTTCGTCTTCCTCTATTTCCTCGGCGCCGTGGTCTACGCCAGCGGGAAGACCCTGGCCGCCGAACTGCCGCGTTTCGAACAGCGCCTGACCGAGCTGGCCGGCTGGCTCGAGAGAACATCGGGCGGCCTGCCGTTCCGGTTCCGCCTCGCCTCCGTCCTCGATAAGGTCAGCCTCCGGGGGCTGGCCTCGCTCGTCCTCGCTTCCCTCGGCCCGTTCGTCGGGCTCGTCTCGAAGCTCCTCGTCCTGTTCGTCTTCCTCGTCTTCATCGTCGCCGGGCGCGGCCGCTTCGCGGCCAAGGTCGGGAAAGCGTTCGGTCCCGAGCGCGCGGCGCAGGTCCTGCGTGTTTCGGCCCGGATCAACGCCCAGATCCGGAAGTACCTGGTGATCAAGACGCTGACCAGCCTCCTCAACGGCCTCGAGGTCTGGCTCGTGCTGGAGCTTTTCCGCGTGGACTTCGCTCTTCTCTTCGGCTTCCTCGCCTTTCTCCTGAACTACATCCCGAACATCGGCTCGACGGTCGCCGTCATCCTCCGCGTCGGCTTCGCCTACTTCCAATTCGGCACGCCCTGGGTTCCCCTCTGGGTCCTGGTCATTACCGTGGCCTTGGACATGGCCATCGGCAACTGGGTCGAGCCCAAGGTCATGGGAAAGGGGCTGGGCCTCAGCCCGCTCGTCGTCCTTTTCTCGCTCGTTCTCTGGGGCTGGCTGTGGGGCATCCCGGGCATGATCATGGCCGTGCCGCTCATGGCCGTCATCAGGATCGTCTGCCAGAATATCCCCTCCCTCGAACCGGCGGCCGTTCTTCTGGGGCCCTGACCCCGGACGGACCGGCTCAGGTCAGGGTGACGAGCTTCTTCTCGCCCGCTCCAGGCCCGGCCTGGGAGAAACGTCCGGCGAGGTCCTGGAGATAGGCCCGGCCGCCGCGCCCTCTTCCGAGGAAGCCGCGGATGCCCCAGGCCACGCGCTCGAGGCAGGCAAGTCTCTCTTCCTTCGTATAAGAGCCGGTCCCGGAAGCGAGGATGGCGGACCCTTCGTAGCGGCAGGTTTCGACGGCCGTGAGAACGGCCTCGCCGGCCGCGTTCAGCGGCTTGAGGGCCTCGCCGGGGATGATCAGGCGGGAGGGGCCTTTCTCCGTCCTTTCCCGGGCGTACTCGACGGCCATCAGGGCGTTCTTGTCGGAGAACCCCGCGTCCGCCGCCGCGGGCCCTGTCAGGGCGGCCTCGATGTGGATGGCCAGCCAGGCCAGGCGCTCGTCGCTCAGGATGTCCTTGCCGCCCGCCCGTCCGGGGCCGGCGGGCGGCGCGACGCGCTCGATGACCCTCTTCTCCTGGTACGGCCTGTGCGCCGAGAGGTGAGGACAGGCCGGCGGGCAGGCGATCTCCCTTTCGCGGAGGGTGCCGCAGCACAGTTGGCAGATGGCCGCGCCCAGGGCGGGGCAGGACCGCTTGGCGAGCCGTTTCCGGCACTTGGGGCAGAGGGCCATCGCCTTTCCCGGGCCGCCCGGCCTCAGTCCTTCTCCTCGATGATGAAGGCCTCGGGCGTGATGGCCTTCATCTTCCGGCCGAGGTAGCCCTTGAGGGCCTTGCGGGCGGCCGAGAGCTCCGCGCTCTTCTTGGACGGGCCCTTGGCCCTGGCCAGCCGCTTGTCGCCGTCCAGGACCTCGACGGTGAACGTCTTTTCATGCTCGGGCCCCTTGGCCGCGAGCGTCCGGTACTCGGGAGAGGGGCGACCGGCCTTCTGGAAGAGCTCCTGGAGCGCGGACTTGGGGTTGTTGATCTCGAAGGATTCGCTCTTGATCGGCGCGAGCGTCGGCGAGAGCAGGCCCTGGACGAGGTCCCGGGCGGCGGCGAAGCCGCCGTCAATGTAGACCGCCCCGACGAGGGCCTCGAACGCGCCGGCGAGGATGGAGCTCTTGGCGCGGCCGCCGCTTTTCTCCTCGCCCCGGCCGAGGAGGACGGCCTTGTCGAGCCGGACCTTGCGGGCCAGCCGGGCCAGGGCCTGCGTGCTGGTGGCCAGGGCCTTGAGCTTCGAGAGCTCGCCCTCGGTCCGGCCGGGGAAGGCCCGGTAATAGAATTCCGCCGTGGCCAGGCCGACGACCGAGTCGCCCAGGAACTCGAGAAGCTCGTTGTCGCGGGGCGCCTGCGGACGGTGCTCGTAGGCGTGGGAGCTGTGCGTCAGGGCGCGGCGGAGGAGCTCCGGCTCGCGGAACGCGTAGCCGGAGGC
Organism: Candidatus Aminicenantota bacterium; assembly: GCA_963805045.1. Taxonomy (GTDB): domain Bacteria; phylum Acidobacteriota; class Aminicenantia; order Aminicenantales; family Saccharicenantaceae; genus DATKJS01. Next base: position 16,127 of record CAWDTC010000052.1, read on the forward strand.
CTGCTCGACCCGCTCCGGTTTCATGCCCGCTTCCCGGACGTCCCCGGCGCCCGGCCCGGTCCGAGGGCCGGGTCGAAATCGAACGGATAGACGACCTTGCCGTCGACGATGGTCATGACGGCCGAGCCGCGCAGCTTCCAGCCGTCGAACGGCGTGTTGCGGCCCTTGGAGACGAAGGCCTTCCGGTCGACCGTGACCTCCCGGGCCAGGTCGAGGAGGGTCAGGTCGGCGTCGGCGCCGGCGGCGATCCGGCCCTTCGTCCGCAGGCCGAGGAGGCGGGCCGGCCCGGCGGAGAAGAGCTCGACGAAGCGGGCCAGGCTGATGACGTCCTTCTGGACGAGGCGGTCGAGGACGACGGGGACGGCCGTCTCCAGGCCGACGATGCCGAAGGGCGCCTTCTCGAGCCCCCGGCCCTTTTCCTCGGGGGTATGCGGGGCGTGGTCCGTGGCGATGGCGTCGATGACGCCCGCGGCCACGGCCAGGACCAGCGCGGCCGCGTCCTCGCGCCGCCGGAGAGGCGGGTTCATCTTGAAGTCCGGGTCGCGGTCCCTCGAGGGCGGTTTCCGTCAGGAGGAGGTGGTGGGGAGTCGCCTCGGCCGAAGCCGGGACGCCGTGCTCCTTGGCCGCGCGCAGGGCCAGCGCCCCGCCCCGGGTGCTGAGGTGGGCGATGTGGACGCGCGCCCCGGTCTCCGCGGCCAGGATGAGGTCGCGGGCGACCATGACCTCCTCGGCCGAGCGCCGGGATGCCCGGGAGGCCCAGGCGGCGGGAGACCTCGCCCTCGTGCATCAACGCCGTCCCCGGCCAGGGCCCTGTCCTCGCAATGGTCGATGACGAGCGCGCCGAGGGCCTTGGCGGACTCGAGGGCCCGGCGCATGAAGCGCGCGTCCGGGACCGGCCGGCCGTCGTCGGAGAAGGCCACCGCCCCGGCCTCGAGGAGGGCGGCCATGTCCACGAGCTCCTCCCCCTTCGACCCCTTGCTGACGGCGGCGATGGGGAAGACGTGCACTGGTGAGGAGCGGGCGGCCTCGGCCAGGATGGCGCGGGTGACTCGGGGCGAGTCGTTGACGGGGTCGGTGTTGGGCATGGCGCAGACGGAGGTGAAGCCGCCCCGGGCGGCGGCCCGGCCGCCCGTGGCGATCGTTTCCTTGGCCTCGAAGCCGGGCTCGCGCAGGTGGACGTGCATGTCGATGAGCCCCGGCACGACGACCAGGCGGGAGGCGTCGATCATGCGTGCCGCGGGGGCCTCGAGGCGGGGCCCGACGGCGGCGATCCGGCCGTCGGCGATGAGGATGTCGCAGGGTCTCGTCGGTCCGCGACTCCGGGTCGACGACCCGGCCGTTCTTGATGAGGAGGTCCATGGCCCGCGTCCCCCGCCCGCTAGCGGATCTCCGTCGGCTCGGCGATGAGGACCTCGTCGGTCCCGTCCTCCTCCTTGAGCCGGACCTGGATGACCTCGCGGCGCGACGTCGGCAGGACCTTGCCGGCGTAGTCGGGCCGGATGGGGAGCTCCCGATGGCCGCGGTCGACGAGGACGAGGAGCTGGACGGTCTTCGGCCGGCCCAGACGCATCAGCCCGTCCATGGCCGCCCGGATCGTCCGGCCGGTCATCAGGACGTCGTCGACGAGGATGACGTCCTTCTTGCGGGCGTCGAACCCGGCCTTCGCCTGCGGCGCCCTGGCCGCCGCGGCCCCGGTCCGGCAGGTCGTCGCGGTACGGCGTGATGTCGATGACGCCGACCGGAACCTCCACGCCCTCGAGGTCCTTGATCAGCCGGGCGATGCGCTTGCCGATGACGATCCCGCGCGTCTTGATCCCGACGATGACGAGGTTCTTGAGGTTGCGGTTCCTCTCGATGATCTCGGTCGCGATGCGGACGAGGACGCGCCGGATCTTGCTCGCGTCCATGACCCGGGCCTTGATCTTCTTGTCCATGCTCTCACTCCTGGCTTGAAAATGCCCCATCGCCGGGGAAATGTCAACCCGCCCGCCGAAAGTACTCCCGGGCGGCCGCGACGTCCGCGCGGATCGCGGCGGCCAGCGCCTCGGGGTCCGGGAACCTGCGCGTCGGCCGGATCCGGCGGAGGAGGCGGACGGAGAGCCCCGCGCGGTAGAGGCGGACGCGCAGGTCGAGAACGTGGGTTTCGACGCTCAGCGCGTTCCGGCCGAAGGTCGGGTTGGTGCCGATGCTCGTCACGGACGGCAGCGTCCGGCCCCTCCAGACGGCCTCCGTGATGAACACGCCGTCGGGCAGGATCTCGTTCGCCGTTCGCAGGTTGGCCGTGGGCGCGCCGAGGCCGCGGCCCCGGGCGGCTCCCTCGACGACCTCGCCCGCGATCTCGTAGGGCCGGCCGAGCCGGCGGGCCGCCTCCTCGACGCGGCCCCGGAGGAGGAGGCGCCGGATGAGGCTCGAGCTGACGGGGACGCCGCCGACGACCGCCGGCGCCACGGCCAGGACGCCAAAGCCCAGGCGCCGGCCGAGGCGCTCGAGCTCGGCGACGCCCGCCCGCCGGCCGCGGCCGAAGCGGAAGTCGCGCCCGACGACGACCTCGCGGGCGTCCAGCCGGTCCCGCAGGATGCCCTCGGCGAAATCCCGGCCCGGTGAGCGCGGAGAAGGCCCGGTCGAAGGGACGACCAGGACGGCGTCGACCCCCTCGCCGGAGAGCCGGTCCAGCCGCTGGTCGAGGGTGCTCGATCATGCGGATGCTCTTCTTGCCGAGGGCTCGCTCCGGGTGGGGGTCGAAGGTCAGGACGAGCGACGACAGGCCGCGGGCGGCGGCCCGGCTCGCGGAGCGCGGCCAGGATCTTCCGGTGGCCGAGATGGAGGCCGTCGAAGTTGCCGATGGCGACGGCCGCGGGGCGGGGGAGGGGGCGGAGGTCCTCGAAGCCGCGGACGACGAGCATCGGCTCACATCTTCAGGCGGTCGGTCTTCTTGAGGTAGGCCATCTTGAGCTGGCTCAGGGCGTCCTCCAGGAACTTCTCCTCCGCCGCCTCCAGGTTCCCCTTGGTCCTGTCCTTGAGGAGGTCGAGGAGGTCGATGTTGCGCTTGGCGAGGGTCCAGGTCCTCCCGCCGCTCGCCCGCGACGGGGTCCTCCATGAGGCCGAGCTGGATGAGGGCCGGGAAGTAGAGGAGGATGACGAGGGAGCTGAACTCGAGGGGCGGCAGGAAGGGCTGGCCGCCCGGGGCGGCCTCCCGTCCGCGTCCGTTCTTAGCGTCGTCGCTTTTCTCAGGCATGGGGGGTCCTTCCTGCGGCCGGGCGGGCGGCCTTCTTGCGCATGACCAGGGCGGCCTTGATGAACTCGTCGAGGTCGCCGTCGAGGACCCGGTCCGTGTCGCCCGTCTCGACGCGCGTCCGGAGGTCCTTGATCATCCGGTAGGGATGGAGGACGTACGAGCGGATCTGGTTGCCCCAGGCGATGTCGGTCTTGGCGTCCTCGAGCTTCTCGAGCTTCTCCTGCTTCTTCCGCTGCTCGAGCTCGTAGAGGCGGGCCTTGAGGACCTTCATGGCCGCGGCCTTGTTCTTGTGCTGGGAGCGCTCGTTCTGGCACTGGACGACGATGCCCGTCGGGATGTGGGTGATGCGCACGGCCGAGTCGGTCGTGTTGACGTGCTGGCCGCCCTTGCCGCCCGAGCGGTAGGTGTCGATCTTCAGCTCGTCGGGGTTGATGGCGATCTCGATGTCCTCGTCGACCTCGGGATAGACGAAGACGGCGGCGAACGAGGTGTGGCGGCGCTTGGCGGCGTCGAAGGGGGAGATCCGGACGAGCCGGTGGACGCCCGATTCCTGGCTGAGGTTGCCGAAGGCGTAGTCGCCCTCGACGCGCACGGTGGCGCTCTTGAGGCCGGCCTCTTCCCCCGGCTGGAGGTCGAGGACCTCGGTCTTGTAGCCCTTGCGCTCGGCGTAGCGGAGGTACATCCGGAGGAGCATCTGGGCCCAGTCCTGGGATTCCGTGCCGCCGGCGCCGGGGTGGATGGTCAGGATGGCGTTGCGCGGGTCGTTCTCCTCGGTGAACAGCGCCCGCAGCTCGCCGTCGGCGAGGACCTTCTCGAAGCGGGCCAGGGCGGCCTCGAGGTCGGGGCCGACGCTCTCGCCTTCCGTCAGGAGCTCCGTCAGGACCTCGATCTCGTCCTGCTGCTCCCGGATTCGGCCGAAGAACTGGAGGTCGCGCTCGAGGCGCTTCTTCTGCTGCTGGAGGGACTGGGAGGTCTTCTGGTCCTGCCAGACCTCAGGCGAGGCCAGGCGCACGTTGATGGAATCGCACTCGGCTTTCTTGTGGTCGAAGTCAAAGAAAGCCCCGCAGCTCTTCGAACTTGCCGAAGTCGCTGTCGAGGCGCGTCCTGAGTTCGGGAGATAGGTCGATGGCGTTCATGTCGATGGCGGTCCTTCCAGTGGCGGAGAAGCCAGGATAGCGGACGGGGGGGCCAAAGTCAAGCCGGCCGGGCTCAGTCCTTGACGATCCGGTAGTCGGTCTTCTTCTTGGCCGCCTCGTTCAGCTTGGTCAGGGCGTCGGCCGCCTTTTCCCGGGTCGGGAAACCGCCGACGCGGACCCGGTACCAGCTCTTCGTGTCGGTCGCCCGGGGATCGGCGACGACCGCCGGGAAGCCCCGCTTGCGGAACTTCTCGGCCTCGGCCGAGGCCTGGGCCCGGTCGGTGAAGGCGGCGACCTGAACGTAGAAGGTCCCGCTCCCGGCCGCGGGAGCGGCGGTCTTGGCGGCGGTCTTGCCGGCCGCCGGGGTCGTCGTTTTGGGGGCGGGCTTCTGGGCCGCCGTGGCGCCCGGCTTGGCGGCCGTCTCCGTCGCCCGCCGGAGCGCCCGGTGTCCCCGGCGGCGACCCCGCGGCCTTGGCGGTCTCCTGCTCGACGGGTTTGGGCGCCGCCTGGTCCTTGGCCGGCTCCTGGATCTGCTGGGCCACGACCTGGTTCGCGGCCGTGATCTGGACCTGCTTCTTGCCGACGGACACGCCCAGCAGGAAGATGAAGACTCCGAGGACGAGGACGCAGAGGAAGATGACGACGAGCAGGGTGCTCGAGACCTGGATCTCCCGGAATTCCTTCGTTTTCATCGCTCCTATTTCTTCTCCTTGTCGGCTTGGGGCTTTCGTACGAGAAGGCGCGGAGGAGCTCGAGGGGCAGCGGGAAGACGATGGTCGAGTTCTTCTCGGTGGCGATCTCGGTCAGCGTGCTCAGGAAGCGGAGCTGGAGGGCCTGGGGATTCCTGGAGATGATGTCGGCGGCCTGGGTGAGCTTGTCGGCGGCCTGGAACTCGCCCTCGGCGTGGATGACCTTGGCCCGCCGTTCGCGCTCGGCCTCGGCCTGCTTGGCGATGGCCCGGAGCATGTTCTCCGGCAGGTCGACCTGTTTCATCTCGACGAGCTGGACCTTGATGCCCCAGGGGTCGGTGTGCTGTTCGATGATCTCCTGGAGGCGGGCGTTGAGCTTCTCCCGCTCCGAGAGGAGGTCGTCGAGCGGCACCTGGCCGAGGAGGCTCCGCAGGGTCGTCTGGGCCAGCTGGGAGGTGGCGTAGATATAATCCTGGACCTCGATGACGCACTTGAGCGGGTCGATGACCCTGAAGTAGAGGACGGCGTTGACCTTGACCGTGACGTTGTCCTTGGTGATGACGTCCTGGGGCGGGATGTCCATGGTGATGAGCCGCAGGCTGATCCTGACCATGCGGTCGATCGGGGAGAAGACGAGGATGATGCCCGGGCCCTTGGGCTTGGGCAGGACGCGGCCGAGCCGGAAGATGACGCCCCGCTCGTACTCCCTGAGGATCTTGATCGAGCTCAGGATATAGAGGACGATCGATGCCGATGACGATGATGGGAAAAGTGATCATTCTTCTCTCCTTGGGGAGGCGACCGGCCTCCGGAATATTGTCCGGGTCAGGCTTTCTCGACCCGGAGCTTCAGGTCCTCGAGGACCTCGACGACCCTGACCTTCTCGCCCTGGGCGATGGGCTGTGCCGACCTCGGCCTCCCAGAGCTCGCCGTGGACGAAGACCCGCCCCGACGGCGTGAGGTCCGTCCGGGCCGTGCCGACCTCGCCGACCATGCCCTCCCGGCCGGCGACGGAACGCCGGGCGTGGGCGCGGACGACGAGGGTGACGAGGAAGACGAGGATGAGGGAGATGGCCAGGGCCACCGGCAGGATGAACCGGAGGCTCGGCCTCATCTCCGGGACGGGGCTGTTGATGAGCATGAGAGAGCCGATGATCATGGCCGCGACGCCTCCTATCGTCAACGCTCCGTAGCTGTGGACCTTGACCTCGAGGACGAAGAGGACGATGGCCAGGAGGATGAGCATCAGCCCGACGTAGTTGATGGGCAGGATCTGGAAGGAGAAGACGGCCAGGAGCAGGCAGATGCCGCCGAGGACGCCCGGCAGGATGGCCCCGGATGGGCGAACTCGAAGTAGAGGCCGAGGAGCCCGATCATGAGGAGGAGGTAGGCCAGGTTCGGGTTGGAGATCGTCAGCAGGAACCGCTGCCGGAAGGACATCGGGATGGTCCCGGACGGCTCGGCCCTTCAGGGCGAGCGTCGTTTCCGTCGCCGTCGAACCGCCTGATCCGCCGGCCGTCGAAGGCCTCGATGATGTCCCGGTCCGTCTTGGCCACGATGTCGATGAGGCCGCCCTTGAGGGCCTCCTGCTCGGTGTAGGACAGGCTCTTGCGGACGGCGTCCTCGGCCAGGGCCGACGTTCCGGCCGCGCTTCTCGGCCAGCGTCTTGATGTAGGAGGCCGCGTCCTGGGTGACCTTGTCCTCCATCGTCTTGTCCATGGACTGGCCGATGAGGGAAAGGCCGACGGGATGGGCCGCGCCCGTGTTCGTCCCGGGCGCCATGGCGAAGATGTCGCAGGCGACGCCGATGAAGAAGCCGGCCGAGGCGGCGCGGGCCCCGCCGGGCGCGACGTAGGCCGCGACCGGCGTCCGGGCGTTGACGATCTTCTCGATGATCTGCCGCATGGAGGTGTCGAGGCCGCCGGGCGTGTTGAGGACGAGCAGGACGAGCGCCGCGCCCTCGCGGTCGGCCCGGTCGATCGTCCGGACGATGTACTCCGCCGTGATCGGATGGATGGGCGCGTCGACGGTGATCTTCAGGATCGTCGGCCGAAGCCAGCGCGGGCAAGGAACGAGAGCCCGAGGACGAGGATTTTGGCGCGCACGGTGACTTCATTATAGGAACTCGCGCCGGGCAAGTCAACCCGGCTACAATTGTGCTTGACTTTTTATTATCAATAAATTAATTATATCTATTGTTTTTTGGCGCAAGGAGTTCCTTCGATGATCAAGAATGATATCGCCCTGGCGATCGAGAAGAAATCCGATTTCAACAGGGCCAAATCATTGTTGATCGTGGAAGCCGTCCTGGACTCGCTCAAGGGGGCGCTGGCGAACAAGGAGAAGGTCGAGATCCGGGGCTTCGGCAGCTTTAAGGTCGTGGCCAAGAAGACGGGCTTCGGCCGGGACATCCGCCGCCAGAAGCAGATCCGCATCGAAAAGGGCCACCGCATCAAGTTCCGCCCCGGCCAGGAGCTGAAGACGCTGCTGGCCAAGGCCAAGATCGGCTGACCCCCGCCCCCGCATCAGCTCTCCCTCAATAGAACGCATGGCTCCTGTCCATACCCGTTCTCCGTCACGGTGGCCCCGGAGCCGCCCTTATCCCCCGGCCCCGGGAACCTGTCCCGGTTCCCCCGGCGAAAGCCCCGCCGGGTCCCCTTCCAAACGGGGTCTTCCGGGCGACTCCGGCACCACCTCTTAATTGGGAGGGATTGAAGTCTTAGGTGCGAGCGGGGCGAGCGCGGCGAGACAGCCGCCTTTTCGCCGCCAGGCGCTTGAGCTCGGCGTCCTGGAGGAGCGAGGCGTAGACCCGCTCGGCCTGCTCGACCGTCTCGGCGAGCGAGCCCGAGGTGTCGATGGCGTAGTCGGCGTGGCGGAGCTTGTCTTTGAGCGGCATCTGGGCGGCGACCCGCCGCCGGGCCTCGGCCCGGCCGATGCCGCCGCGGGCCATGAGCCGGCGGAGCTGGACGGACGGCCGGCAGTGGACGACGACGACCTTGTCGAAGAAGCGGGCGTAGCCGGCCTCGACGGTCAGGGCCGCCTCGGAGACGAAGATCGGCACGCGGCCGGCCCGCTCGAGCCGGCGGGCCAGCCGCTCCTGCTCGGCCAGGACGAGGGGATGGACGAGGGCGTCGAGGGAGCGGCGGGCGGCCGCGTCGGCGAAGACGATGCCGCCCGAGCTCGGCGCGGTCGATCGTCCGGTCGGCGGCGAGGATGCCGCGGCCGAAGCGGGCGACGACTTTCCTCCAGGCGGCGCGGCCGGGGGACATGAGGGCGCGGGCCGTCTCGTCGGCGTTATCGACGGCGCAGCCCTTCGCCCGGAACAGGATGGAAACGACGGACTTGCCGCAGGCGATCCCCCCGGTCAAGGCGACGCGGAGCACGCTACTTTTTCTTGGCCGTGGGCAGGACCCGGAAATCGTCGCTGAAGCGGACGGCCACGTTCTGCTTCCGGGACTTCAAGTCGGGCTTCTCGAGCCGAACGGTGATGCCGCCGATGCCAGAGCTTCATCTTCTTGCCGTCGGTGAGTTTGGACGGGAAGCTCGATCATGAGGTTGAGCTTCGAGCCGACGACGACGCCGGAGTCGAGGGAGAAGTAGGCCCCGCCGGAGGAGATGTTCTCGAGCTTCGTCTCCTCGTGGAACTTCCGGCCGGCCGGGGACTGGCCCTCGATGACGGTCCGGAGCGGCAGGTCGAACCGCCACTCCCGCCGGCGGTTGATGCTGAGGTCCTTCGGGAGCTTCTTCGTCGTCTTTTTCGCGGCGGCTCTCTTGGTCATGGCGTCCTCGTTTTCTTGGCTCAAAACAGGGCCGAGTTGATGGCGTAGAGCGCCAGCTGCAGGCGGCTGTGGGTGTCGAGCTTGGCGTAGATGCTCTTGATGTGGGAGCGGACGGTGTTCTTGCTGATGAACATGAGCTCGGCGATCTCGTCGTTGCTCTTCCCCTGGCCGATGAGCCGGAGGACCTGGAACTCGGTCGGCGTCAGCTGGTCGAGCGTCTTCTCCTTGAGGTCGCGGCCGACGACGGAGATGATGCGGTCCATGATGCTGGACATCTTGTCCCGGGGGAGCCAGATCTCGCCCTTGTGGATGCCGTGGACGGCCTCGGCCAGCTGGGTCGAGGAGTCGTTGAGGTCGAAATAGCCCCGGGCGCCGGCGTTGATGAGATTGACGATCTCCTCGTGGGCCGGGATGCTGCCGAGGAGGAGGAGCTGGGAGCGGCCCTGGGCCTTGGAGATCTCGCGGATGGCCTTGCAGATCTCGCGGAGGTTGGGCAGGGGCTCCATGTGGGCGAAGAGGATGACCTGCGGCTTGAGCTTCTTGATGGAATCGATGAACGACTCGATGGTGTTCTTCTCGATGTTGAGGATCTCGACGTCGGGGTCCGCTTCGAGGGCCCTCAGGATCCCGGCGAGGATGATGTCGGACGGGCAGAAGATGAGCAGGGTGATCTTCGATTCGGAGGGCGGCGCGGTCTTCTTTTTCTCGAGGCTCGGTTCGGTCCCTTTTGGCATTGTCGTCATCCCGTGAGCGTCTTCCAGATTTGTCCGAATGATATTCTAACGGGGGGGACTTGTCAACCCCGTTCGTGGAATCCCATGGAATGAAGGCTGCGGAATCCTAAGAACGGGGCGGCAGGCCGTGGAGCTTCGGGAGAGCGAAGGGGGGACGGGGAAGGTGGCGCGCTCAGGAGCGAGCGCGGGCTCGGCTGGAGGCGAAACCTCCGGTCGAGGCGGACGGTCACGTACTGGCTCTTGCCGTTCTCGGTCTCCGAACGGACGTAGACGACCGGCCCCGTGACCAGGAGCCGGAGGGGGCTCTCGAGGATGAGCGTCCGCGGCACGTCGAGCGAGACCGTCATCTTGGCCCCGAGGAGAAGCCGGGCGTTGAGCCGGAACGACAGCTCCTGGGCGCTGATGGCGCAGGCCGTCGTCCGCTCCTCGAACCTTTTCCCCCGCGCGTCGAGGCCCTTGACCAAGGCCGGAAGAGAGAGCTCGAAAGACCGCTCCCTCTTTCCGGCCCTGGACGCGCCTTGAGTGGAGGGGGTATCGAGATCCTTGACGATGTTCATTTCCATCGCATTCTCGCTCCGGGCCGGAGGGCTTTCAATCCCTTCTCCTGAGGAATCGCGGGGTTAAAAAACGGGGCGCGTTCTCACCGTCGGCGGCTAGACATGCGGGCGGGGATGCGGCGGCCGGCCGAGGGCCCCGCGGGGGCGCCCCCGTCAGGGGCCGGGCTCAGAAGCCGGGACCCCGGCGGGCGGGGCGGATTCGACGATGTAGCGGCTCTCGAGGCGCATCGAGACCTGCGCCGGGGAGGCGTCGTCGGCCCCGGGCTCGGTGAAGACGATCGTGCCCTTGATGACGAGCTTCAGGTTCTTGCCCTCGTCGAGCTTGGGGGGCAGGGCGACGGCGAGCTTGAGCCGCGAGCCGGGCGATGACGGGCGTCTTGAGCGGGAACAGGGCGCCGACGTGGCTCATGTAGGCCAGGGTCGTCTCCTCCCGGAAGAAGGCGCCCTCGGCGTCCGGGCCCTCGACGACGAGCGGGAGGGAGAGCTTGAATCCCCGCTGCTCGGCGTGGCTCCGGACGGGCGCGTGGTCGGTGGAAATCCTCCTGAGCATGGCTGGCTTCCTTATCCGTTGTTCCTTTTCCTTGGCTTTGGCGACCTCAAAATGACATGCCCCGGAGGGCCGGTCAATCACCCCTAAGGATGAACCGATGGGGGATATTCCCCAGCCGGGCCGCGGCTGTTCCTTGACAAATCGCCGGGGGGCGGCTAGAATCCCAAAATGTTGTCAGGCAAGGAGATGACGTGAACGAGAACGAACGGCAGGTCAGGCAGATCACGCCCAAGAGCGAGGATTTCTCCAAGTGGTACCTGGAGCTCGTCCAGAAGGCCGAGCTGGCCGACTACACCCCGATGAAGGGGATGATGGTCATCCGGCCCTACGGCTACGCCGTCTGGGAGAACATCCAGCGCGGCCTCGACGCCCGGATCAAGGCCACCGGCCACGTCAACGCCTATTTCCCCCTGTTCATTCCCGAGAGCTTCCTGAAGAAGGAGGCCGAGCACGTCGAGGGCTTCTCGCCGGAGGTCGCCTGGGTCACCGATCGGCGGCAAGGAGGAGCTCGAGGAGAGGCTGGCCGTCCGGCCGACCTCCGAGGCCATCATCGGCCACATGTACTCGAAGTGGATCAAGTCCTGGCGGGACCTGCCCGTCCTCGATCAACCAGTGGGCCAACATCGTCCGCTGGGAGAAGGTCACGCGGCCGTTCCTGCGGACGACGGAGTTCCTCTGGCAGGAGGGCCACACCTGCCACGAGACGGCCGAGGAGGCCGAGGCCGAGACGCTCAAGATCCTGGCCATGTACAAGGAGTTCTGCGAGACCGAGCTGGCCATTCCGGTCCTCTCGGGCCGCAAGACCCTGCGCGAGAAGTTCGCCGGGGCCCAGATGACCTACGCCATCGAGGCCCTGATGTCGGACGGCAAGGCCCTCCAGATGGGGACGTCCCACAACCTCGGCCAGCACTTCTCCAAGGCCTTCGACATCAAGTTCGAGGACCGGAACCAGACGCTCCAGTACGTCTGGCAGACCTCCTGGGGCATGACGACCCGGATGATCGGCGCCCTGATCATGGTCCACGGCGACGATTCCGGGCTCCGCTTCCCGCCGCACGTCGCCCCGATCCAGGCCGTCATCGTGCCCATCCCGGGCGGCAACTGGAAGGAGACCGTCCTGCCCGCGGCCCGGCGCGGCCGAGGCCGCCCTGGCCGCCGCCGGCGTGCGGGTCCGCCTCGACGCCCGCGAGGAGTTCACGCCGGGCTGGAAATTCTCCGAGTACGAGATGCGGGGCGTGCCCCTGCGGATCGAGATCGGGCCGCGGGACGTCAAGGCCGGCCAGGCCGTCCTCGTCCGCCGCGACACGCGGGCCAAGGAGGCCGTGCCGCTCGCCGCGCTCGCCGGCCCGCGTCCCCGGGCTCCTGCTCGAGGCATCCAGGCCGAGCTCTTCGGCCAGGCCCGCTCCTTCCTCGAGGCCAACATCCGGGACGCGGCCGACTACGCGGGCTTCAAGGAGATCCTGGAGAACCAGCGCGGCTTCGTCCGGGCGCCCTGGTGCGGCGACGAGGCCTGCGAGGACAGGATCAAGACGGAGACCATGGCCACGATCCGGGTCATCCCGCTCGACGAGGCCGAGGCCCGGCCGGCCGGGCCGTGCGTCTGCTGCGGCCGCGCCGGGGAAGGCCGTGGCCTATTTCGCCCGCGCCTACTGACGACGCCGGACGGCCGCCGGACGGGCCGGGGCTGAGGACAGATGGACGAGACGCTTCCGAGCGCGAGCGCCGAACGCCGGAGGATGGTCGAGATCCAGATCCGCGGCCGGGGCGTCCGGGACCCGAGGGTCCTCGCGGCCATGGCGCAAGGTCCCGCGCCACCTCTTCGTCCCCGAGGCCATGCGCGCCTCGGCCTACGCCGACGAGCCTCTGCCGATCGGCGAGGGCCAGACGATCTCCCAGCCCTACATCGTCGCCTACATGACCGAGGCCCTGCGGCCTGCGGGGAGGGGAGAGGGTCCTCGAGATCGGGACCGGCTCGGGCTACCAGACGGCCGTCCTGGCCGAGATCGCCGGCCGAGGTCTTCACGATCGAGCTCGTCGAGGCGCTCTCGCTCCGGGCCCAGCGGACGCTCGCCGCCCTCGGCTACGCGGAACATCCGCTTCCGCGTCGGCGACGGCGCGGCGGGCTGGCCCGAGGCGGCGCCGTTCGACGCGATCATCGTCACGGCCGCGGCGGCCCCGGTGCCCGGGGAGCTCGAGCGCGAGCTCGGCCCGTCGGGGACCATGATCGTTCCCGTCGGGACTCTCTTCCAGGAGCTCCAGCTCATCCGGAGGGGGCCGCGCGGGACGCTGAGGAAGCGGCTGCTCGCCGTGCGCTTCGTGCCCGCTCGTCGAGCCGGGGAAGGACGCCCGGGAAAGGACGATCCCTCATGAATCCTCGCCGCCCGCTCGCTCGTCCGAACGGGGCTTCGCCGTCCTGCTTGGCCTGTCCCTCGGCCTCGGGGCCCTTTGCCAGGACCGGAGCCGGGACAAGTTCATCAAGGTCTTCTTCCCCAACGGGAAGTCCGTCACGGCCGAGCTCGCGGTGACCGACGAGGAGCGGGCCCGGGGGCTGATGTTCCGCGAGAAGGTCCTGCGCCGACCAGGGCATGCTCTTCGTCTTCGAGCGGGAGGACGTCCAGGCCTTCTGGATGAAGAACACCCTCGTCCCGCTCGACATGCTCTGGCTCGACAGCGACCGCCGGGTCGATCCATATCGCCGCCGACGTCCCTCCGTGCAAGGAGGACCCCTGCCCCTCCTACGGCCCGGAGTCGCCGGCGCGTTACGTCCTCGAGCTCAAGGCGGGGGAGGCGGCGCGGCACGGGATTGCGGGCGGGCGACCGGCTCCAGTTCGTCCTGCCGGAGGCGGTGCTCCGAACGCTCCGCTGAGGCGGGGGGCCGGGCTCAGGGCTCCTTGACTTTCTCCCCGTAATAGATGATCTTGGGGAGCTTCTTCGGGTCCTGCCCGAAATAGAACAGCCACTTGTCGTAGGATTCCTGGTCGTTGTAAACCTTGACCGATGGGCTCTTGGAAGCGCTGACGACGCCGAGGACGGCGGCCTGGCGGACCGACGAGAGCGATTTCTCGGGGACGACGTAGACCTGCTTCTCGGAGCCCCGCCCGAGCCGCCCGCGCCGGCGACGCCGGCCGTGGACGCGTTGAGGATGACGTTCCACTCGCCGCTCTCCGTCATCGGGTCCTTGTAGAGCTTGCGGATGAAGTTCTTGTCCAGAAGCTCCTTCAGGCTCGCCGGGAAGCGGCCCGGGTTCTTGAGGACGTAGAGGCGGACGGCCTCGACGTACTGCCGGCCGCGGAAGATGAGCTCCTCCTCCTTCTCCCGCTGGACTTCGGTCTGCCAGACCGGCACGGCGACGAGGAAGCCGATGGCGATGGCGAAGACGGCCATCATCAGCATGATGATGACATAGCCCTTTTTCGCGGCCAGCCTGGGCGACCCGGCGGCCTTCACCATGTGTTGTAGGCGTCCCGTCGATGGGGGATTTCTGCTCGGAGCCGGAGTGGACGTCGATGACGCCCAGGCGTCTCGGGCATGCACGTATTCCTCCGGGTTCGGCGTCTCCCGGACCTCGACCCAGGTCGTGGAGAGCTTCGTGATCGGGTCGACGGGCATCGTCCGGAGGTAGCCGTCCTGGACGAGGGCCTGGAGGGAGGCCGGGTACTTGCCCTTGTCCTGGTAGTACTGGTCGATCAGCTTGCGGATCTGCGAAGAGGTTCTCCCGGAGCACGGCCTCGCGGGCCTTGACGAGCGAGTACTTGTACTGGGGGAGCCCCAGCCCGACGAGGATGCCGATGAGGGCGAAGACGATGACCATCTCGATCAGCGTGAAGCCCCCGGCGCGCGGCGATCTCGGCTGCTCATGGCTCACCAATCCCTGTAATGGGTCCCGTCCAGGGCCTTGGCCTGGCTCTTGGTGTAGACGTCGTAGACGTTCTCCTCGCCCCACTTGTCGGAGTCGGGCGCGTCCTGGTAGGACCGCAGGCCCCAGTCCGTCGTGCCGGTCATGGGGTCCTCGGGGATGCGGCGGAGGAAGCGGACGATCTTCTTGCCCTTCGACTTGCCGCTCGGCTGTCCCGACTGGTCCGGCTGGCTCTGGACCTCGACGCCCTTGACCAGGATGTCGAGGGTCGGCGGGTAGCCCTCGCGTGTCCTCCTTGACCTCGATCTTCTTCTCGTCGGCGAGCTTCTTGTAGGCGTCGATGGCCTCGCGGATGAGGCGGAGGTCCTGCCGGAGCTCGACCTCCTTCTCGCTCTGGATGACGATCTTCGCCAGGGGGAGGGCCGACCAGGCGAGGATGGAGAGGATGGTCAGGGTCACGACCATCTCGACGAGGGTGAAGCCCCTCGTCCGAGGCTCCCGATGCCGTCATCGCGCCGGCCTCCTTCCGGAGACGTTCAATATCTATTTCGTCGGTCCTTGGGGCGTCCCGTTGAATGGCGTCCCGGTGCGGCCGCTTGTGGTCCTGCGGCGGCGCCCTCGGCGGGGCCGGCGGCGCCCCCCGGCTCGAGGGCCTTGCGGCTCAGCCGGATCTTGTTGTCGACGGGGTCGATGCTGACGACCTTGACCGTGACCGTGTCGCCGAGCTTGAGGACGTCCCGGATGCTGTCGATCCGGTAAGGGGCGATCTCGGAGATGTGGAGGAGGCCGACGAGGTTCGGCAGGATCTCGACGAAGGCCCCGTACTCCTCGATCCGGACGACCTTGCCGGTGTAGGTCTGCCCGAGCTCGGCCTCGGCGGTGAGGTCGAGGATCATCTGCTTGGCCCGCTCGGCGGCGCTCATGTCGGTCGAGGCGATGACGATCCTGCCGTCGTCCTCGATGTCGATCTTGGCCTCGGTCTGGCTGATGATCTTCTTGATGATCTTGCCGGCCGGGCCGATGACCTCGCTGATCTTTTCGGGGTTGATGATCAGGGTGAGGATGCGGGGCGCGTAGGCCGAGATCTCGGGCCGCGGCGCGGGCATGGCCGCCTTCATTTTGGCCAGGACCTTGAGCCGGGCGGCCTTGGACTTGGCCACGATCTCGCGGAGCATGGGCAGCGTCACGCAGGGGATCTTGAGGTCCATCTGGATGGCCGTGACGCCCTTCTCCGTGCCGGCGACCTTGAAGTCCATGTCGCCGTAGTGGTCCTCGAGGCCGGCGATGTCGGTCAGGATGGCGTACCGCGTCGCCTTCCTTGACCAGGCCCATGGCGATGCCGGCCACGGTCATCTTCAGCGGCACGCCGGCGTCCATGAGGGCCAGGACGCCGCCGCAGACCGTGGCCATCGAGGAGGAGCCGTTGGACTCCAGGATGTCGGAGACGATGCGGATCGTGTAGGGGAACTTGTCGTCGTCCGGCATGGCCGGCAGGATGGATTTCTCGGCCAGCGCGCCGTGGCCGATCTCGCGGCGGCCGGGGGCGCGGAGGAAGCCGACCTCGCCGACGGAGAACGGCGGGAAGTTGTAGTGGAGCATGAACTTCTTGCGCGCCTCTTCGCCCGAGCGTGTCGAGGCGCTGGGCGTCCTCGACGGTGCCCAGGGTGACCGTGGCCAGGGACTGCGTCTCGCCCCGGGTGAAGAGGGCCGAGCCGTGGGTCCGGGGCAGCAGGCCGACCTCGATCGAGATCGGCCGGATGTCGTCGAACGCCCGGCCGTCGGTCCGCTTGCGGCCCTTGATGATGCAGCTCCCGGAAGAGCTTCTCCTCGATCTTGTCGATGAGCGCCTTGGCCTCGGAGCCGCTCCTCGGCCTTCTCCTCGGGGATGGCCGCCACGTAGGCGTCGCGGACGGCGGCCACGGCCGCCTCGCTGGCGAGCTTGCCCTTGACCTGCATGGCCTCGCGCAGCGGCCGGCCCGACCTCGGCCTCGATGCGCGGCCGAGCGGCCTCGGCGTCCACGGCCTGGGGGTGAACGGCCGCTTCTTGATGGCGAGGCTGGGCGTAGAGCTCTTTCTGGGCCTGGATGATCCTCAGGTTGGCCTCGTGGGCCACGGCGAGGCCTTCGAGGATCTTTCTCCTCGTCGGCCTCCTTGGCCCCGCCCTCGATCATGATGATGCCGTCCTCGGTGCCGACGACGGTCAGGTTGAGCGGGCTCGCCTCGAGCTCCTTGGCCGTGGGGTTGACGACGAAGCGCCGTCGACCAGGCCGACCTTGACCGCGCCGAGGGGCGTCGTGAAGGGGATGTCGGAGAAATAGAGGGCGGCCGAGGCGCCGATGACGCCGAGCGTGTCGGGCTCGTTCTCGAGGTCGGCCGAGAGGAGCAGGCCGACGATCTGGGTGTCGAAGAAGTAGCCCTCGGGGAAGAGCGGCCGGACGGGCCGGTCGATCAGGCGGGCGACCAGGATCTCGCGCTCCGACGGGCGGCCCTCGCGCTTGAAGAAGCCGCCCGGGATCTTGCCCGCGGCGTAGGTGTTCTCCCGGTAGTCGACGATGAGGGGCAGGAAGTCCTTGTCGTTCTTCGATCTCCCTGCGGGAGGTGGCGGTGACGAGCATGATGGTGTCGCCGTAGCGGACCAGGGCCGAGCCGTCGGCCTGCTTCGCGATCTTGCCGATCTCGATGGACAGGGTCCGCTTGTTGATTTCTAGACGGATAGTGTCGGACATGGGTTTTCCCTTGGCGGGCCCGGCCTACTTCCGGAGCCCGAGCTTCTGGATGAGCTTCTCGTAGCGGGCGACGTCGTTCTTCTTGAGGTAATCGAGCAGGCGCTTGCGCTGCCCGACCATCTTCATCAGGCCCGTCCGGGAGCCGAAGTCCTTCTGGTGGGCGGAGAAATGCTTGACCAGGAGGTTGATGCGCTCGGTCAGGAGCGCGACCTGGATCTCAGGCGAGCCCGAATCGGAGGCGTGCGCCTGGTTGTCCTTGATGATCCGCGTCTTGTCTTCCTTGCTTAACACGACTGATGTTACTCCTACGTTCTTTATTCTTTTTGATTTTTTTATCGGCGTCATTCTAGCAGAAGCGGCGGCAAATGTAAACATTTCCGCCGAGGTCACGGGCCGGACGGCAACCGGAGGGCGGCCCGCGGGCGCCGGGGAGGACGGGAGAGGGGGGGAGGCCGTGGCCTCAGCAGGCCAGGGCCTTTTTCCGGGCCAGGAGCTGGCGGGCGTACTTCGAGGCCAGGCCGCCTTGCTTTTCCTGGCATTCGGCCAGGCGGGCGTCGATCTCCGCCAGGCTGAGCGTGTTGATCTTCTTCTTTTTCGGGCCGGCCGCGGCCTCGGCCGGGGCCTCCGGTTTCGTTTCGGCTTTTTTCTCGGCCATGGATCGTTCCTTCCTTCGTTTTCCCCGTCTTTTCTGAGCTGCGACCGGGGAAAGGTCAACCAATCTACCAGAAACGGCGGCCGAAATCAACTTCGAGGCGGGTTTACAGCGGCCGTTTTTTTCTTTATATTGGCCTTTCGGACCGTCCGGAGAAATGGAGGACCGATGAAGAGGATCGACCGGCGCGACTTTCCTCAAGGGGGCCGTGCAGGGAACGGCGGCGCTGTCCGTCGCCGGGAGCGGCCTTCTCCTCAAGGGTTGCACGACGGGCAAGGATTACGACCTCCTCATCTCCGGCGGCACCGTCTACGACGGGACGGGCGGGGCCGCCGGCCCGGGCCGACGTCGGCGTTTCCGGCGGCTCCATCGCCCGCGTCGGGCGCATCCCGGCCTCGCGGGCCCGGACGGTCATCCCGGCCGACGGCCTGGCCGTCTCGCCCGGCTTCATCGACGTCCACGAGCACACCGCGGCCGAGCTCTTCGTCAACCCCAGGGCGGAGAGCGCCGTCCGGCAGGGCGTGACGACGCTCGTCAGCGGCAACTGCGGCGAGTCGCCGTTCCCGCTCACGGAGGCCATGGCCGAGGAGACGCGCAAGAGCCTCCGCGACGACTACGGCCTCGACCTCGGCTGGAAGGATGCGCGGGGCTTCTTCGACCGGCTGGCGGCCTCGGGGACGGCCATAAACTACACGTCGTTCGTCGGCCAGGGCACGGTCCGGGCCGCCGTCATCGGCTACGGCGACCGGCCGGCCGCGCCGGAGGAGATGTCGCGGATGGAGGCCCTCGTCCGCGAGTCCATGGCCGGCGGCGTCCTGGGCCTCTCGACGGGCCTCGAGTACTCGCCGGGGAGCTTCGCCTCGACCGAGGAGATCATCGCCCTCTGCCGCGTCGCCGCGGCGGGCGGCGGCGTCTACGCGACGCACATGCGGAACGAGCAGGAAGGGGTCCTGGAGGCCGTCGACGAGGCCATCCGGATCGCCCGCGAAACGCCCATCCGGCTCGAGGTCTCGCACCTCAAGATCGGCTACGAGAAGAACTGGCCGAAGTTCGACGCCCTCGTCGCGCGCATCGACGCGGCGAGCGCCGCGGGCGTGAGGCTCCACTGCGACCGCTATCCCTACATCGCGTGGAACACCGGCCTCGACATGTTCTTCCCGCTGTGGTCGCGCGAGGGGACGGGCCGGGACTTCGTCGGCCGGCTCGGGGACCCGTCGCTCCAGGCCCGGCTCAGGGCCGCCGTCGAGGCCAAGGGCCGGGACGTCGGGTCGTGGGACAGGGTCCTCATCTCCAGCGTGGCCACGGAGAAGAACCGGGCCCTCGAGGGGATGAACATCCTCGAGGCCTCCCGCGCGGCCGGGCTCGAACCGTACGAGTTCATGCGTCGCCTGCTCATCGAAGAGTCCGACCGCGTCGGCATGATCACCTTCGCCATGAGCGAGGACCAACTCAAGCGGCTCCTGGCCCACCCCCTGGTCGGGATCTGCTCGGACGGCTACGCCCTCGCGCCCTACGGGCGGCTGGCGAGGGGAAAGCCCCATCCCCGTTGCTACGGGTCGTTCGCCCGGGCCCTCGGCAAGTACGTCCGCGAGGAGAAGGTCGTGAGCCTCGAGGAGATGGTGCGAAAGATGACGTTCATGCCCGCCTCCCATCTCGGCTTCCTCGAGCGCGGCCTCGTCCGCGCCGGCTGGGCCGCCGACCTCGCCGTCTTCGACCCGGCCCGGGTCATCGACAAGGCCACCTGGACCGACCCTGCCCGCTATCCCGAGGGGGTGGCCGCCGTCGTCGTGAACGGCCAGGTCGTCGTCCAGGGGAACGAGCACACCGGGCGTCTCGCGGGCCGCGTCCTCAGGCGGAAGGCAGGCGGGGAGGTCGCGTGAGCCGGAAACTGGCCGCCGTCGTGCTCCTCCTCGCCGCGCCCGCCGCGCTCGCGGCCGCGACAAGCGAAGCGCTGCGCACGGCGACCGGCCTCGCTGTCGAGATGGACTACGCGGCCCTCGAGCCGGGCCAGCCCCTCCTCTTCGTCCTGAAGAGCCCGGAGGCGGCCGCGGCCATCATCCATTTCCGCGGCCAGACCGCCGTCCTCAGGGCCGGGGCCGCGCCGCTGGCCTTCCTCGGCATCGACCTCGACACCAAGCCCGGGAGCTATCCGCTCGACGTCCAGTTCGAGCGGGCGGGCGGCGGCATCGAGGCCTTCCACGGGGAGATCGCCGTGCGCGCCAGGAAGTTCCCCTCGCTCAAGCTCCGGGTGGCCCAGGAGTTCGTCACGCCCCCGAAGGCGGTCGAGGAGAGGATCCGCCGGGAATCCGAGATGGTCGCCCTGGTCTTCAGCCTGACCACGCCGGAGTGGCTGGGCGACGGCGCTTTCATCGCCCCGCATCCCGTCGCGCCCTGGCCGAACTTCGGCCAGCGGCGGGTGACGAACGGCGTCGTGTCGTCGGTCCACTCGGGCGTCGACCTGCCCGTCCCCTTCGGCGAGCCGATCAAGGCCGCGAACCGCGGCCGGGTCGTCCTGGCCAGCCCCCTTTACCTTTCGGGCGGGACGGTCATCATCGACCACGGCCTCGGCGTCTTCAGCTTCTATTGCCACCTCTCGGCCCTGCTCGTCCGGCGCGGCGACATCGTCGCCAAGGGAACGGCCATCGGCCGCTGCGGCAGCACCGGTCGGTCGACGGGACCCCATCTCCATTGGTCGATGCGGGTCGGCCCGAGCCGGGTCGACCCGTACGCGTTCCTGGCCCTCCCCCTCGGGGAGGGGAGCGGGGCGCGGGACGGCGGGCCGTCCCGCGATCAGGGCAAGGGGACAGGGCGCCCATGAACCTCGTCGGGCCGGGACGCCCGCTCTCCGAGGCCGTCCGCCGCGCCTATGAGGCCGGCGAGGAGGACGAACGGCTCGAACCCATCGTCCTGGCGGACGCCTCCGGCCGCCCTGCGGGACGCATCCGCCCGGGCGATTCGGTCATCTTCTACGACGTCCGCGGCGAGCGGGAGGCGACGATCACCCGCAGCCTGACCGAGCCCGAGCGGAGCGCCTTCCCGGCCGAGCGCCTGGACCTGCGCTTCGTGACCCTCATCGAGTACGCCCCGTCCCTGCGGGCCCGGGTCGCCTTCCCCCCGGAGACGCGGCTCCGCCGGACGCTGACGGAGGTCCTGACGGCAGCCGGCTTCCGCGTCCGCAAGGTCGCCGAGTCGGAGAAGGCGACCCACGTCGGCTTCTTTTTCAACGGCAAGACGGACGAGGTCTTTCCGGGCGAGGAGCGCCTGATCATCCCCTCGGTCAAGGTCGAGCGCTACGCCGACCTCCCGGAGATGTCGCGCGGCCGAGGTCGGACGCGAGATCGCGTCGCGGCTCGCCGAGCCCGGGCCGCAGGTCATCGTGGCCAACCTGGCCAACGTCGACGAGGTCGGCCATCTCGAGGACCGCGCCGCGGTCATCAAGGCCGTGCGGACGGTCGACGGTGTCCTCGGCTCTGTCCTCGAAGCGGCCAGGGCCGCGCGGGCCGTCGTCCTGGTGACGGCCGACCACGGCACGGCCGAGCAGTGGCTCTACCCGGACGGCACGGTCGACACCGGCCATACCGGAAACCCGGTCCCTTTCGTCCTGGCCGATTTCGCTCCGGGCGCGTCCGGGGGCTGGTCGCTCCGCGGGCGGGGCGGGCTGGCCGACGTCGCGCCGACCCTGCTCGAGGTCGCCGGCGTCGCGGCGCCGCCGGAGATGACGGGCCGCTCGCCTCGTCGAGCGGAAGCCGGGCGCGTTCCGCCCGGCGCGGACGGTCCTGCTCCTCATCCTCGACGGCTGGGGGCACCGGGAGGAGGCCTACGGCAACCTCATCCGCGAGGCCGGGCCGGCCGCCTTCGACGGCCTCTGGCGCGACTTCCCGCACGCCGTCCTCGACGCCGCGGGCGAAGCCGTCGGCATGCCGGCCGGCACGGTCGGCAATTCCGAGGCGGGCCACCTCCACCTCGGCGCCGGGCGGCACGTCTTCCTGGACCGGGTCCGGGTCGACCGGGCCATCGAGGACGGGAGCTTCTTCCGGAACGAGGCTCTGCTCTGGGCGATGAACGAGGCCAAGGCCGCGGCCCGGGCCGTGCACCTCATGGGCATCGTCTCCTTCTACAGCTCGCACGGGACGATCCGCCATCTTTTCGCCCTGATGCGGCTGGCGCGGGAGGCCGGCGTGCCGCGGCTCTTCATCCACTCGTTCATCGGCCGGCGGAACGACATGCCCGAGACCGGCGCCATCTACGTCGAGAAGGTCGAGGAGACGGCCCGTGAGCTCGGCCTGGGCGAAGTCGCGACGGTCATGGGGCGGTACTGGCCGTTGGCCCGGGAGAACACGCCTGAGCGGGTCGAGAAGGCGTACCGCATCCTCGTCCACGGCACCGATTGAAAGGAACTTTTTCGCTTGAAAGCCGTATCTCCTAGAGATTAAACTGGACGCCGACATGGGCATCGAAGTTTCGAACCTGAGCTTCCGCTACGGGAACATCCGGGCCCTCGACGGCGTCAGCTTCAAGCTCGGCGAGGGGGCGGTCGGGCTGCTCGGCCCGAACGGCGCCGGCAAGAGCACGCTCCTCCGCATCCTCCTCGGCTTCCTCGCCCCCGAGAAGGGGGAGGGGACGCGTCCTCGGCCACGACATCCGCCGGGAGCAGGTCCGCCATCCGCCGGGCCGTCGGCTACATGCCCGAGGACGACTGCTTCATCCCCGGCATGGACGCCGTGACCTTCACCGCTTATTTCGGCGAGCTGTCGGGGATGCCCCGGCAGGAGGCCATGAAGCGGGCCCACGAGGTCCTCTTCTACGTCGGGCTCGAGGAATCGCGCTACCGGCTCCTCGACACCTACTCGGCGGGCATGAAGCAGCGGCTCAAGATGGCCCAGGCCCTCGTCCACGACCCCAAGCTCCTCTTCCTCGACGAGCCGACCTCGAACCTCGACCCGCAGGGCCGGATGGAGGTCCTGGAGCTCATCGAGGACATCGCCTCGCACAAGGACATCCAGGTTCTCCTCTCCTCGCACATCCTGGCCGACATCGAGACCCTCTGCTCCTCGGTCGTCATCCTGAACAAGGGCCGGCTCGCCGCCGAGGGGCGGCTCGAGGACCTGCGGGCCGTCGACTACAGCCTCTTCGAGGTCAGGGTCAAGGGCGAGGACGGAGGCTTCCGCCGCGACCTCGGGCCCTCGAGTGCCGGGTCGAGGAGACCGAGGACCGGCTCATCAAGGTCTACATGCCGGCCGGCATGGACCGCGGCGAGATCTTCCGGGCCGCCGCCCGGACGGGCGTCCAGGTCCGGCACTTCGTCAGGAGCCAGACCATCGCTCGAGGACCTCTTCGCCCAGGTCGTGGGGGTGGATTGATGGCGACCATCCGCGAGAAGGGCTATTACCACTGGGACGGCCAGCTCGTGGAGCGGCGCTTCCCCTGGTGGCCCATCACCCGGACCGGCATCCAGCTGGCCTTCAAGCAAGAAGTGGTTCAAGTTCGTCTTCGCCGTCGGCTTCGCCCCGGCCGTCGTCGCCCTCGTCATGGTCTACATCTCCGAGCGCCTCGAGGACTTCAAGTCCATGTTCCGGCGGCAAGGACCAAGCTCATCGCCGTCGATCCGAAGTTCTTCATGAACTTCCTGACCAACGGCGGCCTCGCTCTTCATCATCGTCATGGTCCTCGTCTTCGCCGGCGCCGGGCCTCATCGCCGACGACCTCAAGCACAACTCCCTCCAGCTCTATTTCGCCCGGCCCCTCGCGGAAGAAGGACTACCTCCTCGGCAAGATGGCCGTCATCTTCTTCTTCGTCCTCCTCCTGACGCTCGTCCCGGCCCTCGTCCTCGTACCTCTTCAAGCTCATTTTCGCCGGGAGCTTCAGCTTCGTCCTCGACTATCCCTGGCTCCTCCTCTCGGTCGTCGCCTTCTCGGCCGTCCTGACCGTCTTCTTCGCCTTCTACACGCTCCTCCTCTCGGCCCTGAGCAAGAACAGCCGCTACGTCATGATCATCGTCTTCATGGTCTATCTCTTCTCGCAGATCCTCTACGGCATCGTGAACAGCATCCGCGCTTCCACGGGCCCGGCGCGGCCCTCCTCTCGATCTACGAGAACCTCCAGCAGGTCGCGGCCTTCCTCTTCGGCCAGAAGCCGCCCCACGCCGTCCCCCCGGCTGGTCCTTCCTCATCCTGGCCGCCGTCTGCGCCGTCTCGGCCTGCGGTCCTCGAACAGGAAGATCCGGGGCGTCGAGGTCATCCGGTGAGCGCCGTCATCGAGGCGAAGAACCTCTCGAAGTGGTACGGGAACGTCCTCGGCCTGAGCGACGTCTCCCTCGAGATCGAGAGCGGGCATCACCGGCCTGCTCGGGCCCGAACGGCGCCGGCAAGTCGACCTTCATGAAGCTCATCACCGGCCAGATGAAGCCGAACATCGGCTCCGTCACCATCGACGGGGAGCGGGTCTGGAACAGGTTCCGGCTCTTCGCGCGGGTCGGCTTCTGCCCGGAGCCGGACGCGTTCTACGAGGACATCTCCGGCTGGGAATTCCTGACCGGGCTCCTCCGCTTCCACGGCTTCGGGCGGGCCGAGGCGGCGCAGCGGGCAGGGCGGGCTCTGGAGATCGTCGAGCTCTCCGGGGACAAGGACCGCAGGATCCGGGGCTACAGCCGGGGCATGCGCCAGCGGGTCAAGTTCGCCCAGGCCATCGCCCACGACCCGGAGGTCATCATCCTCGACGAGCCCCTCAGCGGCCTCGACCCGCTGGGCAAGCGCCGGCTCATCCGGCTCATCAAGGACTACGAGGCGGCCGGCAAGACGATCCTCGTCTCGAGCCACGTCCTGCCGGAGATCGAGGCCGTGACGTCGCGGATCGTCATGATCCACCAGGGCAAGATCCTGGCCCAGGGCGACATCCACATGGTCCGCGACCTGATCGAGTCCCATCCCCACATGATCTCGGTCCGCTCGCCACAGGCCCGGGCCGTGGCGGCCGCCCTCGTCGACGATGCCTCGGTGCTGAAGATGACGTTCGGCGCCGACGGCCGGTCGCTCGTCGTCGAGACCCCCAACCGCGACGCCGTCTTCGGCCGCCTGCAGGCCGTCGTCGTCGCCAAGGGAATCGAGGTCGAGGAGATCACCTCGCCGGACGACAACCTCCAGGCCGTCTTCGACTATCTCGTGGGGAAGTGACGTGGAGACAAGAAACAGAAGGCCGGCCGTCTCTCTCGCGGCCTCGGTCCGCGAGGTGTTCGGCTTCTTTTTCTTCCTCGGCCGGAGGACCGGCAAGACGCGGGTCTTCGTCCTCCTCGGCGCGATCCCCGTCGCCATCGCCGTCCTCGTGCGCATCCTTGCGGCCGGCCGGGCCGACGACCTGGCGGCGGTCTTCAGCGAGATCCTGATGGTCTTTTTCGTGACCTTCTATGTGGTCATCCTGTCGCTCTTCTACGGGACGTCGATCGTGGCCGAGGAGCTCGAGGGCCGGACGCTGCCTTATCTCACCTCGCGGCCCCTCTCCAAGACCGGGATCTTCCTCGGGAAGTACGCGGCCTACACGGCCCTGACCTTCCTGATGGTCTCGTCGAGCCTGGCCCTTTCGTACTTCGTCATGAACGGCCACCGGCTCGGGGACGCCGGGCTCTACCTGACGTTCCTGAAATACGCGGGGGTGCTGGGCCTCGGCCTGCTCGCCTACACGGCCTTCTTCGCCTTCCTCGGCACGTTCCTCAAGCGGGCCATCCTGGTCGGGATCATGTTCGGTTTCGGCTGGGAGAACGTTATCCAGTATTTCCCTGGCTCGACCCAGAAGTTCTCGCTCGTCCACTACCTGAAATCGCTGCTGCCGCGCCAGCCCGCGGCGGGCGGGAAGTTCTCGCTGCTCCTCTTCCGGCTGGAGCCGACGGGGCCCGTGGCGGCGGTCGTCTCGCTCGTCCTCATCACCGCGGTCTTCGTCGGTCTGGGCTGCTGGCTTTTCCGGACGAAGGAATACCTTTTCGAGGAGTAGGCGGGGGCCGCTCGGGGCCGCACGCTGCGGGCTACTTTTTGACCCCGGGCCCTTCTTTCGTCTCCGGCTTCTTCTCTTCCTGGGGCGCCTGCGGATTGACCTGGACCATGCCGCCGAGCTTCTCCTGGGCCATCTTCTGGACCTTATCCAGGAGCTCCTGGGGCAGGCTCGCGTAGATCTTCACGTTATCCGGGCCCGAGCTGATCTCGACCTTGTTGAGGACGTCGCCGAGGAGCGGCTGCTTGGCGGCGACCAGGCTGCCCATGCCCTTGAGCCCGGTCAGCATGTCGGCCAGGGCCTTGTTCTGGTCCTTGGTCCCGCCCAGGCCCTGGACCTCGACAACGAGGTTCGACGCCGCGTAATCCAGGGACAGCGTCAGGCCGCTGAGGCCGACGAGGTTCTTGAGCATCGGGTTCTTCTCGGCCGCCTGCTTGATCATCTCCTGCGGGACGGCCGAGGCGGCCCAGAAGTTCGCCGCCGTGTTGACGGCCTTGAGGAGCGGCTTCATCTCGGGGCTCTTGCCGACGGGGTCGGCTCTCTTCTGGTAGACGTCGATGACCGCCCGGACGAACTTGTCGCTCCCGATGACGATGTTCGAATCGTCGAGGAAAGCCCCGGCCGGAGACGGTCCCTTGGCCCCGGGCTTTCCGGGACCCTTGTAGATCGTGATGCCGTGATAGTCCTCGTCCTGGAGGCCCTGGACTTTTTCCTTGATCTTGGCCAGGAGGGCGGCCTTGTCGTACCGCAGGTTGACGACGGCGGCCCCGTCGCGGTTCCCGCTCGATTCAGCTGCCGAGAGGCCCAGGGCGAGGAAATAGACGTCCTTGGCCGGGTCGATCCCGGCCATCTTGACGAATCCGTCGTATTTCTCTTTCGCCTTCGGGTCCTTTAGGGCGTTCTGGACGGCCTCGGCCGTGAGCGACCTGTGAACGTCGACCATGACGACGGCGCGCGCGGACGCCGGGATGAGCTGGAGCATCGACTTGCTGGTAGCCGAGCCGGCCTTGAGGCTGCCCTGCTGGGAGCAGGAGACGAGGGAGAGGGCGAGGAGAACCGTCAAACCGATCCGAAGGGTATTTTTCATCGTCCGGACCTCCTTTTCACGGTATACGGAAAATCCCATTTAAAGTTCCCGCCCGGATGATAGCAGAAACGGCGGCAACGGCGCAATACAAAGGAGAATCCCCCCGAAAGCAAGAGGGACTGTCCCCATGCGGGGACAGTCCCTCTTTTCTTTAGGTTGGCACCGGCCCGAGTTTTTTGATATACAGAATGGATGTCCGTCGGCGCCGCCCCGGGCGGCGAGGAAGGAGAGGACGATGCGCAAGATCGCGGCGGGACCGGCGGCCGTCCACGGCGGCCGGCTCGAGGCCGGGCCGGAGAGGATCCCTCCCGTCAAGTAGGGAAGGCCGCGGACATGCCCTCGTTCATCGACCTTGTCCGCAGCCGGCGAAGCATCCGTCGCTTCCTGCCGCGCGCCGTCGAGAGGGAGAAGGTCACGGCCTGTCTCGAGGCCGCCCGCCTGGCCCCGTCGGCCCACAACGCCCAGCCGTGGCGGTTCCTCGTCGTCGACGACCCCGGCCTGAGGGAGAAGCTCTGCCGCCGGGCGTTCGCCGGCGTCTACCGGGTCAGCCGTTTCGCCGCCCAGGCGCCCGTCGTCATCGTCGTTTTGGTGCGCAAGGACATCGTCGTCCATTTCGTCGGCCGCCGCATCCAGGGCACGGCCTACCATCTCATCGACACGGGCATCGCCGGCGAGCACCTCGTCCTCCAGGCCGAGGAGCTGGGGCTCGGGACGTGCTGGATGGGCTGGTTCAGCCGCCGGGGCGTCCGCCGGGCCCTCGAGCTGCCGCGGCGCTACAACGTCGTCGCCCTGATCCCGGTCGGCTATCCGGCCTCGCGGCCGCCGGCCGCCACGGTGCGCAGGCCGCTCCCGGAAGTGGCCTGGTGGAACCGCGTCGGCGAAGGGGAGGAGAGCGGGGAGTGCGGGAAAGGTCCGACGCCGGAAGAATGAGGGGCGGGGGCATGGCCGTCTTCTTCGTCATCGTTCTGGGCGTTTACGGCCTGGTCAACTTCTATATCGGCCGGCGAGGCTGGCAGGCCCTCGCCGCCTACCCGGGCCTGCGCCGGGCCGTCCTCGGGCTCTTCCTCGTCCTCGTCCTGGCCTATCCGCTCGGCCGCATGGCCATGGGTCGAAGCGGGAACCCGCTCGCCGGGCTCGCCGTCAAGGCCGGCTCGTTCCACCTGGCCCTCATGCTCTACCTCTTCCTGGGCGTCCTCGCCGTGGACGTTTTGCGGCTGCTCAACTCTCTCGTACGGCTCGTGCCCCGGGCGCCGGGCAGCGCGGGGCGGACGGGCCTCATCCTCTTCTTAATCGTGGCGGGGTCGGCCGTGCTCACCGTCGCCGGCGGCGCCGTGAACGCCGCCCGGCCGCGCGTCCGCGAGCTCGCCGTCGCCATCGACAAGCCCGCGGGCGGGCTGGGCGGGCTGACGGTCGCCGTCGCCTCCGACGTCCACTTGGGCACGATCGCGGGCAGCTCGCGGCTGCGGGCGCTCGTCGACCGGCTCAATGCGCTCGGGCCGGACCTCATCCTCCTGCCGGGCGACATCGTCGACGAGAGCGTCACGGCCAAGGAAGAGGAGGCGATGACCGAGGTCTTCCAGCGGTTGCGGCCGCGCCTCGGCGTCTTTTCCGTGCCCGGCAACCATGAATATTACGGCGATTTCGAGCGCAACATCTCCTACCTGCGCAAGTGGGGCGTGACCGTTCTCCAAGACGAAGCCGCCCTCGTCGCGGGCGCCTTTTATGTCATCGGCCGCCGGGACCCTACGGCCCTCCGCCGCGGCGAGGCACGGACGCCGATCGGCGAGATCATGAGGCGGGCCGGCGTTGACGCGCGCCTTCCGCTCATCCTGCTCGACCACCAGCCGCTCCACCTGGAGGAGGCAGAGCGGGCCGGGATCGACCTCCAGCTCTCCGGCCACACCCACGCCGGCCAGCTCTTCCCCATGAACATCGTCAACAAGCTAATCTACGAGCAGAACTGGGGGTCGCTCCGAAAGGGGCGGACGCAGTACTACGTGTCGTGCGGCGTCGGGACCTGGGGGCCGCCGGTGAGGACGGGCAGCGTCCCGGAGATCGTCCTCATCCGCCTGACGTTCCGCGGGGACCGCTGAGCGCGCCGTCTTGCCCTGTCCCCGGGATGCCGATAAGATAGGGGCCGCGCCCGGATGACGCGGTGAGGAGGGAGCCATGAGGAAAGATTTCCGGCCGGCGACGGCCGTCCTGGCCTTCTCGCTCTGGGGCCTCGCTTTGCCGGCCGTCGGCTCCGGAGCGGCGCGCGCCGCCGCCACGGCCGCGGGACCCGCCGTCCCGGCCGGGGCCGTGGCCAGGTTCCGCATCGAGCCGACCGACATCGAGCTCGCCCGTCCGGCCCAGCCGTTCACCTATTTCGACAAGGCCGGGCGGAGGTTCGCCCTCCTCGCCACGGAGGGCGGCGCCTTCGAGGCCTGGGCCTACCCGCTCAAGATCCTCCGCGGTTTCGAGTTCTCCTTCCTCCTCGGCTCGAGCACCCAGCCGATCCAGGGCCGCGACATCGTCCGCACGGTCTCCGTCGACCCGGCCGTAACGACCCTGACCTTCGCCTATCAATCCTTCACCGTCCGGGCCCATTACGTGACGTCCGTCCGCGAGCCCGGCGCGCTCATCCTGCTCGAGGTGGACGCGACCGAGCCGCTGACGATCGTCTGCAGCTTCCTGCCCGTCCTCCAGCCGATGTGGCCGGCCGGCCTCGGCGGCCAGTACGCCGCCTGGGACGACGCGCTCAAGGCCTACCTCATTTCCGAGCCGACGCGGAAGAACCACGGCTTCGTCGGCTCGCCGGCGGCCCGCGGCATCTCCTACACGCCCGCCCACATGCTCTCCGACGCGCCCAGCCAGTTCTCGATCGAGGTCGCCGACCCCAAGGCGGTCGCCGGCGTTTACCTGCCGGTCGTCCTGGCCGGCGGGGAGGGGAAGCGGGAAGACGTCCGGGCGGTCTACTGACGGTTGGCCGCCGACCCGGAGGCCTGCTACCGCGAGGCGGCGGAGCACTATCGCGCCCTGCGGGCCTCGACGCTGCGCGTCCGGACCCCGGACCGGGCCTTCGACCTGGCCTTCGAGTGGGCCAAGGTCGCCCTCGACAACCTTCTCGTCGAGAACCCCGACCTCGGCACGGGCCTGGTCGCCGGCCTGGGGCCGTCGGGGACGGGCGGCCGGCCGGGCTTCGGCTGGTTCTTCGGCACCGACGCCTACCTCAACTCGTTGAGCTTCAACAGCTTAGGGGCGAGCGACGCGGCCCGGACGGCGCTCGCCTTCACCCGGAAGTGGCAGCGCGCCGACGGCAAGATGGCCCACGAGCTGTCGCAGGCGGCGGGCTATCTCAAGTGGTTCGAGGATTATCCCTACGGCTACATCCACGGCGACACGACGCCCTACTACATCGTCGCCGTCGAGGATTACGTTCGCGCGACCGGCGACATCGAGTTCCTCAGGGCGAGCTGGCCGTCGCTCACCAAGGCCTACGAGTGGTGCCTGACGACCGACGCCGACGGCGACGGGCTCATGGACAACGCCCGAGGCCGGGCTCGGCGCGCTCGAGTTCGGCTCGCTCACGGGGATCCAGACCGACATCTACCTTGCCGCGGTCTGGGCGCGCGCGTGCGCCTCGATGCGGACCTTGGCCGGGGCGATGGGGGACGGGACGGTCCGGGCCGCCGCGGACAAGGCCGCGATCCGGGCCGCCCGGGCTTTCGACGCCAAGTTCTGGGATGCGGAGAGGGGCCGGTATTCCTACGCCTTCGCCAAGGACGGGCGGCTCGTCGCCGAGCTAACGCCGTGGAGCGCGGTCGGCCTAGCCTGGGGACTGGGCGCGCCGGAGCGGGGGACGGAGACGATGGCCGGGATGAACGCTTCGGACATGGCCACCGACTGGGGCGTCCGGATGCTCTCGACCCGCAGCCCCCTCTTCGAGCCGCTGAACTACAATTACGGCGCCGTCTGGCCGTTCCTCGACGGCTGGGTTTCGACGGCGCTCTTCAAGTACGATTTCCTCGTCCAGGGTTTCGGCCTGCTCAGGGCCAATGTCCGCCACGGTTCCGACAACGCCCTGGGCGCCGCGACCGAGCTCTACTCGGGGGCCCTGGACATCTGGCCGCAAGAGGGGGTCCCGCACCAGGGCTTCTCGACGACCGGCATCGTCCTGCCCTTCGTCCGGGGGCTCCTCGGGCTCGACGCGGACGCGCTCGCGAAGGAGGTCCGCTTCGAGCCGGCCTTGCCCGCCGACTGGCCGGCGGTCTCCGTCGTGAACTGGAAGGTCGGCGCGACGTCGCTCTCTCTCGAATACGAACGGCAGGCGTCGAAGGTCCGCCTGCGCGTCCGCGAGGAAGGGAAGTCCGGCCTCAAGCTCGTTTTCCGGCCCGCCCTCGGCCCCGGCACCCTGGCCCGCGCCGCCAGGTTGAACGGCGCGACGCTCTCCCTGCGGCCGGACACGTCCGTCTCCGGCCAGGCGGTGAGGCCGTCAGTGGAGTTCGCCCTTACGGGGAACGACTCGGTCGAGCTCGAACTCGAGGCCGCCCCGGAGATCGTCCCGCCCGACGCGGCGCCGCGGCCGGGCGATGGCAACCGGGGCCTGAAGGTCGTCCGCACGAAGCGGGAGGGGCGCGAGCTCAGGGTCACGGTCGAGGGGTTGTCGGGAGAGAGCTATGTCCTCGAGCTCGTGAACGGCGGCCGGGTCGATGCCGTGGCCGGCGCTGCCTTCGACGGCCGTCGCCTAACCATCGCCTTCTCGGCCGGGGCACCCGGCGAATTCTCGAGGCGGGACGTCGTTATCCGGGCAAAGACCTGAGGGCCCAAGGACCAAAAATTCTTCGTTGCCGAGACGGAGGTCCACTCCTAGGCGGACCTCCCGGGCCCGCCGCCGGTCACTTCTTGACTGGGGGAACGGCGGCCTTGGAAGCGTCGTAGCGGCGGATGATCTCGTCGGTGATGTCGATCGTCGGGTTGAAGTACGCGGCGCCGCTCGTCTGCAGGTCGAGGACGAGATCGTAGCCCCTCTCCTTGGCCAGGGCCTCGATGATGGTGATCATCTCGCCACGGACGCGGCTCATGATGTTCTGCTGGAGCTGCTGGAAGTCGCGGGTGGCGTCTTCTTCGTAGCGCTTGCGCTCGGTGTTCTTCCTTTCGAGGTCGGCCTGGGTGGCCAGGAGCGCTTCCTGGGTCATGGTCAGCCGGCCGGTACTGATCCGGTTCTCTAGGGCTCGGATGGAGTCGTCGAGCTTCTGGATGTCGGCCTTGATCTTGGCGTCCCGTTCCTGCATCTGGGTGAAGGCCTTCTTGC
Organism: Candidatus Aminicenantota bacterium; assembly: GCA_963805045.1. Lineage (GTDB taxonomy): Bacteria > Acidobacteriota > Aminicenantia > Aminicenantales > Saccharicenantaceae > DATKJS01. Next base: position 48,399 of record CAWDTC010000052.1, read on the forward strand.
CCTCGGCCGAAGTCTGGAAGGCACGGGCGGAGTCGACGACCACGATCTTGGCCTGCGCCTGCTGGGCGAAGAGGGCCGCGGCGGGCACGAGGACGAGGACGGCCGCGAGGACGGCGATTGTTCTGGAGTTTCTCATGTCAACCTCCTGTTTATTCTCTTTCCTTAAACTCATTCCGCCGGGGAATGGATTCTCGATTCTACCACGTTCAGCGGATTTTTTTAAGCAAATCTTCGACGCGGGCCAGGGCCTCGAGAAGATAGCCCTTTTCCGGGCCATAGCCGAAGCGGAGATGGCCGTCCATCTCGAAGTGGTCCCCTGGCACGAGGAGGACGCTTTTTTCCCTGATCAGGCGCTCGACCAGGGCCGTCGAGCCGGCCTCGAGAGAGTAGCGGACGAAACAAATGGCGCCGGCCTGGGGCGGGAGGTACTCGAACAGCCCCTCCTGCTTCCTGAGCCAGGCGTCGAGGAGGGGGAAATTCGCGGTCAGGATGCCGCGCGTCCTCCTGAGGATGCGCTCCCGCCGCTCGGGGGACAGAACCAAGGTCGCCAGCCGGTCGCTCAGGGCAGCGGGGGAGATCGTCGTATAGTCGTGGTAAGGCCAGGTCCTCTGGACGACCTCCTCGGGGCCGGCGATCCAACCGATGCGCAGGCCCGGCAGGCCGTAGGCCTTGGACAGCCCGTTCGTGACGAGGACCTTGTCGGTGCGCCCCCAGAAGCTCGGCGTCCGCGCGCCCGAGAGCTCGGCCCCCTGATAGACCTCGTCGGCCAGGATCCAAGCGCCCGCGCCAGAGGCGAGCTCGACGATGCCGTCCATGGCCTCCGGCGAGAGGACCGCGCCGGTCGGGTTGTTGGGGTTGGTCAGGACGATGAGCTTCGTCTTTCGCGTGACGAGCTTCCTTAGCTCGTCGAGGTCGGGCTGCCAGCCCAGGCCCTGGCGGAGGCGGAAGGCTTTGACGTCCGCCCCGAAGGCCCGCAGGAGGCCCCACATCTGCATGTAGTTCGGGAGCTCGAAGAGGACCTCGTCGCCCGGCTCGATGCGGCTCCACATGAGCAGGAAGTTCGCTTCCGAGGAGCCGGCCGTGGTCAGGATCTGGTCCGGGCCGATGCCGGGGTAGAGCCGGGCGATCTCGGCCCGCAGGCCGGGCGTGCCGTTGGTCTGCGTGTAGCCGATCCCGACCCGCGACAGCTCCTCGAGCTCCTCCGGGGTCAGCAGCTCCTCGAGGTCCAGGGGATGGACGCCGCTCTCCGAGAGGTTGTAGTCGACCAGGTTCTCCCAGGTCGACTGCATCCGCTCCATCTTGAACGTTTCGATGTTCATCGATCTATCTCCGCGGTTCCTCTTGAAGGACGGGTGGTCCGGTACCCCACCGTCCGGCCGCCGGGCTGCGGGGTTGGCCTTCACTCCAGAGTGCGGTTCTTCACGCCTCCCCGAACCGTTCTTTCTCGGCGTCTGCGGAACCTCGCTCCGCGCTCTCTTTCCCGCCCGACGTCCAAGAAAACAGGTTTCCTTTCTGCCGTTTTCTTCGGGGCCTTCGCACTCCGCGGCGTCATGCTCAGACATCCTCGACGTCCGACACAGCGGATTCCCTCTTAAAACGGCCCGGGAAGGCTAAACCGCACATGACGTTCCGGCCAATCCCCGAGCCCCCTTCGAACGGCAAGCTCGAATTCATGGACGACACCCGTCCCAATAGAGCGAAGATTCGCGCCTAGATCTCGACCTTGAACACGCCCTTGAGGGCGAAGCCGAAGATGATCGACAGGAGCGAAATAGGCGACGAGCCAATTGACGGCGAGGCCGAAGAAGCGCAGCCCGCCGGACGGGTAGAGGACTTCGATCCGACGTCACGGGCGCGTCCCCGGGCAGGATCTCGGCGCCGGGGTAGAGGAGCTCCTGGAGGACCGAATGCCCGACGGCTTGGGTCGGGACCTTCGCCAGGCGGCGGCCGGCGACGGCAACGGGCATGACGATCGTCCTCCCGGCCACCCGGAAGGTCAGCGCGGCCGGGCCGTTTTCCGGGGCACGGATGCGCCAGTCGACCTCCCCGAGGTCGGCGATGCGCACGGCCGGCGTCTCGACGGCGAGCCCCGGCGACGGCTCGATCGCGACCTCCGTGCCCACGGGGTCCGCCGGCTTGGCCAGCTTGACCTTGACGAGCGTCGCCTCCCCGGGCCGCAGGGGCGAGGCGCCGAACCAGAGGTTGATCTGGGCCAGGATGAGGACGAGCGGCACGATCATGACCAGCAACGGCTTGGTGTTGCAGGCGAGGTAGCGCCCGTTGGCCCGCAGGATCCGGCCCTGGGCCCGGAGCGAGACGCGCATGTTGTCCTGGAAGAGGCGGAGCTCGAGCAGGTGGGCCTTGATGGCGTTCTTGGCGGCCCGGATGCCGTCCTGGTTCGAGGTCAGCTTGAAGACCCAGAGCATGAGCAGGGCCGTGAGGAGCGAGACGAAGACCATCCCGAACCACGGCGAGAGGCCGCGGAAGGGATAGAGCAGGACGTCGAAGATCCCGCCCATGACCGAGTTGACGACGCCCATGGCCCTCAGGAGATGTAGCCCAGGCCCTTGAGCTTCTTCTTGATCTCCTCCTCCGAGTCGGCCTCCTCGATCTTGGCGACCTCCTTCTCCAGGCAGTGGGTGATGAACTCGTCGGCCGAGGAGTAGCCGCAGATCTCCGCGTATTTCTTGACCTTGGCGTAGAGGTCCTTGCTGATCTTGACCTTAGCGCTTCCCATGTTGTCGCTCCTTCTCAGCGAAGATGGCCGTGCCGATCATCTCCGGCGGGCTTTTCGAGGCCGAAGACGTCGAGGATCGTGGCCGTCAGGTCGTAGAGCGCCGGCGCCTCCGGCCGGATCGTCCGGTTGGCGAAGACGATGCCGGGGATGATGTCCGGGGCCGTCATGTGGTCGCCGCTCCATTTCTTGGCGTTGTCCTCGAGGACGTCCTTGGGGAAGCCTCCCAGAGGGGACTGCCATGAGATCCGGTAGCCGCGGTTGAAGCCGAGGACGATGTCGGGGGCCTTGTCGACGTAGGGGCCGTGATAGACCTCGCTGCGCGACATAGGCGCGGAGGATGGCCCGCTCGCCGGTCTTGGGGTCGGTCAGGGCCTCGAGCTTCCGGGCGATCTCCCGGACGAGGTTGTCCTTCTCGGGGCCGGGGGCCACGATGCCCGTCGCGCTCGCGGCCTTTCTCGTTGATGTAGAGGCCGTTGAGGCCCACGCCGTAGGCCTGGGTCTTGGCCCAGTCCGTGTTCTCGAAGAAGCCCGACTCCTCCTGCTTCCACGGCTTGGCCAGCCGGTGGTAGCCGTTCTGGAGGAGCCAGGTGTTCAGGTTGAAGCCGCGGCGGAAGGGATTGAAGCCGTGGTCGGACATGACCAGGAGCAGCGTGTCCTTGTCGACTTTCCGGAGGACCTTATCCAGGACCTTGTCCATCTCCCCGTAGATCTCTTCGATGGTCTTCCCGTACTTCCCGGCGAGCTTGGCGTCATAGGCCGGGTGCTCCGGGTCGAGGAGCCGCCAGAACATGTGCTGGCGCTGGTCCGTGCTCGAGAAGTAATAGAAGAACAGCCCCTCGTCGAACCGGCCGAGCTCGAAGTCGAGCTGGTCCAGGCTCTCCCGGAGGACGACGTCGTCCTGGGCCAGGAATTCCTCCTCGTCCAGGATGCCGTTCTCCAGGGCGGCCGTGTCGGCCGGCAGGCCCTTGGTGAAGAACGGGCCGAAGCGGCGCTCGAGCTCCCGGCTGTAGGAGTCCGGGGTCGAGATCGGCAGCGCCGGCCGGCCCGGGTCGATATGGATGGAGATGACGTAGAGCTTGAACTTGGGCCGGACTTCCTTGAGGTAGAACTGGCAGATGCCGCTGACGGATTGGGTCGGGAAGAGGCTGAAGCTGACCCTCTTCCAGCCGCTCCATTCCTTCTCCTTGAGGATGAACTCCTGGTCCTGGATGACGATCTTGGCCGCGGGGTTGACGGGGTCGATGAAGACCTTGAAGTCGATCTCGGCCTCGGGCGTTCCCGGCCCGGAAGCTGTTGCGGGGCCGGGCAGCTTGGCCTCGACCCGGTTGCCGATGACATAGACATCGTGGACGCGGCCGCCGCCGCCGGCTTCCTGGATCGGGCCCTTGGCTTCGTTCGTGTAGTAGTTGAAGATGTCGTAGCTGCCCTTGAGGTCCGGGGTGTCCATGCCCGAAAGGGTCCGCTGCCTGGTCGGGGCCGGGCGGGTAGTTGGAAGGCATCTCGGAAGATCGTGGCCGGAATGTCGTGCTCTTCGAGCGACCTGCCAGAACGCCTTGCCGCCGCGGAGGTTGCGTGACGGTGCCGCCCGGACAGCGGCAGGACCGTGTTCCCGATCCGGACGGTGTGCTTGGCGGGCGTCGTCTCCGTAGCGGAGAAGACGAGGAAATCGTTGATGTCGGTGGCCCGGGGATTGCGATTGAAGAAATCGAAGATGCCGTGGCCGCCCGGGGTCCGTGCCGGTGATGAAGTTCGACCAGGCCACGGGCTCTGGGGAGGGATGCTCGAGAGGAGCGGCCGGAAGTCGCCGCCTTGGCGGAGGAGCCTGCGGAAGGCCGGGAGCTTGCCCTCATCCATCCACCGCCCGACCAGGCCGTGGTCGAGCCCGTCCATGCCGAGGATGATGACTTTCTTCGTCGCCCGGGCCTTGCCGTAGACCCGCGGGACGAAGGACCGGCCGCCGAGGCTCAGGGCGGCCGAGGCCGCGGCGCCGAGCTTCACGAATTCCCGGCGGCTCATGGGTGACGACATGCGTCTCGGCTGACTCATGGCTTCCTCTCTTCCGCCGCCGCCCCGAACGGGTCCGCGGCGTCGGCGAGCAGGCTCTTCCCGTCCATGTGGGCCGGCGGCCGCAGCCCGAAGAGCTCGAGGGCGGTCGGGGCGATGTCCATGATCGAAGGGTCCGCGGTCCGGATCTTCAGGTTCGAGAAGAAGACGCCCGGGCACGAGGGCGCGGGTCGATGCAGTGGTCGCCGCTCCAGGCCTTGGTGTTGTCCTCGAAGACGACGTCGTTGACGATGCCGGTGACCGCCGTCCCAGGAGGCCCGGTAGCCGACGTTGTAGCCGATGATGAGGTCGGGCGCGTTCTCCTTGTAGGGCCCGGCGTAGACTCGTCCGTGTCGTAGACCTTGGTGATGGCCGACGGCCCCCTTGCCTCGTCCTTGAGCCCGGTCGAGCTTCGCGACGAGCTCGGCCTTGAGGCGGCTGCGCCTCCTCGCCCGGCGCTGACCGTGCCCTTCGCCTCGCGGCCCTTCAGGTTGAGGTAGAGGCCGCCGAGGCCGAGGCGCGTAGGCCCGCGTCCTTTCCCAATCGACGTCCTTGAACCATTCGCCGCTCGCGGTCCGCCCCGTCCTTGAGGGCGAGGTAGCCGTTCTGCTACAGCCAGGAGTTGAGGTTGACGCCGCGGCGGAAGGACTTGAAGCCGTGGTCGGACATGACGATGAGGACGCTCCTCGCGCCGAGCTCCTTGCGGACCCGGCCGACCAGGTCGTCCATCTTCGATGTAGAGGTCCTCGATGACCTTGGCGCTCAGCGTCGACTGGCCCGGCTTCTTCAGCGCCGGGTGGTCCTTGTCGAGGTAGCGCCAGAACATGTGCTGGATGCTGTCGGTCGTCTCGAAGACGCAGGCGACCAGGCCCCGTCGGCGTCTTGTCCAGGGCGTTGAAGAGCATCGCCTCCCATTCCGTGTGGTTGGAGTAGGTGAGGTCGAGGAAGGCCTGCTCGCTGAGGGCGCCCTCGTTGAGGGCCCAGGTGTCGTTGGCCTCGCCCAGGGTGATGAAGCTGCCCAGGAGCTTGGCCAGGTAGACGGAATAGATGAACGGGTGCGAGATCGGCAGGGCCGGCTTGTCCGGGTCGATGTTGAGCGGCGTCACGTACATCTCGAAGTGGGGCTCGAGCGAGATGATATGGAAGCGGCAGATGGCCCGGACCTTGATCCCGAGCCCCGGCCGGAAGGTGAGCCGGATCCAGGGGCGAAAGTCTTCTCCGGTCGAGGTGAACCTCTGGCCGGAGACCTCGATCCGGCGCCTCGCCTCTTCGCCGGTCGATCGTCGATCGCTCAGCGGCAGGCGGATCTCCTCGGGCTTCTTGAGCAGGGTGTTCTCGGGCCCGGAGAGGTAGGTGTCGATGCGTGTCGCCCTCGCAGCTCGACGGGGATGGCGACGCCGCCCTCGTGCTTGCGGATTTTCTCCGCGTCCGTGGTGTAGAAGGAGAACGTCCCCTGGCTGCCCTTGAGGTCGGGCGCGCACATGCCGGAGAGGAGGTGGCCCGTTGAATTTTTCCGGCGGGAAGGTGATGGGGACGCGGAGGACGGTGCTGAAGATGCCCGTTCTCGCCGAGGATCTTCCAGAAGGGGACGCTCTTGCGCAGGCCCCGGATCTCGGGCTTGGAGAGCGGGAGGCGGTATTTTCCGAGCGACAGCGTCCGCCGGGGCTTGCCGATGCGGGCCGAGGAGAGGTCGGGAAGATAGGTCCTGCGGGTCGCGGCTGAGGAAGTCGAAGATGTTGTGCTTGGACGGCTCGGAGCCGGTCATGAAGGATGACCAGGCCACGGGCGAGATGGCCGGCGTCGTCGTCCGCAGCCGGGCGTACGTCCCCTCCTTCTTGAGCCGGGCCAGGTTCGGCAGCTTGCCCTCGGCCATGAACTTTTCGGCGAGCGTCGGGCTCCATGCCGTCCAGCCCGAGGATGACGATCCTGTCGATCGCGGCTGTTCTTGTAGGCCTTCTGGCCGCGGAAGAGGCGCAAGAGGAAGCGGAACGGCCAGGAGAGAAGGAGAAGAGCGCCAGAAGAAACGTCAGGAAGAGGACGAGGAACGAGGAGAGGAAGGCGAAGCCGGCGCCCGGGCCGATGTACGGCCTGAGCGGCGCCGCCGAGCGGCGAGCGAGGCGACGAGGAGCAGGGAACGACGCGGAGGCCGGGTGACGTCGAGGCTTCCTGGTCCTGGCGTCTCATGAGAACGCTCCCAGGATGATCTGCGGCCAGGTCCGCGATCGCCAGGTCCGTCGCCGTGATCGTCGGCCGCCCAGAAAAAGGCGTCGTCCCAGGTGTGCATGCCCTGGAGGTTCGTCCGGCCGAAGATCTCCTTTTTCTTGACCGAGCCCTTGAGGTCGAAGCCCGGCTCGCGACAGGACGAGGAGGTCCGGGCCGCGCGGAGGCGAAGCGGGCCGGAATAGACCTCCTCGGCGCGGAAGACTCGCCGGACGACCTGCGTCCGCCGTGTTCGAGCGACGCCAGCCCGGCCGTGATTTCCTCGCCTGAGGGCTTCGCTTCCGCCGGCTCGACGGAGCCCGTAGGGAAGCTTGCCCTTGATGTTGAGATAGATGCGGTTCGGGTCGAGGGCGAAGGCCACGGCTCTCGGCCGAGATGTCCTCGAGCCCCTTCGGGTCGGCCTGGTCGAAGTTCAGATAGCCTTCTCTTCTCCAGCCAGGCGTTGAGGTAGACCTCCTGCTCGATGCCGCGAGAAGCCGTGGTCGGAGAGGAGGAAGAGCCCGTCGTCCGCTCCGGTGAGCCTGCGGAAGGCCGTGGCGATCCTGCCGATGACCGCGTCGACCTGCCGGTAATAGTCGAGGAAGCTCGCGTGATCAGGGATGGGCTGTCGTCCTCATAGGCGTCCCAGAGATAATGATGGAGCCGGTCGGTGCCGGTGATGACGAACTCGAAATAGTCCCAGTCCTCGTCCCAGAAGATGGTCGAGCGCCTTGCTGCCCGGCCAGAGGTCTTGGCGAGCTCCTGCCACAGAAAGTCGTGGTCCTCGCGGGACTTGCAGGGTGTCGATGTCGATCTGGTAGCCCATCTTCTCGAGGGCGGCCAGGACGGCCGGCGGGATAGACGGCCTTGGCCAGCTCGATCGCCACGAAGCCGGAGACGAGGACGCCGCTCGACGGGCCGGGCCGGATAGGTCGAGGGCTGGTTGATGACGATCGCTGCGCCGGCCTTGGCCGCCGAGCTTGTCCCAGAAGGCCGGCGCCTTGACGTCCGGGAAATTCGGGAAGCGGACGGCCGTAAGAGCCGGGCTTGAAATCGGTGAAGCCGAAGATGCCGTGCGTCCCGGAGTTGCGGCCGGTCATGAAGTTCGTCCAGGTCACGGCCGAGATCTCGGGCAGGCTGGCCTTCATCTTGTGGAGGTGCCCGGAGTCGATCAGCCGGGCCATGGCCGGCATGACGCCCCGTCGCGCCAGGCGCAGCGATCAAGTCGTAGGGGACGCCGTCGAGGCCGATGACGCAGACCCGTGTCTTTTTCCGTGGCTTGAGGAGCGACATGTCAAAAAACCATTATTATAAGCATATGCCGGCGGAAGGCAAGAGGCCATCCTTACGTGAGTATCTTATCACGTCTTGGCCCGGCCGCAGAAAACGGGGGACAGTCACCCGGAGGGGGACTGTCCCTCTTAACACAGGTTGACATTGGGCGGCCGAGGTTGTTAAATGAGGGTCCCGAGAGGACGCATGGACGCCATCGACAAGCTCATCGAACACCTCGTCCGCGAGTACCGGAAGAAGACTCCGAAGAGCGGCCGGGTCTTCGGCCGCGCCTCGAAGGTCATGATCGCCGGCGGGGAGTCACAGCATCCGGCTGTGGCATCCCTATCCCTTTCTCGCCACGCGGGCCGAGGGCCCTTCGTCCGCGACGTCGACGGCCATTCCTACGTCGATTACTGGCAGGGCCATTACGCCAATATCCTCGGCCACAACCCGCGGCTCGTCCGCCGCGAGATGGCGCGCCTCCCTCGAGCGGGGCTCCCTCCATACGGGCTTCGAGTCCGCCGACCAGATCGAGCTGGCCGAGCTCGTCCTCCGCCAGCTCGGCGCCAAGGCCGACCGCGTCCGCTTCACGACCTCGGGCACGCTGGCGACGATGTACTCGGTCATGCTGGCCGAGGGTTTCACCGGCCGCGACCTCGTCCTCAAGGTCGGCGGCGGCTGGCACGGCGCTTCGCCCTATCTCCTCAAAGGCGTCAAGTTCAAGCCGGGCGCGGGCTTCGAGGGCGACCGGCCGGCCGGCGTCCTCGAGGACATCCTGAGGCGGACGCTCATCACCGGTTCAACGACGGCGACGACGCTCGAGCGGGTCCTCAAGGCCAAGGGCGACCGCATCGCCTGCTTCATCCTCGAGCCGTTCCTCGGCGTCGGCGGCTTCCTCCCGGCGTCGCGCGAGTACCTGGCCCTGGCCCGCGAGCTGACCCGCCGGCACGGCATCGTCCTCATCTTCGACGAGGTCATCTCCGGCTTCCGCTTCGCCCCGACCGGCGTCCAGACGCTCTACGGCATCAGGCCCGACCTCTCGGTCTTCGGCAAGATCATCGGCGGCGGGCACGCCGTGGCCGCCGTCGTCGGGCGGCGCGACATCATGGAGGGCTGCGAGAGCGGCACGGGGCCTGCGCGGCCGCGTCCCCTTCGACGGCGGCACGTTCTCCGCCCACTCCGAGTACATGAAGGCCGGCCTGGTCATGCTCCGGCACCTCGTCCGGCACGCCGGGACGGTCTATCCGCGGCTGGCCGGTCGGGCGAGACGCTGAGGACGGGCGTCGTCGGCGCCTTCGCCGCCGAGGGCGTCCCCGCCGTGTCCACTGGCGCCGGCAACGACGCCATCCCCGGGAGCTCGATGGTCATGGTCCACTTTCCCGTCGACGGCGCCCGCCCGGCGTCCCCCGAAGACTTCCATGACGGGCGGCGTTTCCAGATCCGGTTGAGGGAGGAGGCCCTGAAACTGGCCCTGCTCGTCCACGGCGTCAACGTCGTCCACGGCGGCGGCGCCGTCTCCACGGCGCATGGCCCCGCCGACCTCGCCCGGACGATCGAAGCCTACGGCGAGGCCGCCCGACTGTTCAAGAAGTTCCTCTACTAGGCGGCGCTCAGCTCGCTCTCTTGAGCTCGAACCGGTAGGCGCCGCTCGCGACGTCAAGGACCCACGCCCCGTCCTCGCGGCCGGCCGGCGTCACGCCGGCGACCGGGTCCGGCCTTCTCAGGCCCCGCCACAGGACTTGGCCCGATTCGAGGAGCAGGCCGTCGGGGAAGACCGGCGGCACGAAGACGCGGGCCTCCGCGCCGACCGGGACGAGGACCTCGAGGGTGAAAAGGGCCTCCTCTTCTTCCAGGCCGCGCGGACCGGGCCCCGGACGGTCTTGAGGCTCGCCTCGGCCGAGACGAGATCGCCCAGGAGGCGGGGCTTGACCTGGAACTTCTTCCAGCCGGGCTCGAGCGGGCTCAGCCCGGCGAGCGTCCGGTAGAACCAGGCGTCGACGCTGCCGAACATGATGTGGTTCTGCGAGTTCATCGAGGGGCCGGTCAGCTTCTCCCAGCGCTCCCAGAGGGTCGTCGCCCCCTCCTCGATCATGTAGCCCCAGCCCGGATAGCTCCTCTGCGTCGCCACCCGGTAGGCCGTTTCCGCCTGTCCGCACGCGGTCAGGACGTCGAGGAGGTAGCGCGTGCCGAGGATGCCCGTGTCGACGTGGCCGTCCTGCTGACGGACGACGGACCGAAGCAGGCTCTCGACGACCTTCGGCTTCCTATCCGCGGGGACCATGTCGAGGTAGAGGGGCAGGACGTTAGAGGTCTGGTTGGGATAGTTGTCGATGCGGCTGACGCGGATCGCGGCGTACTGGTCGTCGCCGAGAAAAACGGAATTGAACGCGTCGCGCACGTCTTGGGCGATCCGGACGTATTCCTTGGCGTCCTCACCCCGCCCCAGGACCTGGGCGATCCGCGAGACGATGAGGAGGTCGTGGTAGTAGAACCAGGTCGAGGTCAGCTCGACCGGCGTCTTCTTCGGCACGACGCTCCCCGGCGGGCACCAGTCGCCGTACTTGCCCAGCCCCTTGATGATGTGCCCGCCCGCGTTCCGGCCCAGGAACTCCACGTACTTCCGCAGGCTGGGGTAGTGGCGGGCCAGGACCTTCGGGTCGTCGTAATGCTCGTAGTGGAGCCATGTGAGCGCGGCGTAGGCGGCGCTCCAGGCCGGGTCGGCCGGGTAGAGGCGGGCGAGGTAGGGCGGGGCGACGTCCGGCAGGCTCCCGTCCTCCTTCTGGGAGAGCCGGATGTCCTCCAGGAATTTGGCATAGAAGCCCGACATGTCGAAATTGAAGACGGCCTCCTCGGCCGAGAGATGGGCGTCGCCGAGCCAGCCGTGCCGCTCGTCCCGCTGCGGGCAGTCGGTCGGGATGCTCATGAGGTTCGAGAGCTGTCCCCAGAGGACGTTGGTGTGGATGCGGTTGACGAGCTCGTTCGAGCAGGAGAACGTCCCGGCCGCGCTCGACGTCCGAGTGGACGAAGCGGCCGCTCAGGGCGTCCGGCGGCCGGCTCGCCCGGCCAGCCCGTGACCTCGACATAGCGGAAGCCGTGGTAGGTGAAGCGCGGTTCGTACGTCTCCTCGCCTTCTCCCTTGAGGATGTAGACGTCCGTGGCCTCGGCATTCTCCGTCGGGCCCATGTTGAGCGTGCCGTCCTCGTGGAGGAGCTCGGCGTGGCGCAGCCGGACCTCGGTGCCGCCGGGACCCCGGACCTTGAGCCGGACCCAGCCGGAGAAGTTCTGCCCGAAATCGAAGACCCAGGTCCCCGGGGCCGGCGAGTGCCGGGCGACGGGCTCGAGGTCCTGGCAAACCCGGACCGGCGGCAGAAGCTCCGAAACGAGGGGCGGCCCCGGGACGGTCACGGCCGCCTCCCAGCCCGAGTCGTCGAAGCCGGGCGCGTCCCAGCCGGCCTGCTCGAGCCGGGCGTCGTAGCGCTCGCCGAAATAGAGCCCGTTCTCCCGGAGGGGACCGGCCGACGTCCGCCAGGACTCGTCCGAGAGGACGACCTTGCGCTCGCCGCTCTCCGTCTCGACCTCGATGCGACAGGCGACACGGGGCGCGCCGTAGCCGAAATACTTGACGTGCCGGCCGTTGCCGAGGATGACTCCCGCGGCGTTCTTGGCTTGGATGAGGCCCGTGACGTCGAGCGTCGCGTAGAGGGCCCGTTTCCGGTAGTCCGTCCAGCCGGGGTCGAGGACCCGGTCCCCGGCCTTGCGGCCGTTGAGACGGAGCTCGGCGTGCCCGAGCCCGGAGATGAAGGCCAGGGCCAGCACAGGTCTGTCGCGGACCTCGAACTCCTTCCTCAGGTAGACGGCGTGGGCCTGGACGTCGTCGCCTCCGGACTCGCCGAGGAGGACGTTGCCGCGGGAGGTGAACTCGCGGACGGCGCGGGCGCCGATCCAGCGGGCCTTCCAGTCCCCCTCGTAGAGGAAGCCCGTCACGAACGAGGCGATGTCGCTCCACGGGCTCTCGACGCCCTCGCCGCCCCGCCAGCGGACCCGCCAGAAATAGCGCGTGCAGCTCAGGAGCGGGTCGCCCCCGTACTCGATGTTATAGGACCGGTCGCCCTCGCGCGGGCCGCTCTCCCAGAAATCGCCGTGCTCCCTCTCGCAGAGCTCCCGCGCAGAGGAGACGATGATTGACCAACCCGTCTGGCGCTCGCCGCGGGCCGTGGCCGGCGGGAACCAGGAGAAGCGCGGCGCCGGGGCGTCGACGCCCAAAGGCTCGGGCAGGGATTCGCACCGAAGCTCGATCGCGGGAAGAGGCGTCATGGCGTCCCTCCCGTTGCCGGTCATTGAGCCTGGGCCAGGAAGTAGTCGGAGATCTCGATGCCGTAGTCGCCGGGATTGAGGACCTTGACGATGGTCCTGGGGAATCTCCCCGTTTCGGCGTTCTTCTCGGCGAGATCGACGATGTCCCCATCGCGGAGGTTCCCGTCGGGATCGGCGATCAGCTTGACCCTCGGCCTGAGCAGGAACTTCGTGTCCGGGTTGATGTCGGACACGATCCCGAGCTCGCCCGAGCTCAAAGCGACCATCGTCCCGATCGGATAAACGCCCATGAGGTTGACGAAGGCCTTGAGGATGACGGAGTTGAACTCGGTCCCGCTCCGTTCGAGCATCAGGCCCAGGGCCTCGGTCCGCGTGAACGCCTTCTTCCGATAGACCCGCCTGGTGGCAGCTCAGCCGGCGCCTGCGGCGAGATGTCGACGGGCAATACCATGGCCTTGCTCATGGAAGCGCTCGGGTTTTCTCTGCCTGGCACGAGCACCTCTGTCGGAGTCTCGGCCGAGAAGATATGGCAATCGAAAGAGACGGGTAAGAGGATCGTCGATATGGCAGATAAGGAAACTGAAGCCTCGCGACATCCTTACGGTTGACAGTCTGAAGAACGCGATAGCCGTCAACATGGCGATCTGCGGGGGCACTAACTCCCTCGTCCACCTCCAGTGCTATGCCCACGAGGCCCGCATTCCGCTCACCCTCGATACGTGGGATGAAGTCGAGCAGGGCGGTGCCTGCGCTGTGCGGTGTCACCCCGTCTGGACCTTACGTTCTCCCTGATCTCCACAAGGCCGGCGGCGTACAGGCCGTGATGAAGCGGGTGGAAAGTTTTCTGGAAACTGATTGCGTGACCGTGACGGGTGAGGCGGTGAAGGCGATGAAGAGGGACGAGCAGACCAAGGACATGACCTTCACGCAGAGGGACCTGATCGAGTCGTTCGCCAAGTACATGAGCGGCGGCTGCGGCGGCGGCGCCAAGATGGACCCCTCGGCCGCGGGCAACTTCATCCGTTTCATGGAGGCGCAAAAGATGGCCAACAAGACCTTTGCCGAGGCGGACGCCAACGGCACACCCGGCGTGGACTCGGTCGCCATAGTGGTCAACGACGGGGACAGTCCGCCGGCGGACTGCGCTCCCGCAGCCATGCCGGCAGCGCCAGCAGCCGGCTTCGAGCGCTCCGGCGGATCCTCCGAGAGGACGCGCCCTCTGCGACACCAACACAGTGAGCGGCAGTACGATTTGCGATACAAAAGATCTGCACGACGAAACCCAAACTGCTTTACTTGGAAAAAGTGTTAAATGTCTTATCCAGCACTAGACAAGGTGCGCGCGAGCGAGGCGCGGCGAAGAAGCGGCAGACGGTGCGGCCGTGTTTGGCAGGTTCGAGGAGGCGGCGGAGATACACGCCCAGATAGCGCACATCTGCTGGAAAGCCAACATGTACGACCACGTGGTGGCCTCGGTGACCAAGGCGTCCGTTGCCTTATGAGGGCGAACATGCCCGACGACGCCTTTGAGGGCCTCAAGAT
>CAWDTC010000053.1:0-20021 GCA_963805045.1 Candidatus Aminicenantota bacterium
TCTTCGAGGATGTCCTCGAGCGTCACCAGACCGTCGACGTTGCCGAACTCATCGACGACGAGGGCCATGTGGACGGCCTGCTCCTGCATCTGGAGGAGGACCTTCTCGAGCGGGGCGAATTCCGGCACGAAGAGCGCCTTGCGCATCAGCTCTGCGATATTAAGTTGTTTATTATCAATTAGATAAAAGGCGATGTCCTTGCCGTGGACGATGCCCTCGATGTTGTCGAGGCGTCCCCGGAAGACCGGGTAGCGCGAGTAGCCCGACGAGCGGAGCGTGGCCAGGATGGCCTCGCGGTCGGCGCCGACCTCGATGGCACGGATCTCCGGCCGGGGGACCATGACCTCCTTGACCGGCCGCGAGCCGATGTCGAGGGCGCCCGAGACGATCCGCCGCCGGAGGACGGACAGGCCTCGAGCCCCGGCGTGCAGGGCGATGCGGACCTCCTCCTCGTTGAGCGGGGCGGCCGCGGCCCCGGCCGGGCGGCGCGAGGACGGCACGAGGAGCCCGGTCAGGAACGAGAGGGCCTTGACGAGCGGGAAGAGGAGGATCATGAAGCCCCGGACCGGATAGCCGAGGCGGAGGGCGGTGCGGAGCGGCGACTGGGCGGCGATCGTCTTCGGCGCCGTCTCGGCGAAGACGAGGATGATGACGGTCGTGGCGACCATAGCCGCCAGGACGGCCTGGCTCCGGTCGGGGATCACGGCCAGGGCGATGGATGTGGCGATGGCCGACGCGGCGACGTTGACGAGGGTGTTGCCGATCTGGACCGTGGCCAGGAACTCGTTCATCCGGGCGCGCATCCTCCGGACGAGGGCGGCCCGCTTCGAGCCGGACGCCTCGCGGGCCTGGAGGGCGTAGGGGTTGACGGCGATGACGGAGGTCTCGGCGGCCGAGAAGAAAGCGTAGAGGACAAGACAGGTCACGAACAGGGCGATTGCCGGCAGGAACATGCGCGTCCGTTCAGGCGGCGACGCGCGGCCTGGCGTCCTTGAAGCAGTGCGTCAGGGCTTCGAGGAGCCGGTGCTCGATCTTCGGGCGGGACTTGTCGGAGGCCTCGGAGATCTCGCAGACGAGGAGCTCCCGGGCCTTCTCGAGCATCTTCTTCTCGCGGAACGAGAGGGGCTTGATCAGGCTGAGGTAATGGAGGCTCTTGAGGACCGTGGCCACGTCGAGGAGGCTCCCCGACTTCATCAGCCCGAGGTACTCCTTGTAGCGCCCCTTCCAGTCCATGGTCACGTCGACGGGCCCCTGCTTCAGATAATCGAAGATCTTCCGGATGGAGCCCTCGGAGACGGGCCGCCGGATGCCGATCTCGGTCGCCGTCGAGCTCGAGATCTGGACGAGGGTGTTGTTGGCGATGATCCGGAGGTGGAAGATCTTGGAGGACTCCCCCGCGTAGGACTCCTCCCGGATGGCTTCGATCACGCCGAGCCCCTGGTTGGGGTAGATGATCTTGTCGCCGATCTTGATGGAATTCATAGCAATCTATTATACCGAAAGATAGGGGGAAGAGTCAACGGACCCCCCCGGGGGCCCCTCCCCTCCGGGCTTGACAGTTCCGGAGGGTTCGGGTACGATACCCCCTTCAAAGGTGTTGAAAAAGAATGAAAAGAACGTTCCAGCCGAACAACAGAAGGCGGAAGAAAACGCACGGCTTCCGCGTCCGGATGAGGAGCAAGGGCGGCCAGGAAGTCCTCAAGAACAGGCGTCGCAAGGGCAGGAAACGCGTTTCTGTCTGATGGATGAGCGGCTCACCCCTCTGGAGAGGATCCGCAAGCAACGGGACTTCGCGAGTCTTTATAAGAACGGCAGCCGATATCGAGGCCGGTATTTCACCCTGGTCCACCGTCCGAGTTCCGCCGGCGCCTCGAGGCTGGCCGTCGTTGTCAGCAAGAAGGTCGGACCCGCGGTCACGCGCAACAGGGTCAAGCGGCGGTTGAGGGCCCTCTTCCGCCGGCATAAGGGCCTCCTGCCTGGGCCCACGGACCTCATCGTCGTCGTCCGGAAGGAGATCGTGGCCCTCGGCGCCGCGGAGCTGCGGGACGGCTATTTTCAGGCGCTGGAGTCGATCAGGAAGAAACGGGCTTCATCATGAGAACGGTCGCCCTCCTCCTCATCCGGGGCTACCAGGCCCTGCTCTCCCCGCTCCTCGGGCGGCATTGCCGTTTCCATCCGACCTGCTCGGCCTACACCTACGAGGCCATCGAGAAATACGGCTTTGCCCGCGGGGCGGGGCTGGGGGTCCGGCGGCTGCTCCGATGCCATCCCTTCCACGAGGGCGGGATCGACCCCGTGCCCTGAGAGGACAGCGAATGGAAAAACGACTGATACTGGCCATCGTCCTGTCTTTCCTCGTGCTCATCGGCTACCAGCTCCTGTTCGTCAAGCCCAAACCCCAGGTGCCGGAGACGCCGGCCGCGACGCCCCCGACGGTGGCCAGGACGGAAGGCGCGCCGTCAGGCCAAGCGGCGGCCCCGGCTTCCGCGGCGGCGAAGACCGCCCCGCAGCCCGGGCCGGCGCCGGACCTCAAGGCTACGGCGGCCCAGCCCGAGACCGAGGTCGTCGTCGAAACGTCCCTCTATCGGGCCGTCTGGACGACCAGGGGCGGCGTCCTCGAGAGCTGGAAGCTCAAGAAACACTTCAACGACAGGAAAGAGCCCCTCGACCTCGTCCCCGTCGAGGCCAAGGAGACCGGGCGACTCCCCTTCGCCCTGGCCCTCGAGGACCGGGCCCAGGCCGTCGCCCTCAACGCCGCCCTCTTCGAGGCCTCGCGGACGAAGCTCGAGCTCTCGGACGGGCGGTCGGACGAGGTCAGGTTCACGTACTCGGACGGCAAGTCCGTCCGGGCCGAGAAGGTCTATCGCTTCACCGGAGGGACCTACGACGTCGGGATCGAGCTTCACGTCTGGACGAACGGGCAGGAGGCTTCTCCTTCCCTCGTCTGGGGACCCGGCATCGGCAATCCCTCGCCGGCGGAGCTCAAGAAGCGCATCACTTCGACCGTCGGCGCGGCCGTCTACACCGGGGGGAAGGTCGCCCGGATGGACGAGAAGAAGTACAAGCCCGAGGCGAGCGCCTGGAACTTCGTCGACTGGGCCGCCTACGAGGACAACTATTTTGCCGCCCTCTTCGTCCTGCCTCCCCAGAAGGGGCAGGCGGTCTTCGAGCAGAGCGTCCCGGCCCAGGGGCAGGCACCCCTCTACTTCCTGTCCGTCAGCCGGCCGGGGATGGCCTTCATCGGGCCCAAGGATTTCGACGCCCTCAAGGCCTTCGGCCACGATGCCAAGAAGGCCATCAACTTCGGCGTGTTCGGGAGCCTCGCCGAGATCCTCCTCATTTCCGTCAAGTACTTCTACAAGCTCATCCCCAACTGGGGTGTCGCCATCATCCTCCTGACCCTCGTCATCAAGATCATCTTCTTCCCGCTGACCTACAGCTCGACGAAATCCATGGCCAAGATGGCCGAACTCCAGCCCAAGATCAAGGCCCTCCGGTCAAAATACAAGAAGGCCAAGACCGACATCGAGCAGCGCCGGCAGATGAACGAGGAGATGATGAAGCTCTACAAGGAGCATGGCGTCAACCCGGCCGGCGGGTGCCTCCCGCTCCTCATCCAGCTGCCCATCTTCTGGGGCGTTTTCCGGATGCTCGTGGCCTCGGTCGAGTTCCGGCACGCCCCGTTCTGCCTCTGGATCCAGGACCTTTCGGTCAGCGACCCCTATTACGTCACGCCCGTCCTGATGGGGGTCACGCAGTTCATCACCCAGAAGATGACCCCGACGACCGCCGACCCGTCCCAGGCCAAGATGATGCTGATCATGCCCGTCATCATGACCGTCTTCTTCATGAACTTCCAGAGCGGCCTGATCCTCTACTGGCTGACGACGAACGTCCTTCAGATCGCCCAGCAGGCCATCATGAACCGGATGATGGCCCGCCAAAAGGGGAAAGACAATGGAAAACGAAGATAACGACGGCAAGCCCGCGACCGCTCAGCCGTCCCCGGAAGGCCAGGAATACAAGGGCCGCAACCTCGAGGAGGCCATCAGCCTGGCCGAACACCGGCTGAAGATCCTCCGCGAGGACTTCAACTACGAGATCGTGACCGAGAAGACCAAGCTCTTCGGCATCAACGGCAAGGAGATCGTCATCCGGGCCTGGCCGAAGCGGGCGGAGGAGGAGAACGCGGTCGACCGCTTCCTCGCCTCCGTCATGCCCCATTTCCCCCTCGAACTCACCTACCAGATCAAGAAGCGGCCGGACCTGGTCTTCGTCGTCTTCGACGGGCCGGACAAGGCCATGCTCCTCCGCAACGACGGGACGCTCCTGCTCGCCTTCCAGCACGTCCTCAACAAGATCTCCCCGGTCAAGGTCCAGGTCGACTGCGAGTTTTTCAGGCGGCGTAAAGAGAAGAAACTGAAGGAGTTCGGCCAGAAGGTCGCCCAGCAGGTCTCGGCCTCCGGGCGGGAAGAGGTCCTCGATTTCATGAACCCCTACGAGCGGCGGATCATCCACATCGCCGTCGACCAGGTGCCGGGTGTCACGAGCGAGAGCCTCGGGGACGGGTTCCTCAAGAAGGTCAAGGTCTTCCGCACGCCGAAGTAAACTCCGAAAGGTCGGTCAAGAGCCTCGGGGATGGCTTCCACTCCAGAGTGCGGCTTGCGCTAAGCCGCACATGACGTTCCAGCCATTCCCCTTCGGCCCTTGACCGCTTTCCCAAAGAAGGTCAAGGTCTTCCGGACGCCGAAGTAAACTCCGAAAGGTCGGTCAAGAGCCTTGGGGATGGCCTCCACTCCAGAGTGCGGCTTGCGCTAAGCCGTACATGACGTTCTCGCCAATCCCCGGGGCCCGTCGGGCAAATCGGGGGGAACGAGCGCAGATGGCGTCGAGGCCGTCCTTATCCCCCGGCCCCGGGAACCTGTCCCGGTTCCCCCGTCGAAAGTTCCGCCGGGGCCCCCTCCAAACGGGGTCTTTCAGACGGCCTCGGCGCCACCGCACGCAGTGACGCCCGCGGAAAGGGCCCCTCCGACCGTTTTCTATTTACTCGCGCCGGCGTCTCTTCTAGAATGGGTCAGGACGACCCGCCCCATGCTCGAAGATACCATCATCGCCGTTTCGACACCGCCCGGGATCGGCGGACTGGGCGTCGTCCGCATCAGCGGCAAGCGGGCCCTGGCCGTGGCCGGCCGGCTCTTCCGGTCCGGGCGCCGGGCGGGCCGTCCCTTCCCCGCCGGGCGGGCGGTCCTCGGGCGCGTCGTCGACGCGGCCGGGGAGAAGGTCCTCGACGAGGCCATCCTCACCTATTTCCGGGCGCCGCACTCCTACACCCGGGAGGATGTCGTCGAACTGAGCTGCCACGGGAGCCCCGTCATCCTGGCCGAGGTCGTCCGGCTCGGCGTCGCGGCCGGGGCGCGGCCGGCTCACCCCGGGGAGTTCACGCTCAGGGCCTATGCCAACGGCCGGCTGGACATCCTCCAGGCCGAGGCCGTCGACGACCTCATCCGCGCCGCCTCCCTGACCCAGGCCGGGATCTCCGTCCGGCAGCTCGCCGGCAGCCTGTCGCGGCGCCTCCTCCGGCTCAGGGACAGGCTCGTCCGTCTCGCCGCGCGCCTGGAGGCGTCCCTCGAGTTCCCGGACGAGGGGTTGCGGCTGTCGCCGGCCGGGCACGTCCGCGCCCTCGAGCCCTCTCATCACCGAAGTCACGGGGCTCGTCGAGAGCTACCGGGCGGGCCGGGCCCTTCGCGAGGGCGTGACCGTGGCCATCGCGGGCCGGACGAACGTCGGAAAGTCGACGCTCTTCAACGCCCTCCTCGAGGAGGACCGGGCCATCGTCACGCCGTACCCGGGCACGACCCGGGATTACCTGAGGGAGGAACTGGTCATCGACGACGTCGTCTTCCATCTCGTCGACATGGCCGGCCTGGGAAAGGCCGCCCATCCCGTCGAGAAAAAGGGCATCCTCAGGGGACAAAGGATCGCCCGCCAGGCGGACGGCCTGCTCCTCGTCGTCGACGGCGCCCGGGCGCTCGATGCCGAGGACGAGCGCCTGATAAGGCGTTTCCGGGGGAAAAAGGCCATCGTTGTCATCAACAAGTCCGACCTTCCGGCGAGGCTCGACCCCGGGAGGCTCAGGGCCCTGGCCGGCCCAGGCCCGGTCGTCAAGGTCTCCGCGCTCAAGGGAACGAACCTCGCCCGGCTCAGGGCGGAGGTCCGCCGCACCTTTGTACCAGCCCGAGGTCTCGTGGACGAGGTCGTCCTCCACGCGCGCCAGAGGGATGCCCTGGCCGAGATCCTGGCCGCGCTCGAAGAAGCCCGCCGCCTGCTCGGGAGGACAGGGTCGGAGGAAGTCGCGGCCGAGGAAGTCCGGACCGCCGTGGCCCTGGTCGGCCGGCTGACGGGGGAAGTCCGGGCGGACGAGGTCCTGGACGACATTTTCGGCCGCTTCTGCGTGGGGAAATAGCGGCCATGAGAGGGCGGATGGCGGATTTCGACGTCATCGTCGTCGGCGCCGGGCACGCCGGCTGCGAGGCCGCGGCCGCGGCCTGCGCCATGGGCCTGCGGGCCTGCCTGGTGACCATCCACCTCGAGACGATCGCCCAGATGTCCTGCAACCCGGCTATCGGCGGCCTGGCCAAGGGGCATCTCGTGCGCGAGATCGACGCCCTGGGCGGGCTGATGGGCCTCCTGGCCGACGAGACGGGCATCCAGTTCCGCCTGCTCAACCGGAGCCGGGGCGGGGCCGTCCAGGCGCCGCGGGCCCAGTGCGACAAGGCCCGCTACCGGACGGCCATGAAGCGCCGTCTCGAGGGGATCCCGGGCTTGACCGTCTTCCAGGGCATCGTCTCTGGGCTCCTGATAGAATCGGGGCGGGCCTCGGGCGTCAGGACCCTCGACGGCACGGATATCAGGGGAAAGGCCGTGATCTTGACACCGGGGACCTTCCTCAACGGCGTCATCCACATCGGCCTCCACAGCTACCCCGCCGGACGGGCCAACGAGCCGCCTTCGGTCGACCTGGCCGAGGACCTGAAAAAGGCGGGATTCAAGACCCTCCGCCTAAAGACGGGGACACCGATGCGGCTCGACGCGAACGACCATCGACTGGACCGCCTTTGCCCCGCAGCCCGGGGACGAAGAGCCGGTCCCTTTCTCCTTCCGGACGAAAGGCCCCCTCGAGAACAAGGTCCTCTGCCACGCGGGCTACACGAACGACCGGACGCACGCCGTCATCCGGAAGAACCTCGACCGCTCGCCCCTCTATAGCGGCAAGATCAAGGGCATCGGGCCGCGCTATTGCCCCTCGATCGAGGACAAGGTCGTCAAGTTCCCCCATCACCTCCGCCACCAGTTCTTCCTCGAGCCGGAAGGGCTCGAAACGGCCGAAGTCTACGTCAACGGGCTATCGTCGAGCCTGCCGTTCGACGTCCAGACCGAGATCCTGGCTACCATCCCCGGCCTGGAGCGGGCCAAGGTGCTCCGGCCGGCCTACGGCATCGAGTACGACGCCGTCTCCCCGATCGAGCTCGGGCACACGCTCGAAACCCGGCGCATCCAGGGGCTCTACCTGGCCGGCCAGATCAACGGCACCTCAGGCTACGAGGAGGCGGCGGCCCAGGGGCTCATGGCCGGGGTCAACGCCGGGCTCGCGGTCCTCGGCAGGGAGCCGTTCGTCCTGAGGCGGGACGAGGCCTATATCGGCGTCCTCATCGACGACCTCGTGACCCGGGGCGATCGACGAGCCTTACCGTCTCTTCACCTCCCGGGCGGAGCACCGGTTGCTGCTGAGGATCGATAACGCCGACCGGCGGCTCTCCGGCTACGGGCACGAGCTCGGGCTCATCGGCGAGCCGGAATGGCGGGAAGTGCAGGAGAAAAGGGCCCGCACGGACCGGGCCATGGCCTTCCTGAGGCGGAAAAAGGTCCGAACGGCCGGAGGGGATTCGGTTTCCCTGGCCGAGCAGCTGAAAAAACCTGAACATAACCTTGAAAGTGTGCTAGAATGTGGGAAATTCACCGAAGAATTGAGCGCGGAAGACATGCGGTTCGTCGAATCCGAGATCAAGTACGAAGGCTATATCAGGAAACAGGAGAGGGAGATCGCCAAGTCCTGCGAGATCGGACCAGGCCAGGATCCCGAGCGAGCCTGGACTTCGCGCTCGTGCCTGGAATGACGCGGGAGGCCGTGGAAAAGCTCGGCCGGCTCCGCCCCGCGACATTGGGCGATGCCCGGAGGATGCCGGGCCTGACCCCGGCGGCCATCCAGAACCTTGCCCTCTATCTGGAGGTCCGGAGGAAGAGGGCCGGCCGGAAGGCCGATGTTTCACGTGGAACATGCGCCGACGATGAATAAGATCATAGCCGTCGCCAATCAGAAGGGCGGGGTCGGGAAGACGACGACCTCCATCAACCTGGCCGCCTGCCTGGCCATGAAGAACCGCCGGACGCTCCTCATCGACCTCGACCCCCAGGGGATGTCGACGCTCGGCCTGGGCCGGGCCAAGGAGCCGGGAAAGGGCATCTACCAGGCCCTGATGAACGGCAAGGACCTGATGGAATGCGTATCCGGGACGGAACTCGACAATTTTTACCTCTGCCCCTGCTCGCCCGAACTCTCGGGCGTCGAAGCGGAGCTCTTTACCGTGGAGCGGCGCGAAAAGAGACTACTTGAGGCCCTGGAGAAGAGCCGGCGGCATTTCAATTTCATCCTCATCGATTGCCCCCCGTCCCTCGGCTTCCTGACGATCAACGCCCTGGCCGCGGCGGATTCCCTCGTCATCCCCGTGCAGACGGAATTCTTCTGCATGGAGGGCATCCCGGACCTCTTCCAGACGCTCGAGACCGTCCGGACGTATTTCAACCCGCGGCTCGCCGTCGAGGGCATCCTGCTCACCATGTACGACGAGCGGACGAACCTGTCCAAGCAGGTGGCGGAGGAGGTCCGGAAATCGCTCCGGCAGATCACTTTCGAAACCGTCGTCCCGCGCAGCATCCGCCTGGCCGAGGCGCCGAGCTTCGGCAAGCCCATCGTCCTCTACGACATCAAGTCCAGGGGAGCGGAGGCCTATCTCAAACTCGCCGAGGAGATCCTGCAGAAATGAACAAGAAAGCGCTTGGCAAGGGCCTCGGGGCCTTCATCCCCGAGGAATTCGGCATCCTCAAGGACGAACGGTACGCCGAGGTCGAGATCGACGAGATCCGGCCGAACCCGCTTCAACCGCGGATGAGATTCGACGACAAATCCATCGAGGAGCTGGCGCAATCGATCAAGGAGAGCGGCATCGTCCAGCCGGTCCTCGTGAGCCCGGAGGAAGACCACTACAAGATCATCGTCGGCGAGAGACGGTGGCGGGCCGCCCAGAAGAGCCGGGCTGAGGAAGGTCCCGGTCCTCATCCGCAACATCCCGCGGGAGAAGCAGCTCGAGATCTCGCTCATCGAGAACATCCATCGCGAGGAGCTGAACCCGCTCGAGATCGCCCAGGCCTACCAGCGGCTGCTCGAGGAAACGGGCGTGACCCAGCAGGAACTGGCGGAAAAGGTCGGCAAGGACAGGACGTCGGTCACGAACTATGTCCGGCTGCTCAAGCTCCCCCCGGAGATCCAGGACCACATCAACGACGGGACGCTCACCATGGGACACGCCCGGGCCCTGCTGGCCCTGGAGGACGCGGCGGCCCAGCTCTTCGCCTGCCGCCAGGTCCTGGACAAGAGCCTGTCGGTCCGGAACACGGAGAAGCTCATCGCCCGGCTCAAGGAGCGCGTGCCGCGGACGCAGCGCCACCTCGAGGACCCCGACCTCCGGGCCCTGCAGGAGGAGATGCTCAAGCTGCTCGGGACGAAGGTCCTCATCGCCGGCAGCCGGACCAAGGGGGTCCTGAAGATCTTCTATTTTTCCCTGGACGACCTCAACCGGGTTTATGGCCGGATCAAAGGAGAGCGCTCATGAAAGACAAGCCGAGGGAAATGAACGAGACCAAGCTCGCCGGGCTGATCGACATGGAGTCGGAGTTCAAGGGCGACCTGGTCTTCAGGGGGTCCTTCCGCATCGAGGGGTACTTCAAGGGCACGATCACCTCGGACTCCCTCCTCGTCGTGGGCGAGAGGGGCAAGGTCGAGGCCGACGTCAAGGTCGGCCAGCTCGTCATCAACGGGGAGATGCGGGGGAACCTCCAGGCGACCGACCGCGTCGAGATCCACGACAAGGGCCGCGTCTACGGGACGATCACGACGCCGCGGCTCGTCGTCGAGGAGGGGGCGACGCTCGAGGCGAACTGCCAGACCCAGCCGGCGCCGGCGGCCGCCGCGGCCAAGGACGGCGCCGGCGGGAAGGCCTGACGCCGGCCGTTCCGCGCCCGGGGCCCGTCTATATACTATAATTCCTATAGGTATAGTGTAGAATAGGGTGCCGCCTTCCCGGCGGCGCGTCCGGACCTCTCATGTCCGCCGTCTTTGCTCCGCCGCCCCTCCGCGAAAGATCCCTCGCCCCGCTCTTGAGCCCGGCCGCGCCGAAGGATATAATCGGGGGGTAAAAAATCGGGACGAGGCGGTTCGATGAGCAAGTATATCTTCGTCACGGGCGGCGTGATCTCCGGCCTGGGCAAGGGCATCGCGGCGGCGTCCATGGGGATGCTCCTCGAGAACCACGGCTACAAGATCACCATCCAGAAGTTCGACCCCTATCTCAACGTCGACCCCGGCACGATGAGCCCGTTCCAGCACGGCGAGGTCTACGTGACGGACGACGGCGCCGAGACCGACCTCGACCTCGGCCACTACGAGCGGTTCACCTCGACCCGGACGACGCGGGACCACAACTGGACCGCGGGCAGGATCTACGAGTCGCTCATCCGCAAGGAGCGCAAGGGCGAGTACCTGGGCAAGACCGTCCAGGTCATCCCCCACGTGACCGACGAGATCAAGAAGGCCTTCACCGCCGTCGCCGACCGCAACCAGATCGTCATCTGCGAGATCGGCGGCACGGTCGGCGACATCGAGAGCCTGCCCTTCCTCGAGGCGACGCGGCAGATGCGGCTGACCCTGGGCGCCGACAACGTCCTCTTCGTCCACCTGACGCTCGTCCCGTCCATCGGCACGTCGGGCGAGCTCAAGACCAAGCCGACCCAGCACAGCGTCAAGGAGCTGCGGGCCATCGGCATCCAGCCCGACATCCTCCTCTGCCGGACGAGCCGGCCCCTCTCGCCCGACATCAAGTCGAAGATCGCCCTGTTCACGAACGTGCCGCTCGAGGCCGTCATCTCGGCCCGCGACGTCCACGTCGATCTACGAGATCCCGCTCTCCTTCGCCGCCGAGGGGCTGGACGCGATCATCCTCCGCATGCTCCACCTGCCGCGCCGCAAGAAGAACCTGGCCCGCTGGGAAGCCCTCGTCGACCGCATCAAGAACCCCAAGGACGAGGTCGACATCGCCCTCGTCGGCAAGTACGCCGGGCTCCACGACGCCTACATGAGCCTCAACCAGGCCCTCATCCACGGCGGCATCGCCAACCGCCTCAAGGTCAACATCGACTGGATCGAGGCCGAGGACCTCGAAGAGACGCGACCCGGCCGACGATCCTCGGCGACGAAGGACGGCATCCTCGTCCCGGGCGGCTTCGGCAAGCGGGGCATCGAGGGCAAGATCCGGGCCGTGACCTACGCCCGCGAGAACAGCGTGCCGTACTTCGGCATCTGCCTCGGCATGCAGGTCGCCGCCATCGAGTTCGCCCGCTCGCTGGCCGGGCTGCAGAAGGGCCAACAGCACCGAGTTCGCGCCCGACGCGCCGCACAAGATCATCGTCCGCTGGCGCGAGCTCGGCAAGGACTACGACATGGGCGGCACGATGCGGCTCGGCGCGTACCGCTGCGACCTCGAGAAGGGCTCGCTCGCCCACAAGGCCTACGGCAGGCTCAGGATCTCCGAGCGCCACCGCCACCGCTACGAGTTCAACCCGCAGTACGAGGAGCCGCTGGTCCGGGCCGGGCTGCGCATCTCGGGCCGGAACCCCGACTACGGGCTGGTCGAGATCATCGGAGGTCCCCGGCCACCCCTGGTTCCTGGGCTGCCAGTTCCACCCGGAGTTCAAGTCCAAGCCGCTCGAGCCGCACCCGCTCTTCAAGGCCTTCATCGCCGCGAGCTATGCCAACCGGCTCCGGCGGGCCGGGACGGGGCCCGACACCGCGAGACCGTTCATAAGACATTGATTATAAATACACTTAGAAAAAAACCGGACGACCGCGCCCGGTGCGGCGAGCGGGGCCTCGCCTGAGCCCGGCCCGCCGGGGGAAAGGAGGGGAGCGTGGACATCAACGCCAAGATCTTCCGCGAGTACGACATCCGGGGGATCGTCGGGCAGGACCTCGACGAGGCGGTCGTGGAGCTCCTCGGCCGGGCCATCGGGACCTATTTCGTCGACCGCGGCAAGAGGGACGTCGCCCTCGGGCGCGACTGCCGCCTGAGCTCGCCCGCCTTCGCCGCCGCCATGACCCGGGGGCTCCTGGCCACGGGCTGCGACATCACCGACATCGGCGTCGTGCCGACCCCGCTCCTCTATTTCGCGGTTTACGAGCGGAAGAAAGAGGCCGGGGTCATGATCACCGGCTCGCACAACCCGCCGGAGCACAACGGCTTCAAGATGATGGTCGGCCCGGAAACGCTCTACGGCGAGGAGATCCAGGAGATCTACGGCCTCATCCGCGCCGGACGGTTCGCCTCCGGGGAGGGGCGCGCCCGCAGCCTGGACATCGTGCCCGAGTACATCGACTACGTGTCCGCGCGCGTCCGGCCGGCGCGCCGGCTCCGCGTCGTCGTCGACGCCGGGAACGGCACGGGCGGCGTCGTCGGCGTGCCGCTCCTCAAGCAGCTCGGCTGCGAGGTCCTGCCGCTCTATTGCGAGATGGACGGCCGCTTCCCCAACCACCACCCCGACCCGACCCTGCCCGAGGCCATGACGGCCCTCACGGCCAAGGTCCTCGAGGTCAAGGCCGACCTGGGCATCGGCTACGACGGCGACGCCGACCGCATCGGCGTCGTCGACGACCGCGGCCGCCTGCTCTGGGGCGACCAGCTCCTGATCGTCTTCGCCCGCGACATCCTCCCGTCGCACCCGGGGGCGGCGGTCATCTCCGAGGTCAAGGCCTCCAAGGTCCTCTACGACGAGATCGCCCGCCTCGGCGGCCGGCCGATCATGTGGCGGACCGGCCACTCGCTGATCAAGAAGAAGATCAAGGAGGAGAAGGCCGTCCTGGCCGGCGAGATGAGCGGCCACATCTTCTTCGCCGACCGCTGGTTCGGCTTCGACGACGCCATCTACGCCTCGGCGCGGCTGGTCGAGGTCCTGGCCCGGTCGGAGCGAAAGCTCTCCGCGATGCTGGCCGACCTTCCCAGGACGTTCACGACCCCCGAGATCCGCATCTACACCTCCGACGAGGTCAAGTTCCGCGTCGTCGACGAGGTCCGCAAGGAGCTCGCGGCGCATCACAAGGTCATCGACATCGACGGCGTGCGGGCCATCTTCCCGACGGGCTGGGGGCTCGTCCGGGCCTCGAACACCCAGGCCGTCATCGTCATGCGCTTCGAGGCCGACACGGAGGCCGACCTGGCCGCCATCCAGGCCGAGGTCCGCGCCGTCCTCGAGCGGGTCCTCCGGAAGCTGGGGAAAGCGTGAGCGCGCCCGAGGTCCGCGCCGTCATCCTGGCCGGGGGGCGCGGCACCCGCTTCTGGCCGCTCGGCCGGGCGGCGCGGCCGAAGCAGTTCCTGCCGATCGCCGGCCGCAGGACGATGGTCGAGGACACGGTCGCGCGCCTGCGGCCGCTCGTCCCGGCGGCGCGGACGCTCCTCGTCGCCGACGCCGGCCAGACGCGGACCCTCCGCCGGCTCTTCCCCGGCCTGCCGCGGGCCAACTTCGTCGTCGAGCCGCTGGCCCGGAACACCGCGCCCTCGCTGATGCTGGCCACGGCGAAGGTCTGGCTCGAGGACCCGGCGGCGGTCGTGGCCGCGCTCCCCGCCGACCACCTGGTCCGCGAGCCGGCCGAGTTCCGCCGCAAGCTCCGGGCCGCGGCCGCCTTCGCCGCGGCCGGGCCGGCGTTCGTGACCTTCGGCATCCGGCCGACCTACGCCGGCCACGGGCTACGGCTACATCCGGTTCGATAGGCGGGGCGCCGTCCGTGCCGGCGGCGAGGCGTTCTACCCCGTCCGCGCCTTCCGCGAGAAGCCGCGGCTCGAGGTGGCGAAGCAGCTGATCGCGGCCGGCGGCTGCGCCTGGAACGCCGGCATGTTCGTCTGGCGGGCGGACACGTTCGCGGCGAAGCTCGAGCGGTTCGCCCCCGAGCTCCGGCCGGCGTGGCGGGGCATGGTCGAGGCCCTCCGGCGGCGCGACGCGGCGGCGCTGCGCCGGGTCTTCGAGAGGGTCCCGGCCGTCTCCATCGACTATGCCCTCATGGAGAAGGCCCGGGGCGTCTTCGTCTGCGAGGGCGACTTCGGCTGGTCGGACGTCGGGGCCTGGTCCTCGCTCTTCGGCGTCTGGCCGGCCGACCGGGCGGGCAACGTCGCGCGGGGCGAGGTCCTGGCCCTCGACTCCGAACGCTGCCTCGTCTACAACCCGGGCCGGCTGACGGCCCTCGTCGGCGTCCGCGACCTCGTCGTCGTCGAGGCCGGCGGCGCCCTCCTCGTCTGCCCGGCCGGCCAGGACCAGCGGGTGCGCGAGGTCGTCGAGGGCCTCAGGAAAGCGAAGAAGCGCCGGTACCTCTGACGGGGGGAATAATCCCCGGCCGGCGTCGTCTAAAAGTTGAGAGGAGGTGTCTTTGTCCAAAAAACACGTCATTCCGGCGATCGGTGTCCTCCTGGCTTTCACGGCACTCACCGCCTCCGCGGCGGTCACGCTGGACGTGAAGGAGCACGTCCTCGCGAACGGCATGAAGATCCTCATGATCCCCAAGCCCGGCGTCCCGCGCGTCGTCTGCCACATCTACTTCAAGGTCGGCTCGATCAACGAGCGGCCCGGCATCACCGGCATCGCCCACATCCACGAGCACATGATGTTCAAGGGCACGCGAGATCATGGGCGTCACGGACTTCGCCAAGGACCAGGCCATCGACAGGCAGATCGACGAGGTCATGGACCAGATCTACCGCGAGAAGTACTGGAAGGCCGACGGCGGCGACAAGGCCAAGCTGGCCGAGCTCCAGAAGAAGGCCGACGAGCTCATCGCCGCGGAGAAGCCGTTCGTCGTCAAGGACGAGGCTCTGGAACCTCTACATGAAGAACGGCGGCACGGGCCTCAACGCCTCGACCGGCGAACGAGAACACGGGCTACTACGTCACCCTGCCCTCGAACAAGGTCGAGCTCCAGATGCTCCTCGAGTCCGACCGCATGCTCAACGCCTACTTCCGCGAGTTCTATTCCGAGAAGGACGTCATCATGGAGGAGCGGCGGCTGAGCGAGAACCAGCCCGGCGTTCTTCTTCAACGAGCAGGTCAACGCCGCCTTCTACGCCGCCTCGCCCTACCACTGGGACGTCGTCGGCTGGATGGACGACATCCGGAAGATCACCAAGGCCGACCTCATCGAGTTCCACAACAAGTACTACGTCCCGAACAACGCGTCGCGATCTACGTCGGCGACTTCGACCCGGCGGCGATCACGGCCATGGCCGAGAAGTACTTCGGCCGCATCCCCAAGGGCCCGGACCTCGAGCCCATCCGCGACGGCGAGCCGCCGCAGTACAGCGAGAAACGGATGTACGGGGAGGGTCCCGGCGCCGACCAGCCTCCAGATCATGTTCCACGCGCCCAAGGAAGGCCACCCCGACGCGGCCGCGCTGTCCGTCCTGGCCGACGTCTTCGGCTCCGGCGGCGGCGGCGGCTTCCGCGGCGCCGATGATGGGCGGCGGCGGCGGCACGGGCCGGCTCTACAAGGTCCTCGTCCAGCGACAAGCAGATGGCCGTCAACGCCTCGGCCTCGAGCCGGCCGCAGTGGTACGTCGGCAGCTTCCAGTTCAGCGCCACCCCGCGCTTCGACAAGAACGTCCAGCCCGAGGACCTGGAGAAGGAGATCTGGGCCGAGATCGAGAAGGTCAAGAAGGACGGCGCGACGCCCGAGGAGATCCAGAAGGCCAAGAACCGGGCCGAAGCCATGTTCGTCCGCAGCCTCTCCAGCACGATGGGCCTGGCCGGGACGCGTCGGCCGGGCCGAGCTCAACCGCGGCTGGCGGTCGATCGTCGACCGACCTCGAGAGCCTGAAGAAGGTGACGAACGACGACATCAAGCGCGTCGCGGCCAAGTATTTCGTCAAGGACAACAGCCTGACGGCCATCAACAAGAGGAAGATGGGGCGGTAAGGAGGATGCACGATGAAAAAAACCCTGACGATCATCCTGGCCGTGGCGTTCGTCTTCACCGCCCTGGGCCTGGCCCAGGCCACAAGTCCCTCCGAGCTCAAGTTCCCGCCGCTCAAGTACGACCCGCCCGACCCCAAGGCCTTCCGGACGGGCTTGGCCAACGGCCTGCGCGCCTACGTCCAGGAGGACCGCAGCCTCGGGCTCGTCAACATCACGGCCCTCGTCAACTTCGGCGCGCCTCTACGTCGCCCAAGGCCAAGACAGGGCTCTCGCAGCTCCTCGGCGCGGCGCTCATCCGCGGCGGCACGAAGGGCCAGGGAGGGCACGGCGATCGAGGAGCGCATCGACTTCCTCGGCGGCTCGCTGAACTTCATGCGCCGGCGAGCGGACCTCGACAGCTGACGCCTCTCGGTCCTGAGCAAGGACCTCGACGAGGGGCTCCAGATCTTCTTCGACGTCCTGATGAACCCCGAGTTCCGGGAGGAGCCGGTCAAGCTGGCCAAGGCCCGCCTCGTCGACCAGCTCCGGCAGGCCAACGACCAGCCGGACGCCGTTCTCAACCGGGAGTACGAGCGGCTCCTCTACGGCGACCAACCCCTGACCTGGCAGCCGACCAAGGCGCACGTACGACGGCCTCACGCCGGCCGACCTCAAGGCCGCCCACGCCGCGTACTTCGTCCCCAAGAACATCATCCTGGCCGCCTCGGGCGACTTCGCCAAGGCCGAGCTCAAGGCCAAGGTCAACAAGCTCATCGGCGGCTGGAAGAACCACGCCCGTCCAGTTCCCGGCCCTCGTCAAGACCTTCCCCAAGGTCGAGCCCGGCGTCTATTTCATCCAGAAGGCGATCAACCAGGGCTACATCAGCCTCGGCCACCTGGGGATCGAGGACACGAACCCCGACTATTACGCCGTCCAGGTCATGAACTTCATCCTCGGCGGCGGCAGCTTCTCCTCGCGGATCACGACCAAGGTCCGCTCGAACGAAGGGCTCGTCCTACAACCAGGGGCAGCCGGTTCACCACCCGCTGGGGCTTCCCCGGCACGTTCTCGGGCTATGTCCAGACCAAGTCGGCCACGGTCGGCTACGCGATCTCGCTCATCCTGGACGAGCTCGACCGCATCCGGAAGGAGCCCGTCTCGGACGCGGAGATGGAAACGGCCGTCAACTACTACCTGGAGAGCTTCGCCGACAGCTTCCAGACGCCGCAGGCCACCATGGCGAACTTCGCCAACCTCGAGATGACCGGCAAGCCGATGGACTATTACAAGACCTACCGCGACAGGATCAAGGCCGTGACCAAGGCCAAGGTCCAGGAGGTCGCCCAGAAGTACATCCATCCCGACAAGGCGGCCATCATGATCGTCGGCGACTGGGAGCCCTGCAACAAGGGCAGCGACAAGTGGCCCGGCCCGCTCGACAAGCTGGGCAAGGTCCATCGCATCACCCTGGCCGACCCGTTGACCGGCCAGGAGCCCAAGTAACCCTCGACGCAGGGGCGTGCCGGGCCCGGCGGCCCGGCACGCCTTTCCTTTTTCCCGCCCGGCCTTGTATAATAAGACCCTTCCATTGGAGGCCTCATGAGAAAAACCATCCGCCGCCCGGCGCTCCTCGCCCTCGGCCTGTCGCTCGTCCTCGCCGCGGCCGTCGCGCCCGGCCCAGAACCAGCAGCGGCCGCCTGAGTACAAAGAGCTCGTCGCCGCCAGCCAGATCGAGGACGCGGCCGCCCGGCTCAAGGAATTCGAGCGGATCAAGGCCGCTTACCCGTCCACCCGGTTCATGGTCGCCATCGACCGCTACATCGTCAACGCCAAGGTCGAGCTGGCCGAGACGCTGGACGCCATCCTCACCCTCCAGCGGGAGTTCCTGGCCGGGGCGAGGGGACCGGCCCGCCTGCAGGGCCCGTTCATCGCGGCCGACCAGATCCTGACCCACCCGCGGCTCAAGTCGTTCGACAAGGCCGCCGTCCTGGCCGCCGTCCTGGCCTACCGGGACCAGACGGTCAAGGCGGCGGGCGAACCCGGCGCCTTCGACGGCATCCCGGCCAACCAGCAGGTCGGCCTTCAAGTCCTACGCGGTGACCGGCTTCGGCGTCCTGGTCGCCCAGGCCCAACTCAACGCCGGGGAAGCGGCCCGGGCCGTGGCCGCGCTCGATGCCTTCAAGGCCGAGGGCGGCACTCCCGACGCTCCCTATTTCTACACGCTGGGCGGCGCCTACGCCCTGATGGGCAAGACGAAGGAGGCCTACGACGCCTACCTGTCCGCGGCGGCCGACGGCCACGAGGACGCGCTGGCCAGGGCCCGCGAGTTCTATGCCAAGGTCAACGGCAAGCCCGACGGGTTCGAGGCGGCCCTCGAGGCCAAGCTCAAGGCCCTGCCGTACGTCCCGGAGCCTTTCAAGGCCCCGGCCGGATGGAAGGGCAGGGCGGTGCTGGCCGAGCTCTTCACCGGCTCGGAGTGCCCGCCGTGCCTGGCCGCCGACCTGGGCTTCGACGGGCTCCTCGAGAGCATACCCGTCGAAGTACCTGGCCGTCCTCGAATACCACCTGCCCATCCCGCGGCCCGACCCGATGATCAACGCCGCGACCAAGGCGCGGCAGGAGTACTACGGCGTCAACAGCACGCCGACGGTCGTCATCGACGGCGAGAAGGACACTTCGGGCGGCGGCATGCGCAGCCTGGCCGAGGCCAAGTTCAAGCAGTACAAGGCGGCCGTCGACGGCCGGCTGGCCGAGGCGCCCGGGGCGGCGCTCAAGGTCGCCGCGACGCGCGCCGGCGACACGGTCAAGGTCGCGTTCGACGCGGGGCCGGCCGTGGCCGGCGCCGACTACCATCTCGTCCTCGTCCAGGGCGAGGAGAAGTTCAAGGGCTCGAACGGCCTGGCCTTCCACAAGATGGTCGTCCGCGACCTCCTCGACGTCGACCCGGCCGGGGCCAAGACGGCCGCCTTCGACCTTGCCGCCTCCGAAGCGAAGGCCGACGAGTACCTGACGGACTTCGAGACGACGAACAAGCGGTTCGCGGGCTTCAAGTTCGCCGAGCGGCACAACAAGATCGACCGCGGCCGGCTCCGGGTCGTCTTCTTCGCCCAGGACGAAGCCACGAAGAAGGTCCTCAACGCCGCCGTGGCGGACGTGAAATAGGCGCATGGCCGGGGCCTCGCATCCCGAGACCGTCCGGGCCCTCGAGCGGGCCTTCGCCGCGGAGAAGGTCGAGCGCCCGCTCCGCGCCCGGCGCTACGAGCCGGGGGACGTCCTCGAATACGAGGTCCGCGGCGTCGTCCCGGACGGCAGGGCCCGGGCCCGGTTCGAGGTCGAGCGGTATGTCGGCGGCGGGTATGCCGGGCAGGTCTACCGGGTCAAGGTCCTCGCCTTCGAGCCGCTCGAGGGCCGCGTCGAGGGGCTCGCGGCGGGCCGGTCCTACGCGCTGAAGCTCCTCGTCCCGGCCTCCGGCCTCGGCCGGCGCGTGCGCAATCTCTTCTACGCCGTCGGCTTCCAGGCCCCGTTCTCCCTCCAGTCGCTGGCCGCGGCGGGCCGCTCCCAGGCCCTCTGGCAGAAGTTCATCCGGCGCGCGGCCCGGGTCGAGTTCGGCGCGGCAGGACGCGGTCGTCGACATCCACGCCACCTTTCTCGACCGCCGGCTCGGCAGCTACGGCGAGGTCAGCGAGTGGGTCGACGGCCGGAT
>CAWDTC010000054.1:0-22108 GCA_963805045.1 Candidatus Aminicenantota bacterium
GCTTGGAGTTCGTCTCGACGCGCTCCCCCTTTAGTTTTGCACGGCCTGCTCGAGGAGCTGGATGTAATAGTCGAAGCCGACGGCCTCCATGCCGTGCTGGCGCGCGCCGAAGACGTTGCCGCCCCGCGGATCTCGAGGTCCTTCATCGCCAGGCGGAAGCCCGAGCCGAGGTCGCTGAACTCCTTGAGGGCCTCGAGCCGGCGCTCGGCCAGGGGCGACAGGCCCGAGGACGGCGGGACGAGGAAATAGGCGAACGCCTGGCGCGAGGAGCGGCCGACCCGGCCCCGGAGCTGGTAGAGCTGGGCCAGGCCGAAATGATCGGCCCGGTGGACGATCAGGGTGTTGACGAGCGGGATGTCGATCCCGTTCTCGATGATGGTCGTCGAGACCAGGACGTCGTACCGGCGCTCGACGAAATCCAGCATCCGCTTCTCGAGCTCGGCCGGCGGCCATCTGGCCGTGGACGGAGACGACCCGGGCCGCCGGCACCCACTGGGCGATGAGGGCGGCGACGCGACTCCATGTCCTCGATCTTGTTGAAGATGTAGTAGACCTGGCCGCCCCGGGCGAGCTCCTGCTTGATCGCCCCGGCCACCAGGTTCGGGTTGAAGGCGGTCACGACGGTGTGGACGGCCAGCCGGTCCTTGGGCGGCGTCTCGATCAGGCTGATGTCCCGCAGCCCGGAGAGCGACATGTTGAGCGTCCGGGGGATGGGCGTGGCGGTGAGGGTCAGGACGTCGACCGCCGTCTTCATCTGCTTGATCTTCTCCTTGTGCTTGACCCCGAAGCGCTGCTCCTCGTCGATGACGAGCAGGCCCAGGTCGCTGAAGGCCACGTCCTTGGAGAGAAGCCGGTGCGTGCCGATGACGATGTCGACCGCGCCCTTCCGCAGGTCCGCGACGACGGCCTGGCCTGCTCGGCCTTCGACTGGAGCCGGGTCAGGGCCGCGACGCGGACCGGGAAGAGGACCATCCGGGCGGAGAAGGTCTTGAAGTGCTGGCTGGCCAGGACCGTGGTCGGGCAGAGCACGGCCACCTGCTTGCCGTCCATGACGGCCTTGAAGGCGGCCCGCATGGCCACCTCGGTCTTGCCGTAGCCCACGTCGCCGCAGAGGAGGCGGTCCATGGGCGCCTCGCTCTCCATGTCGTTCTTGATCTCGCGGATGGAGCGGAGCTGGTCCTCGGTCTCCTCGAACTCGAAGGTCTTCTCGAACTCGTCCTCCTGTCCTCAGTGAAACGAGTAAGAGGTTCCCCACAAGACTAATCAGATTAGCTTTCAAATCAACCTGTCCACCAACCAGGTCAATGATGGTCCCATCCAAATCCATTCCGAGAAGCGCTTATAGTTAAATCGCGGCGAATGACATCCTCTTGGAATAGTTGCTTTTGTGATTAGAGGGGTTTTTCTGGTTCGGGACATAAGCTGTCCATGCGATAAGTAGCCACTTCGAAACTATCTATCTGGACAACAGAGAACGAGTTTACCGATGTGTTTCAAGCTAGCTATGGATTGGAATAGTGCGTCAAGTTGTTCACTTGTTGCATTAGTAACAATGTCTTCGTCCGTCCAAGGAATACCAAGAAGATGATCGCGGACACAACCTCCAACCCAATATGCTTCAAATCCGGGCTGATTGAGAATAGAGATAATTTCCCTCGATGTTAGCATTGAGATTATGCCTGATTTACGAGATTGTTTTTCAAATATTCGTAAAAACAATTAACTACCACTGGTGGTTAAATGAAGATCTGATGCTTAAGCCGCATCTCATCACGAACGGCTACCGGATCCTGCATGTAACGCTCGATGAGCTCGACGACCTCGGACGATCGTAGAGCTTGTAGAGCTTGGCCACCTCAAGAGCGGCTTTGGCCATTGTTGTGAACCTCGGACTTCTCATCGAGTGAAGATCAGCACCGTGAGCCATGAGGAGTTCCACGCCGTGATAATTCCTTCCTCGCAGGCGCAGAAGAGAACGGTAGGTTAATCGTCGCGAAGGGAAAGATCGACACGCCGGGTCAAGAAGAAGCGTCTTCAGCCCAGCGTGAAGATGAGCACAGAACACCCCAATATGAACGGCGGTACCATGCCTAGTGTTCCTGTTGACGTCGATGTTCGGAAGACTGAGAAGGACTTGACAAACTCAGCACGGTTCGGGTCTTCCGGTGTGCGTTGCTAACTGCAGTTGGCTACGCACACTCGATAACCCGAACCCGTGCTGAGTTTGTCAAGTATGTTCTCAGTCTTCCGAACATCGACGTCAACAGGAACACTAGGCATGGTACAGCCGTTCATGCTGGGGTGTTCTGTGCTCATCTTCACGCTGGGCTGAAGACGCTTCTTCTTGACCCGCGTGTCGATCTTTCCCTTCGCGACGACTTCAACCGTACCGTTCTCTTCTGCGCCTGCGAGGGAGGAAGTATCACAGGCGTGGAACTCCTCATGGCTCACGGTGCTGATCTTCAGCTCGATGAGAAGTCCGAGGTTACCAACAATGGCCAAAAGACCGCTCTTGAGGTGGCCAAGCTCTACAAGCTCTACAATCATCCAGAGGTCGTCGAGCTCATCGAGCGTTACATGCAGGATCCGGTAGCCGTTCGTGATGAGATGCGGCTTAAGCATCAGATCTTCATTTAACCACCAGTGGTGGTTAATTGTTTTTACGAATATTTGAAAAACAATCTCGTAAATCAAGACATAATCTCAATGCTAACATCGAGGGAAATAATCTCCGTCTCCAATCAGCCGGATTTGAAGCATATTGGGTTGGAGGTTGTTGTCTTTTATTATCTTCTTGGTATTCCTTGGACGGACGAAGACATTGTTACTAATGCAACAAGTGAACAACTTGACGCACTATTCCAATCCATAGCTAGCTTGAAACACATCGGTAAACTCTTCTCTGTTGTCCAGATAGATAGTTTCGAAGTGGCGACTCATCGCATGGACACTTATGTCCCGAACCAGAAAACGCCTCTAATCACAAAAGCAACTACATTCCAAGAGGATGTCATTCGCCGCGATTTCACTATCAACGCTTCTGGGAATGGATTTGGATGGGACCATCATTGACCTGGTTGGTGGACAGGTTGATTTGAAAGCTAATCTGATTCGTGCTTGTGGGGAACCTCTTACTCGTTTCACTGAGGACAGGAGGACGAGTTCGAACAGATGTTCGAGTACGAGGAGACCGAGGACCAGCTCCGCTCGATCCGGGAGATCTTCGGCGACATGGAGGGCGGCGCGCCCATGGACCGGCTCCTCTGCGGCGACGTCGGCTACGGCAAGACCGAGGTGGCCATGCGGGCGGCCTTCAAGGCCGTCATGGACGGCAAGCAGGTCGCCGTCCTCTGCCCGACGACCGTCCTGGCCAGCCAGCACCTCAAGACCTTCCGCGAGCGCATGTCGCTCTTCCCCGTCCGGGTCGAGGCCCTGACCCGCCTGCAGACGGCGGCCGAGCAGAAGGCCGTCGTCGCCGACATCCGGAACGGCTTCGTCGACGTCGTCATCGGCACCCACCGGCTTCTCTCTAAGGACGTCGCCTTCAAGGACCTCGGCCTCCTCGTCGTCGACGAGGAGCAGCGCTTCGGCGTCGCCCACAAGGAGCGGATCAAGCAGCTCAAGACGACGGTCGATGTCCTGACCCTGACCGCGACGCCCATCCCGCGGACGCTGAACATGTCGCTCTCGGGCCTGCGGGACATCAGCCTCATCGAGACGCCGCCCCGGGACCGGCTGGCCGTCCACACCGTCGTGACGCCCTTCAGCGCCAAGCTCATCGCCGCCGCCATCCGCCAGGAGCTCAGCCGGGGCGGCCAGGTCTACTACATCCATAACCGCATCGAGGACATCGACCGCGTCGCCGAGCTCGTCGTCAAGCTCGTCCCCCAGGCCCGCGTCGTCACCGTCCACGGCCAGATGACCGGCGCCGTGCTCGAGAAACGCATGCTCGACTTCATCGCCCACCGGGCCGACGTCCTCGTCTCGACGACGATCATCGAGAACGGCATCGACATCCCGCTCGTCAACACCCTCATCGTCGACCGGGCCGACGTCTACGGGCTGGCCCAGCTCTACCAGCTCCGA
Organism: Candidatus Aminicenantota bacterium; assembly: GCA_963805045.1. Taxonomy (GTDB): domain Bacteria; phylum Acidobacteriota; class Aminicenantia; order Aminicenantales; family Saccharicenantaceae; genus DATKJS01. The sequence goes on from CAWDTC010000054.1 coordinate 4,087, forward strand.
GGCCGCGTCGGCCGCTCCTCCCGGCAGGCCTTCGCCTACTTCCTCGTGCCGCCCTACCTGGAGCTGACGCCCCTCGCCCGGGAACGCCTCAAGGCCCTCAAGGAGTTCAGCGAGCTCGGCTCGGGTTTCCGCCTGGCCGCCAAGGACCTCGAGATCCGCGGCGCCGGCAACCTCCTCGGCCACCGCCAGCACGGCTCCATGGAGGCGGTCGGGTTCGATTACTACATGCAGCTGCTCGACCAGGCCATCCGGGAGCTCAAGGGGGAGCGCGTCGAGGAGACGAACTCCGAGATCAACCTCAAGGTCGACATCCGCATCCCCGAGGACTACCTGCCCCAGACGAACCTCCGGCTCAACCTCTACAAGCGCCTGGCCTCGGTCGACGACCCGGCCGAGATCGAGCGCATCCGGGCCGAGGTCACGGACCGCTTCGGCCCCGTGCCGGGGACGGTCGAGAACCTCTTCCGCTACGGGACGATCAAGCACCTCGCCCGGCGCCTCCGGATCGGGTCGATCGACCGGAGCGACGGCCGGGTCGTCTTCCGCTTCCTCGCGGGGACTCCGGTCGATTGGGGCCGGGTCCCGCCGCTCCTGAAGCGTTACTCCGGATCGCTCACCCCCGAGGGCGTCATGTCCCTCGGGCTGCGGGCGGAGGGGGAGCGCGACCTCCTCGACGAAACGGTCCGGGTCTTGATGGAGTTGTCGGGATAGAATATACTGAGTTGATATTAAAAAAGATGTGCGGAACGAAGATCGCCCGGCTCGCCGTCCCCATGGCCCTCGCCACGGCCCTGCTCGTCGCCGGGTGCAAGCGGGACGAGAAGGCCGGTCCCGTCTCCCGTGTCGCCAATTTCGTCCAGTCGAAGCTCAAGCGCGGCCCGGTCCTCCTGGTCGAATCCCGGGAGTTCACGAACGACGACCTCCTCGACTACGTCCGGACGACCGGCGGGAGCGACGCGAAGAAGCTCTCGACCGACTCCCTGAGCCGGCTCTTTGACCGGTTCGTCGACGAGAAGATCGTGCTCGAGGCGGCCCGGCGCCGGAACCTGACCCTGACGTGGGAGGAGAAAAAGGCCTACCTCGCCAAGCTCGCCGGCGAATCCGACCCCGACAAGCCCGCCCCGCCCCCCGACCCCGCGGCGCCGGACAGCGTCTTCGACGGCCTCCTCATCGAGAAGTACAACTACCAGGTCGTCAAGGACGTCAAGGTCGACGACGCCGAGGTCCGGGCCTACTACGACGGGCACAAGAAGGACTTCCTGCTCCCCGAGCGCGTCCAGGTCAGCCAAATCCTCGTCCCGACGGAGCAGCGGGCCGTGGCCGTCCTGCGCCGGGTCGGGGACGCGCCGGAGGCCGAGTTCCGCAAGGCGGCCCGCGAGGAGTCCTCCGGGCCCGAGGCCTTCAAGGGCGGGGTCATGGGCGTCTACCGGCGGGGGGACCTGCCCTACGACATGGAGAAGGTCATCTTCGCCATGGACGTCGGGACGGTCAGCCGGGTCGTGGAGTCCTCGTACGGCTACCACATCTTCCGCCTGGACGCCAAGTTCCCGCCCCAGCTCCAGCCCCTGGCCGAGGCGGCCCCGGCCGTCCGGGTCCGCGTCCTCGGGGACAAGATCGCCGAGGCGCTCGCCGCCCACCTGTCGGGCTTGAAGGACACCCTGAGCTGGAAGGCCTTTCCCGAGAATCTCTTCTTCGGCTACAAAAGGATCACGCCATGAAGAAAGCCGTCACCTTCATCGTCCTGGCCGCGGCGGCCGGGGCGGCGCTCCTCGCCGCCTCGCCCGACGTCGTCGAGGAGATCGTGGCCATCGTCAACGACGACATCATCACGCTCTCCCAGTACCGGCAGCAGTTCGACCTCCAGGTCCAGCAGCTCAAGTCCCAGAACCTGTCGAAGGACGACTACGACAAGGCCTATCTTCAGGTCAAGAAAGATCTCCTCAACGCCATGGTCACAGACCTCCTCCTCCTCCAGCAGGCCCGCGAGAAGAACCTCAATGTCAACGAGGAGCTCAAGAACAACATCACCGGGATCATGAAGGATAACAACCTGGCCACCCAGGAGGACCTGCGGCGGGCCATCGAGCAGCAGGGGATCCCCTTCGAGCAGTGGCAGAAGCAGTACGAGGAGGCGCTCCTCAAGCAGCTCGTCCTGGTCCAGGAGGTCTATCGGTCGATCGTCCTGGACGAGTCCGAGGTCGTTCGCTACTACAAGCAGCACCCCAAGGAATTCACCGTCCCGGCCGAGTACAAGCTCCACGCCATCTACCTCGCCACGGAGGGCCGGACGGCCGAGGCCCTCGAGGCCCGAAAGGCCGAAATCGGCGACAAGCTCAAGGCGGGGCAGGCCTTCCCCGACGCGGCCGCCGCCCTGTCCGACCCGCCCCTGAAGGACGCCAAGGGCGACCTCGGGACCTTCAAAAAGGGCGAGCTCGACCGGACCCTCGAGGAGGCCGCGGACAAGCTGAAGGCGAACGAGACGGGCCCCTGGATCTCGGCCAAGAACGGCTGGTACCTCCTCCGGCTCGACGACAAGAAGGAATCCTACCTCAAGACCTTCGACGAGGCGCGCAACGACGTCCAGGATAAGCTGATGGGGGAGAAGCGCCAGAAAAAATCCGAGGAGTACCTCAGCTCCCTCCGGGAGCAGAGCTACATCAAGATCCTGAAGCCGAACCCGCTCGATTACTGAGCGTCAGGTGATGAGCACGGCGGCCGCCAGGGCCGTCGTCCACACCCCGGCCTCCCCCGTCGCGACCTGGGACACGCTCCGCGTGTCGAGGCTCATCCCGTTCGACATCCGGTAGGCGGCGTGCCCCGGGCCCTTGCCCGGGTCGACGAGACGCTCGCCCATCTTCGTCGCCAGCATCTCGGCGGCGAGGTATTCCGTGTGGAGCCCGGCCTCCTTCTCCGTCGGCCCGCCGCCCTCGTGCTCGGCCAGGTAGCCGTAGCAGGTGGGATCGTCGGGAACGGCCATGCCGATCGAGGCCGAGAGGAGCCGGCCGGGCTCGTCCGTGGCGCTCTCGCTCAGGACGACGAACAGGATCTGGCCCGGCTGGAGGAGCTTCAGGCCTTCCCTCTTCGACACGACCCGGCAGTGCGGGGGGTAGATGCTCGAGACCCGGACGAGGTTGAACGGGGCGATGCCGGCCTCGCGCAGGGCCTGCTCGAAGCTGACCAGCTTCTCCTTGTGCCGGCCGAGGCCGCAGGTCAGGAAGACCTTGGAGGGGACGATGAGGCTCATTTCTTCGGCTCGACCGGGACGTCCTCCTTGAAATCGATGAAGCGGGAGACGTCGAAGACGCCGATGAGGACGGGCTGGGTGCCGCGGGACTGGGCGAAGAGCCGGACCTCGGCCTGCTTCCAGGCCGGGCTCGTCTGGATCGTCTTGAGGTCCCGTCCGTCGACGCCGAAATTGCTCTTCATGACGACGAGGTCGCTCTTCTCGCCGGGAGGCACGGCCTTGCCCCGGATGGCGGCCAGGAAGCAGTCGCCGAAGTTCTCGCGGTCGCCCTTGAAGTTGAAGACGGCGTTGAAGTTGACGTAGGTCAGGGGTTTCCCGGTCAGGTTCTTGACCCGGAAGGCGAGCTGGGGGACGAGGATCAGGCGGGGCGGCCAGGGCTGGTAGAGCTTGGATACCCACTTCGTCTCGACGTCCGCGATCTCGATGGAAGCCTTGAGCTCCTGGGGCGTCATGCGCGTGCACCCGGAGTGGATGAGCGGCGAGACCGCCCCGAGGACGGCGACGAGGACCAGGGCTTTCTTCATCGGGATCCTCCTCTCAGACCAACCCTAATATAGCGAACGGGGGCGTCGAATTCAACCGGGCTATTTCTGCGGTTTCTCCTTCTCGACGGAGAAGGTCCCCGTGTAGCCCGCCTGCCCGAAGTCGCCGGTGATCTTCGCCCCCGTCGCGTCCAGGGTCCCCTTGAAGGTCGCGTTGCCCGGGACGGTGGCCGGGTCGAGGCCGAACGAGATCTTCTTCCCCTCGACCGCGATCGAGGTCAGCTTGAGCCCGGTCGCGCCCTGGGTGATGGAATCGAACGTGCCGGCGAGCTTCTTCCCCTCGTCGAGGGTGAAGGTGAGGCGGATCTCGAGCGACTGGCCCATGATGCTGATGGCGCCCTTCCAGGAGCCGAGGAACGGTTTCTCGGCCGCCGTCTGCGCCGCGGCGGCCAGGGCCAGGAGCGCGGTCAGGCCGGCGATGGCGACCAGCCGGCGGGTCGGGGGATGACTCTTCATGGATAACTCCTTAGCGGCGTATTGACGTGCCCCATCATAAACCGGGCGGGGCGGCCCGCGCAAGAGGGGGGCGGGATGAGGGGAGGGCAGCCAAAGCCGGCCCAAGACGGGGACAGGTCCCCTCTTTATTTCACGAGCTGGGAGACGGGCACGGCCTCGAGGTCGTAGTCGACGAACTGCCGGAAACGCCGTCCGCAGGACCTCGAGGGTCTCGGGGTAGGGGTGGCAGATGCCCAGGGCCCGGCCCTTCTTGCGGGCCAGCTTGAAGAGCTCGACGAGCCGGCCGCGGATGCGGCCCCGGTCCGCGTCGGCGTCGAGGAAGACGTTCCGCTCGAGCGCGGGCACGCCCATCCGCACGGCTTCCGCGTAGGCCACGGTCTGGGCGGAGGTCCGGCTGTCGACGAAGAGGAGGCCCTTCTCCCTGATCGGGGCGAGGAGCGTTCGCATCAGGTCCGCGTCCGCGGTGAACTTCGACCCCATGTGGTTATTGACGCCGTCGGCGTATGGGACCCGGGCCAGGCACGTCTCGAAGGCCTGGACGATCTCCTCCGGGCTCATCGAGGCCATGATCATCCCCTCCGTGTCCGTTGCCGTCTCGTGGTTGTTCAGGGACTCGAGCGGCAGGTGGAGGAGGACCTCGAGGCCGTTCGCGTGCGCCTTGCCCGCGATCTCCTCTGCGTAGGTGCTGTAGGGGAGGACCGAGACGGTGATGGGCTGCCCGAGGCCGAGGATGACGTCGAGGGCCTCGCGGCTGTTTCCCATGTCGTCCATGATGAGCGCCACCCGGCCGCGAATGCGCTTGCCGGCCCGCGCGGGCGGCTCCTTCGGGGCGGGCTCCGGGGCCGGCGCTCCCTTCTCCTTGGCCGCCGGGGCCGGGGAGACGGGCTGGGCGGCGGCTTTCTCAGGGGGCCGGGCCGCTTCGGCGACGGCCGTCCCGGCCGCCGGCGGACGGAAGAGGTACGAGCGCTCGCCTCGGCGGGAATTGATGAAGTCCAGGGCCACGACGGAGGCGAGCGCCGTCGCGACCATGATCGCGGTGACGAGGTTGAAGGCGGGCCAGGGCTCCTGGCCTCTCTTCCGCGGGAGCTTGGTGATCATCCGCTAGAGCTTGGAAAGCAGCGGCAGGGTCTTCTCGAGATAGGCCTTGTCGGTCTGGTCGACGACCGGGACGGTGACGTCGGGAGCGAGGCCCTCCCCCCAGAGCGACCGGCCGGACGGGAGGGAATACACGCCGGAGACGAGGATGACAAGGCTCCCGTCGGAGAGCGGGAACCTCTGCGTCACCGCCACCGCCCCCGGCGTGGGCAGGCCGAGGATCTTGGCCTTGCGGACCTCCCGGAGGACGCCGGCGACGAGCTCGGCCGGGCCGATCGTGGCCGGGCCGGCCCAGACGACGACCGGCAGGGCGCCGATCTCGGGGGCGCCGGGGCAGGCGACGGCCTTCTTCGTCCCGCCCCTCTCGTCGAACGCGCCGGCCGCGTCCGTCTTGAGGAAGAGGTTCAGGAAGAGCCGGGCCTCCTCGATGTCCCCGCCCGGGCAGTTCCGGAGGTCGAGGACGAACGGCTTTTTCCGCGCCTTGAGGGACGGCAGGACGCTCTTGCGGACCTCCGCCACGAGCGGCGGAGTGAAGCCGTGGACGGCCAGCACGTCCGGGCGGCCCGCCGCCGAGGTCAGCGTGTAGGGCTGGGCGAAAAGGCGGGCCCTGGCGACGGAAACACGCCGCGTGTCGTTCGCCGCGGAGGAGCTTGAGCTCGACGGGCGCGGTGTCGGGGCCGCCGAGGAGGATGTTGACCTCGGACAGGCTCATGTCCAGGGTGCCGCGGCGGTCGATGGCGCTGATGAGGTCCCCCAGCTGGATCTCTGCCTTGTCGGCGGGGGAGCCGGGCACGACGGCGACGACCTGGGGGAAGCTGCCGTATTTCTTGAAGACGGTGACGCCGGGGCCCATGGCGGCCGGCCGGCCGGCCCCGTCGCGGGCCGCCACGTCCTTCGCCAGGTAGCACGAGACGGGGTCGAGGGAATTGACGATGCCGCGGTAGGCCCCCTCGGCCGTCTGGACCGGGTCGCGCTCCTCGAGGTAATCGTTCCGGATGAGGTACATGAGGCCGTCGAGGAGCTGGAAGCCCTTGGGCGGCGCCCCCTCTGGGACGTCCCGGGCAGGATGCGCATCTCGAAAAGGAAGAAAAGGAGCGAGGCGAAGCACAGGCCGACGAGGACGACGCGGTATCTTGGTATCTTCATCTTGCGACGGGCATCCATTCTATCATCTCCGTTTCAGCCATTGCAAGGGATCGAGGGCTTTGGTCTTGTACCGGACCTCGAAATAGAGGCACTCGCCGTTGAGGGAGCCGGAGTCGCCGACCAGGGCGATGGGCTGTCCGGCCCGGACCATGTCGCCGACATTGGCCAGGAACTGGGAGCAGTGGCCGTAGAGCGTGTAGTAGGTCATGCCGTGGTCCAGGATGAGGAGGTTCCCGTACCCCTGGAAATAGTCCGCGTAGACGACCTTGCCGGCGTGGACGGCGGTGATGAGGGCCTTGTCCTTGGCCGGCGCGATCTCGATCCCGTTGTTCATGATGATCGTGTTGAAGCGGGGGTGCTTCTGGAGGCCGAAGGACGTGACGACGCTCCCCTCGATCGGCCAGCCCAGCCGCCCCCGGAGCTCGTAGAGCGGGACGAAGGCCGAGGGCAGGGCCCATTCCCGGCTGGCGATCTTGGCCATCATGGCCTGCAGCTCCTCCGCGCTCTCCTTGAGCTCGCGGAGGGTCTGCTCGTAGGTCGCCCGGTTCCGGCGGATCTGCTGGACGAGGTCCGCCGTCTTGGCCTGCTCCGCCTCGAGCTCCTGTTTCTTGAGGTTAGTCGCGCGGAGGATCTCGGCGACATCCTTTTTTTTCGCCGTGAGCCGGCGCTCCGCCTCGCCCAGGTCGGCCAGGGTCTTGAGGTAGGCGGCGACCATGTCCTCCTGGTAGCGGGCGAGCAGGGCCAGGCGCTTGCTCTCGACCGTGTAGGCCTCGAAGTTCTGGGCCTGGAGCAGGTAGTGGAAGAAGTTCAGCCGGCCGAACTTGTAGAGCGTCACGAGCGTCTTCTCGATGGCGGCGTTGTCCCGGTCGAGCTCGGCCTGGAGGTCGCGGACGCGGGCCTGGACCCCGAGGAGCTCCGTCCGGGCCTGCTCCATCTGGACGTTCTGGGCAGCGATCTCCCTCTCGACGAGGGCCTTGTTGAGGTTGAGCCGGGCCAGGGTCGAGAGGACCGTCGTCTCCTTGAGGGCCTCGGCCTCGATCCGGGCCCGGAGCTCGCTGATCTGACCGTTGAGCCGGGCCAGGCGCTTCTCGAAGTCCGAGGCGTCCTGCGCGGCGGGCTTGGCCTGCGGGGAAGCGGGGGCGGGCGGCCGGGCGAAGAGGAGTCCGAGCCCGAGGAGGAGGGCCGGGGCGGCCGCGCGGGCGATCTTCATCTTCCTATTTATAGCATAAACGCCCGGGGGTTGATAAAAATCGCCGGGACTCCCTCCCCGGCGGCCGCGAAATGTTATATAGTAGTCCCGAGAACGGGGGAAAGGGGAGATGGGGCTTTTCGACGCGGCACGAACGATCAGCGAGGCGGCCCTCTGGGCCGTCGAACCCGGGCGGCTGGTCAAAGCGAACGTCCTCCGTGAGGGGGACGGGCTGAGGGTCCTCGGCGAGCGCTTCGAGCTCGCCTCTTTCGATAACATCTGGCTCATCGCCTTCGGCAAGGCCGCGGCCGGCATGGCCGAGGCCCTGGCGGACGTCCTCGACGACCGGCTGACGGCCGGCCTCGTCGTCGCGCCCCCGTCGGGGACGGAGAGCGACGTCACCCGCGACTACCGGCTGCATTATCTCGAAGCGGCCCATCCGTTGCCCGACGAGCGGAGCGTCGAGGCGGCGCGCCGGGCGCTGGACATGGCGGCGAAGGCCGGCGCGAACGACCTCGTCCTGGTCTGCGTCTCCGGGGGCGGCTCGTCCCTGCTTTGCCTGCCCGCCGGCGGCGTCACGCTCGACGAGAAGCGGGCCGTGGCCGAGGGACTGCTCCGGGCGGGGGCGGACATCCGGGAGCTCAACGTCGTCCGCAAGCACCTGTCCGGGATCAAGGGGGGGCGGCTGGCCCTGGCCGCGGCGCCTGCGACAGTCGTCAGCCTCCTCGTCTCCGATGTCAACGGCGACGACCCGGGGACGATCGCCTCGGGACCCACCCATTGGGACGGCTCGACCTACGCCGACGCGCGAGACGTTCTCGAGCGCCACGGGCTCTGGCGCGGCGCCCCCGAGGCGGTGCGGCGGCTTATCGAGCGGGGCGTCCGCGGCGAGGCGCCGGAGACGCCCAAAAGGGACGACCCCGTCTTCGCACGGGTCCACTCGTTCGTCATCGGCAACAACCTGACGGCCCTGCGCGGGGCCCGGCGCGAGGCGGAGAGCCTCGGCTTCGAGCCGTTCATCCTGACGTCCACGGACGAAGGGGAAGCGCGCCAGGCGGCCAAGGACTACGTCGCCTTCGTCGCCGGCCTGGCCTGCTCGGCGAGCGCCGCGCCCAGGCCCGTGTGCCTGTTGGCCGGAGGGGAGCTCACGGTTTCTGTGAAGGGCCGGGGGACGGGCGGCCGGAACATGGAATTCGTCCTGGCGGCCCTGGCCGAGATGCGGCGCGAGGGTTTGGGCGGCGTCTTTTGCGGGACGTGCGCCGTCCCGGAGCAGGGGGGAGGCCAGGCGGGGAGCCGGCCTTTCGACTGGCTCATCATGAGCCTGGGGACGGACGGCGTCGACGGGCCGACCGACGCGGCCGGGGCCTGGGCGGACGGCACGACCCTCGAGCGCGCGCGCGAGCTCGGGCTCGACCTCGACACGGCCCTCGACGAGAACGATTCCTATCCCTTCTTCGCGAAGACCGGGAACCTCGTCTTCACGGGCCCGACCGGGACGAACGTCTGCGACGTCCGCATCTTTCTCATCCGACCGGGCTGAGACGCTAGAGACGGGCCAGGCTTACCTTCGCGTCCGCGACCTCCGGCAAACCGGCGTCGGCGTCCTTCCAGAGGTCGAGGAATTTGCGGTAGTTCTCGCGCGCCCTCGACTTATCCCCCTGCTGCTCTGCGATCTTCCCCAGCATGTAATACGCCCTGGCGTAGACATCGCCGTCGTTGCCCCGGCCCGTTGTGAGAAGCGTAACTTTTTCGTAGGTCTTGCGAGCCTTATTCAAGTCTCCCGATTCATAGAGGGCCCGGGCAAGATTGCCAAAGTAGGGGGCCTGTTCGGGGCTCCATTCGCCTTCGAAATCAAGCCGGCCGCACGCTCTGCCGAAGAGATCCACGGCCTGACGATAGTTCCTCTTCCCGAGTTCGATCTGCCCGAGGATGTATTCACACAACCGCAGTTCCTTCTTGTTGATGCCCTTCCCGATCAAAGACTTCAGCTCCTCGGCTGTTTTTCGGGCGTCTTCAAAGGACTTCATTTCCGCCTGAATTCTCCCTTTGGTGAACAGGTCGTACTTCTGTCGGCTCGGCAAATAGGGCAGGCCGGATTCAGTTCGATGCTCGGCCGAGACCCCTAGATACTGGGAAAAAGCCTGATAGGCTTTATCGTAGAGGCCGTTTTTTTCCATCACCCATTCCATGAGTCCATAGGCCAGGGCCTCGTTTTCCTTGTCCCCTCGAGATTTCTCCAGGTTCTGCTCGCCAAGCCCGATCGTTTCGTCGAACCGTCCTTGAGCCAGGAAACTCCACACCCGCCAATCGGGGAACATCCTCTCAAGCCTGGTGAAATCGTCCATGCAATAAAGGGCAATGGCCTTGTCGCCCTTTAGGTTCTGAGATCCAACGAGATAGACTTTGTCGGCTTCTGCCAAAGCCAGGTCAAATTTCCTCTGGCATAAATAGCTGGTGAACAGCTTGTCGCGAACCACTTCGTTGTCCTCGATATCCCGGAGAAATGACCGGCAGACATCCTCCGCCTTCTTGTACAATCCTGCCGAGTTGTAGTAGTTGGCCAACGCGTCGATGCCCCGTGCCGTCTTTTGAATTTGGACGGCGTTTTCCTCTTGTCCGACCGCGTTGAGAATCTCCCCGGCCCCGAAGTATGCATCGGCCAGCGAGGAATATCCCTGGCTGCGGCCGGGATAGGTCGTGACCAGTCTTCCCAAAACCTCGATGGCCTTTGCATAATCCTGTTCATTAAGAAGGAATCGGCCTTCGATGAGCAGCCGCTCATTCTCGGGGAGCCGGGCGCTCAGTTCCAGGGCTTTTTTGAGGTATTTGTGCTGCTCGGCATCATGGTGCATATATCCGTGCGCGAAGGCCAGAGTTGCGTACGCCATGGCGAAGTCGGGGTCCAGCTCCACCGCTCTTTCCATATAAGCGATGGTCTGGGGAAATCCGTTGTTGTGCAGGTGCCGTTGACCTTCCACGTAATACCTGAGGGCTTCGGGAGAGGCGGTGGTGATCTGACCCGCCTCCTTATCGACCTCGTTCGCGGCCTGGGCAGGGCCGAGTTTGAGCCCCTCCTTGACCGCCCTCGTCAACTCGTCGGTCTTGGGGATAATGTCGTTCTCCCCTCGGGCTTCAAGCCGCAGTGTCATCGGGCTTTCCCCGGACCCGGGCGTTTCGAGGGCGGCCATGATGACGAAGCTCTCTCCGCCCTTGACAAAGTCCCCCCTGAGAACGTGCGTGGCCCGGCACAGTGAGGCGATCTTCCCGATATCCGCCGAGGAATATTTTGGGGCTTCGGCCAGACCGAGTCTCTTGAGGACCGTGTACATTTCATCCCCGGAGACGACCCTGATGAATCTCGACTGGGACAGGTCGGCGATGAGCAGTTCGGCCAGGCCGTCACGCCACGCGTCGAGACTCGCGTCCCCCGACTTGTTCTCAAAAGGGAGGACGGCGAGTGTCGGCCGTGCGGCGAAAGGTGTCGCGGAATTGGCCCTGACCGTGGCGAGAATGCGCCACGTGACGAGCGCGACGACGGCTATCCCCAGAACCCCCAAGGCAGGCGCGACGAATTTCCTCGGGCCCACCTTGGCCTTGGTCTCACGGCCCCTTGATCCAGCTTCGGCGTGCCCGAGTTTCTCCTCGATCCAGCGGTCGAGTTCGTCGGTATACGCGTAAACCCTGGCTTTCGGCGTACCGTCGAGCCGGTGGACAGGCAGGCCCATCTCGCACTCCCATCTCTGGCAAGCCCGGACGCTGTGCTTGAGATGAGCGCTGATTTCCTTCCAGGACTCGAGGAGCTGACGATCTTCCATGGGGCCCCGCGACCTTTCCCCCTATCCGGCCGAGATTTTATGCTTACGAAACCGAACTGTCAACCGGGGGGCGGCGGGAGCGGATGATCGGCCGTTTTGGCCCCGCAAGCATCCCATAACTGACCCGGAATCAGTGAATTAGGTGACGCGACCTCCGGCCGGGCGGGATCGCGTGACATGAACGCCGGAAACGCATGATGCGCCAAGGTGCGCCACGATGCGCACGCGGCTTGACAGCGGCCGGAGGCGGACGTACCTGAGCATTGGAGGGGCTAAGGCCGAGAGCCAGGACTCGATGAGGGGAACAATATACCGCCTACGCATAGGATCTTCGACGATCCCGAGAGGATTCTTCCATTCCGAAAGGAGGATTGACCAATGAAGACGGACGGTGGGACTCTGGCGCACTTCCTTTCTAAGGTAGTCTGGCGAAGGGGAGCCCTCGCTCTCTGCCTGGCCTTGGGCCTGCTGGGGCTGGGCCTCTCCGGCAGGACTAACGGACCGAACATCATCACGTTCGACGCTCCGGGCGCCGGCGTGGGGCCTGGCCGGGCACTCTCACCCTGGGCAGGGGGACGGAGGTCATCGGATACGTCATCGACCCAAACAATACGTTTCACGGCTTCCTGCGAGCTCCCGACGGGACCTTTAAAACAATCGATGTCCCGGGCGCCGGCACCGGCCCCTCGCAGGGGACGCTTGCCGTCGGCCTCAACCTCGAGGGGGCGATCACGGGATGGTACGTCGATGCGAATGCGGTGAGCCACGGCTATCTGCGCAATCCCCTCGGCCGGGTCACGAAGTTCGATGTTCCGGGTGCGGGCCAAGGCGCCGGCCAGGGCACTTTCTCTGCGAACATCAACGAAGCGGGGCAGATCGCGGGATGGTACACGGACGCGGCCGGCGTCATGCACGGCTTCCTGCGCGCTCGCGACGGATGGATCACTCACTTCGACGCGCCGGGCGCCGGCACGGCGGCTGGCCAGGGCACCAATACCTCGCTCTATGGGAGCCTCAATCTGATGGGAGTGATCACGGGAAACTATATCGACGCGAACAACGTGTCTCACGTCTACGTCCGCACGCCCAGAGGCAGGTTCAAGACGATCGACGCTCCGCTCGCCAGCACGGGGGCCGGCCAGGGGACTTTCACCGAAGCCATCAACCCGGAAGGGACGGTCATAGGGTACTATACGGACGCGGACAATGGGTATCATAGCTTCCTGCGCACCGCCGACGGCAGGTTCACGGAGTTCGACGTCCCCGGCGCCGGGACAGGGCCTTACCTGGGCACCATAGCCTCGGACATCAACCCGGAGGGGGAGATCGTCGGGGAATTCTTTGGCGCTGACGGTGCCATGCACGGCTTCCTGCGCACTCCCGGCGGCAAGTTCACGACGATCGACGTCGAGGGCGCCCAGGGCACCGGCTGCGACACCAACGACGCAACGGGGGCGATATTGGGATCTACATCGACGTGAACAGTGCATATCACGGCTTCCTGCGCACTCGCTAAGCCGGCTATGGATTAGGTAGTGCCGCGCAACCGCGTGTTGCGGCGGGAGAACGCGGCTGAGGTCAGCAAGAGGGGGGTATTCGGACCTTAGGTCCCTAAGGCCGTAAGCCGCGCTTTGGCGTCGGGGACCTCGGGCAGGCCGGGGTCGGCGTCCTTCCAGAGGTCGAGGAATTTGCGGTAGTTGGTGACGGCCCGCGCCTTGTCCCCTTGCTGCTCGGCGATCTTCCCCAGCATGTAGAACGCCTTGGCGTAGATGTCGCCGTCGGCAAACCGGCCGATTGTCAGAAGCGCTATTTTTTCGTATGTTTTCCGGGCCTTTTCCAAGTCTCCCGATGCATAGAGTGCCCGGGCCAAAAGGGTCGAAAAAGGTAGGTTTAGAGCTATTCCACTTCGAAATAAAGGCGACCGCAGGCACTGTCAAAGAGATCTGCGGCCTGACGATAGTTCTTCTTTTCAAGTTCAATCAACCCCAGGATGTATTCATACTATCGCAGATCCTCTTGCTGATGCTATTCTCGATCAGAGACTTCAGCTCCTCGGCTGTCTTTCTGGCTTCATCGAAGGACTTCATTTCCACCTGAAACATTCCCTTTCCAAAAAGATCACCTTTTGGCGCAATAAGCAAATGGGCATCCCGGATTCGCCTGCCGCCTTTGATACTCAGCCGAGAGCTTCAGATATTGGGTGAAGGCATGATAGCCTTCATCGTACAGGCCATTTTTTTCCAGCGCCCGGCCAATCCCCCATATGCGCCGGCTTCCTTTCTTTGTCCCCTTTTCGATTTCTCCGAGGTTCCGCTGGCTGAGCCGAATGTATCATTAATTTTTCCGCGGGCTAAGGAGAAGGCCGCATTAGCCAGCGGAGCCTCGAGCAATCGAAAGGGGACAAAGTAAAAGAGGCCGGAGCATATGGGGGGTTAGCCGGGGCGCTGGAAAGAACCGGTCGGTATGAAGAAGGCTATCATGCCTTCAATCAGTATCTGAAGCTCTCGGCTGATAATCGAAAGGCGGCAGGCGAATCTGGGATGCCATATTTGCCGAGTGCGCGAAAAGGCGACCTTTTCGGCAAGGAGTGTTTCAGGCGGAAACGAAATCCTTCGATGAAGCCAGAAAGACAGCCGAGGGGCTGAAGTCTCTGATCGAGAAGGGCATCAGGCCGATGGAGTTGCTATGGTATGAACAAATCCTCGGGCTGATTGAACTTGGGAAGAAGAACTATCGTCAGGCCGCAGATCTTTTCGATAGAGCGTGCAGCCGCCTCGAATTCGAAGGCGATGCTTATTTCCTTAACCCCTTAGCCCGAGCTCTCTATGAATCGGGGGACCTGGATAATGCCCGGAAAGAATATGAGAAGATAACGTTGCTGACAACCGGCAGGGTCGACCAGGGCGATATCTACGCCAGGGCATACTACATGCTTGGCAAGATCGCCGAGCAGCAAGGGGATAAGGCGCGGGCCGTCACCAACTACCGCAAATTCCTCGACCTCTGGAAGGACGCCGACCCCGGCCTGCCCGAGGTCCCGGACGCCAAAGCGCGGCTTACGGCCATAGGGACCTAAGGTCCGAATACCCCCCTCTTGCTGACCTCAGCCGCGTTCTCCCGCCGCAACACGCGGTTGCGCAGCACTCCTAATCCATAGCCGGCTTAGCGAGTGCGCAGGAAGCCGTGATATGCACTGTTCACGTCGATGTAGATCCCAATAATCGCCCCGGTTGCGTCGTTGGTGTCGCAGCCGGTGCCCTGGGCACCCTCGACGTCGATCGTCATGAACTTGCCCGCCGGGAGTGCGCAGGAAGCCGTGCATGGCACCGTCAACGCCAAAGAGTTCCCCGACGGTCTCCCCCTCCGGGTTGATCTCCGAGGCTATGGTGCCCAGGTAAGGCCCTGTCCCGGCGCCTGGGACGTCGGACTCCGTGAACCTGCCCGTCGGCGGCGCGCAGGAAACTATCGATACCCATTGTACGCGTCCCTATAGTACCCTATGACCGTCCCTTCCGGGTTGATGGCTTCGGTGAAAGTCCCCTGGCCGGCTTCCGTGCTGGCGAGCGGAGCGTCGATCGTCTTGAACCTGCCTCTGGGCGTGCGGACGTAGCGTGAGACACGTTCTTCGCGTCGATATAGTTTCCCGTGATCACTCCCATCGGATTGAGGCTCCCATAGAGCGAGGTATTGGTGCCCTGGCCAGCCGCCGTGCCGGCGCCCGGCGCGTCGAAGTGAGTGATCCATCCGTCGCGAGCGCGCAGGAAGCCGTGCACGACGCCGGCCGCGTCCGTGTACCATCCCGCGATCTGCCCCGCTTCGTTGATGTTCGCAGAGAAAGTGCCCTGGCCGGCGCCTTGGCCCGCACCCGGAACATCGAACTTCGTGACCCAGCCGAGGAAATTGCGCGGGGGGGAGTGGCTCACCGCATTCGCATCAACGTGCCCATCCCGTGATCGCCCCCTCGAGGTTGAGGCCGACGGCAAGCGTCCCCTGCCAGGGGCCGGTGCTGGCACCCTGGACATGGATTGTTTGTAAAGGTCCCGTCTGGAGTCGGCGGAAGCCGTGAAACGTATTGTTTGGGTCGATGACGTATCCGATGACCTCCGTCCCCCTCCCCCAGGGTGGGAGTGCCCTGGGGGGCACGGGCGCCGGACGTCGAACGTGATGATGTTGGGTCCGTTAGTCTGGCGGAGAGAAACAGCCCCAGCAGGCCCAAGGCCAGGCAGAGAGCCGAGGGCTTCCCTTCGCCAGACTACCTTAGAAAGGAAGTGCGCCAAGTCCGCCGGTGGGACCTTCATTGGTCAATCCCTCCTTTCGGAATGGAAGAATCCTCTCAAGATACAATCGAAGTTCCTATCCGTAGGCGGTGTATTGTTCCCGTTCATCGAGTCCTGGCTCTCGGCCTTAGCCCCTCTTCCAATGCTCAGGTACGTCCGCCTCCGGCCGCTGTCAAGCCGCGTGCGCATCGTGGCGCGCCTTCGGCGCATCATGCGTTTCCGGCGTTCCCGTGTCTGGCACAAATCCCGCCCGGCCGGAGGTCGCGTCACCTAATTCACTGATTCCGGGTCAGTTATGGGATGCTTGCGGGGCCAAAACGGGCAACCATCCGCTCCCGCCGCCCCCCGGTGTGACAGTTCGGTTTCGTAAGCATAAAATCTCGGCCGGATGGGGGGAGAGGCCGCGGGGCCCGGTGGAAATTCGGTCAGCTCCTCCGAGTCCTGGAAGGAAATCGACGCTCATCTCAAGCACAGCGTCCGGGCTTGCCAGAGATGGGAGTCAGAGATGGGCCTGCCTGTCCACCGGCTCGACGGTACGCCGAAAGCCAGGGTTTACGCGTATACCGACGAACTCGACCGCTGGAGTCGGGGGAAACTCGGGCAGCTAAAAAAATCAAGGGGCGGTGAGACCGAGGCAAGGTAGACCCGAGGAAATTCGTCGCGCCTGCTTTGGGGGTTCTGGGGATAGCCGTCGTTCGCGCTCGTCACGTGGCGCATTCTCGCCACGGTCAGGGCCAATTCCGCGACACCTTTCGCCGCACGGCCGACACTCGCCGTCCTCCCTTTTGAGAACAAGTCGGGGGACGCGAGTCTCGACGCGTGGCGCGGCGCCCTGGCCGAACTGCTCATCGCCGAGCCTGTCCCAGTGGGGACATCCGGGGTCATCTCCCGGGGATGAAATGTACACGGTCCTCAAGAGACTCGGTCTGGCCGAAGCCTCAAAAACTGCTGGGCGGATATCGGGAGATGGCCTAACTGTGCCGGGCCACGCACGTTCTCAGGGGGATTTTGTCGAGGGCGCGGAGAGCTTCGTCATCATGGCCGCCCTCAAACACCCGGGTCCGGGGAAAGCCCGATAGCACTGCGGCTTGAAGCCCGAGGGGAGAACAACATTATCCCCAAGACCGACGAGTTGACGAGGGCGGTCGAGGAGGGGCTCAAACTCGGCCCTGCCCAGGCCGCCGAACGAGGTCGATAAGGAGGCGGGTCAGATTGACCACCGCCTCTCCCGAAGCCCTCAGGTATTACGTGGAAGGTCAACGGCACCTGCACAACAACGGATTTCCCGAAACCATCGCTTATATGGAAAGAGCGGTGGAGCTGGACCCCGACTTCGCCATGGCGTACGCAACTCTGGCCTTCGCGCACGGATATATGCACCATGATGCCGAGCAGCACAAATACCTCAAAAAAGCCCTGGAACTGAGCGCCCGGCTCCCCGAGAATGAGCGGCTGCTCATCGAAGGCCGATTCCTTCTTAATGAACAGGATTATGCAAAGGCCATCGAGGTTTTGGGAAGACTGGTCACAACCTATCCCGGCCGCAGCCAGGGATATTCCTCGCTGGCCGATGCATACTTCGGGGCCGGGGAGATTCTCAACGCGGTCGGACAAGAGGAAAACGCCGTCCAAATTCAAAAGACGGCACGGGGCATCGACGCGTTGGCCAAGCTACTACAACTCGGCAGGATTGTACAAGAAGGCGGAGGATGTCTGCCGGTTCATTTCTCCCGGATATCGAGGACGACGAAGTGGTTCGCGACAAGCTGTTCACCAGCTATTTCCTATGCCAGAGGAAATTTGACCTGGCTTTGGCAGAAGCCGACAAAGTCTATCTCGTCTGATCTATAAAACTCTCAAAGGGCGACAAGGCCATTGCCCTTTTATTGCATGGACGATTTCACCAGGCTTGAGAGGATGTTCCCCGATTGGCGGGTGTGGAGAGAGTTCCTGGCTCAAGGACGGTTCGACGGAACGAATTTCCGGGCTTGGCGAGCAGAACCTGGAGAAATCTCGAGGGGACGAGGAAAACGAGGCCCTGAGCTATGGACTCATGGAATGGGTGATGGAAAGAAACGGCCTCTACGGTGCCGACCTTTATGAGGCTTTTTCCCCATCTGTCAGGGGTCTCGGCCGAGGGGAAAAAAAATCCAGCCTCCCTATTTGCCGAGCCGACAGAAGTACAACCTGTTCACCAAAGGAGAATTCAGGCGGAAATGAAGTCCTTTTGAAACTAACCGGGAACAGCCGAGGAGCTG
>CAWDTC010000055.1:0-19400 GCA_963805045.1 Candidatus Aminicenantota bacterium
CACGATCACCGAGGCCTATTCCTCCGGCACGATGGTGCGCGGCATCGAAATGATCCTGCACGGGCGCGACCCGCGCGAGGCCTGGGCTTTCGCCCAGCGCGCCTGCGGCGTATGCACCACGGTGCACGCCTTCGCCTCCATCCGCTCGGTGGAGGATGCCCTGGGCATCAGGATCCCCAAGGCGGCCAACCTGATCCGCAACCTGATGATCGCCCAGCAGTACGTGCACGACCACGTGATGCACTTCTATCACCTGCACGCGCTGGACTGGGTGGACGTGGTCGGCGCTGCCTGAAGGCCGACCCGCCAAGACCTCCGCGATCCAGCAGAAGATCTCGCCCTGGCCAAACTCTTCGCCCGGCCTATTTCGCCGACGTGCAGAAGAAGGTGCAGGCGATCGTCGACAGCGGCCAGCTTTCCATCTTCGCCAACGCCTACTGGGGCCATCCGGCCTACAAGCTGCCGCCGGAGGTCAACCTGCTGGCTGTGGCGCACTACCTGGAAGCGCTGGACTGGCAGAAGGATGTCACCAAGATCCACACCATCTTCGGCGGCAAGAACCCGCACCCCAATTTCGTGGTGGGCGGCGTGCCCATGCCGATCGACCTGAACAGCGACACGGCCCTCAACGCCGAGCGGCTGTCGATCATCAGCGACTCGATCGACAAGATGGTCGCCTTCGTCGACCAGGTCTACCTCCCCGACCTGCTGGCCATCGCTCCCTACTACCTGGAATACGCCGGCCTCGGCGAAGGGCTGGGCAATTTCCTGACCTGGGGCGAATTCCCCGGCGAGGACAACAGCGACACCTCCAAATTCCTGGTGCCGCGCGCGGCTCATCCTCAACCGGGACCTGACGAATATCAACGTGCCCGACCCGCGCGATTTCGACAAGATGAAGGAATTCGTCGCCCATTCCTGGTACACCTACAGCGACGGCGACCAGGCCGGGCTGCATCCCTGGAAGGGCGAGACCGACTTCAATTACACCGGCCCGAAGCCGCCCTATGATCATCTCGAACGTCGATCAGAAGTATTCCTGGCTCAAGGCCCCGCGCTGGGACGAGACGCCGATGGAAGTCGGCCCGCTGGCGCGCGTGCTGGCCATGTATGCCAGCGGGCACGCGCAGACCGAGGAACTGGTCGAACGCCGTGCTCAAGAAGCTCAACGCGCCCGTCTCGGCCGTCTTCTCCACGCTGGGGCGCACGGCGGCCCGGGCGCATCGAAACCAAGGTCTTCGCCGATCTGCTGCGCGAGCTACTACGACGACCTGATCGCCGAGATCAAGGCCGGCAACACGGCGACCTTCAACGGCGAGAAGTGGGAGCCGCCCACCTGGCCGGCCGCAGGCCGAGGGCTTCGGCTTCATGGAAGCGCCGCGCGGCGCCCTGGGGCACTGGATCGTGATCGAAGGACGGCAAGATCGAGAACTACCAGATGGTCGTGCCGACGACCTGGAACGGCTCGCCGCGCGATCACAAGGGCCAGCCCGGCGCCTATGAGGCGTCGCTGGTCGGCACGCCGCTGGCCAAGCCCGGAACAGCCGCTGGAGATCCTGCGCACGATCCACTCCTTCGATCCCTGCATGGCCTGCGCCATCCACATGGTCGACGCGAACGGCCGTTCGCTGGGCAGAGGTCGGCACCGGCTTCAATGTCGTCGTCGCCCGTGAGCCGCGAGGATCGGCTCGGAGGGACATGCGGCGCGACTGTCCGCACGCGATGAAGGGAACGCCGGACGGAACCGGAGATCGTCCTTGGGTCTGGGCAATATCCTGAACCGGGACGAGGGACTCGGCGTCCATTGCCTCGACCCCGCTCCGGCGAGCGCCTGAACGGGCCGCGCCGGCGTCGAGGTCCTGGACGGCGGCGTCCTCGGGCTCGACCTGCTCCCTCTCGTCGAGTCCTGCAGCCACCTCGTCGTTCTGGACGCCGTGGACGCCGGCAAGCCCCCGGGACCATCGTCGAGCTTCGGGCGCGAGGAAATCCCGCTATTCGTCCGCGTCAAGCTCTCCTGGCACCAGATGACGTTCCAGGAGGTCCTCCAGTTCGCCCAGGTCCGCGGCCGCCTGCCCGCTCATCTCCATCTTCGTCGGCGCCCAGCCGGCCGATATCTCCACGGGCTACGGTCTGAGCCCGTGATCTCGCTCCGCTCATCCCGCAGATCGTGGACCGGGCCGTAGCCGTCCTCGAACGAGCTGGGGCCTCGTCTGAGAATGGAGAAGATCCGGCTGCTTGGACCTCGGGTACGTCCCGCCCATCCGGTCGCAGACCTGCTACCACGCCGCGGCCCAGGCCCTGGACGCGACTTCTCCCGACACCATCATCCTCGTCAGCCCTTCGGCCCCTTACGTCTGCATCGGCTTCCACCAGGACCTCGAGAAGGAAGTGGACATCGGGATATTGCCGGGCCAGCGGCCTGCCCGTCTTCCGCAGGGAGGTCGGCGGCGGGGCCGTGTACCTCGACGGGGACCAGATCTTCACCCAGTGGGTCTTCCATCCGTCGTCGCTGCCGGCGGGCCTCGAGGACCGGTTCCGGCTCTACGTCGAGCCCCTCGTCCGGACCTACCGGGACCTCGGCATCGAGGCCTGTCATCGCCCTGTCAACGACATCCATGTCGCCGGGAAGAAGATCGGCGGGACGGGAGCGGCCCGGATCGGGCGGGCCGAGGTCGTGGTCGGCAGCCTGATGTTCGATTTCGACAAGGCCGCCATGGCCAGGGTCCTCAAGGTCCCCTCGGAGAAGATGCGGGACAAGGTCTACCAGAGCCTGGAGCAATACATGACCACGATCGGGGAGCAGACCGGCGGGACGCCCGACCGCCGGAAGGTGAAGGACCTGTACGTGAGGCATTGCGCCGATGCCCTGGGTGCGGAGATCGTCCCGGGCGAGTGGACGGAGGACGAGGAGGCCCGGGCGCGGGAATACGACACACTCTTCCTCTCGCCGGAGTGGCTCTTCCAGAAAGGCTCGCTCGAGCGGCCGGGGATCAAGATCCACGAGGGCGTTGAGGTCGTCGAATCCTCCCTGAAGACGCCCGGGGGCTTCGTCCGGGTCACGGCCCGCCTGCGGGACGGCCGCATCGACGACCTGTCGATCTCGGGCGATTTCACGGTCTTCCCGCGAACCGCCGTCCGCGCGATCGAGCAGGCCCTGCGGGGATTGGCCCCGAACCGCGGGGCTGTCCTCCCGGTACTCGAGGAAAGATACCGCACCCTGTCCATCGAGTCGCCGGGCCTCGCGCCCGCGGACTGGGCCGAGGCGATCTCCCTCGCCTCCGGGAGCGCCGCCCGGAGCCCGTCCTGATTGTCACGCGATCATCGTCGGACCGCGCGGCCTTCCGGGCCGGGCTCAATCCATCCCTCCCCGCCGAAGCTCCCCTCTCTTGATTTATGAATATATATTCATTATAATGGTTCCTGTCCGCCATGGAAAAGAAGATCGCCGCCCTCGGCCTCGTCGCCAACGTCGTTCTGGCCGCCGGAAAGGTCGCCGCCGGCCTCCTCTCGCGGTCGTCCTCGATCCTGGCCGAGGGGCTTCATTCGGGGATGGACGTCATCTCCTCGGCCATCAGCCTAGTCGGGATCAGGGCCAGCCGGAAGCCCGTGGATAAGGACCACCCCTACGGTCACTACAAGGCGGAGGTTATCGCTGGCCTGTTCATCACCATGATCCTCTTCCTGACGGCCGTGTGGATCATCTACGAAGCGGCCGTGTCGTTCGCCTCCCCAAGGAGACCTATCGTCGGCGCCGTGTCCGTGGGCATCATGGCCTTCTCGGCCTTGACGAACGCGGCCATGGCGCGCCTGAAGATCGGGTACGGCAGGGCGCACGACAGCCTCAGCCTCCTCAGCGACGGCGTCCATTCGCGGCTCGACGTCTTCACTTCGCTCGCGGTCCTGGCGGGACTGTTCCTGACCAGGTGGTTCGCCCGCGCGGACGTCCTGCTGGCCCTGCTGATCGGGCTCTACATCCTCCGGGAATCCTTCGTCCTCGGGCGGAAAGCGACGGATTCCCTGCTCGATGCCTCCGCCGGCGAGGAGGTCGAGCGGAAGATCGGGACCATCGTCGGGGAACAAAAGATCACCCTCTCCGGCCTGAGAACGCAGAAGAGGGGCCCGGTGATCACGGCCAATCTCGAGATCGAGCTGCCCGCCACCCTGAAGATCGATGAGGCCACGCGAACGGCCGACCTTTTGAAGGAAGAGCTGATGAGGGGGATCGCGAACCTCGATTATGTCGCCGTGCAGATCAAGAGCCGGGAGGTCCCGGCCGGATCCCATCGCCCGCCCTCGAGATGGGGCCGGGGGATCGGATGGCCGAGCAAGGGTCGACTGGGCCTCGGGGTCCCTGATCGTACCGGCTCGTGCATCTGCCCGAAGTGCGGATACGAGGCCGGGCATGAGCGGGGCGTGCCGTGCGCCTCGTCGACATGCCCCAAGTGCGGCGTGCCCCTGACGAGGAGGATCTGACATGCCCAGGCCCAGACTCTGCCGCAGAGTGTGTTTCCAGCCCGGCCTAACCTATTTCAAGCCCGCGGGGATCCGTCTCGTCGACCTG
The DNA here is from genome assembly GCA_963805045.1 of Candidatus Aminicenantota bacterium. Lineage (GTDB taxonomy): Bacteria > Acidobacteriota > Aminicenantia > Aminicenantales > Saccharicenantaceae > DATKJS01. The sequence goes on from CAWDTC010000055.1 coordinate 4,562, forward strand.
GAGGAATCCGTGCTGACCGTCGACGAATTCGAGGCCCTGAGATTAAAGGACTTGGAAGGACTGGAACAGGAAGCGGCGGCCAAGAGGATGAGCATCTCGCAGCCGACCTTCCACAGGACCGTATCGTCGGCGCGGAAAAAAGTCGCCGATGCCATCGTCAACGGCAAGGCGATCAGAATAGAAGGGGGAGTCTATAAAATGGTCGGAAGGAGAAAATTCAGGTGCGATTCCTGTGATCATCGCTGGGACGTTCCGTACGGCACGGGAAGACCGCCGGAATGCCCCGAGTGCCGGAGCACGGACATCCACAGAGACGAAAGGGAGAGAGGCTTCGCCGGGGCGGGCCGAGGCCGCTGCGGCTGGAATTCATGGACGGAAAGGAGAACAAAATGAGAATATGCGTACCCACAACGACCGCTGAGGGCGCCAAGGCGAGGGCTTACGAGCACTTCGGCAGCGCGCCCCATTTCACCATTTTCGACACGGCCACGGGGTCCTGCGAGATCGTCGGCAACGCCGGTCAGCATCACGCCCATGGGATGTGCCACCCCCTGGCCATGCTCGAAGGTAGAAAGATCGACGCCGTGGTTTGCGCCGGCATGGGCGCGAGGGCTTTACAGAGGCTCAACGAGGGCGGTATAAAGGTCTACCGGACGATCCCCGGGACCGTCGAGGAGGTCGTCCGGAAACTCGGAACGGACGAGCTCGAGGAGATGACCCTCGAGAACTCGTGCGCGGGTCACGGGTGCCACTAAGCACCGTCCGGCCCGGCCGGCCGCGTCTCGCGGCCGAGGAGGAACGATGACAAGGATCGGCATCATCATCTGCGGACGCTACCAGAGCTGCGGCGGCGGGAAGTGCTTCCGGGCGCTCCGCGAGCGCGCCGGCGCCTTCGCCGCTTATCCCAAGGAGGAGCCCGTCGAGATCGTCGGCTATTCGACCTGCGGCGGCTGCCCGGGCGGGAACGTCGAATATGTCCCGGAAGAAATGATCAAGAACGGGGCCCAGGTCATCCACCTGGCCACGGGGCTCGTCGTCGGCTACCCCCCGTGTCCCCGGATCCGGCAGTTCAAGGAGTTCATCGAGGCCCGCTACGGCGTCCCTGTCGTCGTCGGCACCCACCCGATCCCCCTGAAATACATGAAGGTCCACGAGCAGCTGGACTTCTGGAAGGAGACGGGGATGGAGGAGATCGCCGGGGCCCTGATGAAGGAAGACCGAAAGATCATGGAAGCCTATAACTGAAGGCTTCCGGATAACCGCTGAGAGGAGTGTGTTTTGGGCGACAAGAAAGGCCTAAGTCCCTTCACCGATGTCATTCACGCCGGGCAGGCGCCGGACCCGCTCTACGGGGGCGTCTCGGTCCCCATCTACCAGTCGTCGACCTTCGCCTTCGCCAGCGCCGAGCAGGGCGCCGCCCGCTTCGCCGGAGAGCAGGGCGGCTACATCTACACCCGGCTCGGGAACCCGACGACCAAGGCCCTGGAAGACAGCGTCGCCATGCTGGAGAACGGCTGCGGCGGGCTAGGCACCTCCTCGGGCATGGCCGCCGTGACCACGGTCTACACGACCATCCTCGAGAAGGACGCCCACATGGTCGGGACGGCAGCCGTCTACGGCGCGTCCCGGACGGTCATCGAGAAGCGAATTCTTCCGCTTCGGCGTCACGGCCGATTTCGTCGACACCTCGGACATCGAGGCTGTCCGGAACCGCCTGACCCCGCGGACCAGGCTGCTCTATGTCGAGACGCCGGCCAACCCGACGCTGCGACTGACGGATATCCGGGCCTGCGCGGCGCTGGCCAGGGAGCGCGGGCTTGTCCTCGCCGTCGACAATACCTTCTCCTCCCCCATCCTCCAGAATCCCCTGGACCTGGGCGCGGACATCGTCATCCACAGCCTGACGAAATTCATCAACGGGCACAGCGACGTCGTCGGCGGGATGATCGTCGCCCGGGAGGAGGGCCTCTTCAAGCGGCTGCGGAAGGTCCTTCAGCTCATGGGAGGGACCATGGACCCCCATCAGGCCTGGCTCGTCCTGCGCGGGGCTCAAGACCCTGGCCCTGAGGGTCGAGAAGGCCCAGGACAACGCCATGAAGCTCGGCCCGCTTCCTCGAGTCCCACCCCAAGGTCCGCTGGGTCAATTATCCCGGCCTCCCGGCCCATCCCCAGCATGAGCTGGCCAAGTCGCAGATGAAGGGCTTCGGGACCATGCTCTGCTTCGGTCTCGAGGGTGGATTCGAAGCGGGACGCCGCATGATGAACGCCGTGAAGCTCTGCGCCCTGGCCGTATCCCTGGGCAGCGTCGAGAGCCTCATCCAGCACCCGGCCTCCATGACCCACGCCGGCGTCCCGTCCCGGGAAAGGGAGGAAGCCGGGATCACCGACGACCTCGTCCGGCTTTCGGTCGGGTGCGAGGGCTACGAGGACCTCGAGGCCGACCTCGCCCGGGCCCTCGAGACCTAAGAGAGGCCGGCGGAGGGTCCTACCGTTGGGAGAGGAAGGAGCGCGTGAAGAAGCCGGAATGGAAATACCTGGTCGATAACCTCCTCGTCGTCTGCACCGTGGGAATGGCGGCCGTCGGTATCCTCCTCGGGCTGGTCATCCCCGAGGGCCCCGGTGCCCGGGAGGCCTCGAAGTATTTCTTGGGGCTGCACCGCCACGCGTGGGGACATATCCACGCGTATCTGGCCATCGCCTTCATGGTCCTGCTCGTCGTCCATCTCGTCCTCAACTGGGACTGGGTCACGTGCATGGCGAAGCGAGTGTTCAAGAACGCCTGGGGCCCCGGCCTGATGCTCCCGGTCGTCTTGGCCTTGCTCGGCCTCCTCCTTTTCTGGCTCTTCACTCCCTCCTCCGCGGCAGGCCCGGAAGGCCGCCGCGGCGGGCACGGCGGGCCGTTCGCAACGGGGTCGTCGGCACGACTATGATCGATGCGGGAATGGGGCCTGTGGCCGTCGCCCTGCTCGTCGCCGCCGTCGTCCTGGCCGCAGCCTTCGTCCGCTCGGCCGTCGGCTTCGGGGACGCCGTCGTGGCCATGCCCCTGCTCGCGCTCTTCTTGGGGCTGCGGACGGTAACGCCGCTCGTCGCCTTCGTCGGCCCGACGCTCTCGGTCCTCATCCTGGCCAGACACTGGTCGAAGGTCGACCTCCGGGCCGCGGTCAGGCTCATCATCGCCTCGGTCGCGGGCATTCCCGTGGGGATCTATCTCGTCGCCCGCCTGCCCGACGCCCCGCTCCGGACGGCGCTCGGCGCCGTCGTCCTCCTCTACGGGCTCTTCGGCCTCGCCCGGCCGGCGGGCCGGTCCCGGGCCGCGAAGGGCTGGCTGGCCTGGCCCGTCGGTCTCGTGGCCGGGGTGCTGGGCGGCGCCTACAACACCAACGGCCCGCCAGTCGTCGTCTACGCCACGCTCCGGGACTGGCCGCCCGACAGGTTCCGGGCGACGCTCCAGGGCTACTTCCTGCCGACAGGCCTCCTCATCCTCCTCGGGCACGGCGCGGCGGGGCTGTGGAGCGGCCAGGTCCTCGGGCTCTATGCCGTCTCTCTCCCCTCGCTCGTCGCCGGGGCCTGGCTCGGCGAGAAGGTCAGCCGCGACATCCCCGGGATCGTGTTCAGGCGGATCGTCTACGTCTCGCTCGTCATCATGGGCGCCTTCCTTATCCTCAGGGCCGTCGGCGCCTGATCCAGGGCCCGGCTGGTAAATTCGCGGTAATCCCTTTATGATGGCTTCGCGCGGTCGCGGCGAAGGGTTAGAGACGATGGTCCTCGGCATCGATATCGGTTCCTCGGCCACCAAGGCCGTTCTCCTCGACGAATCCCTGCGTCCCCTCGCCTCCCGGGAAGCCCCGAACCGAGGCAATCCCGCCGAGGCCTTCCGCGCCGTCGTCTCCGGGATCCTCGAAGGGCGCGGCCGGTCGCGCTTCTGCGTCGGCATCACCGGGGCCGGGCGCGAGATCGTCCAGGCCCCGCCCGAGGTTTTCCTGACGAACGAGGTCGTCGCCCTGACTCTGGCCGCGGCCCACGGGCATCCCGGCGTCAGGTCCATCATCGAGATCGGCGCCCAGACCTCGCGCTGGGTCCTGCTCGGCCGGACCGCGGGCCCTTCGGCCGAGCCGGAGATCCTCGACTTCGCCCTCAACGACGCCTGCGCCGCCGGCTCCGGCGCCTTCCTCGAACAGCAGGCGGCCCGGCTGAAGCTCCCGATCGAGGACTTCGCCGCCCTGGCCGCCGCGGCCGGCCGGGGAGCGACAATTGCCGGGCGCTGCAGCGTCTTCGCCAAGACCGACATGATCCACCTCCAGCAGAAGGGCACTCCCCTCGAGGAGATCGCCTACGGCCTCTGCCTGGCCCTGGCCCGGAATTTCGTGGCCACCGTCCTCAAGGGACGGGAGGCGCTGCCGCCCGTGCTCCTGGCCGGGGGCGGGGCCCGGAACGGCGGCCTCGTCAACGCGTTCCGCGAGGTCCTCGGCCTCGCCGGGACCCGGCTCCAGCTGGCGGACGCGCCGCACCTCTTCGCCGCCCTGGGGGTCGCGATCGGCGCGGCCGGGGCGAGGAGGCCGCTTGATGTCCCCGGCGCCGAGGTCTTCTTCCGGTTCTCCGAGCGGCCACGGTCGCGGCGCCAGGTCCCCCCCGCGGCTCTTGGACCGCTCGAGATCCGCCCGGCGGGCGAGCCGGTCCCGGCGCCCGGCGAACACGTCCGCGGCCACCTCGGCGTCGACATCGGCTCGGTCAGCACGAACCTCGTCCTCGTCGACGAGGCGGGCCAGGTCCGGGCGGGTGTCTACCTTCCGACCAAGGGCCGGCCCATCGAGGTCCTCAAGGAGGGCTACCGGCTCCTCGAGGAGATCTGCCCGGCCGGCTTCGAGCTCCTCGGCATCGGCACGACCGGCAGCGGCCGCCACCTCGCCGGCACCCTGCTCGAGGCCGACGTCGTCCACAACGAGATCACCTGCCAACTCCGGAGCGCCGTCCGGTATTTCCCGGACGTCGACACGATCTTCGAGATCGGCGGCCAGGACTCCAAGTTCATCGCCGCCCGCGACGGCAAGATCGCGGATTTCGCCATGAACAAGATCTGCGCCGCGGGCACGGGCTCCTTCCTCGAGGAACAGGCGGAGATCCTCGGCGTTCGCATCGAGGACGACTTCTCGCGCCTCGCCGCCTCCTCGGCGGAGCCGGCCGACCTCGGCAGCCGCTGCACGGTCTTCATGGAGTCCGAGCTGGCCGACGCCCTGGGCCGCGGCGTCCCGGTCGCCGACATCTCCGCCGGGCTGGCCTATTCCATCGCCCGGAACTATCTGGAGAAGGTCGTGGCCGGCCGGCCCATCGGCCGCGTCATCGTCTTCCAGGGCGGCGTCGCCTCGAACCCCGCCGTCGTCCGGGCCTTCGCCCTCGAGACCGGGCGCGACATCCACGTCCACCCCCATAACCGGATCTCGGGGGCCATCGGCGCCGCGCTCATGGCGGCGGAGAGGATCGGCGCGGCCGGCAAGCGATCGCCCGACGCGGCCGCGGTCGCCCGCAAGCTCGCCCGGGACTACAAGGTCACGGGCTTCACTTGCGGCCAGTGCTCCAACCGCTGCCAGGTCAACCGCATCGCCTTCGCCGACGAGGTCGTCTATCTTCGGCGACACGTGCGAAAGGTACACGGCCGGCCAGGGGCTGCGGGCAGCGGAGGGGAAGGCCGCGGGCCCTGAGGGCGCGCCCGACCTGTTCAAGGAGCGGGCGACGATCCTCGAGAGCTTCGTCCGGAACCCGGACCGCCCGGCCCTGCGGATCGGCCTGCCCAGGGCCTCCGTTCTCTACGAGTTTATGCCGTTCTGGGCCGCCTTCTTCAACCGGCTCGGCGCCGAGGTCGTCCTCTCGCCGGAGAGCGACCAGGAGATCCTGGGGAGCGGACTGCGGCGCCTGCCGGCGGAGACATGCCTCCCGATCAAGGTCGCCTTCGGCCACATCGAGTGGTTCAGAGGGAAAGGCGTCGACCGGATCTTCTTCCCCGCCATCGTCGACCTTCACAAGGACCCCGCCGAATCCGTCTCGCTCTGCCCCTATTCGGAGAGCTTCCCCTTCATGGCCCGGGCGGCGGCCGCGGCGGAGATCCTGGCGCCGTCGGTCTGCCTCAACGGCGAGCCCGAGGACTTCGTCAGCTCCATGGCCGAGGTCAGGGACCTTCTCGGCAAGAGCGACCGGGACATCCGGGAGGCCTACGAAGCCGGGGCGGCGGCGCAGGCCGATTTCCGGGCGCGGCTCCAGGCCCGGGGCCGGGAGGTCATCGAGAACGGCCGGCGCGAGGGCAGACCGGCCTGGGCCGTCATCGGCCGGCCCTACACGCTCCACGACCCCTTCCTGAACCTCAACCTGGGCCGGCACCTGGCGAAGCTGGGCGTCACCGCCCTGCCGCTCGACTTCCTGCCGCTCGACGGCACCGAGGGGATGGACTGGCCCGGCGCGCCGCACTGGCGCTACAACCGGCAGGCCATCCGGGCGGCGCTCTGGGCCGCGGCGGAGGACGGGGTCGAGCCGGTCGTCCTGACCAACTTCGGCTGCGGCCTCGACGCCTTCAACATGCGGCACATCGACCGGATCGTCGTCCGGACGGCCCCACCTCGTCCTGGAGTTCGACGAGCACCGGGCCGAGGCCGGCCTCGTCACCCGGATCGAGGCCTTTCTCGACGAGGTCAGCGAGACCCGGGCCGGGGTCCGCCGAGCCGCGGCCTCGCCTCCGACGCGCCCGCCCGCCGCGAAGCCCGTCGAATCGTTCCGCGGCCGGCGCTTCGTCCTGCCCTACTTCGCGGACCACGCCTTCGCCTTCTCGGGCGCCTTGAAGGCCGTAGGAATCGAGGCCGAGGTCCTGCCCCTGCCCGACGCCGCGACCGAGGCCCTGGGCGAGAAGCACAGCACGGGCAAGGAATGCCATGCCTACTCCCTCATCACCGGGGATTTCGTCAAGTTCGCCCGGATCGGAGCGGCGGGGGGGCGAGGTCTTTTTCTTTCCCGGCTCCAAGTACACGTGTGTCCTGGCCCAGTACGACAAGGCCCTGAGTTACCTGGCGGACGACTTGGGCATCACGGACCTCGAGGTGTTCGCGGCGCTCGACGAAGACCTGTCCCGGCTCCTCGGCATGAAGGGCTTGAAGTTCCTTTGGCAGGGCCTGGTCGCCATCGACCTCCTCGTCCGGGCCTCCTGCGCCCTCAGGCCCTACGAAACCCGGAAGGGAGCGACGGACGCGGCCCACGCCGGGAACCTCCGGGACATCGAGGGGGCCCTAGCCGCGGGCGACATCGGCCCGGCGCTCGAGCGAACCGCCCGGCGGCTCAAAGCCATCACCGTGAAGAGGGAACGGCGGCCGGTCGTCGGCATCGCCGGCGACATTTACACGCGCATCAACCCCGTCGCCAACCACGACCTGTTCCGCAAGCTCGAGGAGCTCGGCTGCGAGGTCCGGCCGTCGTCCTTCTTCGTCGACGAGGTCGATTTCGACCTCGGCCGGAGCCTGAGGGAGAAGGTCGCCGACCGGAAATACGGCGTGTCCTCCATCCTGGCCCTCCTCTACCTGCGGAAGGAACTGGAGAAGGTCAAAGTCCGCCGCCGCCTGGATGGGGCCATCCCGCTGGCCAAGGAGCCGACCTACGGCGACGTGGTGAAACATACGCTGCCTTACGTCGGGCTCGACTCGAACCGGTTCCTCTTCCTCAACGTCGCCAAGATGGTCGACTTCGCCCGGCGGGGCGCGGACGGAGTTATCAACGCCATCTGCTTCAACTGCATGCTCGGCACGGTCTCGGCGGCCATCTCGTCGAGCGTCCGGGACGACTTCGACCACATCCCCATCCCCACGTTCATCTACACCGGGTCGGAGCTCGCCTCGGAGCGGACGCGCCTGGAGGCCTTCGCCTATCAGGTACGGCAGTGCGCCGAGCGCAAGAGGCGTTAGCGGCTATCCGCCGGATTGTTAAGAGGGACAGTCCCCCCCGGGGGGGACTGTCCCTCTTTATTTATTTCAATTCGGTCGTCTCCGCGCTGCCGTAATAGAGCCCGTTGAAGAGGAGCTTGAAGGTGCCGTGGGGCTGGCCGCGGAAGGCGATCTCGGGGCCGTAGAGGAAGAGCTTCCCCTTCCCGACGGCGGCCTCGGCGACCTGGACGCTCCGCCACAGGTACTGCTCGCCCCAGGCCCAGCCGCTGCGGAGGAGCTTCCCCGTCCCGAACCAGACGACGGGCTTGACGCCCTTGAGCTCGGCGTCGGGGAGAAGAGTGAAGGCCGGGGTGTTGTCGACGAAGACGTCGACGGCGTCCGGCAGGCCGCAGGCGAGCGGATGTGTCGTGTCGACCGCGGCCCGGAGGAGCGAGCCGGGCACGAAGTACTTTTCGATGCCGAGCGGCTTCTCCTTGCCGTCGGCCGTCTTCTCGACGAGCGCGTTCGCCACCGGCAGGCCGAGGTGATAGGCCAGGAGCGTCGCCGTGTCGAGGGCCAGGACCGTCCCCCCGGCCTCGAGGAATTCCCGGATCTTGGGGATCGTCTTATCGGCCGTGATGCGGCCGACGCGGTTCCGGTACTCCGGCGGCACGTTCGCCGGCGCCGCCGGCTGGAAATCGCGGAAGCTCGCGGCCCCCGCCTCGGCCGCGGCCAGGCGCGGCATCGAGCCGCCGACGAAGACGAGGACGTCGAACCTCGCCTTGAGGTTCGCCCTCGTCGAGCGCGGGCGCGAAGACGAGCTCGTACGGGAACTCGAACTGCTCGAACAGCCAGCGGATCCAGCCCGAGGCCATGGAGCCGCCGTACGTGTCCCAGAGCCCGATGCGGAGCGGCCTCAGCTTGTAGGCCCCGCCCTTCGGCGCCGCGCCGACGCTCCGGACGGTCAGGCCGATCTCCCGGGCCGCCTTGTCGAGGATCGGAACGACCTTGGGGTCCGCGGGCACGTAGATCGTCCCCGCCGCGTACGTCGTCCCGTCGGCGACCGTCTCCCCTTTGAGCCAGTAGGCCTCGCCGCCGGCCTTGAGGACGCGGTTCAGGGCCAGGAACGTGTCGTTGACGCGGTGGTCGAGGACATAGCCCGCGACACCCGGCCGCCCGTCGAACGAGCCGGCCGGAGGCTTCATGACGTCGGCGATGGCCTCGAACGGTCCGTCGAAGCCGTCGAGGATGCGGTCGAACGCGACGCCCATCTGGTAGGCCAGCGTCCAGCCGGCCGAGTCGTAGGGCGCGACGGGCGGCCCGCCGGGATAGGCCAGGTCGTTCGGGTGGTCCTGCGGCTCGAACATGGTCAGGACGTGCGGCCGGAAGGCCTGGGCCGTCTTGACGACGTACGAGCCCTTGGCATACGTCTTGCCGCCGGCCGCGAACTCCTTCGTCGCCCGCAGGACCTCGCAGCCGTTCTTGAGCAGGGCGTTCACGAACTTCGTCGCCGTCAGGAAGTCGGGCTGGTCGGCCGGGATGACGTAGCCGCGCGGGTCGCGGGCGTTCTTGTCGAAGAGAAGGTCATAGTACTTGAGCGGGACGCCGCGGACGCGCCCGAACTCGCCGCCGGGCCCCGCGGCCGCCGGCGCCGCCTCCCTGCCCGCGTCCTTGGCCGCGGCCGCCTCGACCGCGGCGACCATGTCCGGCACGATCGTCCAGCTGTCCCGGCTCCCTTTCTCGATGGCGTGCTTGCCCATCAGGTAGCGTCGATAGAGGAAATCCTCCCGGTTCTTCGAGGCCACGTCGAGGATGGCCAGGTCGGCCGTGATGGCGTATTCGACCGACTGACGGAAGTGCCATTTCTGGGGCGCGACCGGGAACGGGTAGTCCTCCTTCGGCAGGAGGCGCTGGGGGATGAACGGGATGTCGATCGGGGTCGGGCTGCCGATGGTCTCGGTCAGGATGCCGATGATGTTGTGGAAGTACGCGGTGCTCCTCAGGCCGCCGTTCCACCACGTCGAATAGGGGGCGCCGGAGCGCATGATGGCTCCCGGCTTGCCCTCGGTGACGAAGCGGTTGTGCATGGCCGCCGAGACGAGGTCGATGCCGACCGGGATGAGCGGGTCGAAGACGTAGTTGAAGGGGTCGCGGAACGGCGGGGCGAAGAGGACCGTGCCGGCCGGCCCGGCCTGGTGGTGGTTGTAGACGATCTGGGGGTGCCAGTCGCGGTAGAGGACCCGGTTCTGGGCCTCGGTCTCGGGCTGCGTCGCCATGTAGGAGTCGCGGTTGTTGTCGTGACCGATGTATTTCTGGTAGAGGACGGGCAGGCCGCTCATGCGTGCGCTTGAGAGGGTCCGGCTCCCGCATGTACCAGTTCGCGACGAGCTCCAGGCCGTCGGGGTTGGAGGGAACGGCGAGCAGGACGACGTCGTCGAGGAGGCGGCGCGTCTCGGCGTCGTCGCGGCTCGTCATCCGGTAGACGAGCTCGATGAGCTGCTGCGAGCCGAGGATCTCGGTCGCGTGGAGGCCGCCGTCGATCCAGACGACCGCCTTGCCCTCCGCGGCCAGGCGGCGGGCCTGGGCGTCGTCGAGCCCTTTGGCCAGGGCCAGGCGCCGGGAGATCTCCTTGTAGCGGCCGAGCCGGGCCTGGTTCTTGGGCGAGGTGATGACGGCCATGACCATCGGGCGGCCCTCGGCCGTCCGGCCGATGTCGACGAGGGTCATGCGGTCGGACTCGGCGTCGAGCTTCTTCCAGTAGGCCAGGAGCTGGGTGTAGTTGACGAGCTTGTAGTCGTCGCCGATGTCGAACCCGAACTGTTCCTTGGGGCTGGTGACCTTGGCCTGGGCCGGAACGGCCTGAAGGCCCGAGGACGAGGGCCAGGAAAAGCGCCGTGACCGGGAACCGGGCGTGTCGGAGCTTCATGGTCACCACCTCCTCAAAAGAGACTCCAGGGGACACGCACAAAGAGGACAGTGTCCGCCCCGACTTCACTTGCCCGCGTCGCGGACGACGCGGAAGCCGGTGTACTCCGCCGACGCCTGGGCCGGCCCGGGCCTTGGCGTCCGCCGGCCGGTCGGCGCTCCCGCCGACGGCCTTGCCGCTCCCGTCCTTGGCCACGGCCCATTCGGCGACGTTGCCGCCGAGGTCGAAGAGCAGGCGCCTCGTCGTCCTTGCCGGCGCCGGCGAAGCTCCCGGCTTCCTTGAGGAGCGGCGCGCCGCCGCCGAGCTCCTTGACCTTCGCCTCGAGCCGCCGGGCGTCGTCCGGGTTGAGGGCGTATCCGGCCCAATAGTCGAGCGTGTTCTCGCCGCGCGACACCCTCGGCGAGGGCGGTCGCTTCCTCCTCGGTCGGCAGACGCCAGGCCTGGCCGGTGAGCTTGGCCAGCCAGGCCGCGTAGGCCTTGGCCTTCTCGAAGGGGACGCCGTTCGCCGGGAAGTTCTCCGTCCCCGGCGCCACGGCGTAGGCGGGGTCGAAGGCCGCGTACTGGGCCCGCGTGACCTCGAAGCGGCCGACCTCGAGCGCGCCCCGCGTCACCGCCTCCGGCACGAGCGCGCCGCCCGTCTTGGCCGCGACGCCGTACTTCGTCCCGACGCGGGCGATGCCCTTCCGCCGCAGGGCCTGGCCGAGGGGCGAGTCCTTCTTGAAGGCCTCGTTCGCGGCGGCGAGCGTCTTGAAGAAGTGCGTGTCGAGCCAGGCCATCTCCTCGTCGAGCTTCCGCATCTGGTGGGCGTATTCCTGGAGCCCGTGCGGCTCGCCCGGGAAGAGGATGAACTTCACCGGGACCTTGCCGAGGTGGTAGAGGGCCCGGTAGTGGATCCAGCCCTGGCTCGTCGGCACGTTCCGGTCCTCGGTGCCGAAGAAGATGATCGTCGGCGCCTTGACCCGGTCGAGCTTGTAGAGGGGCGAGATCCGGAGGTAGAGCTGCGGGTCCTCGAGCGGCGACTTGCCGAAATAGTAGGTATCGAACGACTCGCCGAAATCCACGTTGGCCCAGTCGCTGATCCACTCGACGTCGCCGGCCCCGGCGGAGACGACCTTGTAGCGGTCCGGGTCGGCGACGCCGAGCTCGATCGACAGGATCGAGCCGTTCGACCAGCCGAACGTCCCGACCCGGTCCGGGTCGACCATGCCCTTCGCCGATCAGGAGGTCGACGCCCTTCTGGATGTCCTCGACCGGGTAGTCGTAGTAGTGCCCGCAGCAGATGGACTCGACGAACTTGAGGCCGTAGTTCGAGCTGCCGTGGTAGTTCGGCTTGAGGATGAAGGCGCCGCGCTGGCAGATGAGCTGGTGGGCGTAGGCCCAGCTCTCGTCCCACATGTCCATGTCCGCGCCGGCCGGGCCGCCGTGGGGCGCGGTGAAGAGCGGGTATTTCTCTGCCGGGCTCGTAGTCCTTCGGATAATAGAGGAGCCCGTCGACCTCCTCGCCCGAGGGCGCCCTTCCAGCGGACGATCTCGGTCCGGGCCGGGGCCTTGGCCTTGAAGCCGGGGTTGAGGTCGGTGAGCTTGACGGCGCTCGGCCAGCTTGGCGCCGTCGAGCTTCGCCCGGTACCACTGCGTGGGCGTGCTGGCCGTCGAATACTCGTAGACGAGTGTCTTGGCGTCCTCGCTGACGGCGAAGTCGAAGAGGTTCTTGACGTGCTCGCCCTCGAGGTCCGTCCGCTTCCAGGCGAGCCCCGTCTTCACGTAGCGGGCGGGCAGGAACCGGGCCCCGGCCGCGAGCAGTCGCGAGAAAGCCGTCAGGCGTCGCCCGCAGGCCGCCGCCCAGGCCGTTCTCCCAGCCGAGGTCGACCTTGACCGTCCGGCCCGAGGCCAGGTCGTGGAAGTAGACGAGCAGGACCGAGGCGGTGAAGAACCTCGGGTCGGTCGAGTACGGCGCCGCGAAATAGAAGCCGCTCCCGTCCCGGGCGCTCTCGACGCCCACGGGCGGGATGCGCTCCCCGGCGAGGATCTCCCGCCGCTCGCCCGTCGGCGAGGTCGTAGACGAAGGTCTTGGGCAGGATCTTCTGGTCCCACTCGAAGCTGAGGTACTGGGCGTGGACGGTCAGGGCGTGCTTCCCGTCCGGCGTCACGTCCCAGGACTGGATGAAGTCGGTGTTGTCCGTGAGCCGGGTGATCTTCCTGTCTTTGACCGAGAGCCGGTAGAGCCGGACCGGCGGCTCGTGGGCGACGTCGTCGACGACCCGGCTCGAGTCCTTCTTCTGCTTGAGCTCCTGCTCGTAGAGGGCCGGGTCCTCCTGGGCGCTGAAGATGATCGTGTCGTTGTCGACCCATCGATAGGACTGGACGCCGCGGGCCGAGTCCGTCACGGGATACGGCTCGCCGCCCGGAAGGCGCCATCAGCCAGAGCTGGGACCGCGCGGCGTCGGGGTTCGGCTTCGGCAGGGGCCGGGTGCTGGTGAAGGAGATCGACTCGCCGTTCGGCGACCAGCGCGGCTGGCCGTTCATCTCGGTGCCGCGGGTCAGCTGGACCTCCTTCTTCGTCTCGAGGTTCGTCAGGAAGAGGTTCGAGACGCGGCCGTTCTTGTCCTTGTCCATGCGGCTTTTCACCCAGACGGCCCATTTTCCGTCGGGCGAGATCTCCCATTGGCTCGCGCTCTCGGCGAGAAGGATGTCCTCGGCCGTCCACGGCGCGAACTTCGCCGGCTCCGGCTTCGGCGCCTCGCCGGCTGCGGCGGCGGGCGCGGCCGCGGCCAGGACGGAGGCCAGGATGATGAGAACTGCGGTCAGGCGGGGTCTTTTCATGCGTCACCTCGACGGACGAAAGTTTCGGAAGACGGGATTCTTCCCTTTTTCGCCGCCGCTTGTCAAGGCGCTAACGGGCCAGGGTGACGGTGAAGCTCAACGCGCCGTGGTCGAGGCCCGCGGCCGGCGTCAGGTGGTAGCGCTGGCGGTGGTTGCGGACGACGAGGCGGCCGATGAGGTGGCCGAGGACACCGCCGACGAGGACGTCGGAGAGCCAGTGCTTGCTCTCCGTCACCCGCGACAGGGCGACCCCCGTGGCCACCGTGTAGGAGAGGACCGGGACCCAGACGGTGTCGCCGTACTGCATGGCCAGGACCGTGGCCAGGCTGAAGGCCGTGATGGCGTGCCCGGAGGGGAAGGAATCATACCGGCCCATCTGCCCCTTTTCGTACATCTTGAAGAACCCGGCCGGGCCGGACCAGTGGTCGACGCCGTCGGCGTATTCCGGGCGCTGCCGTCCGAACAGGCCCTTCAGGACGCCGACGAGGAGGGCGCTCTGGAGCATGGCGTTCGAGGCCAGCACGGCGGTCTCCGTCGACGTCTTGTTCCCGGAGACAAGGCCGACGCCGAGGAAGACTCCCGCGACGCCCCACGCGCCCCACGACCCCATCTTGGTGATGACGGGGCTCACGGCCCGGACCCAGCCGTGGTCGTCGCGGTAGGTCTTGAAGCCCCGGTAGATCGACTCGTCGTTGGCGACGAGGAGCCCGGTGAGGGTGGCCAGGGCGGCGATCGGAAGGATGTCCCGCGCTTGGATGTGGACCGGGTAGCTCCAGATTTGGCCGGCGTCCTTGAGGAAATCGCGGCTCAGGTTCCTGAGGGTGTATCTTTCCGTGGCCGGCGGCGCGGCCGCGACAGAGAAGGCCGGCACGGCGCGGGGCCCGGAGAAGGCCAGGGAGAAGGACTGCGCCGGGACGTTCTGCGATTCCGCGGCGGCCGCGTCCGCCTCCCCCGGGAAGACGGAATAAGGGGAGAGGAATAGAATAAGGAGGAGGAATGCGCCGGCCCTTGACCTCTTTGACGATCGCACGGGTGCGTCCCGGATCCGCTCTGCCCTTATGCTAGCAGAATCGGCCCGGCTTGTTAATCCGGCCCCGGCACGTCGGCCTCCAGGCTCCTCCAGACCGGCAGACCGCGCTCCCCTCGAAAATGCGGTATAATGAACGCGTCCCCGAAAGGGAGGTCGTGATGATGAAACGAG
>CAWDTC010000056.1:0-96118 GCA_963805045.1 Candidatus Aminicenantota bacterium
CGCCTGGGCCCTCTATCTCCTCCTCGCCGCCGGGGTAGTGGCCGGGGCGGCGCTCTATTTCGCCGTCGGCGGGCTCATCCCCGGCTCGGGCCTGGCCTGGCTCGGCCTCGGCCTCCTCTGGGGCCAGGTTTTTGTCCTCTTCCGGCTGTGGACGAAGATGGTCTTCTTCTCCGCCCAAGCCGAATACTGCCAGGGTGAGCGGGAGTGACGACCATGAAGATCACCTTCCTCGGCGCGGCACGGCAGGTCACGGGCTCGTGTTATTTCCTGGAGGCCGGCGGGATGAAGGTCCTCGTCGACTGCGGGCTCTACCAGGAGCGGCCGTACCTCGACCGGAACTGGGGCCCGTTCCCGGTCCCCCCGGCGGAGGTCGACGTGCTCGTCCTGACCCACGCCCACCTCGACCACTCGGGACTCATCCCCAGGCTTGTCGCCCAGGGCTTCTCGGGGACGATCCTGACGACGGACGCCACCTCCGACCTCGTCTCCATCGCCCTCATGGATTCGGCCCGGATCCAAGGTGAAGACGCGGCCTTCAAGCAGAGGCGGCACGCCAAGGAAGGCCGCTCCGGCGCCCATCCCGAGATCCCCCTCTACACCGTCGAGGACGTCCAGAGGGCCATGCCGCTCGTCGATGAGGTCCCCTATGACGGGGAGGTCGCCCTCTCCGACGCCCTTTCCTTCCGCTTCCGCGACGCCGGCCACATCCTGGGCTCGGCCATGGTCGAGTTCGACTGCCACGAGAACGGCGGCAGCCGGAGCCTCGTCTTCTCGGGAGACATCGGCCAGTGGGACAAGCCCTTTGTCCGCGACCCCTCGGTCTTCGAACGGGCCGACTACGTCGTCATGGAATCGACCTACGCCGACCGCGACCACGAGGACCCCAAGTCCATTCCCGAGCTCCTCACCGAGATCGTCGTCGACACCGTCAAGGCCGGGGGGAACGTCGTCATCCCGACCTTCGCCATCGAGAGGGCCCAGGAGCTCATGTTCTACCTGAGCCGCCTCGTCCACGACAAGGCCATCCCGGCCCTGCCCGTCTATCTCGACAGCCCCATGGCCCGGGAGGTGACGGACGCGTTCCGGCGCCACACGGCCGACCTCGACGCGGAGGCCCGCTCCCTCTTCGAGGCGGGGAAGAGCCCCTTCGACTTCCCCGGCCTCGCCGTCGTCCGGACCATCGAGGAGTCCAAGGCCATCAACGCCCAGCGCGTCCCGTCCATCATCATGGCCGGGTCGGGGATGTGCACGGGGGGCCGGATCAAGCACCACCTGCTCTACAATCTCGGCCGGCCCGAATCGACCATCCTCTTCGTCGGCTATCAGGCCGAGGGGACCCTCGGCCGCCAGATCCTCGAGGGGGAGCCCCAGGTCCGCATCCTCGGCCAGACCCTGCCCGTGCGGGCCCGGGTGGCCAAGATCAACAGCTTCTCGGCCCACGCCGACCGCAAGGCCCTCGGCCGCTGGCTCGACGCCTTCCGGACGCCGCCCCGCCGCCTCTTCGTCACCCACGGCGACGCCGACGTGGCCGTGCGCTTCGCCGAAAGGGCACGGCAGGAGCGCGGCTGGGCGGCGGAGGCGCCGGCCTACCTCGACTCGCGCGTCCTGGACTAGAGCCCGGCCCGCGGCAGGCGCGACAGCCCCTGGGTCTTCCCGTAGCGGGACATGATCTTCCGCAGCTCCCGCCGCACGCCCTCCGGCAGAGGCGGCAGGGCGTATCGGGCGATCCTGTCCTCGACGTCCTTGTGGGCCCTGGCCAAAGCCGTCGTCCGCCCCGCCAGGACCCAGGCCTCGTAAGGGTCCCGGTCCATGAGCTTGGGGAGCGTGTGCTCTTTCCGGTACCACTGGCGGGTATGGGGGTGGGTGAGGAACGTGTCCCCCGGCTTGTAGGTGTCGAACATGTCCAGGGCCATCGGCTCGTCCCGCTGGGCGACGCCCTCGAGGAGCCGGTAGGCCATGCCGCAGATCTCGTTGTCGAGGCAGAGCTTCTCCAGGCTCTGGGTGCTCTCGAAGTCGAGCATGCCCGGGCCCGAGACGACGTTGACGCCGGCCAGGGCGGCCAGCACGGCCCCCATGGCCGTCTCGACGCCGCGCCTGGGCGTCGTTGAGCTTGGAGTCGCTGAGGGCCATGTAGGCGTGGGTCGGCAGCTTCAGGTGCTTGCCGATCTGGGCGTAGGCCGACGTCGATCATCATCGTCTCCATGGCCCCCATCGGCGTCGTGCCCTTCCTCATGTCGAAGCTCGAGGGCGAGCCGCCGAAGATGACCGGCGCGCCCCGCGCTGGCCAGCTGGCAGATGACGAGCGCCGCTCAGGTTCTCGGCGACGTGCTGGACGAGCGTCCCGGCGAGCGTGGCCGGGGAGGTGGCCCCGGTCATGCCCATCGAGATGAGCTCGGAGGGGATGCCGGCCCGGGCCGAGTCGATCAGGCTCTGGGCCGTCAGGTGGCTCCACTTGAGGGGAGGGGAGGGGCAGGCGTCGAAGATGGCCAGGGGCTTCCGCGGCGAGCTCCTCCTCGCCGCCGCGGACGGCCGCGAGCATGTCCAGCATCGGCTGGAAGCCCTCGACCCGGAAGGTCCCGGTGACGATCGGCTTCGACGAGAAGGAGGAGCCCGAGATAGAGGCGGTAGACGTCGGCGACGGCGGCCGGGACGTCGGTGCTGATGAGCCCCGTGCTCTGGAAGTGGATGTGCTCGAGCGTCTCCTCGAGCTTCGAGAAAGCCGACGACGTCCTTCGTCACGGCCTTGCGCTCCCGGCCCGGTCCGGTGGTCGAGGAGGGAGACGGCGGCCGAGCCCGGGTCGAAGTGGACCTCGTCGCCGCCGACGGCGTAGGACCTCTCGCCGCTCCGGTCGTACAGTCGTGACGGAGGCGGGGTCGAGGCCAGGCAGTCGCGGACGAGGGCGCCGGTCGAGGCGGACCCTCCGCGTCGCGAGGCGTCCGGCCGGCCGCCGGCCGCCTTGAGCAGGGCCAGGGCCTCGGCGTTCTCGACGAAGACGCCGTGCCTCTCGAGGAGGGCCAGCGGCCTCCTCGACGATCTTCTTGACGAGCTCGCGGCTCGAGGAGCTCGATTTTCGGTCTGGTCGGCTTCGATCATCGACATCCCTCCTAGCCCCGGGCCGGCCCCAGCCGCTTGGCCAGCTTGACGGCCGCGACGGCGTTCTCCGCGTAGCCGTCGGCGCCGATCTCGTCGGCCCACTTCTTGGTGGCCGGGGCGCCGCCGACGAGGACCTTGTACTTCGCCCGGACGTCCTTCTGCCTCGAGCATCTCGACCAGGCGCCTCTGGTTGGGCATGGTCGTCGTCAGCAGGGCCGAGAGGCAGATGAAGTCCGCCCCGACGGCCTCGGCCCGCTCGAGGAACCGCTCGAGCTTGACGTCGGCCCCGAGGTCGAAGACTTCGAAGCCGCTGGCCTGGAGCATGGCGGCGACGAGGTTCTTGCCGATGTCGTGGATGTCGCCCTCGACCGTGCCGATGACGACCTTGCCCCCGCTCCGCGCCTGGAGCCGCGAGCGCTGGAGCTCGGGCTCGAGGACGGCCATGGCCGCCTTCATGGCCTCGGCGCTCGAGATGAGCTCGGGCAGGAAGTACTCGCCCTGCTCCCAGAGCTCGCCGACCTTCTCGATGCCCGGGACGTAGCCGTTCTCGATGACGTCGAGGAGGTCCAGCCCGGCCCGGACGGCCTCCCCGGCCAGCCGGCCGGCGGCGGCGCCGTCGCCGTCGATGATGGCCTTCCGCATGTCCGCATAGATGGTGTCTTGGTTCACTCGCGCCTCCTGAAAAGGGATTCGGCCATGGCCTCGATGAAGGCGGGGCTCGTGCCGCAGCACCCGCCGACGAGGTTTGCCCCGCCCCGCACGATGTCCGGGACGAAGCGGACGTAGTCCTCGAGCCCTTGGGAGTAGGTCACCGAGCCGTCCGGCCCGAGGACGGGCTTGCCGGCGTTGGCCTGGGCGACGAGCGGCAGCGCCGTCTCCCGCCGCATGACCGTGACCAGCCCGGCCATCTGCTCGCTGTTGAGGGTGCAGTTGGCCCCGACGGCCGCCGCGCCCTCCCTCCCGAGCTCCTGCAGGCACCGCGCCACCGGGTCGCCCATGAGGGTGAAATATCCCCGCGGCACGGCGTTGAAGGTCATCGTGGCCAGGACGGGGAGCGAGGTGGCCCGCCGGGCGCCGCGCAGGGCGCAGAGGGCCTCGCGGAGGTCGTACTGCGTCTCGATGAGGAGGACGTCGGCGCCGCCCTCGGCCAGGGCCGCGGCCTGCTCCGCGTAGGCGGCCTCGAACTCGTCCTCGGTGAACTCCCCCTGGGGCTTGAGGAACTTGCCCGTCGGGCCCATGCTCCCGGCCACGAACCTCCCGGCCGGGGCCACAGCCCGGGCCAGGCGGGCCGCGGCGGCGTTGAGCTCGGCCGTCCGCCCCTCGAGGCCGTGGGCGGCGAGCTTGATCCGGCTTCCGCCGAAGCTGTTCGTGGACACGGCGTCGGAGCCGGCCGCGAAGTAGGCCGCGTGGACGTCGCGGACGACCTCCGGCCGATCGGCGTTCCACGCCTCGGGGCAGGCGCCCTGGGGCAGGCCGCGGGCCATGAGCTCGGTGCCCATGGCGCCGTCGAGGAGGACGATCCGCCGCCCCGCGAGCCCGATCAGGTCCGTGCTCATCGTTCACCTCCGTCGAAGGTCCCGAACTCGAGGGCCCGGACGAAGGCGTCCTGGAAATCGCCCCTCGAGGCGAGCGAGACGTGGGCGACCGTCCTGGCCAGGGACTCGGCCGCGGCCCGCTCCGGCGCGGCCAGAAGGAGCTTGCGCGCCCCGGCCAGGGAGGAGTTGCCGACGAAGACGATCCGGTCGTCGGCGAGGTCGGGCAGCAGGCCCAGGGACCTGGCGTGGCCGACGTCGAGCGAGTTCCCGAACGCCCCGGCGATGTAGACGGCGTCGACCCGGCGGAGCGGCACGCCGCACTCCCGGAGGAGGAAACGGACGCCCGTCTTGACCGCGGCCGCGGCCAGCTGGACCTCGCGGATGTCGTTCTGGCTGAGGGCGAGCTTCTCGCCCAGGCGGAGCTTCTTCTCCGGGCCGGCGATCTTGCCGTCCCGGCCGAGGAGGCCGTGGGCCAGGGCCAGGGCGAGGACGTCGATGAGGCCCGTGCCGCACAGCCCGCGGGGCGCCTGCCCGCCGATCGTCCGGAGCCGGAAGCCGTCGCGCCACTCGGCCCCGCACACGGCGCCCTCCACGGCCAGCATGCCGCAGCTGATGCTCATGCCCTCGAAGGCCGGGCCCGCCGCGGTGGAGGTGGCGACGAGGTCCCGGCCGGTCTTGAGGACGATCTCGCCGTTCGTGCCGATGTCGACGAAGAGGGCCGTGCCCGGCTTCTCGGCCAGGGCCGCGGCGGCCAGCCCCGCGGTGATGTCGCCGCCGACGAAGCTCTTGATGTTGGGGACGACATAGACCCGGGCCGCGGGATGGAGGTCGAGGCCGATCTCGGCCGCCGCGACCGGCGGCAGGCTCGAGAAGACGGCGTGGAAGGGGGCGACGGCGAGCGAGTCCGTGCTGACGCCGCACAGGAAATGGTTCATGGCCGTGTTCCCGGCCGCGACCACCTCGTAGACGGCCTCCGTCGTCAGGCCGGCCTTGGCGCACAGCCCGGAGGCGAGCTCGTTCAGGAGATGGACGATCGATTTCCTCAGCCGCCGGAGGTTCTCGGGCTCCTCGAAGGCGTAGGTGATCCGCGAGACGACGT
Source organism: Candidatus Aminicenantota bacterium (assembly GCA_963805045.1). Classification (GTDB taxonomy): domain Bacteria; phylum Acidobacteriota; class Aminicenantia; order Aminicenantales; family Saccharicenantaceae; genus DATKJS01. The sequence goes on from CAWDTC010000056.1 coordinate 5,729, forward strand.
CGGCGCCGTATGAGGCCTGGGGGTTCATGGCCGAGGCCCGGCCGAGGCTCACGCCGCGGACGAGGTCGACGAGCTCGGCGACGACGGTCGTCGTGCCGATGTCGACGGCCAGGCCGCAGGCCCGCTCGGAGGTGTCTCCCGGCTCGATCGCAAGGACCTCGCGCTCGCCGTAGAGGACGGCCGTGACCGTCTGCGGCCGGCCCGTCCCGAGGTCCCGGAGGTGCTGCAGGGCGGCCAGGGGGAAGGCCGGTGCCGCCGGGGCCAGGAGCTCGCCCAGGGCCTCGGTCACGGCCGCCGGCGCCGCAAGCGGCGGCTTCTCCAGGGTCAGGGCGTATTTCTTCACCTGGGGGTCGAGCGTGACCGGCAGGGACAGCCCGGTCTCGAGGACCTCGATCCTCCCCAGGCGCGAGGCCGGGGGCACCTCGACCGCCATGTCGCCCCGGACGGCGAACCGGCAGGCCAGCCTGTGGTCGGGGCCGAAGCCGTGTTTCTCGAGCACGGCCTTCTCGGCGGCCTCGAGGATCGGCAGGAGCCCGGACCTGACGCGGACGACGCACTTGCCGCAGACGCCCCGCTTGTGGCAGTAGACGTTCAGGGGGACGCCGGCCCGGGCCAGGACATCGGCCAGGAGCTCGCCGGAGCGGACCTTGACCCGGGTCCCGTCAGGGACGATCTCGACACTGTGATGGACGTCCGTCATCTCGGCTCACCGGTCGGGGCAGGCCCCATTCTAAAACAAATCCGGCCCGGTGCCTATCCCCTTCGTGTCCGCCGGCGCCGGGGCCGCACGACGCCTCCTCCAGAGGACGTAAGCCGGCAGGCCCGCGCCGAGCAGGGCTAGCCCCGCGGCCGACTTGAGGGGCGCCGAGAGGACCATGTTCAGGAAGATGGCCAGGCTGACGACGACGAAGAGCCCGGGCACGACCGGATAGCCCGTCGTCCGGTAGGGCCGCCGCAGCTCCGGCCGGCGCTTTCTGAGGATGATGACGGAGAGGCCGGTCGCGGCGAAGAAGACGAGCAGGGCGAAGACCATGTACTCGTAGAGCGCCTCGTAGGTCCCCGTCAGGCAGAGGACGGCCGACCAGGCGGCCTGGCCCCACAGGGCCCGGGCCGGGACGCGCCAGCGCGGGCTCAGCCGGGCCATGGACCGGAAGAAGCTCCCGTCCTTGGCCATGGCGTAGTAGACCCGGGGACCGAAGAGAAGATTGGCGTTGAGGCAGCCGAAGACCGAGACCATGATGACGGCCGAGATGGCCGCACCGACGCCCGCTCCGAAGAGGGACGTCGTGACCAGCTCGCCGACGCGGGTGACCCCCTTGAGCCGCGCGATCGGCAGGGCGACGAGGTAAATGAGGTTCACCGCGACGTAGAGCACGGTGACGCCGGCGACGCCCAGGGCCAGGCCCCGGGGGATATTCCGCTCGGGACGGCGGATCTCCTCGGCCGTGCAGTTGACCGAATACCAGCCGTCGTAGGTCCAGAAGACGGCCACGAGGGCCAACCCCAGGGGCCGGAGGAGGTCGGCGAAGGCCGGCATGCCCTGGAACAGGGGATGGAAGTTCGAGCCGCCGCTCTTCGTCCCGAACAGGGCGCCCAGGACGACGATGGCCAGGACGGCGCCGATGCGGAAGACGGTCAGCAGGTTCTGGACGGCGACGCCGGCCCTGATGCCGAAGGTGTTGACGAGCGTCAGGAGGAGGATGGTCGCCGCCGCCACGACCTGGCCGGCCGACAGAGTATAGGACAGCCCGAGGACGGAGACGTGGAGGACGCGGGCCCCGACGGCGAGCGACGGGACGAACGAGCCGAAGAACTCGGCGAACCCGACGGCCAGGGCGGCCAGCCCGCCGCACATGATGAAGCCGAAGAAGCCCCAGCCGAAGAGGAAGGCCGCGGCCGGGCCGTACGCCTCCCGGAGATAGATGTATTGCCCGCCCGCCTGGGGGAACATGGCGCCGAGCTCGGCGAACGAGAGCGCGCCGCAGAGCGTGACCAGCCCGCCGGCCAGCCAGACAGCGAGGAGCAGGCCGGGGGAGGGGAGGCCGGCGGCGATGAGTCCCGGCGTCAGGAAGATCCCCGAGCCGATGACCGCGCCGACGACAAGGAACGCCGTGTCGACGAGGTTCATCCGCCTGTCGAACTGCGGCGAGGGCCGGTTTTCGCCGGGCGCGTCTTCATGCCTCATGGTCGTCAGCCGGGATTTTACGGGATTTTTGCCGCCGACCGTGAGCGATTTTTTTGCCGGCGCGCAAGATGCTTAGGCCCACAGCCGGCGCAGGCGCAGCCACGGCCGGCCATGAACCCTTAACATTATTATCATCCGCATGTTCGAGAATACTCTTAACTTTTTTATTATCAGCTCATTACCGATCATGACAATACACTATATTACCGATAGGAATACTATATCTATTATATTTAGACATCGCCAACCCGGCTTCATTTCCTGAATGCCCGCCTCTCTCCGGTCTCCCCCCCCAAGGAGCCGGCTTGAACATGATCGGCGCCGGACGCGTGCAGCAGGGGACTCCTCCCGCGCTATCCGCCCTCATCGACCCGGCTTGGACTTTGCCCATTCCCGTCCAGCCATTTCCTCCCGCGGCGCTTGCGTTTCGCGCCCTACTTCCTTGATACGCCAGCAAGGCTCTGCGTTCTGTCGCCGTTGCCCTATTTTCTCGTCGTCGTCGCGTATCGAAGAGACCCGTTCGCGCTTGGCGAGCACACCGGGGCCGCAGTTTTCACGCTTCTTTTCCGCACGTTGCCCGCAGGCCCTATTCGCCTGAGGGCGATTAGCCTTCTTCGGCTAGCCCTTTGTTTTCAACTTGTTATACAAAATGTCGGCGCGCCGACATTGGCCAACGCTAGGGATAGAATTTCACTTGCAATCGGCGTTCGAATCCAATATAAGTAGGGTCTGAGGACTTCGACGCGGAGGGAGAGAAGCCGTTGATTATCGCTGTCACCAACCAGAAAGGCGGAGTCGGAAAAACAACCACGTCCATCAACGTTTCCGCGGCCCTTGCCCTCCTCGGCAAGAAGGTTCTCCTCATCGACATGGACCCCCAGGCTCACAGCACCATATCCACCGTAGCCGACCCGGCCAGCCATGAAAAGTCCCTCTACGACGTCCTCATGAACAAGAGCGAAAAGATCGAGGGCATCATCGTCCGCTCGACCATCCCCGGACTGGACATGGCCATCGCCAAGATCTCCATGGCCAAGGTCGAGCCGTCGCTGATCGGCGAATTCGACGCCCATTTCCGGCTCAAGGACGCCCTGGAGCCCATCAAGCACAAGTACCAATACATCCTCATCGACACGCCGCCCACCCTGGGCCTGATCACCCTAAACGCCCTCGTCGCCGCCTCGGCCATTCTCATCCCGATCCAGTCGTCGTACCTCTGCCTCGAGGGCACGGACGATCTTCTCGAGACGATCGATAAGGTCCGGCGCATCGCCAATCCCCAGCTCAAGATCATCGGTGTCCTGATCACGCTCTACGACAAGCGGACGAACCTGGCCCGGGACGTCGTCGAGCGCATCAAGCGCGTCTTCGGCAACAAGCTCTTCAAGACCTACATCTCGAAGAGCGTCAAGCTCGAGGAGAGCCCGGCCTACAAGGAATCGATCTTCACCTACGCTCCGGGTTCGATCGGGGCGGAGCAATATAGGAAAGTCGCCGAGGAGATTTTGGACCGTGCAAAAACCTAAACGATCCGGCCTGCCAGATTCCGTCGGCATGAGACACGACGGCCACTTCGTCGACCTGATCTCGGCCCGCGCCCTGGGCCCTCGGATCCGCATGCTCCATCTCGAGCAGATCGACCCGAACCCCCACCAGGCGCGCAGCGAGCTCGGCAATATCGGGGAACTGATGGAGTCCATCCGGACCAAGGGTGTCCTCGAGCCCATCCTCGTCCGGGCCAAGGGCAATCGGTTCGAGATCATCGCCGGCGAACGGCGGTTCGTGGCCTCGAGGAACCTGGGCCTCAAGGAAATCCCGGCCATCGAGATGGACGTCGAGGAGAACGAGGCCATGGAGATCGCCCTCATCGAGAACCTCCAGCGCAAGGACCTCGACATCTTCGAGGAGTCCGAAGGGCTGCAGTCCCTGATCGACCTCTACGGCTACAACCACCAGCAGGTCTCGGACAAGATCGGCAAGGCCCGCTCCACGATCACCGAGATCCTGACCATCGCCAAAATCCCTCACGCGGTCCGCGACCTCATCAAGTCCTCAGGCGTCTTCAGCCGGAGCACCATCATCGAGGTCGCGAAGCAGCAGACCGAGGACGATATGCTCCGACTGGTCAAGGACATCACCGAGCGCCACCTGACCCGCGAGGACACGCGCGACCTGTCCAAAATCCTCAAGGGCAAGACGAAGAAGATCAAGTATTACGCCTACAACTACGTTCCGGAGAGCACGGACCGTTACCGGCTCAGGCTCGAATTCAAGAAGCAGGCCATCACCAAGCAGGAGATCATCTCCATCCTTGAGGAGATCATCCAGGCCCTCAGGCAGGAGAAGAAGTCGGCGCAGAACTGAGCGCGCCTGTCCGGGGCCAGGCCCGTAACGGGGGGGATCGAGGGCCCTGGAACCGGGGTTTCTATCAGTCGTCAATCCCAGGCGGGGGTCGCCCATATGGGGAAAAGCTGGAGCGAACGGACCCGTTTCGGATATTTTTCGCCTTCCGATATTAGTTGACATAATAACTCTTATGCGACACGATATGCCGTATTCCTCTTATTCCTTTCATTTCTTTGAGATGCAGATTCCCACAGCCTGAGGAAAACGCTACTGCCCATATCTTGGGCACTTGAGGAAATCTCTGACTTCGCCGCGCTCGACCATTTGGGCACCTTGTTTTCTTCCGTTGCCTCGCGGGCGGCGCAACGCTCTATACAGCGCCACCCCGCCAGTTCCTCGCTTTTTCTGCCCCTCCGGTAAGCCCGCGACCGGACCGCCTCTCGCGCCCGCCCAGTTCCATTCCGTCCTTCAAATAACCAGCCCTCGAGGCCGCGGAACAGCGCCGGACCTCAAGCCGTCCGCACGCTTAAGCACTCGAGGAACCCTATGGTCCAACGATATCTACGACGGTTTCCCTTCTCTATAACACTCCCCCGCTCAACCAGTCTATTTTTTAGGGTCTATGCGCCTACTTTCCCAGGAGATCGGGAGATGACCTGCTTGGAAGAGCGTCTCCCGTTTGACTCCCAGAGCTCCGGTGCCCTTCCGTAACAAGTTCATACCAAACAAGTTACAACGTCAATCCCATGGATATGGACCTATCTTGATGATAATAATATAATTACGATGGCTTCGCGCTTTCCTGGTCGCCTCGCACACCCTGACCGCGCGCAGCGAGCGAGGCAACAATCCGTCCCAGACCGTTCAAATCGACGCCTCTCAAGCGCTTGAGTGAGGAATACGATCCAAAAAGGGACCCCGTCGCCTGTCACTTCGCTGCGGTTGTCCGGTTGCTGTAAGATGTCACATGGCCGGCTTCAGGTGGCCACGAAATAGTCTGGTAGGTGAACGTGACCTCCTCAAGCGGAGCCGGTTGACCGGGAGCTACGGAACCAAGCCGCTTCACTGAGCTGATGCGGGCATCCTTGATCGCCACAGTCTTTACAAGAGTCATGCTGCCGTCTGGATTTGTCCGAAAGAACTTGAATTCCGCTTCTATACGCTGGTCCTGCGTCAGTGCCTTGTAGATGAGCGGCGATGACTGATCGATGATCTTGTGAATGACGATCGGTTGATAGTTGCGTCGAGCTTTATTGACCACTACAGGGCCGCTAGCGCCACCTGCAAAGGAGACACATGGAATTGCGCCATTCAATAGCTTGCCTTTAATGCTCTGACCGTTCGCTTTGAGATACAAATGGACAGTTTCTGCGCAATGACCTTTGAGCGGGTATGCCGAGAAGCCAAATACAACCATAAGCGTGAGAATGATTGTCTTTCTCATATCATCCTCCTTTGCATAATTGGGATACCATTTTGGGATCGATAAGAGGATAGGGATTTCCTTTTCGCGCTTGGCCTGGAATCGCAGGCCGCGACTCGGAATCAACCGTTCCCATCACGAAAAGGAGGATATGCCGGCCCCGAGCGAATGTCAACATCCTGAAATCGAGCCGACCTGGGGCCGCCGCGGCCAGATGATGGGGTAGATACGCCCGGAATGGGGCCTAATGAAGTCAGACCACTCGCTGCTCCCGATCGCCGGCTAATCGTACTCCCCACTCTCCTCGGCCGCCAAGAGGGCGGCCTGCTCGAAGGCATGAGGAGGTGTCGTCAACGGCCGATGACTATGACGAGAGCGATCAGCCGGCCAGGGCGAACTCGACCGCCGCCGCGGCGTGGAGGGCCGTCGTGTCGAAGACGGGCACGGGGCTGTCCTTGTCCTTGATGAGGAGCGGGATCTCGGTGCAGCCGAGGATAACGCCCTCGGCGCCGCGGCGGGCGAGCTCTTCGATGATAGCCACATAGGCCCGCCGCGATTCCTCTCGGATGACTCCTTGCGCGAGCTCGTCGTAAATCACCCCGTGGACGACCGCCCGGTCCGTGGCTTCCGGGGTCAGGACCTTCAAGCCGTGCCGGGACTCCAGGCGCCTCCGGTAGAAATCCATCTCCATCGTGAAACGCGTGCCCAAAAGGCCGACCGTGCCCAGGCCCCGCTTTTTGACTTCCGCCGCCGTGGCGTCGGCGATGTGGATGAGAGGGATGCTCACGGCCCCGGCGACGTCTCCCGCCAGCTGGTGCATGGTGTTGGCGCAGATGACGACGGCCGCGGCCCCTGCCGATTCCAGGGTCCGCGCCGCGCCGACCATCAGGCGGCTCAAGCCCGTCCAGTCTCCCCTGTTCTGGAGATCCTCGACCGGAGCGAAATCCACCGAGACGAGCACCATCTGCGCCGAGCGATTGCCGCCGAGGCGCTCGTGCACGCCCTGATTGATGAGACGGTAGTAGTCGACGGTCGAGTGCCAGGTCATGCCGCCGATAAGGCCGAGCGTCTTCACGGCGGCCCGCTCACAGGCCCTTGCTCATGGCGCCCAGGAAGTCCTGGTTCGTCTTGGTCTTGCCGAGCTTGTCGATGAGGAGCTCCATGGCCTCGACCTCGTTCATCTGGCTGAGGACCTTGCGCAGGATCCAGATCCGGTTGAGGTCGTTCTCCTCGATCAGCAGCTCTTCCTTGCGGGTGCCCGGACCGGTTGATGTCGATGGCCGGGAAGACCCGCTTGTCGACCAGCCGGCGGTCGAGGTTGATCTCCATGTTGCCCGTGCCCTTGAACTCCTCGAAGATGACCTCGTCCATCCGGCTGCCCGGTGTCGACCAGGGCCGTGGCCATGATGGTCAGGCTGCCGCCTTCCTCGATCTTGCGGGCCGAGCCGAAGAACTTCTTGGGCTTGTTCAGGGCGTTGGCGTCGATGCCGCCCGAGAGGACCTTGCCCGAGGGCGGGACGATGGCGTTGTGGGCCCGGGCCAGCCGGGTGATCGAGTCGAGCAGGATGACGACGTCGCGCTTGATCTCGACCAGCCGCTTGGCCTTCTCGAGCACGATGTTGGCGACCTGGGCGTTCCGCGTCGGCGGCTCGTCGAAGGTCGAGGCCACGACCTCGCCGTTGACGCTCCGCTGGAAGTCCGTGACCTCCTCGGGCCGCTCGGCGACGAGCAGGACGATGAGGAAGATCTCGGGGTGGTTCTTCTCGATGGACTTGGCGATCGTCTTGAGGAGGGTCGTCTTGCCGGCCCGCGGCGGCGAGACGATCAGGCCGCGCTGGCCCTTGCCGATGGGCGTCAGCAGCTCCATGACCCGGGCGTTCATGTTCTTCTGGTTGCCGTCCTGGAGCTTGATCATCTCGAACGGGATAGAGCGGCGTCAGGCTCTCGAAGTGGACGTTCCGCCGCTCCTCGATGATGACGTCCGGGTGCATGAAGTTGATGGCCTCGATCTTGATCAGGGCGAAGTATTTCTCGCCGTTCTTGGGCGGCCCGGACGATGCCCGAGATCGTGTCGCCGGTCCGAAGCTGGAACTTCCGGATCTGCGAGGGCGAAACGTAGATGTCGTCCTGGCTCGGCAGGTAGCTGAACTCGGGGGCCCTCAGGAAGCCGAACCCGTCCTCCAGGCACTCGAGGACGCCCTCGGAAAACAGCAGGCCCTGCTTCTTGGCCTGGGCCTCGAGGATCTTGAAGATCAGGTGGTGCTTGCTGGTCCTCCTCGATCTCGCTCTCTTCGATGCCCGTCGCCGCGGCGATCTTGGCCAGGGCCGGGGTGTCTTTTTCCTCGAGCTCGACCAGGTTGTACTCTTTCATCTCTTGACCTCTCTCGGACTGATTTATCCGTCGTCGTGTGACCGGGCGTTCGGGCGCCGGCCGTGAAGGACTGGCTGGAGTATCGTCGAACGGGCGGGGTCAGTTGGTCAGGGGCGGCTCCTTGGACGCTTCCTCCTCGCCCCGTCCGGGCCGTCCGCTCGGCCTCGGCCGGCTTCGGCTCCCGGCCCTCGCCCGGCTTCTTCGGCAGCTCCCGGGTCAGGGCGATCTTGAGGACCTCGTCCATCGTTTCGACGAGATGGATGTTCATGTTCTGCTTGAGGACCTTGGGCAGGTCCTTCAGGTCGGGCTTGTTGTCGAGGGGCAGGACGGCCTCCCGGATCCCCTCCCGGTGGGCCGCCAGGAGCTTCTCCTTGATGCCGCCGACGGGCAGGACCTTGCCCTTGAGGGTGATCTCGCCGCTCATGGCCACCTTCTTGCTGACCGGGATCTCGGTCAGGAGCGAGAGGATGGCCGTGGCGATGGTGATCCCGGCCGAGGGGCCTTCCTTGGGCGTCGAGCCCTCGGGGACGTGGACGTGGATGTCGAAGTTGCGGTGAAGGTCCCTGGCGATGTTGAGCTCGTAGATCTTGCCGCGGACGAAGCTGAAGGCCGCCTGGGCGGATTCCTGCATGATCTCGCCCAGCTGGCCGGTCAGGGTGAAGTTCCCCTTGCCGTGGATCTTGGTGGCCTCGAACCTCAGGAGCTCGCCGCCGAACTCCGTCCAGGCCATGCCGGTGGCGACGCCGACCTCGTCCCGCTTGTCGAACTCGGAGCGGCGGAACTTGGGGATGCCGAGGAAGGACTCGAGGTTCTTGGGCGTGACCCTCTCGCCGTGCTCCTTGCCCTTCTCGACGACCCTCTTGACGACCTTGCGGCAGATCGACGTGATCTCCCGCTCGAGGTTCCGGACGCCGGCCTCCCGCGTGTAGTCGCGGATGAGCTTGAGCAGGGACTGGTCGGAGATCTTGAGGTTGGCCTCGGTCAGGCCGTGGGCCTCCATCTGCTTGGGCACGAGGAACCGCTTGGCGATCTGGAGCTTCTCGTCCTCGGTGTAGCCCGGGAGGCGGATGATCTCCATGCGGTCGACGAGCGGCTTGGGGATCGGGTCGAGCATGTTCGCCGTGACGATGAACATGACCTGGGAGAGGTCGAAGTCGGTGTCGATGTAGTGGTCGAGGAAGGTGCTGTTCTGCTCGGGGTCGAGGACCTCCATCAGGGCCGAGGCCGGGTCGCCCCGGAAGTCCATGCTCATCTTGTCGACCTCGTCGAGGAGGAAGACGGGGTTCTCGCGTCCCGGCCCGCTTGATCATCTGGATGATCCGGCCGGGATAGGCGCCGATATAGGTCCGGCGGTGGCCCCGGATCTCGGCCTCGTCGCGGACGCCGCCGAGGGACAGGCGGACGAACTTCCGCCCCGTGGCCCGGGCGATGGACTTGCCCAGGGAGCTCTTGCCGACGCCCGGCGGGCCCGATGAAGCCGAGGATGACGCCCCGGGGGTTCTTGACGAGCTGGCGGATGGAGAGGTACTCGAGGATCCGCTCCTTGACCTTGTCCAGGCCGTGATGGTCCTCGTTGAGGATCCGCTCGGCTTCGCTGAGCTCACGCTTCTCGCGCGACTTCTTGTTCCAGGGGAGCGAGATGAGCCAGTCCAGGTAATTCCGGCTGACCGTCGCCTCGGCCGACATCGGCGGCATCGATTCGAGCCGCTCGATCTCCTTGTAGGCCTTCTCTTCGGCGTCGGCCGGCATCTTGGCCCGGGCGACCTTCTGGCGGAGCTCCTCGACCTCGTTCGGCTGGTCCTCCTTGCGGAAGGACGGCGGGGCCCCCGGCGGGAGCCCCCCCTTCTGGCCCGGCTCCTTGAGGGCCACCCGGCGCCGGTTCGCCGCCCTCTGGGGGTCCTTCTGGTAGGAGGCGTGGATCTTCAGGATCTCGTTCTCCAGGACGTAGTTCAGGCGGCGGAGCCGCTCCAGGCTGTTGGCCGTTTCGAGGAGGTTCTGCTTCTCGTCTAGGGGCATGTAGACATGTGAGGCGATGATGTCCGTGATCCGGTCCGGCGTATTCTCCCGCAGGGCCGGGATGATCGAGTCGAGGTTGGCGTTCTGGATGAGCTTGAGGTAGTCCTCGAACAGGGCCAGGACGCGCTTCAGAAGGTCGCGGCCCTCGGGGGCCGGGTCCTCGACCTCCTTGATGACCTTGGCCAGGATCTGGTAATAGGGGTAGGTGCTGAGGTACTCGACGATCCGGGCCCGGCTCTTGCCCTCGACGATGACCTTCATGTTCCGCTCGTCCGACTTGATGGTCCGGATGATCTTGGCCGTGACGCCCACGGAATAGATGTCCTTCGGCGTGGGGTTGTCGATCGAGGCGTCCATCTGGGCCGAGAGGAAGATCATCTTGTCCTTCTCCGCCGCCTTTTCCAGGGCCTGGATGGAGGAGGACCGCCCGACGATGAAGGGCACGAGCGTTCCGGGGAAGACGACGAGGTCCCTCAGGGGGATGAGGGGGATGTTCCTGAGGACCTCGGAATGCTCGTTGGAATCCTGCATAAATGATGCTCCGGGACCGCCGGCGGGCTCAGGGCGTGATTTTGGAGCCCGCTTTATTGGCTATCTTATTGAGCTCAAGGAAGATCTGAGCCTGGTGACCGGTTGACTCATTTAATTATAGCGCTTTTCACCAAAAAGTCAACTGTTTTGCGGAAGAGAAGGGTTTCCTCGATCTCCCCCCGGCGGTTCTCCCTGGCGACCATCTCCCCCAGGGCCTTTTCCGGCACCCCGTTGGCCCGGGCCAGGACCCTGACCTCCTCGGCGAATTCCTCCTCCGTGACCTGGAAGCCCTCCTTCCGGGCGATCTTCTCGAGGATGAGATGGTTCTTCAGGTGCTCGACGGCCTGGGCCCGGGCCTGGGCCTTGAGCCCCTCCAGGGCCTCCGCCGGGACCCGCCCCTGGCGGGCCGAGCTCAGCATCCGCCTTAGAATGGACAGGGTCTCCTGCTCGACGACGGACTCGGGGAGCTCGAGCGAGACCCGCTCGCCGATCTCCCGGAGGACGGCCGAGGCGGTGGCATTGCGCCGCCCCCTCTCCTTGGCCTCCGCGAGCTCCCTGCGGACCTTGTCCCGCAGGTCGTCGAGCCCGGCGTAGTTCCCGACGGACTTGGCGAACTCGTCGCCGAGCGCCGGGAGCTTCTTCTCCTTGATCTCGGCGACCTTGAGAGTGTATTCGACCTCCCGGCCGGCGACCCGCTTGTTGGCGTGGTCCCGGGGGTAGGCGACCTTGAACAGGCGCGTCTCCCCCGCCGCCTGGCCCTTGATCGTCTCGTTCAGGGCCGGCTCGTTCTCGGCGTGGCCGGCCAGGACGACGGCCTTCTCCACGGGCAGCAGCCGCTTCGTCCGGAGGTCCCGGCCCTGCATCTCGACGACCACGTAATCCCCCTCCCCCACCCCGCGGCCCGAGACGGGAACGTACTCGGCCGCCCTGGCCCGGATGTCCTCGAGCGCCTTCCGGACCTCGGCCTCGTCGACGGCCGCGGGTTCCTCGGGGACGTGGATGCTCCGGTAGTCGGGCAGCTCGAAGTCGGGCAGGACCTCGAAGGCGACGGTGCAGGTCAGGGGCTGGCCGTGCTCGTGCTTGAGGTCGCGGACCTCGGGCACGTTGACGGGCACGAGGCCGCGGCGCCTTGAGCTCCGCGTCGACGGCCCTGGGGATGACGGCGTCGTAGACGTCGTGGAGGATGTCGTGGTCGAAGAGGTTGCGGACCATGTCCCGGGGCGCGTGGCCCTTGCGGAAGCCGGGCAGCTTGACCCGGGCGGCGTAGCCGGCCAGGACCTCGCCGTATTCCCGCTCGACCTCGGAGGCCGGGACCTCGAGGGCGATCTCCTTGCGGCTCGGGCCGAGGTCGATGAGGCGGGCTTTCGTTTCCTGTTCGCTCATGGGTCGTCTCTCTTTTCGTATCGGGGAGGGGGCCGCCGGCGCGGCCCTCGACCGGACCCGGGAATAGGCAGGGCGGGACTCGAACCCGCACTCCCTCATCAGGAACTAGGTCCTAAGCCTAGCGCGTCTGCCAGTTCCGCCACCTGCCCATCGCGGCCGGCCCCCGTTCTCACCGGCCGGCGCTCGACCGGCTCCTTGAAGGAGGCGGGATCCGGACGGGCGTCTTCTCGGGGGGAGGTCCGGCCATCTATCTTGGCACAAGACCCCCCGGCTGTCAATTTCCAGGGGCGCTCCGGCTCAGCGGAGATACTTCTTCAGCTTCTCCGCCAGGGCCGGGTCGAGGGTCGTGAGCTTCTTGTAGACCTCGCGGGCGCTCAGGTAGTCCTTAAGGTTGATGTAGATGATGGCCAGGTTGAACTGGGCCGCGGCGTTCTCCGGCCGGAGGTCGACGCACTTCTTCAGCGGCTCGAGGGCGCCCTCGTAGTTCTTCAGGTACATCTGGGAGACGCCCAGGCTCAGCCAGCCGTTCGGGTCGTCCGGGGCGAGGTCCGAGTACTTCTTGTAGGCATCGGCGGCCTCGCGGAACTTCTTCTGCTGGAAATAGGCGCTGCCGATCTGGAACCAGGCGTTGCTCATGTCGGGCTTGAGGGCCAGGCACTGCTTGAACGCGTCGATGGCCTCGTCGTACTTCTGCTGCTTGAAGTACATCAGGCCCAGGTAGAAGACGTCCGTGTCGTTCTTCGGGTCGAGGTCGACGATCTTCTTGGCCGGGCCGACGGCCTTGTCGGGCTTCCCGGCCACGTCGTACATGTTCATGGCCTGCCGGTAGTAGATGCGCGCGTTGGCCGGGTCGAACCCGGCCAGGGAATTGTAGACCTCCTCGGCCTTCTCGGGCTGGCCCGCCTTTTCGTAGGCCTCGGCCAGGGTCTTGTTGACCTTGAGGTCCCGGGGCTGGGCTTTCTGGGCTTCGAGCAGGGCGGCGATGGCGGCGTCGTATTGCTGGAGGTTCATCCGGCAGATGCCGAGGCGCAGTTCGCCGTTCCACTTGATTTCCGGATTGAGGGACAGGTACTTCTCGTAGGCCCCGGCGGCCTTGGCCCAGTTTTGGACGGCCTCGTAGGACTCGCCGAGCTCCGTCCAGACCTCCTTGTTAGCGACGTTGAGGGAGACGGCCTTCTCGAGGGCCTCGGCCGCCTCGCCGTACTTTGTCGTCCGCATGAGGACGCCGCCCAGGCCCTGGTACATGTCGGCGCGGTTCGGGTCGAGCGACGTCGCCTTCCGGTAAGCCTCGACGGCCGCCGAGTAATCGCGCTGCTTGTCGCACACGCCGGCCAGGAGGGCCCAGCCGTCGGCGAAGGACGGGTTCAGCTTGACGGCCCGCTCGAGGAACGTCCGGGCCGACATGAGGTCCTCGAACGCGGCCGCGACCCGCCCGGCGAACGAGGCCCCCTCGAAGGTGTTGTAATAGTCCTCCCGGGCCAGGGCCTTGAAGTCGGCGGCCTTGCCGCTCTGGCCGATCTTCTGGACGATGTCGATCGGCAGCCCGACCTTGAGGCCGCGCTCGAGGACGATCAGCATGCCGACGACCTGCCCCCCGACGTCCAGGATCGGGCCGCCGGAAGCCTGCTGGGAGGTGACGATCGACAGCTCCATGACCTTCTCGCCGGCGCCGATGTCGACGAACCGGCGCAGCGCCCCCTCGGAGACGACGATCGACCCGAGCTCGTTCGACCCGACGGCGAAGAGCCGCGTCCCGGCGGCCAGGGCCTGAGGGCCCGAAACGCTGACGTTCAGCGCCTGGAGCTTGCCCTTGAGCCTGAGGAAGGCCACGTCGTGGGCCCGGTCGATGCCGACGATCCCGTCGACCTTGATCTTCTTCTGCTTGGCCGTCAGGACCTCGACGTCGTGGGCCTGACTGATGACGTGGTAGGAGGTGGCCAGGAGGTCCGCGGCCAGGGCCACGGCCGTCCCCTGGGGACCGCCCGTCTTGTCCTCGCCGTAGATGATCAGGGCCACGGTGCCGGGGGTGGCCATGGTCAGGACCTTGGTCGCGTCCTCCGTCTGGGCCGAGACGGGAACTCGCGAAAGAAGAAGGACCGCGGCCAGGGCCAGGATCAATGTTCGGGATTTGGTCATCGTCTCCTCCTCCCTCGTCGAGAGGCCTCGCGTTCTCTGCGGGTTGGTCCTAATTTACCCATAGATTCACCGCCCTGTCAAATCGAAAGTGCGGCCGTCCGGGCGCCGGCGCCGGGGCGGATGACAGGGGCGGCGGAAAGGCCTAGAATACCCTCCGCGAGAGGCCGAATGTCCGAACCGTCTGCGACCTCCGGAGGGAACGACGTCCGCAGGGCCGTCCTCCCCGTCTACATCCTCACCCTCGCGGCGAGCCTTGCCTGGCTCACCGCCATCGTCCTGGCCCCGTACCTCCGCAGCCGGGGAGAAGGCGCCGCCGCGTCCTTCCTTTATGCCGTCTTCGCCCCGGTCTGCCATCAGATCCCCGGCCGGTCGTTCTTCTTCCGGGGTTTCCCGCTGGCCGTCTGCGCCCGGTGCCTGGGGATCTACGCCGGCGCCCTGGCCGGGCTCATCGTCTATCCCTTCGTCCGGGGCTTCTCCCGGGTCGGCCTGCCGGCGACGCGTCTCTTCCTCCTCCTCTCGCTCCCGATCGGCCTCGATTTCTCGGGCGGCCTCCTCGGCCTCTGGAGCTCCCCGAACGGCCTGCGGGCCGCCACGGGGTTCGCCTGGGGCCTCATCCTGCCGTTCTACTTCGTCACGGGGGTCGCCGAACTCCTCCTGTGGCGCGCCGGCCGGGCTCTTGCCAACCGGCGGGAAAACAAAGTAGAATAGGGCGTCATGAACCGTCCGGGAGAACCGATGAGCGAGCGGAGGCCCGAATACCTCGTCCCCGCCCTGATCGCGGGGGCCGCGGCCGGTGTCCTCTCCGCCGTCCCCTTCGTTAACTGCCTGTGCTGCCTGTGGATCATCGGCGGCGGTGTCCTGGCCGCCTACCTCCTGGCCGACCGGACTCCGGGCCGGCTCTCGGCCGGCGACGGGGCCCTCGCCGGCGCGCTGACGGGCATCGCGGCGGCCGTCGTCTCCTCCATCATCGAGGTCCCCCTCCGCCCCTTCAACGAGGCCTTCGTCCGCAGGCTGGCCGCCGGGCTCTCCCGCTTCACCCAACAGATGCCCGCCCAATGGCGGGACCTCGTCGAGCGCGGCAACGCGCCGCGCGGCTTCTCGCCGGGGCTCTTCCTGCTAGACCTGTTCATCACCGCCGCCATCTTCGCCGCCCTCGGCGTCCTGGGAGGGGTCATCGGCGTCTCCATGTTCGGCCGGAAGAAGGCCCCGCTCCCCCCGGCGGCCCAGCCGCCCCAGCCCCCGCAAGGACATCCCCCCGATGCGACGGTTTAAGACCCACGTCATCGTCAACCCGGAATCGAACCGCGGGCGGACGCGGAAGCGCTGGGGCGACATCCGCGACGCCCTGAAGAACGTCCTCCGGGAATACAAGTGCGAGTTCACCGAGAAGCCGCTCCACGCGACGGAGATCACGCGCCAGGTCATCAAGGACGGGACCGAGCTCGTCATCGGCGTCGGCGGCGACGGGACGATGAACGAGATCGCCAACGGCTTCTTCGAGGACCGGCGGATCATCAACCCCGAGGCGACCCTCGGCCTCGTGCCCTCCGGCACGGGCTGCGACCTGACCAAGAGCCTGAACATCCCGCCCGGCCTGACGGACGCCCTCAAGGTCATCACCGACGCCCCGTCGGTGTGCATGGACGTCGGCCGGGTCCGCTTCGAAACCCCCGACGGCCGGGACGAAGAGCGCTTCTTTCTCAACGTCGCCGACTTCGGCCTGGGCGGCGAGGTCGTCCGCAAGGTCAACCAGCGCCGCCTCGAGCGCCGGGCGTCCTCCTACGTCCGGTGTCTGGTCACGACGATGCTCCAGTACCGGAGCAAGCGCGTCCGCATCCGCGTCGATGGGGAGAGCCTGCCGGAAGGCGAATACCTCATCGGCGCCGTGGCCAACGGCCGCATCTTCGGCAAGGGGATGAAGGTCGCGCCGCTGGCCCGGCTCGATGACGGCCTGTTCGACGCCGTCCTCGTCCGGAGCATGAGGTTCCTCGAGTTCTGCCTCCACGGGTGGAGGCTCGCCAACGGGAGTCACCTCTCCTACTCGAAGGTCACCTTCATCCGCGGCCGGAGGATCGAGGCCGTCCCGGAGGCCGGGGACGAGGTCCTGCTCGAGCTCGACGGGGAACAGCTCGGCCGGCTGCCGGCGACGTTCGACATCCTGCCGCGGCGCCTGGCCGTCAAGGGTTTCCTGGGATAGGGCCGCGGCGGATCGCCGTCAGTCGTTCTTCAGCCCGAAGTAATTCGGGTCGTTCGTCAGGACGACCTTGCCCGAGGCGTCCCGCAGCTTGATGACGGAGCGGCCGAGCCTCGGCTTCGCGTAGCTGGCCATGACCCGGCTGATGTAGTCCCGGGTCTCCTGGTAGGGCGGGATCCGTGTCCCGTATCGCTTGACCGCTTCCTGGCCGGCGTTGTAGGCGGCCAGGACGAGCCGGGTGTCCCCCTTGAAGAGCGCGATCAGGTCCTTCAGGTATTTCACCCCGCCCTCGATGTTCTGGGCCGGGTCGAAGACGTTCCGGACCCCGTACTGCTCCGCCGTCTCGGGCATCAGCTGCATGAGGCCCATGGCCCCCTTCTCCGAAAGCGCGAAGCTGTCGTAGTTCGATTCGGCCCGGATGACGGCGTGGATGAAGCCCGCATCGATGCCGTAGTTCCCGGCTACACGCCGGACGATGGGGTCGTAGAGGTTCTTGAGGTCGGACGCCGAGGCCGCGCCCAGGGCGCACGCCAGCACGGCGGTCGCCACGGCCATCAGCGCGGTCTTCCGGGCAGTCATCGTCCCTCCGCCTCCCATTCTCGCCGGGCGTCCCGGATTCCGCAATCCCCCCGAGGGGTGAATCGCGGGGTGTCAGGCGGCCATTTTCTCGATGAGGCCGGGCACCATCCCCAGGGCCTTGTCGAGCTCCTCCGGGCGAGAGCCGCCGGCCTGGGCGAAGTCGGGACGGCCCCCTCCCCCGCCGCCGATGAGCGGGGCGGTCTCCTTGATGAGGGCCCCGGCCTGGACGCGCGACGTGAGGTCCTTGCTGACGGAGACGACGAGCAGGGCCTTCTCTCCGTCCGCGCCTCCCAGCACGACGACGCCGCTTTTCAGCCTGTTCTTCAGCCCGTCGGCGGCGTCCCGCAGCTCGGCCATCGTCAGCCCGTCCATCCTCTGCACGTGGACCGCCATGCCCTTGACTGTCTGCGTCGTAAGGACAGCGGGAGACGCGGGAGAGAACTTCCCCTCGAGGCTCTCGGCCAGGACCTTCCTCCGCTGGGCCTTCAGCTGCTTCTCCAGGTCTTCCACGCGCCCGAGGAGCTTCTCGATTGCCGCCGGGACGTCCTTGCGCGAGACGCGGAGGCTCTTCTCCAGGCCGGCCATCTCGTCCTCGAGGCCGCGGACGTAGCGGAGGGCCTCCTCCCCGGTCACGGCCTCGATCCGGCGCATGCCCGAGGAGATGCCGGCCTCCGACAGGATCTTGAACAGCCCGATCTGGCCCGTCGACCGGACGTGGACGCCGCCGCAGAGCTCCTTGCTGAAGTCCCCGACGCCGACGACCCGGACCTTTTCGCCGTACTTCTCCTCGAAGATGGCCATGGCCCCTTCGCGGACACCCTCCTCGAGCGACGTGACCCGGGTCTCGACGGGCAGGTCCTCGCGGATCTTCCCGTTGACGAGGGCCTCGACCCGCCCCACCTCCTCCTTCGAGAGGTGCGAAAAATGGGTGAAGTCGAAGCGCAGCCGGACCGGAGAAACGAGCGACCCCGCCTGCTTGACGTGGTCCCCGAGGACCTGGCGCAGGGCGGCGTGCAGGAGATGGGTCGCGGTGTGGTTCGTCGAAACGGCCTGGCGGCGGGCGGCGTCGACGGCGGCGTCGGCCGAGGCTCCCTTCCGCAGCTCGCCCGCCAGGACCCGGACCCGCTGGGCCACGACTTCGGGCGTGAGGTAATGGGCGTTCTCGACGAGGGCCGAGAAGCCGGCCCCCTTGAGCGTCCCCGTGTCCCCGACCTGGCCGCCGGCCTCGGCGTAGAACGGCGTCTCGTCGAGGACGGCCTCACCCTCCTCCCCCGCCGCCAGGGCCCCGACCTCCCGGCCGTCCTTGAGCACGGCGAGGACGTTCGCCTCGCGGAGCTCGGTCGCGCCGTGGGCGCAGGAGACGGTCCGGAGGTCTCTGAGCCCGTCGTAGGCGGACTTCTCCTTCTGCTTGAGGTCCCCCTTCCAGGACTGCCGCGCCTTCTCCTTCTGGGCCTCGAGCTGCCGCGCGAACCCCGCTTCGTCCACGTCGAGGCCTTTCTCCCGGGCCAGCTCCTGGGACAGGTCCAGGGGGAAGCCGAACGTGTCGTAGAGCCTGAAGGCCGTGTCCCCGGGAAGGACTCGGCCTCCGCCGTCGACGCGTCTCGCGCGCGGCCTGGTCGAAAGAGCGCAGGCCGGAAGCCAGGGTGTGGGCGAACCGCTCCTCCTCCGACAGGCAGACCTTGGAGACGTAGTCGATCGAGGCCAGGAGCTCGGGGTAGGCGTCCTTCATGAGGTCGGCGACGCGGCCGACGAGCTCGAAGAGGAACGGCCGGTCGATGCCGAGGAGGTTGCCCTGGCGATAGGCCCGGCGGATGAGCCGGCGGAGGACATAGCCGCGCCCGTCGTTCGCCGGGGTCACGCCGTCGCCGACGAGGAAGGCCACGGCCCGGAGGTGGTCGGCGATGATGCGCACCGAGACGTCGCTCTCGTCGCCCGAGGGATACTCCCGCTCGGCGAGGGAGGCCACGGCCTCGATCAGGGGCATGAAGAGGTCGGTGTCGAAGTTGCTCCGCTTCCCCTGCAGGACCGCGGCCATCCGCTCGAGCCCCATGCCGGTGTCGATCGAGGGGGCCGGGAGCGGGCGGAGCGCGCCCGCCTCGTCGCGGTCGAACTCCATGAAGACGAGGTTCCAGAGCTCGAGGAAGCGGTCGCTGCCGGCCTCGATGAGGGCCTCGGGCCGGCCGGGCTCGGACGTCCGCGCCGAGGTCGTAGTGGAGCTCCGAGCACGGCCCGCAGGGGCCCGTGTCGCCCATGGCCCAGAAATTGTCCTTCTTCCCGAAGCGGAAGATCCGGCCGGCCGGGACCCCGACGTCGTCGGCCCAGATCCGGTAGGCCTGGTCGTCCTCCGTGTAGACCGTCGCGTAGAGCCGGTCCGCCGGCAGGCCGAAAACGCCGGTGACGAGCTCCCAGGCGAAGCCGATCGCCTCGCGCTTGAAATAGTCGCCGAACGAGAAGTTGCCGAGCATCTCGAAGAAGGTGTGGTGCTTGGCCGTCCGGCCGACGTTCTCGAGGTCGTTGTGCTTCCCGCTGACCCGCATGCACTTCTGGCAGGTCGTGGCCCGCCTGTAGCTCCGCTTCTCGAGGCCGAGGAAGACGTTCTTGAACTGGTTCATGCCGGCGTTCGTGAACAGGATGGTCGGGTCGTCCTTGGGGAGGAGCGGCGAGCTCGGGACGATCTTGTGGCCGCGCGCCGCGAAGAACTGGAGGAAGGACTCGCGGATCTCGGGCGATCTCATTTGGGCTCTTCTTCGGAACCCCCCTCGACCCGCTCGACCTTGCCCATGCCCTTCTCCATCTCCTCCGTGGCGATGTCGAGGGTGGACTGGATGCCCATGACGCGCAGCTTGAAATTGTCCGGGTTGGACGAGTACTTCATGCCCTGCTCGAAGGAGATGTAGCCGTCGCGGTAGAGCTGGTAGATGGACTGGTCGAACGTCTGCATGCCGTACTGGGAGACGCCGGCGGTGATGGCGTCCTTGATCATGCCCGTCTTGTCCTTGTCGGCGACGCATTCCTGGAGGTAGGGCGTCGAGATCATGACCTCGACCGCCGGCACCCGGCCTTGCCCGTCCATGCGCGGGATGAGGCGCATGGAGATGATGGCCTTGAGGATCGAGGCCAGCTGGAGCCGGATCTGCCGCTGGTGGTGCGGGGCGAAGACGGAGATGATGCGGTTGATGGTCTCCGGGGCGTCGAGGGTGTGCAGCGTGCTCAGGACGAGGTGGCCGGTCTCGGCCGCGAGGAGGGCCGTCTCGATCGTGTCGAGGTCGCGCATCTCGCCGACGAGGATGATGTCCGGGTCCTCGCGCAGGCAGGCCCGCAGGCCGCGCGAGAAGCTCGTCACGTCCATGCCGACCTCGCGCTGGCTGATCGTGCTCTTCTTGTCCTTGTGGAGGTACTCGATGGGGTCCTCGATGGTGATGATGTTCTCCCGGCGGAAGGTGTTGATGTACTCGATCATGGCCGCCAGGGTCGTCGTCTTGCCGCTGCCCGTCGTCCCGGTCACGAGGACGAGGCCGCGCTGGTAGAAGGCGACCTTCTCCAGGACCTCGGGCAGGAGGAGCTGCCGGATCGTCTTGACCTCGAGCGGGATGATGCGCAGGGCGATGGCCAGCGAGCCGCGCTGGTAGTAGATGCTGCCGCGGAAGCGCCCGAAGCCCGGCAGGCTGTAGGCGAGGTCGATGTCCAGGTCCTCGCGGAGCCTCTTGCGCTGGAAGTCGGTCATCATCTGGTTGGCGAGCTCCTCGCAGTCGGCCGTCGTCAGGCGCGGGAAGCCGGTCAGCGGCGTGAGCGTCCCGTGGACGCGGATCATGGGGTGGTTGCCCGCCTTGAAGTGCAGGTCCGAGGCGTCGCGCTCGATGGCGATTTTCAGGAATTCATCGATGACCATGCTGATGTCCTCCCTTGGTTTCAGCCGACGAAGGTGAGCCAGCCGTAGGTGTCCTCGCGGCTCCCGTTGATGTAGGCGAAGAACGCCTCCTGGAGCTTCTTCGTCAGCGGACCCCGCTTGCCGCTGCCGATGACGATCTTGTCGATCGACCGGATCGGGGTGATCTCGGCCGCCGACCCGGTGAAGAAGACCTCGTCGGCGATGTAGAGCATCTCGCGCGGGATGGTGTCCTCGACGACCCGGACGCCCATCTCGCCGAGGAGCGTCATGACGGAGTCCCGGGTGATGCCGGGCAGGACCGAGGACGACAGGGGCGGCGTGTAGACGGCCCCGTCGCGGACGAGGAAGAGGTTCTCGCCGCTGCCCTCGCTGATGTGGCCGCGGATGTTCAGGGCGATGCCCTCGGCGTAGCCGTCGAGCATGGCCTCCATCTTGATGAGCTGGGAGTTCATGTAGTTGGCCCCCGACTTGGCCAGGGCCGGGAAGGTGTTCGGGGCCATGCGCCACCAGGACGAGATGCAGACGTCGACACCGCCCTCCAGGGCCTCCGGCCCCAGGTACTGGCCCCATTCCCAGACGAGGATGGCGCAGTCGACGGGGTTCGGGAAGGGGTCGACGCCGAGGGTCTTGTAGCCCCGGTAGACGATGGGCCGGACGTAGCAGGCCTTGAGGCCGTTGGCCTTGATCGTCTCGACGACGGCGCGGTTGAACTCGTCCTGGGTGTACGGGACCTCCATCCGGTAGATCTTGCAGGAGTTGTAGAGCCGCCGGGTATGGTCCTCCAGGCGGAAGACGGCCGGTGCCCCGGGGCGTGTCGTAGGCCCGCAAGCCCTCGAAGATCGAGCTCCCGTAGTGGATGACGTGGGAGGCGACGTGGATCTTGGCGTCCTTCCAGGGCACCAGGCGCCCGTTCATCCAGACGAAACCGTTCTCGGGGAATGGGCTCATCGGCGACTCCTTCGTTCGCTCCGTCCTCGAGGCTCCCGCCGGGGCGGCATGCTCCGCCCCGTTCGAGGGCTCATCGTATATCAATCCCCGACGGGAAGTCAAACCGCCGTCCAGGCGCCCGGGCCATCAGACGGTCTCGCCGCAGTGGGGGCAGAGCCGCGACTTGGGCGGCAGGGGGCGGCGGCAGTTCCAGCACTGGCCGGAGGCCGTCTGCTCCCGGGCCTTGATCCGCAGCCGGATGTCGTCGATCTCCGCCGTCCGGGGGACCTTCCCCTTGTAGAGGGACGAGGTCGCGGATGATCTCGGCCGCGCTCTGGTAGCGGTCCTCGACCTTGGGCGCCAGGGACTTCATGATGATGGCGTCGATCTCCTTGGGGACCTTGCTGTTCCGGATCCGCGGCGGGGTGATCTTGCCCTGCTGGGCCTTCTCCAGGATCTTGAACGGGTCGGGGTCGAAGATCGGCGGCCGGCCGATGAGCATCTCGTAGAAGATGCAGCCGATCGAGTAGATGTCCGAGGCGTAGCTGGCCTTGCCCAGGAACTGCTCGGGGGCCATGTACGGCGGAGAGCCGATGCGCGTCGAGGCGTAGGGCACGGTGTTGAGCCAGGCCGATGTCCCGAAATCGGTGATCTTGGCCGTGCCGTCCTCCGAAACGATGATGTTCGACGGCCGCAGGTCGCGGTGGATGATCTTGTTCTTGTGGGCGTGGTCGATGCCGAAGGCGACCTGCTTGATGTAGTCCAGGGCCTGCTCGCAGCCGAGGACCCGCTCCTTCTCGAGGATCTTCTCCAGGGTCGGCCCCTTGACGTATTCCATGACCATGAAGAAGACGTTCTTTTCCTTCTCGGCGGCCAGCATCCGGACGATGTTCGGATGGTTGAGGGCCGCCTGGAGCCGCGGCTCCTTGAGGAGCTTGTAGAGCTCGGCCGACTGCTTGTGGGGGACCTTGATGGCGACCTTGATGTCGAGCCAGGTGTCCTTGGCCAGGTAGACGGAGCCGAAGCCGCCGCTGCCGAGCGAGCGGAGGATCTCGTACTTCCCGACCTTCTGTCCCTGGAGGAACATGTCACCCGTCCCAGGCATGGGCGATGATGGCCACGGCGGCCAGCGCCGCCGTCTCGCTTTTAAGGATCCGGCGGCCGAGGCTCGCCGCCTGGAAGCCCGCCGCCCGCAAGTTCCTTTCCTCGCCGTCCGTCCATCCCCCCGTCGGCCCCACGGCCACGACGGCGGCGGCCGGCGGGGGCCCCCCGCCCTCGGCCGGGGCGGAGAGGATGTCGCGGAGGGGGGTCCCGCCGCGCTCGCTGAGGAAGATCCGCCGGCCTTCCCCCGGCGCGGCCAGCCAGTCCTTCAGCCGGCGGGGCGGTTCGACGGCGGTCACCCGGGTCCCCTTGGACTGCTTGGTCGCCTCGCGGGCGATGCGGGCCCATCGCTCGGCCTTGCCTCCGGGTCTCCCGGCGGGCAATCGGAGCGACCGTGCCGTCTCGACGGGCACAAACCCGGCGATGCCGATCTCGGCCGACTTCTCCAGGACGAACTCCATCTTCTTCCCCGGAAGAAGGGCCTGCGCCAGGACAAGCCTCGACCCGGCGCCTCGGGCTCGTCCCGCACGAGGACGGTCAGCGCCGTCCTGTCCCGTCCCACCGCTTCGACCCTGGCCAGGACCCGGCGTCCCTCACCGTCGAAGAGCCGGACCGTTTCTCCTGCCCGGATCCGGGCCGACCGGGCCAGGTGGCGGTGCTCGTCGCCCTCGAGGAGAATGCGGGCCGCGTCCCCGTCGAGGCGCGGCACGTAGAACTGGTTCGCGGTCAATGCGGTCTCTCGGAGGGCGCGACGAGCCCCCTCAACTTCTGGAGGACGCTCTTGTCGACGGCATCGGTCGCCTCCCCCCTGAGATCGGCCAGCTTCGAGAAGAGCGCCTTCTCGTCCTTGGACAGGTTCGAGGGCGTCCGGACTTGGACCGTGACGTACAGGTCTCCCCGGCGGCGCCCGGACATGTCCGGGACCCCATGCCCCCTGAGCTTGAAGCTCTCTCCCGACTGCGTCCCGGCCGGGACCTTGAGGACCTCGCTCCCGTCGAGCGTGGGGACCTCGATCCGGGCTCCGAGCGAGGCCTGGGAAATGGAGATCTCGATGCGGCAGGAGAGGTCGTCGCCGTCCCGTTCGAAGAACGGGTGCGGCCGGACCCGGGTCACGATGAAGAGGTCCCCGGCCGGCATCCCTGCGTCCCCCGCCTCCCCCTCGCCGACCAGCCTCAGCCGCGCCCCCTCGCCGACGCCGGCGGGGATGCGGACGCGCAGGGTCCTCTTCTCCTTGACGCGGCCCTTGCCCTCGCAGGCCGGGCAAGGCTCGGCGACGACCTCGCCCCGGCCCTGACATCTCGGGCAGGTCCGGGCCACGGTAAAGAAGCCCTGCTGGTAGCGGACCTGCCCCTGCCCGGCGCAGGACGGGCAGGCCGAGGACCGGGTCCCGGGCTTGCTCTTCGAGCCGTGGCAATCCGGGCAGGTCTCGGCCCGGTTGAGCTTGATCTCCTTCTCGGCGCCCGCGGCGGCCTCCTCCAGGCTGACCTCGACCTCGAGGGCCAGGTCGCGGCCCCTCTGCCGCCCCCGGCCCGCCGGCCGTTCCCTCGCGCCGAAGAAGTCCCCGAAGCTGAAACCGAAGAAGTTCCCCAGGATGTCCTCGAAGTCCTCGAAGACGGAGGAGTCGAAGCCGGAGAAGCCCTGGAATCCCTCCCCCCGCAGGCCGTCGTGGCCGAAGCGGTCGTAGACGCCGCGCTTCTGCGCGTCGATGAGGACGCTATAGGCCTCGGCCGCCTCCTTGAACCGCTCCTCCGACTCCTTGTCGCCGGGGTTGCGGTCGGGATGGTGCTTCAGGGCCATCTGGCGGTAGGCCTTCTTGATCTCCTCAGCAGGGGCGTTGCGGGGGACGCCGAGGACGTCGTAGTAGTCCTTCCTAGCCATGCGGATGCGCCCCCGGCGGTCCCGCCTTCTGCTTCTCGATGAGGCCCTCGAGCTCGCCCGGCATGAGGCCGGAGGAGGGCCGGACCTCGATCTTCTGCTGGAGGCCGGTGGCGACATCCTGGGCCGAGACCTTGACCAGCCCGTCGGCGTCGACCTCGAAGGTGACGTCGATCTGGGGCACGCCGGCCGGGGCCGGCTCGATGCCGACGAGCTCGAACACGGCCAGCGACTTGTTCATCGAGGCCAGGGGCTTCTCTCCCTGGAGGACGTGGATCCGGACCCGGCGCTGGTTGTGCTCGACCGTGGTGAAGGCCTTGGTCTTCCGCAGCGGGATGGTCGAGTTCTTGTCGATGACGGTCTCGTAGCCGTCGCCCTCGGTCTCGATGCCGAGGGCAAAGGGCGTGACGTCGAGGAGCAGGATGAGCCCCCGGACCTGGCCCTGGAGGATGCCGGACTGGATGGCCGCGCCCATGGCCACGATCTCGTCGGGGTTGATGTGCTCGGCCGGGCTCTTCTCGAAGAACTCCCCGATCCTCTTCTTGACGAGCGGCATGCGGGTCTGCCCGCCGACGAGGATGATGTCGTCGACCCGTCCGGGGTCGAGGCGGGCCTCGCCGAAGGCTTCCTCGATCAGGGGGATCGTCCGCTCGACGAGGTCGGCCGTCAGCTCCTCGAGCTCCTGGCGGGTCAGGAGGCGCCGGAGGTGCTTGGAGCTCGTCTGGTCCGAGCAGATGAACGGCAGGTTGATCTCCGTCTCCATGGTGAAGGACAGCTCGCGCTTGGCCCGCTCGGCGGCCTCCTTGATCCTCTGGAGGGCGAGCTTGTCGTGGTGGAGGTCGATCGCCGTCTCCTTCCGGAAGCCCTCGACCAGCCACTCGATGATGCGCATGTCGAAATCCTCGCCGCCGAGGTAGGAGTCGCCGTTCGTGGCCAGGACGTTGAAGACGCCGTCGCGGATCTCCATCAGGGTGATGTCGAAGGTGCCGCCGCCGAGGTCGAAGACCGCCGCGACGCCGTTCTTCTTGCTGTTCAGCCCGTAGGCCAGGCCCGCGGCCGTCGGCTCGTTGATGACGCGCTGGACGTTGAAGCCGCAGATCAGGGCGGCGTCCTTGGTCGCCTGCCGCTGGTGGTCGTTGAAGTGGGCCGGCACGGTGATGACGGCGTCGGAGACCCTCTCGCCGAAATAGGACTCCGCGCAGCCCTTGAGGTAGGACAGGATCATGGCCGAGATCTCCTGCGGCGTCAGGTTCCCCGAGTCGAGGGCGACGACGACGTCCCCGTTCGGGGCCGGGGCCAGCCGGTACGGCAGCCGGGCCCTCGCCTCGGCGATCTCCGCGGAATCGAACTTGCGGCCGATGAGGCGCTTGACGGCGAAGATCGTGTTCTGGGGGTTGGTCAGGGCCTGGCGCATGGCCAGGGTCCCGATCAGGCGCTCGCCGGACGAAGTGAACGAGACGACGGACGGCGTCGTCGGCAATCCCTCGAGGTTCGGGATGACGACGGGGCTGCCCCCGTCCAGGTAGGCGACGCAGGAGTAGGTCGTGCCGAGGTCGATGCCGATGAGGTGGTCCATACGATCAGTCCTTTTTTGGGGGACGACGACCCTGACCAGGGCCGGCCGGAGGAGCCGTCCGTTGAGAAGGTATCCCTTCTGCAGGACCTCGGTCACGCGCGGCTCCTCGACGTCCGGGGATTCCTCGACGGCCATGGCGTGATGGAGGGTCGGGTCGAACTTCCCGTCCTTGATCTCGATCGGCTCGACGCCCCGCTTCGAGACGAGGTTCACGGACATCCGGTAGATGAGGTCGACGCCTTCCCGGAGGGTCTTGCCGTCGGCGTCCCCTGCGGAGGCCTGGAGGGCCCGTTCGAAATTGTCCAGGATGCCCAGGAACTCGAGCAGGACCTCGCCCAGGGCGTACTGGAAATAATCGTTCTTCTCGCGCTCGAGCCGCTTGCGGAGGTTCTCGGTATCGGCGAGCTTGCGGACGTACTGGTCCTTGAGCTCCTCCATCTCCTTCTTGAGCTGCTTCGCTTCGGCCTCGCGCTTCTTGAGCTTCTCCTTCAGGTGCTTGACGGAGGCGCCGGCCTCCTTCTCCGGGGCGGGCGCCTCGGTGGGGGCCTTGTCCGGGTCCGGTGCGGCCGCCGGCTTCGCCCCTTCCTCTGCGGGCGCGCCGGAGGCGGGGATGTACTCGATCTCCTCGGCCGGCTTGTCCTTTTCCTCGTCTGTCATATCGAGACCTCTTTGCCGATGACGGTGATGGCCCGGCTCAGGTGGCTGGCGACGCGGTCGACGAGCGGGATGATGCGGTCGTAAGGGATGCGCTTGGGGCCGATGATGCCGAGGGAGCCGAGGACCTGATGGCTCGTACCGTAGTGGGACAGGATGAGCGAGCAATCCTGGACGCCCGGGAACTCGATTTCGGCGCCGATCAGGACCTTGACCCGGTCGAGGCTGATGAAGTCGCCCAGCAGCCTGACCAGGGCCGCCTTCTCCTCGATGTTCTGGAAGAGCGCCTTCAGGCGGCCCATGTCGAACAGCTCGGCCTTGCCCAGCAGCCGGGAACTCCCCTGGATGAAGATCCGGTTCTCGTCCTCCTCGCGGTTGATGACGACCTTGACGAGGTCCATCAGCTTGTTGAGCAGGTCCTCGTAGCGGTCGCGGGACTTGGGGAGCTCCTGGAGGAGGAGGTCGCGGACGCCGGTCAGGGTCCGGCCGGGGAAGTTCTGGTTGATGTGCTGCGAGGCGCGGTCGAGCTCGGCCTGCGTCATGGCCATGTCCGACTCGAGCGTCTCGGTCAGGACCATCTGGAACGGGGTGACGAGGACGGCCATGATCCGCCGCGGCGAGATGCGCAGGAACCGGACGTGCTCGAGCTGGACACGGGAGATCTGGGGCGAGATGACGAAACCCAGGTTGTCGGAATAGTCGGCCAGGAGGCGCGAGGCCTGGGCCAGGAGCGAATCGAGGTCCGTCAGCCGGCCCGCGAAATCCTCCTGGAGGACGGGCAGGTCGCTCCCCCCCAGGGTCCGCTTGGAGAGGAGGCCGTTGACGTAGGAACGGAGCCCCTTGTCCGTCGGCACGCGCCCGGCCGAAGTGTGCGGCTTTGACAGGAGCCCGTGCTCCTCGAGCTTGGCCATGATGTTGCGGACCGTCGCCGATGAGCCGCGGAATCTCCGGTTGCCGGCGATCGCGCCCGAGCTCACCGGCCGCCCGCTCCGCAGGTAGTCCTCGACGATGAGGGTCAGGACCTCCCGGTCCTTCTCGCGCAGGGCGGACTTCGACATCTTAGCCGACTTTTTTTATAGCACTAAAGGTCGCCGGTTGTCAAATGACTGAGAGTTTAGGGAGGGCCCCGGGAAGGATCCTAATTCCAGCGTATCCAACAACTTGGCTGTAATCCCCTGTCCTCTCCCCCGAAGTTTGGTAGCGCACCAGCTCGGCCCGCGTCGCGCCCAGCCCGACCGCCGCCACGATTGCGGCCGCCGTCGGCTGGAAGCCACACATGCTGATGCCCCTGTCGCGGACCGTCTCGTAGAGCCCCCGGGCGTCGAGCGCCAGGACCTGCCGGATGGCCAGGGCGTCCTGGCTCTCGGCAGTCTTCTGGCTCACGTAGTGGCTCATGTCCGTGCTGGCTACGATGAGGACCTCGCGGCCGAAGTCCCGGACCGCCTCGGCCAGGGAGCGGCCGAAGGACTCGAGTTCTTCGTAGCTCGCCTCGTAGGAGACGCAGACCGGAACGATCGAGACGCCCGGCTCGAAAAACTGGAGGAACGGGAGCTCCACTTCGAGGGAGTGCTCCCGGAGATGGGCCCGGGCGTCGTCCGAGGCGAGCGGCGACCGCTTCAGGATGAGGTCGGCCAGGCCGCTCTGGACGGGGGATTCGCCGAGCGGCGTCAGCCAGCTCCCCTCCCGCTGCACGGCGAGGAGCGAGCCGACCTCGCGGTGGGCCGGGCCGAGGATGACGGCCGTCGCCGGCACCTCGACCGACGAGAAGACGGCGCCCGCGACCGGCCCCGAATATTCGTAGCCGGCATGGGGGACGACGACGGCCAGGGCCTTCCGCCTGGCCGCGCCGCGGTCCGTCATCCCCTCGATCGTCTCGAGGAGCGCGACCCTTTCTCCGGGATAGAAGCTCCCGGCGACATAGGGTTTTCTTTTCATCTGACGCTCCACCCTCGACGGCCGGCGGCGGGCCGCGAACGTCAAAGGGGCTGCCGCTCTTCGCGGAAGCGGATGCCGGCCCCGGCCAGCTCGTCAAGGATCGGGTTGTAGATGTCCGGCGTCACGGGCACGATGACGCCCGTCTCCCGGATCCGCCCCTCGAGGATCATGCGGGCGCCGATCGCCGCCGGCAGGCCGACCATCCGGGACATCGAGGAGTCGCCGTGCGGGATGCCGAAGTCGATGAGGGACGAGGTGATCTTCTCCCGGCGGCCGTCCCGTTTCACGACGGCGAACTCGTGCTGCAGGATGACCATGTCCCTCTCCCCCGGGGCGTAGGCGAGGCGTTCGACCATCCTCAGCGCCAGGACGTCGAGGATGGAGCCCTTGGCCAGGGGGATCGGCTCGTCGGCGAAGAGGCCGAGCCAGTCCAGGCTGGCGATGACGTCCGAGCCCGGCTCGAGGCCCAGCCGGCGGGCCACGGCGGCCTTGACGTCCGCCTCCCCCGAGACCCGGGCCAGCTCCCCGAGAAGCCCCCGGTACGTGACGCCCTTCCATTCCCTGGCCGGAGCGTCCTCGAGCAGCCCGAGCTCGCCCATCTTCATCAGCGTCCGGCACCAGCCCGCGTAGCGCAGGGTCCCTCTCAGGACGTCCGTGGCCTCGGGGATGCCGTAGATCTCGCGGTAGGAAGCGGAGTCCCGGTTCGGGTAGCCTTCGAATTCCCCGAGCCCGGGGATGGCGATCGTCTCCGGCGCCGCGAAGAGCCGCGCCGCCGGGATGACGACGACCTCGCCGTTCTTGAGGAACTTGGCCTGGTTCTTCGAGGCCAGCAGGACCCCCTTCGGGCTCCAGGAGAACTTGTAGCCGAAGGGATTGGTG
The DNA here is from genome assembly GCA_963805045.1 of Candidatus Aminicenantota bacterium. Lineage (GTDB taxonomy): Bacteria > Acidobacteriota > Aminicenantia > Aminicenantales > Saccharicenantaceae > DATKJS01. Next base: position 35,729 of record CAWDTC010000056.1, read on the forward strand.
TTGGCCTCGGGCGCCGGCAGTCCGCCGCAATAGGAGGTGAAGCCGACGACGCGGCCGCCCTCGGCGTGGACGTCCCGGATGACCCTCATGGCTTCCATGTGGTCGATGCCCGGGTCGAGGCCGAGCTCGTTGAGGATGACGACGCCGCGCTCTTTGGCCCGGCCGTCGAGCTCCCTCATGCCGGGGCTCACGTAGGACGCGGTCACGACGCTCCGGCCGGCCTCGATCGCCGCCGCGGCGATGACGGGGTGGAACGTGTACGGGACCATGCTGACGACGATGTCGGCCCGGCCGATCTCGGCCGCCAGGGCCGCCCGGTCCTCGACGGAGAGGGCCTTGGCCTCGCCGCGCGGGTGGCCGGCGACGACCTTCTTGGCCCGGTCGACCTCGACATCGGCCACGGTCACCGTGTAATCCGGCCGGCCAAGCAGGTACTTGACGAGGGGACCGGCCACCAGTCCCGCCCCGCAGACGAGCACTTTTCTCATGGCGTCCTCCCAGGAGATATCAGGCGATGTATCGCCTCAGATAGGCGAAATCGGGGGTCAGCTCCCCCCGGTAGAGGATGACGGCCCGGCGGACGACGTCCGGCAGGCCGCAGCCGGCGAAAGTGCCGCCGAAATCGGCGGCGGCGATGGCCGGGACGTATTCCTTGAGGCCGGAGCTGAAATACGTGGACGATTCGAGCGGCAGCTCGGCCGGCAGGTTGTAAACGGCCAGGACGACCGGGCCCCGCCCCTCGACGCCGTAGACCGCCTTGTCCTCGATGGGGTCGTAGACGTAGACGGGGTTCTCCGAGTCCGTCGGCTCCACGGTGCTCTCGATCGAACCCCCGATGTCGCAGGTGATGTCGCCGATGACCCTGAGCCGCGGGCGGGCCGGGCCGCCGTAGAGCTCCTTCAGGAAGGCCTTCGTCACGAACTTGGGGTACTGGGGGGTCCAGTAGATGCCGTTGACCAGGGCCGTCAGGTAAGGGACCATCCGGTCGGCCACCGGACGGTAGCGGCCGGGATTCTTGTAGTAGTCCTGGAGGTCGAACGGGCGGCCCGGCTCGACGGGCTCGACCAGGTCCTCCTCCTTGAAGACGACCTTGAAGAGCGTGCGGGGCGACGCGGCGCGGCGCCCGAAGAGTCCCGCGAGGTCGCGCGGCCGGACGGTCTCGGTCGGCAGGATGTCGAAGATCTCCTGGGCCCCCTCCGAGACGTGGCCGTAGCCGAAAAAGCCGACGACGAACGGGTCGAGGCCCCCCGGCAGCCCCTCCCGGACGATCTTCCAGGCGACGCGGCCGACCGCCTCCTTGACATCCACCAGGCTCTTGTATTCGTGCGTCGGACGGAGGAGGGTGAAGGGGTTCTGGACGCCCTCGGCGGCCAGCCGCCGGCCGAGCGCCCAGAGGGTGTCGACCATGCCGGCGTGGCCCGCGTAGTTGCCGAAGTACAGGACCCGCCGGCCCTTGTCATCGACCATCTTCTCGTAATCGATGACGGAACACCCCATCTCCATCATTTCCTTCAGCATGGGCATGTTCTGGCTCTGGCCCTTGGCCGTATGGGAGAAGAAGACGTAGGCCTTGCCTTTCTCCAGCCGCTCGACGGGGATCTCCTTCAGGGCGATGATGATGGGGCACGGCGATAGGTCCTCCCGGACGGGGATGCCCGAGAGCCGGTAGTCGTCGTCCGCGAAGACGCGGATCTTGGACGGCTGGACGACGAACTCGATGGCGTGCCTCTCGGCGAGCTCGCGGGCGTGCGACGGGATGAGGGGCACGCGCTTTTCCCACTTGTTGATGTCTTCCCGCCGGATGCCGATCTTGGTGGTCATGATGGCGCCTTAATCATTCAGGAGTGCGTTGGAAACGGTATTATTTCACAACGGGCGGAGGGGGTCAACCTGGGCCGGCCCGGGTCAGAGGACCTCTTCCCGGTCTCTTTTGGCCGCGTCCCACCGGGCCCCCCCTCCCCCTTTGAAGGACCGGCCGCGTGAGACGGCCGGGCGGCCGCGTGCGTCTTTTCCCAGGGGGAGAAAAGAAAAACGGTTGACTCCCGCGGCACGAGTTTCCATAATGGCGCTGATGATCCGGCTCCACAACACGCTCGGCGGCGCCCTCGAGGAGTTCCGTCCCCTCCGAGCGGGCGAGGTCGGGCTCTATACCTGCGGCCCGACGGTCTACGACTACCCGCACATCGGCAACTGGCGGGCCTACGTTTTCGAGGACCTCCTCAAGCGGTTCCTGACTGTTCCGCGGCTTCAGGGTCACCCACGTCATGAACCTCACCGACGTCGACGACAAGACGATCCGCGACTCCAGGGCCCGCTCGGTGGAGGAGCTCAAGCGCTACACCGAAAAATATGTCACCGCCTTCATGGCCGAGCGCGACCTCCTGAACATCCTGCCCGCCGACCATTACCCCCGGGCCACGGAGCACGTCCCGGAGATGGTCGCCCTCATCCGGACCCTCCTCGAGAAGGGCTTCGCCTACGAGAAGGACGGCTCCGTCTATTTCGCCATCGACAAGTTCCCGTCCTACGGCCGGCTGTCCAAGATCAACCTCGAGGACCGCCGGCCGGGCAGCCGCGGCGACGCCGACGAGTACGACAAGGAGAGCGTCCACGACTTCGCCCTCTGGAAGGCGGCCAAGGAGGGCGAGCCGTTCTGGGACACGGAGGTCGGGCGGGGCCGACCGGGCTGGCACATCGAGTGCTCGGCCATGAGCAAGAAATACCTGGGCCCGACCTTCGACATCCACTGCGGCGGCGTCGACAACATCTTCCCCCACCACGAGAACGAGATCGCCCAGTCCGAGGCGGCGAACGGCGTCAAGTTCGTGGACTACTGGCTCCACTGCCACCACCTCGTCGTCGACGGCGAGAAGATGTCCAAGTCCAAGGGGAACTTCTACGTCCTCGGCGACATCCTGGCCCGGGGGTACGACCCGCGCGAGGTCCGGTTCCTCCTCCTCTCCACGCATTACCGGAAGATGCTCAATTTCACCTTCGAGGCCCTCGACCAGGCGCGGGCGGGCCGCAACCGGATCCGCGACTTCCTCGTCGACCTCAGGGGCATGAAGGGCGGGGGCGCGGTCGGCGCCGAAGTGGCGGGTTCGATCGAGACGGCCCGCGCGGAGTTCGTCGCCGGGCTCGAGGACGACCTCAACATCTCGGAATCGCTGGCCGCGCTCTTCCGCCTCATCGAAAAGGCGAACAGCCTGGCGGCCAAAAAAGGGCTGTCGGGATCCGACGCGCAGGCGCTGACGGGCTTCGTCGGGGACCTCGACGACAGGATCCTGAAGATCGAGCCGACGTCCGTTTATCTGAAACCCGATTCGGGTTATCAAACGCAAGCCTCCGGTCATGTGATACTCAAGGTCGACGTCTCCGGAGATGTCGACGACATCCATCCAGAAGCTCATCGACGAGCGGCAACAGGCCCGGGCCGCGAAAGACTACAGGCGCGCCGACGAGATCCGGAAGGAGCTCCTCGCCCGCGGCATCCTCCTCGAGGACACCAAGGACGGCGTGCGCTGGAAGCGGGTCCCGCCGTCCAAGCTCATGACCCGGGCGGCGGCGACCGCCGGGCCCCCGCGATTCGAGCGAGGGGGAAAATTGTCCGGCTTTCGGGTGACGACTCAGTCCGTCGGACGGACCGGCGAGGGGATCGCCCTGGACCATCTCCGGCGAAAGAAATACAAGATCGTCGAAACCGGCTTCCACTTCCTCCGCGGCGAGATCGACATCATCGCCCGCGATCGGCCCGACCCTCGTCTTCGTCGAGGTCAAGATGCGCACCGGCACGGGCTTCGGCCGGCCGGAGGAGGCGGTCACTCCGGCCAAGCAGAGGCAGATCCGGAAAGTGGCCGAAGGCTACCTCATGGTGCGCAGGCTCGGGGACGTCCCCTGCCGTTTCGACGTCATCTCCATCGGGCCCGGCGGCCGGGGCGACACGGCCGTGGAGCACTTCGAGAACGCCTTTTGAGGCGCCCCGGCATTCACCGCCTTCGCGGCGGCCGCGGCCCGTCGCGAACGACCGCGGCCCGGTCCGGAGATTCCCGGGCCAGTTCGCGGACCGTCTTCCGCAGGACCGGATGGACGGCCCCGGGGGCGATCTCGGCGAGCGGGACGAGGACGAAATTCCGCAGGGCCAGCCGCGGGTGCGGCACGGTCAGGGCGGGGCTCTCGATGACCGTCTCCCCGGCAAGCAGGATATCGATATCGATCGTCCGCGGCCCCTTCTCCCCCGCCGGGGCGCGCTTGAGCGCGTGTTCGACCGCCTTGGCCAGCTCCAGGAGCTCCTGGGGCGTGCGGTCGGTCCGGACCTCGAGGACCTGGTTGAGGAACCAGGGCTGGTCGACAAAGTCGACGGGCTCGGTCCTGTAGACCGACGAGGCCCGCCGGACCTCGACGCCCGCCCGCCCGAGCCGGCGCCGGGCCCGCTCGAGGTTCCGGCGCTTTTCGCCGAGGTTGCTGCCGAGGCTCAGGAAGTAGGTCATTCTCTTTCGGCGGCAGGCGCCGCCGGGGCATGTGCTCTGGCCGTTCATGTCCGTCCCCTCCTCCATTCTAGCCAGCTCGGCTCCGAAGGCAAGCCCGCCCGCTCCGACCCGGGCCCCGCGGAGCCTTCCCGCCGCGGCCGAGGATTGATTTTGCCGGTCCGTTTGTTTACCATGGGGTTCCTTTGGAACGACGATGCGGGCCTGACCGACCGAGGAGGCGTTCTTGAACAAGCTCATCTACCTGGACAACGGCGCGACGTCCTTCCCCAAACCGGAAGAAGTCTATGCGTACATGGATTATTTCTACCGGAACTTCGGCGTCAATCCCGGCCGTTCCGGATACGACCTCTGCCTGGAGGCCGGCGAGGTCGTCGAGACGACGCGGAAGATGCTGACTGAGTTCTTCAACGGCACCGACCCCAACCGCCTGTGTTTTTCCTACAACTCGACCGACGCCCTCAACCTCGTCATCTTCGGCATGCTCAAGCCGGGCGACCACGCCATCACGACGACGATCGAGCACAACTCCGTCCTGCGCCCGCTCTATCACCAGAGCTTGGCCGGGGTCGACGTCGACTACGTCCCGTTCGACGCCGCCGGCTTCGTCGACCCCGCCGAGGTCCGGAAGCGGTTCCGGCCGAAGACGCGTCTGGTCGTCGTCAACCACGCCTCGAACGTCATCGGCACGGTCCAGCCCATCCGGGAGATCGGCCGCCTGTGCCGCGAGGCCGGCATCCCCTTCGCCATCGACGCCTCGCAGTCCGCCGGCAAGGTCCCGATCGACATGGAGGACCAGTGCCTGGACGTCGTGGCCTTCACCGGCCACAAGTCGCTCCTCGGGCCGACGGGCATCGGCGGGCTGTACGTCCGGGAGGGCATCGAGATCCGTCACACGCGGGCGGGCGGCACGGGCGTCCGCTCCGCCGTCAGGACGCACCTCGACGAATATCCCTACCGCCTGGAGTACGGGACGCCCAACGTCGTCGGCATCGCCGGGCTCAACGCCGGCCTGAAGTGGATCCTGGCCAGGGGCCCGCAGGCCATCCACGAGCAGGAGCTCAGGCTGACGCGGATGCTCCGGGACGGACTTCGCGGCATCCCGGGCGTGACGCTCTACTGCCTGGAGGACCTGGCGGACCACATCAGCGTCCTGGCCTTCAACGTGGACGGCATGGAAGCCGCCGACGTCGGGACGATGCTCGACGTCGACCACAACATCGCCTGCCGGACGGGCCTCCACTGCGCGCCGCTGGTCCACGAGCAGCTCGGGACGGACAAGGTCCACGGCGCCGTCCGCTTCGGTATCGGCCCCTTCAACACGGAAGAGGACATCGCCGCGGCGGTCAAGGCCGTGGGCGAGATCGCCGCGCTGAAGAAGAGGAAGGCCTGAGGCTTCGCCGCCGGGGGGCGTCCCGCCGGCGCCTCAGACGCAGCCGTCGGGCTTGGGCAGGCCGGCGACCTTGCAGGCCCCCTTGGCCGGGCCCGAGGGGAAGAGCTCGTAGATGCGGCGGAGGGGAAATCCCGTCGTCTGGCAGATCTTCCGGACCATCGGGGCCAGCCCCTTCTCCACGTAATAGCCGCGGATATAGTTCACGACCGCCCAGTGTTCGACGGACATCTCGGCCAGGCCCTCCTCGGCTTTGGCCAGGAGGCGCGCCGTCTCTTCGTCCCATTCCTCGGGGTGGGCCAGAAAGCCCTCCTCGTTGACTTCGACTTTCTTTTCGTCCTGTCCGATGTAGGGCATGGTCTTTATCCTCCGGGGTGAGTATCTCGTCTCTTCTTCGGGTTTGACGGTCGAAGGCGGGGGCGACGAGAGCGTTCGCGACGAGGTCCAGGACCTGGACGACCCTCATGTCCAGCCCGTAGTGCTTGATGACGTCGTTCAGCCCGTCGATGCAGTTGTGGCACATCGTGCAGACGAGCTTCGCCCCCGTGGCCTTGAGCTGCTCGGCCTTGATCTTGGCCGCTTCGAGCCGGAGCGGCCGGTACTCGGCCATGGACAGCAGCCCGCCGCCGCCCGTGCAGCAGAAATTCTCCCGGCCGGTTCGGGTGCATCTCGCGGAAATCCGCGCAGACCGCGCGCGAGGACCCGGCGCGGCTCCTCGACGAGGTCGCCCGAGCGGGCGATGTTGCACGAATCATGGAACGTCACCGGCTCGGCGTTCCTGGAGGGGTCGACCCGGATGCGGCCCTCCCGGAGGTACCTCTCGAGCGTCACGACGACCGACTCCGTCGGGAGCTTCTGGTCGACCCCGCCCAGTTGTAGCCCTCCCAGCGCGTCGACCGGTAGCCGTGGCCGCACTCGGAGATGACGATCCTCTTCGGCCCGCAGCCGTTCCGCGGCCTCGTAGACGTTCCTGGCGACGTAGGCCCCGAGCCGGTCGTCCCCGGAGAAGAGGCCGAAGTTCGTCTGGTCCCAGCCCCATTTCGGCAGCGTCCACCTTTCCCCGGCCGACATGGAAGACCTTGGCCGCGTTGGCGATCGAGCGCGGATCGAACTTGATCTCCCTGGGATTGATCGTGTAGAGGACGTCGCAGTCCATCCGGTCCACGGGGATCGCGACGCCCGGGTCGCCCAGCTCGGTCCGGACCTCCTCCTGCCATCCACTCGAGCGTGTCGAGGTATTCCTCCTCGGTCACGGCCATCTGGTTCCCCGTCTCCCACTCGTCCCGGCTGACGTTGAAGACGCCCTCGGGGACGATGCCGAGCTCGGTCAGCAGGCCGCGGGTGAAGCGGACGAGGAGTCGCCGTGTCCACGCCCATGGGGCAGTTGAGGGTGCAGCGGCGGCAGGCGCTGCAGGCGCCGAAGACGATGTTCTTCAGCCGGTTGAGGTCCTCGTCGTTCCGGGGCGAGCCGGCGTGGACCCACCAGGGCGCGATCCGGCCCGTCCAGTCCAGGTGCCTCTTGAAGATGCGCCGGATCTGGTCGGCCTTGTAGACCGGCGTCATGGTCGGGTCGTCGGGGCGGGACAGGAAGTAGTGGCACGATTCGGCACAGAGGCCGCAGTGGACGCAGCCGGTCATGGACACGGCCAGGTCCCGGGTCATGCGCTCGCCGAGCAGCCGGAGGAAGGCCGCGACGTTGTCCGCCGCCGGGTCGTAGGACCGCAGCCGGCCGTCGACGACGCGACGGGACGCCCGCCTTCGCGGCCGCGCGCTGCGACTTCGTCTCGAGGGGAGAATCGATGATCCCCGAGGGGACGGACTTCCTGCGCTTCACCGGGCGTCTCGCCTCCGGCCGGCCGTCCGCCTTCGCCCGCGGCGGCAGCACGCCCCGGTGGCCCATGGTCCGGCCCAGGAAATAGCGGGTGAACGGGTAGTAGAGATAGTGGCAGATCTTCGAGAACGGCACGTAGACCAGGAAAAAGGCCGTCAGGCCGAAGAAGAGGAGGAGCGTCCATTCGGCGGTCCGGAACCTGTTGGGAACGGCCAGGACCCCGGCCGCGAAGAAGACGATCATCAGGGCCAGCGAAAGATAATCGTCGGCCGAGCTGACGAGCCGGAGGGTCGGCTCCCTCAGCCGCCGGACGAGCCGCAGGAGGCCGACGAAGAAGGCCGCGGCCATGATCGCCTGGAACGCCCGGGCGACGGGCCGGACCTCGAACAGGCCGGGACGGTACGGGATGATGAAGGTCGCGGCGATGGCCGCCACGACGCCCAGATGGAAGACCACGAACTGGGCGTAGAGCCAGGGCTTCTTCCGCGTCGATTCCATGGCCCAGGGCATGGCCACGTTCATCAGGGAATAGCCGATGCCCGCCGCCTCGCGGCCGGCCGGGAACGTCCGCTCCCGCCGCGACCGGAAGCGCAGGATCCAGCCGAGGCGGACGACATAGACGACGGCCATGAACAGCAGGGCGCCGATCTGGAGCCCGCTCTCGAAGAATTTCAATGTCGCGCTCAAGGGGTGACTCTCGGACAGCGGAATGTTCATTATACCAGACGCTCCCCTGTCCTCAAAAAGGGGGGGGCAGGGTCCGGCGGCCGCTCCTGCGGGGCCTCCTCCGGGTGCCGGGCCGGACTCAGGAGAGCGGGAGCGAGACGGTGAAGGTCGTCCCCTCCCCCGGCCGGCTGTCGACCGAGATCGTCCCCTGATGGGCCTGGACGATGTGCTTGACGATGGACAGGCCGAGCCCCGTCCCGCCGAGCTTTTTCGACCGCGACTTGTCGACGACGTAGAACCGTTCGAAGATGTGGGGGATGTCGTCGGAGGCGATGCCGATCCCGGTGTCCGCGACCTCGATCGTCAGCGCCTTGCCGTCGGAGCGGAGCCGGACGAGGACGCGGCCCTTGTCGGTGTACTTGACGGCGTTGTCGACGAGGTTGATGAGCAGGCGCTCGATCTCGTAGGGGTCGGCGTTGACGGGCGGCAGGCCCCGCGTCGGCCTCGACCGAGACTTCCAGCCCCTTTGCCGCGGCCGCCTTCTCGAAGAGCTTGAGGACGTTCGCGGCCAGGGCTCGGACGTCGACCTTCTCCTTCCTGACGGCCGTGCCCTGGTCCTCGAGCCGCGACAGGACGATGAGGTCCTCGACGATGGCGATCAGCCGGTCCGTGTTGCGCTTGACGATCTCGAGATAGCCGCGGTTGTCCGCCCCGATCGACGGCTCCATCGTCTCGACGAAGCCCTTGATGGCCGCGAGCGGCGTCTTGAGCTCGTGGGAGACGTTGACGACGAAGTCCTTCTTGATCTTCTCCAGGCGCCTGAACTCCGTGATGTCCCGGAGCATGACGACGAAGCGGTCGTCGGAGGGGAGCGGGGTGATGCTCGAGGCATAGACGCGGTCGCCCAGGCCGATCTCCTCGCGACGACGGCGCGGCGGGCGCCCGTCGAGCCCTTGATGACCTCGGCCAACTTGGAGCTGCGGATGACCTCCCAGTAGTACTTCCCCTCGGCCGCGACCGGGCCGGCGATGGCGCGGAAGCCGGCGTTGCAGAGGACGATCCGGCCGCCCGCGTCGAGGACACAGAGGCCGTCCTTGATGGAGGCCAGGATGCTGTTGAGCTCGTCGGTCTGGACCCGGACCTGGCGGAACATCCCTGCGAGGTTCTCCGTCATCGCATTGAAGCTCCGGGCGTACTTCTTGAACTCTCCCTGGTGGCGCAGGGAGACCTTGACCCCGAAGTCGCCGCCGGCGACCCGGGCCGAGGCGTCGATGAACTCCCGGAGCGGACGCGAGATCGACCGCGAGAACAGGAACGCCGCCGCCAGGGCCACGAGCGTGACCAGGCCGAGGACCCTGAGGAGGTCCGTCCGGAGGCGGCCGAAGAGGGCGTCGAGGTCGGTCATGAACAGGCTCAGGCGGAGGGCCCCGATGACCTTGCCGTCCCGACCGGAGCGGGAAGGCCATGTACATCATGTCCCGCTTGAGGGTCGGGCTCGGCGGATGGCCATCTGCTTCTCGCCCTGGAGCGCGGCGAAGATCTCCGGCCGGTAGAGATGGTTCTCCATCCCCGCCGGCTCCGTCTCGGAATCCGCCAGGACCGTGCCGTCCGGCCGGATGACGGTGATCCGGGTGGACGTCTTCCGGCCGATGTCCTTGACATAATCCTCGAGGCGTCCCGGCCGCCGCCGCCCGTCGAGAGAGGCGCCGACCTGGCCCTCGAGGAGCGCGGCGAGATGCTCGAGATGCGTGGCCTCTCCTGGATGATATAGTGCCGCTTCATCGGCCCGGGAGCCAGCACGGCCACGGCGCCGGCCAGGAAGAGGACGATGGCCGCATAGACCGAGGAAGATCCGCAGAAAGATGGAATGCTTCATTCTTCGACCTTGTAGCCGACGCCCCGGACGTTCTTGATGAGCTCCGCCGCCGGGCCCAGCTTCTCCCTGAGGTTCCGGATGTGGACGTCGATCGTCCGGTCCACGACGGCCTTCTCGTGCCCCCAGAGGTGGTCCAGGATCTGGTCGCGCGTGAAGACCCGCCCTCGCCGCGAGGCCAGGAGCTGGAGGATCTTGAATTCGGTGGCGGTCAGGTCGACCCTCTCCCCGTCGCGCGTGACCTCATGCTTATCCAGGTCGATCACGAGGGGTCCCACGGAGATCTGCCGGGCCGTCGTCCCGCTGTTCGCGGCGCCTGAGGACCGCCTGGACGCGGGCGACGAGCTCCTTGACGGAAAAGGGCTTGGTGACATAGTCGTCGGCGCCCAGCCCCAGGCCGAGGACCTTGTCCGACTCGTCGCCGCGGGCCGTGAGCATGATGACCGGGACGTCGCTCAGGCCTTCGCTCTTCCGGAGGTACCGGCAGACATCCAGGCCGTCGATATCGGGCAGCATGAGGTCGAGGAGGATGAGGTCCGGCTTCTCCCGCCGCAGGAAGCGGTAGAACGCCATCCGCGTCCTGGAACCCTTCGAAGCGGAAGCCGGCCTTCTGGAGGTTGACGCGGAGCAGCTCGAGGATGTCGGCTTCATCGTCGAGGGCGGCGATCAGCGGCGCCATGGGCTCACCTCTCATCGGGTATTATAGGAAAAATCCGGCGGATTGCCATAGGGATTTTTCGCCCCGACTCCTTTACCGAAAATTAACGGGATCTTCATCATTTCTTAAGGATCTTATTCTAGAATGAGAATCGGGAGCGATGTCAGAAACCGTGCCTGCGGCCACGAGTTCCCCCTTCGGGACTTCCGTCCGAAAGCCGGACCCCTTCCCTCGCTCGAGGAGTGGACTGCCCCAGAGGTCCCGAGTGGCGGGGGCGATCATCAGCTTCGGGATCCCGGCCATGGCACTCATCATCGCCTGCGGGGGCGAAACCGGCGGTGCGGCCGGGCAGCTCCACGGCCTTCTTTTCGGCCGCCTGACCGGGGTGACGCTCACTTTTTCCGTCGGATGGTCTCTGGTCATGCTCGACGAGATCGTCAGATCCTACCGGAAGATCGCCGGATTCCCCCGGCTCGCCGCCCTGAGCTTCGCCGCGGCTGCGGCGAGCGCCATCATGGCCATGCACGCCTGGCTCTCCTGATTTCGCGCCGACGTTGCCCGCCCCCCGTGCCGGGACTATAATGGGAAGAAGATCAGGAGGGACCCGATGACAAGAGTTCTTTTGGCCTTGATGATCACGCTTTTTGGGGTCGCGGCGGCTTCGACGCTAAAATACGAGGAGGATGCGATCCCAACCCCGCAGGGCGAGCTCAGGATCACGTTCCTCGGGCACGCCTCGCTCATAATGACCTTCGGCGGCAAAGTCATCCAGGTCGACCCCTTCGGCCAGGTCGCCGACTACGGCCAGCTGCCCAAGGCAGACCTTGTCCTCGTCACCCACGACCATTACGATCATTTGGACCCCAAGGCCCTGCAGGCGATCCTCAAGCCGGGCACGGTCATCGTGGCGGCGCGGGCGTGCGCCGGCAAGATCAAGGGGGCCGTCATCATCGGCAACGGCGAGTCGACGACGGCCCTCGGGCTGGACGATCGAGGCCGTCGCGGCTTACAACATCGCTCAACAAGCGGCCGGACGGGGCGCCGTTCCATCCCAAGGGCGCCGGGAACGGCTACATCATCACCCTCGGCGGCAAGCGGATCTATATCGCCGGCGACACGGAGAACACGCCGGAGATGAAGGCCCTCAAGGCCATCGACGTCGCGTTCCTGCCCATGAACCTCCCCTACACGATGAGCCCCGAGATGGTCGCCGACGCCGCCAGGGCCTTCCGGCCGGCGATCCTCTATCCCTACCATTATCGGCGACACGGACACGTCCAAGCTCGTCGGACTCCTCCAGGGGCGAGAAGGGGATCGAGGTCCGGATCCGGAAGATGAGCTGAGGCCGCCCGGCCCCTTCAGGTCTTCGGCGCCGGCCGGCGGGCAGCCCTTGAGGCCGGTGAACCGGCCCTCCTCGATGTGGTGCTTGATGGTCTTGCCCTTGACCATGTAGATGACGTCCTCGCCGATGTTCGTGGCGTGGTCGGCGATCCGTTCGAGGTGGCGGCCGACGAGGATGAGGTCGACCGCCCGGGTGGATCGTTTCCGGGTCCTCCATCATGTAGGTCAGGAGCTCGCGGAAGACCTGGTTGTTCAGCTGGTCGACCGCATCGTCCCGCCGGCAGACGTCCCGGGCCAGCTCGGCGTCCCCGTTGACGAAGGCCGTCAGGGCGTCGCGGACCATGGCCTGGACCATCTCCGTCATCCGGGGGATGTCGATGAGGGGCTTGAGCTGCGGGTACTTGAGGAGCTCGAGGGTCCGCTCGGCGATGTTGACGGCCAGGTCCCCGATCCGCTCAAGGTCGCTCGAGATCTTCATGGCCGCGGTGATGAAGCGGAGGTCCGCCGCCATCGGCTGGCGGAGGGCCAGCATGCGCATGGTCATCTCGTCGACCTCGATGTCGAGGCGGTTGATGGCCTCTTCCCTGTCCAGGACCTGGCAGGCCATGGCCTGCTCGCGGTCCTTGAGGCTGCGCACGGCCAGCCCGATCTGCTCCTCGGCGCGCGAGGCCATCTCCAGGAGCTTCTCCTTGAGGTCCTTGAGCTCCTCGTCGAAGGGGCGTTCGGGTTTCGACATCGGTCCTCCTCGGCGCCGCTCCCGCCCAGGTCACCCGAACCGGCCGGTGATGTAATCCTCGGTCAGCTTGCTGGCGGGGTTGGTGAAGATCTTCTCCGTCGCGTCGTGCTCGATGAGCTCCCCGAGCATCATGAAAGCGGTGAAGTCGGAGACGCGGGCCGCCTGCTGCATGTTGTGCGTCACGATGACGACAGTGTAGCGTTTCTTGAGCTCGTGAATCAAGTCCTCGATCTTGGCCGTGGCGATGGGGTCGATGGCCGAGCAGGGCTCGTCGAAGAGGACGACCTCGGGCTCGACGGCCAGGGAGCGGGCGATGCACAGCCGCTGCTGCTGCCCTCCGGAGAGGGCGAAGGCGTTCTCCTCGAGCCTGTCCTTGACCTCCTCCCAGAGGGCCGACCCCCGAAGGCTCTTCTCCACGACCTCCTCCAGCTTCCGGCGGTCTCTCATCCCGGCGATGCGGAGCCCGTAAGCGATGTTGTCGAAGATCGACTTGGGGAAGGGATTGGGTTTCTGGAAGACCATGCCGACCCGGCGCCGGAGCTCGACGACGTCCACGTCGGGATCATGGATGTTCTTGCCGTCCAGCAGGATCTCCCCGCCGAGGCGGGTCCCGGCGACGATGTCGTTCATCCGGTTGAGGGTCCGGATGAAGGTCGACTTGCCGCAGCCGGACGGCCCGATGATGGCCGTGACCCGGTTCTCCGGGCAGGACAGGGTGACGCTCTTCAGGGCCCGGGCCTGTCCATAATAGAAGTCGAGATTTCTCGGTCTCGATCTTGGCGGGATTCGTTCCGTCGCTCATCGCCGTTTCCTTCGCAGCCTGAACCTGATGACGACGGCCGTCATGTTCATGCCCAGCACCAGGAGGATCAGGACGAGGGCTGTCCCGTAGGCGATGGGCCGGACCTGTTCGATCTGATGATGCTGGGTGGCCATGATGTAAAGATGGTAAGGGAGCGCCATGAACTGATCTCCCAGGGACTTCGGAAGATAGGGCAGGAAGAACGCGGCCCCGGTGAAGAGGATGGGCGCCGTCTCTCCGGCCGCCCTGGCCAGCCCCAGGACGGTCCCCGTCAGCATGCCCGGAACGGCGTAGGGCAGGACGTTGGTCCGGATCGACTGCCACTTGGTCGCCCCGAGCGCGAGCGAGCCCTCCCGGTAGGAATTGGGGACGGTCTTCAGCGCTTCCTCGCTGGCCGTGATGGTCCAGGGAAGCGTCATGAGACCCAGCGTGAGGCCGGCCGAGAGGACGGACGTCCCGAAGCGCATGATGTTGACGAACAGGATGACGCCGAACAGGCCATAGACGATGGACGGCACTCCGGACAGGTTCCGGATGGACAGCCGGATGAGGCGGGTCAGGCGGCCCTGGGTCGCGTACTCGTTGAGATAGATCGCGGCGCACATGCCCAGGGGCACGGCCAGGATGCCCGTGATGAGGGTCACGAGGAACGTCCCGAAAATGGCCGGGAAGATCCCGCCCTGCGTCATCCCCTTGCGAGGGGCCTGGCTCAGGAACTCCCAGCTGATCGTGCCACCGCCCTTGCGCCCGATGTCGTAGAGGAAGAGGAGGAGGACGGCCAGGACAAGATAGAGGCAGACGCGGAGCGAGAAGAAGCCGACGGCCTGGGCGATCCTTCTCCGCGAGGCCTGTTTCACTGCTCCCGCTCCTGGTATTTGTGGAGGATGATGTCGGCGGCCATGTTGACGATGAAGGTCATGACGAACAGGACGAGGCCGATGGCGAAGAGCGCGTAATAGTGCGTTGTATAATAAGGGACTTCGCCGAGCTCGATGGCGATATTGGCGGTCATGGTCCGGACCGAGCTCAGGAAGCCGTGCGGGAAGCTGCGGGCATTCCCCGTGGCCATGAGGACGGTCATGGTCTCCCCGATGGCCCGGCCCATGCCGAGCATGCAGGCGGCGATGATCCCGGACAGGGCGGCCGGGACCTTCACCCTGAAGAGCGTCTGCCACCGGGAGGCCCCGAGCGCCAGGGAGGCCTCATTGTAGGCGGCGGGAACGGCGTTCAGCGAGTCCTCGGAGATGCTGATGATGGTCGGCAGGGACATGATGGCCAGGAGGATGCTGCCGTTGAGGGCGTTCAGGCCGTTGCCGATATGGAAGATCTTGGCGATGGCGGGGCCGAGGAGGACGATGCCCAGGAACCCGACGACGACCGAGGGGATGGCGGCCAGGATCTCGACGATGGGCTTGACGATCTCCCGGACCCGCCAGTGGGCGACATCCGAAAGGTAGGCGGCGACGCCGATCCCGATGGGGACGGCCAGCAGGAGGGCCCCGCCGGTCACCATGAGCGTGCTGACGATCATGGACAGGATGCCGTACTCGGCTTTTTCCGGCGAGGTGGGGTCCCAGTTAACCTTCAGGAGGAATTCGGAGAGACGGATCTCCTTGAACGCGGGGATGGCCGTGTAGAGCAGTGTCGCGAAGATCCCCAGCAGGACGAGGATGGCCAGGATGCCGGAGGAAAAAAAGAAGGCCCTGATCGCCGATTCCTTGAGGCGGGCGAACCGCTTCTTTCTCATCGCGCGACCAGGGCCCTTCCGATAGGATCACTTTACGGTCCCCCGCGGGAACCGTCAAGAGCTCATTTGAAACTCTTGTCGTTCAGGGCCACGTAATCGCCGCCGATGGTGTAGAAGCCTTCGCGCGCGACGATCTTCTGGCCCTCCGGTCCCGTCTCCCACTGCAGGAACTTGGCGATCTCGCCGGACGGCTTGCCGTTGACGGCCTGGTAGAGGGGCCGCGAAACGGGGTATTTCTTCGTGTCCACGGCTTGCCTTGTCCAGCGGGGAGTAGGCCTGGCCGTTGGGCTCCTTGGAGATGTTCAGGATCTTGAGCCCGGCGCGGATCTTCCCGTCCTTGTCGTAGAGATAGCCGACGCCGACGTAGCCGACGGCGCCCTCGTCCTGGAGGACGCCCTCGATGATCTGGGCGTTGCCGTTCATCTCCTTCATGTCGGTCGAGTAGTTCTTGTTGCCGAGGACGTGCTCCTGCATGAAGACGTAGGTGCCGGAGTTGGACTGCCGGCCGTAGAGCGAGACGGGCTTGTCGGGCCCGCCGAGGGCCTTCCAGTTCTTGATCTCGCCGCGGTAGAGGGCGCCGACCTGGGCCATGGTCAGCTTGTCGAGCGTGTTCTTCTCGTTGACGATGATGCTCAACCCGTCGACGGCGATGACGAAGAAGCGGGGCGCGACGCCCTTCTCCCAGGCCTGGTTGATCTCGCTCGTCTTCCATTCGCGGGAATGGTCGGCGATGTCGCAGGTCTTGTTGATGAGGCCGGTCACGCCCGTGCCGGACCCCCCGCCCATGACCGCGATGGCCACGCCCGGATTCTTGCCCATGTACTCTTCGGCCAGGACCTGGACGAGGTTGACCAGGGTGTCCGAGCCCTTGATCTGGATCATCTTTCCCGCCGGGGCCGCGGCCGCGAAAGCCGTGACCAGGCCGATGATCGCCAGGGTGATGATCGAGTGTCTTTTTCATTTCATTCCTCCGTTTCTTTCATGCGTTCTATCTCGGACTCCCCCGCTCCCCCCGGACGCCGGGGGGAAGGCAGGGGAATCGTTGTGCAAAGCCCGTTAGAAGGACAGGAAGAACGTCAGGTTGAATTGGACGTCGCTGTTGGACGTTGCCGTCGCCTTGTACTGGGTCCCGTCCTTGTAGCTGTAGATCCAGATGTTCGGCTGGAGCTTGAAGCTCGAGTGGAGCGGCGCCCAGTCGAGGCCGAGGATCGCCAGCTTGATATCCTTGGCCCTGTTGAAGCTGTTCGGGACGTAGCTGTCGTAGCGGGCGAAGGCGTTGAGCTTGTCCATGAGGGCGTAGCGGCCGAAGGCCGACCATCCGGAGGTCTTATAGATTCCCTGCGCCTCCGAGTCGGGGTTGACGGCCTGGTTGAGGTCGTTTTTATAGGTGAACCACTCGCCGCCCAGGACGAGCCCCTTGACCATTTCGAAGTAGGAATCGAGCTTATAGGTATACGCCTTGGGACTGGTCAGACCGAGGGCGTTGGCCTTGTACTGCTGGTGCTCGGAATCCATGTACCCGACGATCGAGAACCCGGACACGGGGATGAGCTGGATATTGCCTTCGACCTTCTTGTACTTGTCGGTCTCCAGGTGGGAGTAGCCCCCTCCGTTGACGACCTGGACGCCGTAGCGGAGGTACTTGACCGGTGAGCCCTGCAGGCTGGCGCCGATATCCGCGCTCGAGGCTCGGATGTCCGTGCCCGTGATGTCCTTGAAACCGTCGAGGAGGGTCTTGGCGACGCTCCGGTAGCCCCACTTGTCCTCGGCGATCTTGAAGGTCAGGGTCTCTTCCATGCCGACCCGGAGGGTCATGTCCGGGAGCAGGAAACCCGACCACTGGACGTAGAGGTTCTTGATGAAGGGCCGGAGCTTGTCGTCCTTGGTGAGGGTGACGCCCGAGACCGGGCTGCCGGAGAGGGCGACGCCGGTGACGTTCGCCGTGTTGTCGGCGTCGAGCCGGAAGCGGAACGACAGGAAATCGTTGATCTTGTTTTCGTAGGTGAAGTAGGCCCGGCGGAAGACGAACTGGTTGTTGAGGTAGGCCACGGTCGGGTCGGTCGGCTTGAGGGTGATGGGGCCGGCGTTCGAGAGGAAGTACCTGTAATCCATGTAGACCGTCGCGCTGAAGGTCTGGGTTGGTGCCGCGGCGGGGGCCGTCTGGGCCGTGAGCGCCGCCGAAGCGCTCAGCGCCAGGAGGAGAGCCGCGCCGATTTTGTGTCCCGTCTTCATTCTGCTGTCTCCTTTCGCCTTGTTTTTCGAGCCAAGATCCGGTGCACCTTGACCCCCCTTGACTTGGCCTTCTCGGGAGGGAACCGAATGGTTCGCAGATAGAATAGACGGGACCGGTTAAGGGACGATTAAGACCGGCTCAATTCTCGGTTAAGCCGGCAGGAGGGAGGGACTCGCGCTGGCAGGAACACGCGATGAGAGAAAAGAATGGCTCCTCGGGCAGGACTCGAACCTGCAACCTAGTGGTTAACAGCCACCCGCTCTGCCGATTGAGCTACCGAGGAGCAGGCCGGACAATCTAGCAAAAATCGGGGAAAATCGCAAGCCGACGGTCTGGTCGTTGTCGCCTTCAAGAGCGAGGTTTCCGGCAGCCGGGGAACGAGTTCCCTAGAACCGGTAGCCGGCCTGCTTGATCTCTATCCGGAAATCCTCGCCCGTCACATCTCGACGACCTTGCACATCTCGTAGATCCGACCGAGGCGAACCCCGATCCGCGACGCCGATCCGGTCTTGATCGGATGGTCCCGTCCCCCGCCCATTTTCTTCTCAGAAGGGATCGCGGCGGTTCCTCTTGGCTTCTTCGGCATCGGGGTAATTCGTCGTGAAGATCGTCATCTTCTTCGTGGTTATAGCGGTAATTGATGATATAGAAGACCGTCTCCTCGACCCAGGCCGACGTCCGCTTGGCGCCGAGCTCGTCGAGGACCAGGACCTCGGACTGGAAGACCGGCCCCAGGACGTCGGACTCCGTCAGGAGGGAGTCCGGGGTGAAGGTGCTCTGGATCTCCCGGATGAGCTCGCGGAAGTCGTAGAAGATGCAGGGGACGTTCTTCTTCGTCACGAGCTCCTGGATGATCGAAACGGCCAGGTGGGTCTTCCCCACCCCGCAGGGGCCGATGAAGAGCAGGCCGACATCCTGGGCGGGGTAGTTCTCGACGAACTGTCTTGGAGATCTTGAGGGCGTCCTTTTGGGAATCGTTGAGGACCTCGAAATTGTCGAGACTGCAATTCTGGTAGCGCCGGGGGATGTTGGCCTGTTCGAGGAGGGCCTGCTTCCGGCGGTCGTTGTAGCAGAGGCAGCGCTTGGCGACCTTGCTCCCGCCCGAGTCCTCGAGGACCCAGCCCGTCCCCAGGCACCGCTCGCACACGCCCTGCTGTTCGCTCAATTCAGATAACCTCTGAGCTGCTGGAGCTTTTTCGACCGGCCGAGCTTGCGCATGGCCTTCTGCTCGATCTGACGGATCCGCTCCCGGGTCAGGTGGAGCCTGTCCCCGATCTCCTGGAGCGTCATCGGCCGGTCGTCGTCCAGCCCGAACCTCAATTTTATCACAAGTGCCTCTTTTTCATCCAGGACCGAAAGCATCTCCCGGATCTGGTGCTGGGCGGCGGCCTTGATGATCTGGTACTCGACGGACTCCGCTTCCCCGTCGCTGACCCGGTCCTCGACCTCGAGGTCGTCGTCGTAGCACTTGTCGCTGAGGGACACGTTCCGCTCCTCGCAGGAGCTCGAGGTCCTCGACGTCCGCCTCCGGGACCCCCATGGCCTTGGCGACCTCGTCCCGCGTCGGCTCCCGGCCGAGCTCGGCCTTGAGGGACGCCTTCCGCTTCTTCATCAGCGAGATCTGGTCGGAGAGCTTCTGGGGGATGTTGAAGATGTGGGAGTATTGCGACAGGGCGTGGACGATGGCCTGGCGGATCCACCATACCGCGTAGGAGATGAAGCGGACGTTCCGGGAGGGGTCGAAGCGCTTGGCCGCCTCGATCAGTCCGACGTTCCCCTCGTCGATGAGGTCGAGCATGCTCAGGCCCATCCCCCGGTACTTCTTGACGTACGAGACGACGAACTTCAGGTTGGCCTGGATGAGGTCCTGGAGCGCGGCCTTGTCCCCCCTCCGGATCCTCTCGCCGAGCGCCTTCTCCTCTCCCTCCGTCAGGGCGGGGAACTTGCCGATCTCCTCCAGGTAGTGCTTGAGGTTCCTCGAATCCAGGAAGTCCCGCGGGCTCATCGTCCGCTTTCCTCCCCCTCGACCTTGACGACGCCGCCCGGGCGGACGCGGACAAGGGCGTTCGTCCGCGCCTCGAACTCCTCCTCCTTGCCGCGGAAGAACTCGTCCCGGACGTAGTCCAGGAAATCGCCGACCTCGGCCTCGATCTGGGCCATCTTCTCGCGCATGTTGAGGATGACCTCGACCCCCGCCAGGTTGACGCCCAGGTCGCGGATGAGGTTGAGGACGAGCTCGAGGCGCTTGAGGTCCTCGGCCGAGTAGAGCCGGGTGTTCCCCTCGCTCCGCGAGGGGGTGATGAGCCCCTCGCGCTCGTAGAGCCGGAGCGTCTGGGGGTGGAGATCGTACATCTTGGCCACGCTGCTGATGTGGTAGTACGGACGCGGGGTGTCCTTCGGCTTCGCGCTCTTGCGGTTCCTGTTCATCTCAGTCCCCCCTCTCCTCGCCCCGCGGGTTCGGTCCAGAGACACGCTCCAGCTCCTTCATCAGGTCCCGGACCCTCTGGTCCTCGAAGGACGGCGGGACGATGGAGACCTCGACGAACTCGTCGCCCCGCGCCTTCGTCCCGGGCACGGGAGCGCCTTGCCCGCGGATCCGGAACTTCTGGCCGGACTTCGTGCCGGGCGGAACGCGGATGGTCGTCTTCCCGCCGAGCGTCGGGACCTCGATCTTGGCGCCCAGCGTCGCCTCGGGCACGGTGATGGGGACCTTGACGAAGAGGGAGCTGCCCTCGCGCCGGAAGCGGGGGTGCGGGGCGACCTCGATCGAGATGTAGAGGTCCCCGGGCGGCCCGCCGTTGCGCCCGCCGTTGCCTCGGCCGGGGATGCGGACCCGGGAGCCCGTGTCGACGCCGGCGGGGATGCGCACGGCGATGAGCTCCGACTTCTGGACGAGGCCCTCGCCGCGGCACTCGGGGCAAACCGCCCCGGGCGCCTTGCCGGAACCGCCGCACGCCGGGCAGACCCCGGAGAACTTCATGAACCCGCGCTGCATGGTCGTCCGCCCCGTCCCATGGCAGGCCGGGCATTCCCGCGAGCCGCTCCCCGAGACATGGCCCGTGCCGCCGCAGCGGCCGCAGGGCGCCAGCCGGTTGAGCCGGATCCGCGTCTGGACGCCGTGGAGGGCGTCCTCGAAGCCGACCTTCATCGAGTAATTGAGGTCCTCGCCCCGCTCCGGGGCGGATTCCGGGCCGGCCGCGGCCCGGCCGCCGGCCCCGCCGAAGAGGTTCTCGAAGAAGTCCCGGAACGACGAGGACCCGTAGTCGGAGAAATCAAAGCCCTCGAACCCCGAGGACGAGGCCGGCCCGCCTGGGCCGGAGGCGGGCGGGCGCTCGCCCGCGAACCCGTACTGGTCGTACTGGGTACGCTTCGCCGGGTCGCTCAGGACGGAGTAGGCCTCCTGGATCTCCTTGAACTTGGCCTCGGCGGACTTGTCGCCGGGATTGAGGTCGGGATGGTACTTGCGGGCGAGCTTGCGGTAGGCCTTCTTGATCTCGGCCTGCGCGGCCGTCTTGGGGACGCCCAAGGTCTCGTAATAATCTCTGGCCATGGCCGTTCCTCGGCGGGACCGGGCCCTTCCGGCCCCGCCCCCGGATGTCCAGGCCACGGGGCCCGGTCAGTTCTTCTTGTCCTCGTCCACGACCTCGGCGTCGATGACCTCGTCATCGGCGCCGCCCTGGGAGGCGGTTCGCCCGTCGCCGCCGGACGCCGGGCCGGCCTCCGGACCGGCCTGGCCCGAAGGGGCCTGCGCCTGGCCGGCCTGCTGGTACAGCGTCTCCGTCAGCCGGTGGGAGACCCGCGACAGCGAGTCCGTGGCCTTCTTGATCTCCTCCAGGTTGTCGGCGGCGATGGCCTTCTTCGTCTTCTCGATCTCGTTCTGGACGGCCTCGGCCTCGTGCTCGCGGATCTTGTCCTTGTTCTCCCGCAGGAGCGTTTCCAGGCTGTAGACGAGCTGGTCGGCGTGGTTCTTGGCGTCGATCGTCTCCCGTCGGCGCCTGTCCTCCTCCGCGTGGCTCTCGGCGTCCTTGACCATCCGGTTGATCTCCCTCTCGTCGAGGCCGCTGTGGCCGGTGATGGTGATGGCCTGCTGCTTGCCCGTGCCAGTGTCCTTGGCCGAGACGTGGAGGATGCCGTTGGCGTCGATGTCGAAGGTGACCTCGATCTTGGGCACGCCCCGCATGGCCGGCGGGATGCCGTCCAGATGGAACCGGCCCAAGGTTCGGTTGGCTTCGGCCATCTCGCGCTCGCCCTGGAGGACATGGATCTCGACCGTCGGCTGGTTGTCAGAGGCCGTGGAGAAGGTCTCCGTCTTCTTCGTGGGAATGGTCGTGTTGCGCGGGATCATGCGGGTGAAGACGCCGCCCAGGGTCTCGATGCCCAGGGTCAGCGGCGTGACGTCGAGGAGGAGGACGTCCTTGACCTCGCCCGACAGGACGGCGCCCTGGATGGCGGCGCCGACGGCCACGACCTCGTCCGGGTTGACGCCCTTGTGGGGCTCCCGGCCGAAGAGGTCGCGGACGAGCTGCTGGATGCGGGGCATCCGCGTCTGGCCGCCGACGAGGACGACCTCCTGGATGTCCTCGGGCTTGAGCCCGGCGTCGGACAGGGCCTGGCGGACCGGCGCGACCGACCTCTGGATGAGGTCCTCGCAGAGCTGCTCGAGCTTGGCCCGCGTCATCTTCATGAGCAGGTGCTTGGGCCCCGAGGCGTCGGCGGTGACGAAGGGCAGGTTGATCTCCGTCTCCATGGTCGTCGAGAGCTCGATCTTGGCCTTCTCGGCGGCCTCCTTGAGCCTCTGGATGGCCATCTTGTCCCGGGTCAGGTCGATGCCCGACTCCTTCTTGAACTCGGCCACGATCCAGTCCTGGACCCGCTGGTCGAGGTCGTCGCCGCCGAGGTGGGTGTCGCCGTTGGTCGACTTGACCTCGACGACGCCCTCCCCGACCTCGAGGATGGAGATGTCGAACGTGCCGCCGCCGAAGTCGTAGACGGCGATCGTCTCGTCCTTCTTCTTGTCCATGCCGTAGGCCAGGGCGGCCGCGGTCGGCTCGTTGATGATCCGGACGACGTCGAGGCCGGCGATCTTGCCCGCGTCCTTGGTCGCCTTGCGCTGGCTGTCGTTGAAATAGGCGGGGACGGTGATGACCGCCTTCTCGACCTTCTCGCCCAGATAGTCCTCGGCCGCCTTCTTCAGCTTCTGAAGGATGAAGGCGGAGACTTCGGGCGGAGCGTACTTCTTGCCGAGGGCCTCGACCCGGACGTCGCCGTTGGCGGCCTCGGTCACCTTGAACGGGACCTGCTTGATCTCCTGGCCGACTTCGCCGAACCGGCGGCCCATGAACCTCTTGATGGAATAGATCGTGTTCTCGGGGTTCGTGACGCGCTGGCGCTTGGCCACCTGCCCGACGAGGATCTCCCCCTTCTGAGTGAAGGCGACGACCGACGGGGTCGTGCGTCCGCCTTCCTCGTTGGGGATGACGGTCGTCTTTTCGCCTTCCTGGATGGCGACGACGGAATTGGTCGTGCCCAGGTCGATGCCTATGATTTTTGCCATGATGTTCCTCCTGATTTAGTACCAAAATAATATATAATATGAGCAGCAAGTTGTCAAGTATTAGGCAAAAAAAATTTCCGGCTAGTAGATCAGTCCCTTTATGCCCTCGAAGAAAATCCAGTAGATCGCCTGAGCGTCCTTCTCATCGGCGAACCTGATCTCGAGCTCCGAGAGCGGTTTTCCATGCCGCGCCGAATGCGTAGCTCCTCAAGGGGAGCATGACGTACCAGCCGAAATCCTCCTCGAACGCTTTCAGGCCGCGTTCCATCGTCTTGACCGACACGTGCAGACCGTTGTCGAACTCGAGGCCGAAGCTCTTCGGCATGTCCTTCAGCTCGAGGGCCTCGAGCTCGAACTTGCCCGGGTCCTTGGGCGTCGTGGCCGTCTCCCCCGGCTTGATGACATTCCTTTGGGGCGGCTTGAGCGTGCTCTTTCTCACCAGCTGGACCGTCCTCGAGAAAGCCGGCTTCCCCCAGAACCTCATCTCGCCCGAGCCTCCAGGAGCGGAGGGCCATGCCGCGGACCTTCAGCTCGAGCGTCCTCTCCCGGACGTCGAGCACGAAGTAGAACTTCGGCTCCTTCGCCAGCTCGCTCTCGGCCGTGATCTCCTGCTGGCCCCGGACGAGCGCGGCTTTATCCACTCCCTGCCCGAACGCGCCGGACGAGGCCGCCATTATCATCAGCACCAGGCCCCATCTCGCGCGCATCATCGTCCTCAGTAGATGTAGATCTTCGCCCCGAGCGGCACGATCTTGAAGATCTCCTTGAGGTCGTCGTCGCCGACGCGAACGCAGCCGTGCGTCACGTTCCGCCCCAGGAGCCGCGTGTAGAGCGTGCCGTGGATGAAATACCCGTCCCCGAAGCCCAGGGCGTAATCGCCGAGGCTCCCCGCCTCCACCCTGTCCTCCTGGTTCTTGGGGATGGGTGTCCCCTCCTCGATGAACGCCCAATCGGGCTTGACCCAGTAGGGGTTCGTGATCTTCGACTTGACCGTGTACTCCCCACGCGGTGTGTCGAAAACCCACGTCTTCTTGCCCCGCGGGTCCTGGAGGATATCGCCGCTCCCGCAGGACACGACGGCCTGGCGGACGACCTCCGAACCCTTCTTGACATAAAGCCTGTTCTCCCCCGTGTCCACGACGATGTAGACGCCCTTCGGCTGGAGCGCCGCCATCTTCTTCTCCAGGTTCTGGATCGTCCTCTCGACGCGGGGGAGGTCCTTGTCGGCCACGGCCGCCCCGGCCGGGGGCCAGCCGGCGGCCATCTTCAGGCCCGAGCGATAGGACAGGCCGACCACGGCGAGGGCCCCCGCGTAGGCCAGGGCCAGCAGGACAACGAAAACGCGCTTTCCCATTCCCGGCCTACTTCCTGAGCGTCCGGATGACGTAGTTCTCCGTTTCGTTCGTCCCGACGATCGTCACGGGGGTGCCGATCGAGACGAGCGAGAAGAGCTCGTCCATCTTGTCGTTGTCCATGGAAACGCAGCCGCGGGTCAGGCTGTCCGGCCCGCCGCCGTGGATCTCGATGTCGCCGCCGATGCCGATCGTGACCGGGATCGCGCCGCGGCTCTTCTCGCGGGCGAACCTCCGGCGGTCTTCCTCGTTCGGGTAGTCGATGAGCAGCGCCTTGTAATACTGGCTCGCCGCGATCTTCTGGATGATGTGGTATCGGCCCTCGGGCGTCGCGTTGTCCCCGGAGTGGAGCTTGCTCGACAGTCCGTTGAACCCGAGCCCGATCGGATAGCTCTTGTAGGCCTGGCCGCCCCGGTAGACCGTCATGCGCCGCTCGAGCTTGCTCACAACGAGGGCGACGCCCCCCTGGCGCGGGATTCGGCAATGGTCTCGTCGGTCCATGTCTTCCAGACCTCGACCTGCCGCCGGTCCAGGTAGCGGGCGATGAAGGCCATGACGGCTCCCTCGGCGTCCTTGACGCAGTCGCCGGCCTGCGAAAGCCGGCGCGACGCGTCCTCGAACTTCGCCTGGCCCATGAGCGCGTCCGCCTCCTCCAGATAGACCTCGGCCATGGCCAGCTGTTTCCTCGCCCGGCCCCGCTCGGTCAGGGACAGGGTGATGTCCTTCAGCGTCCCGATCTTCGCCCGCACGCTGGCCTCTCCCGCCTCGAGCGAAGAGCGCTTCTCGGCCTTCGAGGCCTGGACCGCGGCCATGACGCCGTCGCCGGTGGCGAGGACGGCGCGGAAATCGGCCGCAACGCGGCCGTAATCCCTGGTCCAGCCGAGCTTGAGGTTCTCGCGGGCGAACCCCTGGCGGGCGGCCCTCAAGGCCTGGAGGTAATTCGCGTAGTCCTGGCCGGCGAAAACAGAAGCGCCGGCCCTCCAGAGGTCCTGCTCCTGGTCAGTGGACTTCCGGACCTCCGGAGGGGCCGGCGGGACTTGACAACCGGCAAGAAAAACAGCCAGGACGAGCGAGGCTGTTCCGAGAAGTTTCAAGTTCGAGAAAAAACCTTCCTTCTTATCTCTTGCCCTTGACCTTGTCGATGGCCTTCTGGACCTGCTCGGCGATCGCGGCGGCCTTGTCCTTGACGGCCATGGCCTTGTCCTTGGCGCCGAAATAATCCTCCGCCGTCATGGCGTTCTGGACCTCGGTCATCTGGCTGTCGAGACCGGCCAGGTCGGCCTTCATGGCCTCGATGTCGGCCTTGGTGCCCTTGCCCTTGGGGGCCTTCTCGAGAAGCGCCTTGGCACCGTCACACGCCGTCTTGGCCTCGTTGATGGCGGCCTGAGCGGCGTTCTTCGCCTCCTCGATCCGGGCCGGGATGAGGCCCTTCACGGCGTCGGCGTCGGCGACGACCTTGGTCAGCATTTCCGAGGCGTGTCCGTACTTCTTGAAGAACTTCTTGGACTGCGCCGTGACCTCGTCCAGGGCGGCCTGGAGGTCGCTCTTGAGCTTGTTCAGCTCGTCCTTGGCATAGATGTTGCCCTTGGCCGTCTCAACGGCCTGGATGGCGGCCTTTGCCTGATCCATGAGCTGGGTCGGCATCTTGGCGCAGCTCGTGAACACGAACGTGACCAGCACCGCCAGCGCTAAGACTTTCAGCATGTTTTTCATTCAGTGCCCTCCTTTAGGCATTATTGAATATGATTCCGTATGGGATCGACCTTTTCCGCTCGGTTCCCCGACGATTCCCACCTCCTCTCTATCCGGTCGTCTCCCCCCTCGAGGAATCCCCTCTTTGGGGGCGCTGTATCGATGATGACAAGACAAAGAACTAGGGGGGATGGAGGTCTTCGATAAACGAGGCTTCCGTGTTCTCGGTCATGTGGTTCTACGGCTGTTTTCGATCCGGTTCGGCTTTTCCGCAATAAGACGTTGGCGGATATATACCATAAGAACTTCCGCTTGTCAACCGGGGAAGGGAAGGAAAAACGAGGGGGACCGGGGTCCCCCTCCCTGCCGTTCTTCGCCTTTCCGGCCGTTCCTGTCGCCGCCGCGCCCGGTCACTTCGGATCCGGGTCGACGATGACGCCTTCCCGCATCTTCTTCTGGACGTCCTCGCGCGAAGCGCGGATGATGTCTTCGGCCATCTTGAAGCGGACGTCGGCCGGGATGTTGAACCGGGCGACCCCCTCTTCGATGGCCTTGCCGCCCGACGGCGACCGCCTCGCGGGGGAAGACCTCCCACTCGTCCATGTTCGGGATGATGTATTCCTCGTGAATGCCCTTATCCTCGGCTACCTTGGCCAGCTCGCGGGCCGCGGCGATGCACATGCCGTCGGTGATCGTCTTGGCCCGGACGTCCAGGGCGCCCCGGAAGATGCCGGGGAAGCCGAGCGAGTTGTTGACCTGGTTCGGGAAATCGGACCGGCCGGTGGCCACGATCCTCGCGCCCGCCTCCTTGGCCTCCCAGGGCCAGATCTCGGGGATAGGATTGGCCTCGGCGAAGACGATGGCGTCCTTGGCCATGGTCTTGATCCACTCGGGCTTGACGGTCCCCGGGCCCGGCGTCGAACAGCAGATGAGCACGTCGGCGCCCTTGATGGCGTCGGCCATGGACCCTTGCCGGCCCTTGGGGTTGGTCCGCAGGCAGAGGTCCCATTTTTCCTTGAACTTGGCCTGGAGGGTCTCCTTGTCGGCCCGGTCGCGGGACAGGATGCCCTTGGAGTCGACCGAGAGCATGTTGGCGGGATTGGCCCCGGCCAGCATGATCTGGCGGGCGATGTTGATGCCCGAGGCGCCCGACCCGACGACGGTGCACTTGACCTCGGCGATGTCCTTCTTGACGATCTTGAGGGCGTTGATCAGGCCGGCCACCGTGACGCAGGCCGTGCCCTGCTGGTCGTCGTGCCAGACCGGGATCTCGCACTTGGCCCGGAGCTCGTCGAGGATGCGGAAGCACTTGGGCTGGGCGATGTCCTCGAGGTTGTAGCCGCCGAAGGACGGCTGCAGGGCCCGGCCGATCTCGATGATCTTGTCCGGGTCCTTCTCGTCGAGGCAGATCGGGAAGGCATCGACGCCGCCCAGATACTTATAGAGGATCCCCTTGCCTTCCATGACCGGCAGGCCGGCCTCGGGCCCGATGTCGCCCAGGCCGAGGACGCGCGTCCCGTCGCTGATGACGGCCACGGAGTTCCACTTGTTGGTGTATTCGTAGGCCTTCTGCTTGTCGGCTGCGATCTCCTTGCAGACCGCGGCGACGCCCGGGCGTGTACCAGATCGCGAAATCGTTGAAATCGCGGACCCGGCACTTCACGGCCGTCGCCCATCTTGCCCTTGTAGAACTTGTGGAGCCGCGGGGCGTCCTTGGAAGGCTGCTGGGCTTTGGCCAGCAGTTCTTCGACAGTCACTTTCTTCATGAACCTAACCTCCTGAGGATTATGGACGGACCATCCCATGGATGGGAAGGCCATCATAAGAACCCCGGCCCGAAAAGTCAATCCCTTTTTGGCGTCGCGGCGGACACGAGTTCCGGGCGGCGGACGGACCCGCGCAGGGTGCCGAAGGCGTGGGCGAGGTCGTGGCTGAAGCCGACCGTCCAGCCCTCCGCCACGGCCCGCGCGTAGAGCTTCTTCTTGTTCTCGTACGTCTCGACCGGAAAGAGGTCGTAGCTCATGATGTACGGCAGGTCGATGTGGGCCGCCGTGGGCACGGTGTCGCCGAAATAGAAGAACGTCCGGCCGCCCGACGAGACCTTGACGCCCTGGTGGAAGGCCGTATGGCCGGGCGACGAGGACGGCCTCGACCCCCGGGCACACGACGCCGTCGCCGTCGAGGAGGGACAGGGCCCCGGAGCTCTCGAGCGCCCTCAGCCGGGCCGGGAGGTAGCTCGGCCTGTCGCGTTCGACGGGCTGGAGGGCCTGCTCCCACTCCCCCCTCTGGACGGCGTACCTCGCCCGCGGGAAGGCGGGCGCCCAGCCCTTCTCCCCCGCCCGGACGGTGTTCCCGCCGCAGTGGTCGAAGTGGAGGTGGGAGTTGACGACGACGTCGACGTCGCCCGGCCGGACCCCGACCTCCTCGAGGAGGCGGAAGAGGCCGGGCTCGCGCCGGATGCCGTAGAGATCGGCGTGGCGGCGGTCGACGTCGGGGCCGACGCCGGTCTCGACGAGGACCGTCGTCCCCGGGCCCCGGACGAGGTAGCAGCTGAGGGCCAGGGTGATGCGGTTCTCCCGGTCCGGCGCGGCCCGACGCTCCCAGAGGGTGCGGGGGACGACGCCGAACATGGCCCCGCCGTCGACGAGGAACGTCCCGTCCAGGAGCCGGAAGACCTCGAACTCGCCGACGGTCGTCCGCTCCGGCGCCTTCCGGGTCATCGCAGGAGCTTTCCGAGGGGGTATTCCAGGTCCTGCCGCGACGTCGCCGCGAGCCGGATCTCGCCCGTGTCCATGCGGATGGCGTCCTCGGGGCAGGCCTCGACGCAGAAGCCGCAGAAGCAGCAGCGGTTGAGGTCGATGACGAAGGTCGCCGGGTATCTTCTGGATCTCGGGGTCGTCGCGTCTCGGCCGCCTCGATGAAGATGCATTCGGAGGGGCAGACCGTGGCGCACAGCATGCAGGCCACGCAGCTGGGGCAGGCCGTTCTCGCGCGACGAGGATGCGGTGGAGGCTCTTGTGGCGGGGGGCGAGCGGCTTCGCCTCCTCGGGGTACTGGAAGGTGACCGCGCCCGGGCCGCGCGCGTCCTGAGGCCGAAGAGCCGGAGGATGTGGCGGGTCATGTTGACCGATGAAGTGCCGGGCCGTGATCCAAGCCGCCCCTCACGATCTCCTTGAAGACGAGCCAGCTTCTCTTCATGGGCGCCTATTTCAAGACCAGGACGAGGCCCGTCACGAGCGATGTTGAGCGCGCCCAGCCGGGACGAGGAGTTTCCAGCCGAGGTCCATGACCTGGTCGTAGCGGAAGCGGGGATAGGTCCAGCGGATGAGGATCTGGAGCCAGCAGAAGAAGAAGACCTTGACGTTGAAGGCGACGACCTCGAGGACGGTGACCAGCCAGGCGCGGCAGCGCCCAGCCGCCGCCCCAGGGGAAGCGGAAGCCGTCCGGCGCCGAGCCAGGGGACCTGCCAGCCGCCGAAGAAGAGCGTCGTCAGCGAGGCAGGCGACGACGATGATCTCCAGGAAATCGGTCATCATGAACAGTCCCCACTTGAGGCCGCCGTACTCGGTGAAGAAGCCGATGATCTCCGACTCGCCCTCCGGCAGGTCGAAGGGCACGCGCTTGGTCTCGGCCAGGGCGGCGACGAAGAAGACGGCGAAGCCGAGCGGCTGGAGGAAGACGCCCCACTTCGGCAGGAACCCGAACAGGAGCCCGCCCTGGAAGCGGACGATCTCCGACAGCCGGAGCGACGGGAAGACCATGATCAGCCCGACGAGCGACAGCCCCAGGGCGACCTCGTAGGAGATGAGCTGGGCCGCGCCCCGCAGGCTGCCGAGAAGGGCGTAAGCGGTTGTTCGAGGCCCAGCCGCTGACGAGGATGCCGTAGATGCCGAGCGCCGAGCATGGCCAGGACGAAGAGCAGGCCGCGTCGATGTCGGCGACCTGGAGGCGCGATCGTCCGCCCGGCCGAGCCGGATGGTCGTCGCCGAAGGGCACGGCCACGATCGTCGACCGCCACGAAGAAGAACGAGAGGAACGGGGCGAGCGTGTGGAGGGCGCTGCGACGAGAAGGCGGGCGACGAAATCCTCCTTGAAGATCATCTTGATGGCGTCGGCGAACGGCTGGAACAGCCCGAAGGCGCGGAGGCCGAAGACCGAGGCCCGGTTGGCGCCGATCCTGTCCTGGATGACCGCGCTTTCCTTCCTCTCGACCCAGGTCAGGAGGAGGGCCAGGAGCATCGTCCAGGTCAGGGCCAGGACGATCTTGACGAGGAGGATGAGGGCGTCGGTCATGGCGTCAATCCAGCTTCACCCCGAGGTGCCGCGGCCAGGTCGGCGCAGGATCGCAGGCCCTCCGGCGCGGCGCCCCCGCGGCGGCCTCAGGGCGCGGCTCGAAATGCTGCCGGAGCCCGCTCGACGTTGGTGAACGAACCCGACTTTTCCTCGGGCAGGGCCGTCGGCAGGACGACGTCGGCCAGGCCGTCGAGCGGGCTCCTGCGCGCCGTGAGCAGCCAGGTCCTGCCGGATCCCGGCGAGAGCCCGGGCCGCCTCCTCCGGCTGGACGCGCTCCAGGAGATGCGGGCCGAAGACGAGGAGGACGTCGACGGCGCCGGCGAGCGCGGCAAGGTCGGGCGGCGTCAGCGCGAACCCCAGGGCTCTCGGCGCCGCGGCGGTTCGGCGTCCGGTCGGCCGTGAGGAGAAGCCGTCGGCCTCGCCCGGCGCCGGGTCGGCGAAGAGATACGGCCGAGACGCCCAGGGCATCGACGAAGATCCTCCGGCGCGGCCTCGAGCTCTTCGTTCGTCAGGAAGCTCGTCAGGACGACCCCCAGCCGCGGCCGGCGCCCGGCGGCGGCCGCGCCGCGGACTGTCGGCGGCCAGGGCCTTCAGGGCGTCGTCCCAAGAGAGCGGCGTCGCGGCGGCCTCCCCTCCCGCCTTCACCGATGGCCGTCCAGGCGGCCGTCCTCGATGTCCGCGGACGGCGTAGCGGCCGCGGTCGCAGATCCAGTAGCCGTTGACGTCGGGGTTCTCGGCCGGCACGATCCGGTAGACCTTGCGCCGGTCCCCGGGCAGGGGGTAGCCGCAGACCGACTGGACGACGATGGCGCAGCCGCGGCCGCAGCGCGGGCAGACCGTCCGCCCGTTCTTCAGGAACCAGGCCCGGGTCTTGAACCGGAAATCCGTGTCCGTGATGGCCCCGACGGGGCAGATGTCGACGAGGTTGCCGGAGTAGTTGTTCCGGACCTCGACGCCGTCGTCGAGGCCGATCTCGGACTTGACGCCGCGCTCGAAGATGCCCAGCTCCCCCGTCTTCGTCACCCGCCGCAGGAAGCGGACGCAGCGGCTGCAGAGGATGCAGCGCTCGCGGTCGAGAAGGAGGGCCTTGCCGAGCGGGACCTTCTTCGTCTTTCTTTTCCTTGGCTTCGAGGAAACGCGCTCGCGTAGCGGCCGTGCGCGTCGTAATAATCCTGCAGGAAGCACTCGCCCGCCTTGTCGCAGATCGGGCAGTCGAGCGGGTGGTCGGCCAGGAGGAACTCGAGGACGTCCCGGCGGGCCTCGAGGACCCTGCGGCGTCGCCGTCCGGACCTTCATCCCCTCGCGGACGACGGTCGAACAGGCCAGGTCGAGCTTGGGCAGGCCCTCGATCTCGACCAGGCACATCCGGCAGCTCCCCTCCGGCTCGAAGGCGGGATGGAAGCAGAAGCGCGGGATGACGATGCCGAGCCGTTCGGCGGCCTTGAGGACGGTCGTCCCGGCCGGGACCTCGGAGGGCCCTGCCGTCGATCTCGAGCTTGACTTCGGCCATGGTCCGGTCACCGGGAGAGCGTCCGCCGGAGCTCCGTATCCGAATTTCGCCAGGATGGAGAGGACGGGCAAGGCCGCGGCGTCGCCCATCGGGCAGAGCGTCCTTCCCTTCATGCCTTCCGCCAGGCGGCGGACGAGCGTCGAGGTCGCCCGCGCCTCCCCCGCCGGCGGCCATCCGCGCCGACGATCTTGCTGATCCACGTCGTGCCGATCCGGCAGGGCGTGCACTGGCCGCAGGATTCGTGGGCGTAGAAGCGGGTCACGATCCTGAGGACGTCGATCATGGGCGTCCTGTCGCCGATGACGATGATGCCGGCCGAGCCCAGCATCGACCCGGCGCGCGGCGAGCGATTCGTAGTCCATGGGCACGTCGATCTCGTCGGCGGTCAGGAAGGGCGCCGAGAGCCCGCCCGGGATGACGGCCTTGAGCGCCTGCCCCTCGGCCGGCCCGCCCGCGCCATTCGTCGATGATCTCGCGGAGGGGCGTCCCGACGGGCAGCTCGTAGACGCCCGGGCTTCCTGACCGCGCCGCTGACGCCGAAGAGCCGCGTCCCGCCGTCCTTGGGCAGGCCGCGCGCGGCGAAGCGCGTCGGCGCCGTCGCGGAAGATCAACGGGACGTTGGCGAGCGTCTCGACGTTGTTGATGACCGTCGGGCGCCCGGAAGAGCCCGACCGCGGCCGGGAACGGCGGCTTGAGGCGCGGCTAGCCGCGCTTGCCCTCGATCGACTCGAGGAGGGCCGTTTCCTCGCCGCAGATGTAGGCGCCGGCGCCGCGGTGGACGACGACCTCGAGGTCGAAGCCGGAGCCGAGGACGTTCCGGCCCAGGAACCCCGCGCCGCGGGCCTCCTCCGACCGCCGCCTCCAGCCGCCGGGCGATCGGCCTCGTACTCGCCGCGGATGTAGATGAAGGCGGTGTGGATGCCGACGGCGTAGCTACGCGAGGAGGATGCCTTCGAGGAGGAGATGCGGGATCGCGGGTCATGACGGCCCGGTCCTTGAACGTCCCGGGCTCGCCCTCGTCGGCGTTGACGCAGAGGTACTTCGGCCGCCCGTCCTCCTGGCGGCACGAAGGCCCACTTCGACGCCGGCCGGGAAGCCGGCCCCTCCCCTGCCCCGGAGATTGGCTTTCTTGACCTCGTCCATGACCTCCCGCGGGCTTCATTCGGCAGGAGCGTCCTGCGGGCCGCTTCGTAGCCGCCGCGGCCGGACGGTAGGCGGCGAGCCGGAACGAGTCTTCATCGACCGGGAGGAGCGTCGCGGCCTGCCGGCCATCTCAGGCCAGCCTCCTCCAGGAGGCGTCGACGCGGCCCGGGTGACGGGTCCGTGGTCGTCGTCGTTGACCATCAGGCAGGGCGCGTGGTCGCAGGTGCCGAGGCACTCGACCGCGAGCAGCGTGAATTTCCCGTCGGGCGTCGTCCCGCCCGCCTTGACGCCCAGCCTGGTCTCGAGATGCGCCGAGGACTCCTCGCCGCCGGCCAGGGAGCAGCTGATGTTGCGGCAGACCTGGATGACGTATCGGCCCGCGGGCTCGCGGCGGAGCAGGGTGTAGAAGGAGAGGACTTCCCGGACCCGGAGCGGCGGGACGCCGAGCGCGGCGGCGACCCAGGCGACCGCCTCGGGCGAGATCCGGCCCTGCTCTCTCTGGACGACGTGGAGGACCGGCAGGAGGGCGGCCGGTCTTTTCCGGGATAGCGGCCGACGAGCCTGTCGATCCGGTCCTGGGCCTCGGGGGAGAGGGCGAAGCTCATCGGTCGAGCTCCCCGCCGATCATGTTCATCGACCCGAAGGTCGGGACGACGTCGGCGACGAACCGGCCCCGGATCAGCCGCTCGAGGGCGGCGACGACGTGGAAGCAGGGCGCCCGGAGGTGGAGCCGGTAGGGCCGGTCCGTCCCGTCCGAGACGATGTAGAAGCCGAGCTCGCCGTTCCCGCCCTCGACCGAGAAATAGACCTCGCCCTTGGGCGGCCGGATGCCGTGGCCCGTTCATGAAGAAATAGAAATGGCTGATCAGGCCCTCCATCGTCGTGTAGGTGTCCTCCTTCGGCGGGACGGCGATCCGGGGTGTCCCGGTCGAGGATCTGCGGGTAGGCGTCCTTCTCCGAGCCCTCGAGGTTCGGCGAGAGCCGGATCGGCTGCCGCGGCTTCTGCAGCCGGCCCAGCCGGATGGCCTCGGTCGGCTCGATCGCCGTCGGCCATGACCCGCGGCTCCGCGTCCGGGATGAGCCCGCGCGACCTGCTCGATGATCCGCAGGCTCTGCTCCATCTCCCGCATCCGGACGCATGTAGCGGTCGTAGTTGTCGCCGCGCTCGCCGAGCGGGACGTCGAAGTCCAGCCGGTCGTAGAGGAGATAGGGATGGGCCTTGCGGACGTCGTAGCGGACGCCGGTCGAGCGCAGGCAGGGGCCGGTCCAGCCGTAGGAGACGGCGTCCTCCCGGGACATAGCGCCGACGTCGCGCGTCCGGTCGAGGAAGATCTTGTTCGTGTCGAGGAGGCCGCGGACGTCCTTGAGGACGGCCCGCGTCTCCCGGACGGCCGTCGGCGACGGCGTCGCGCCAGCCCGGGTGGAGGTCGGCCCGGACCCCGCCGATCCGGATGTAGGAGGTCGTCATCCGCGCGCCGGTCGTGAGCTCGATGACGTCCCAGAGGAACTCCCTGGCCTTCATCATATAGAGGAAGACGGTGAAGGCGCCCGTTCTCCATGGCCATGGCCGCCAGGCAGGTCAGGTGGTCCGAGACGCGCGAGAGCTCGCTCATCAGGACCCGGATCTGCTGGGCCCGCTCCGGGACCTCGAGCCCCAGCAGCTTCTCCATGGCCATGGCGTAGCCGAGGTTGTTGATCAGCGGCGAGACGTAGTTCAGCCGGTCGGTGTAGGGCAGGAGGTTGAAGTAGGTCTTGTTCTCGCACGTCTTCTCGAAGCCCCGGTGGAGGTAGCCGATCTCGACCTCGGCGTTGAGGATCCGCTCGCCCTCGAGCTCGAGCATGATGCGGAACGTGCCGTGCATGGCCGGGTGGGACGGCCCCATGTTGACGAGCATCGTGTCCGGCCGGGCGTTCTTTTCGAGGCGCGTTTCCATGCTCAGTCCTTCAGCGGAAGGAGGGGCTGTTCCCTGCGCCACGGGTAGCTCTTGCGCAGCGGATGGCCTTCGAAGCCCTCGTACATCAGGATCCGGCGGAGGTCGGGGTGTCCCATGAAGCCGACGCCGAACATGTCGAAGACCTCCCGCTCGAGCCAGTCGGCGTTCTTCCAGAGGCCGGTCAGCGAATCGACGACGGGGTTTCCCCCGGGCAGCGAGGCCTTGACCCGGAGCCGGCGGTTCCGGCTCAGCGAGAAGAAGTGGTAGACCATCTCGAACCGGCCTTCGGAGGCGAGGAAGTCGACGCAGGTCAGGTCGAGCAGGACGGCGTAATCGTACGGCGCGCCGCGGAGCCCGGTCATCAGGGGGACCAGTCCGTCCCTCCTCGACGACGGAGGGTCTGGTCGCCGAAGGTCTCGGCGTATGCCTCCACGGCCGGGAACCGGGAGCGGATGTCGTCGATCAGGTCTTCTTTTTCCATCGCCAATCCTGGGGCTGGTTCTGGATCTTTTCCTGGAGCTTCAGGAGCCCGTCGAGGACCATCTCCGGCCGCGGCGGGCAGCCCGGGATGTAGACGTCGACCGGGATGATCCGGTCGATGCCCTGGACGGTGGCGTAGTTCTGGTAGATGCCGCCGCTCACGGCGCAGGCGCCGAAGGCGATGACCCAGCTTCGGCTCGAGCATCTGGTCGTAGACCGTCTTGAGGGCGGGGGCCAGCTTGTGGGTCACCGTGCCGACGACGAGAAGGAGGTCGGCCTGGCGCGGCGAGAAGCGCGTCAGCCCCGCGCCGAAGCGGTCGATGTCGAAATGGGCGCAGGCCGCGGACATGTACTCCATGCCGCAGCACGCCGTGACGAAGGGGTAATGGAAGAGCGAGAACTTGCGGGCCCAGCCGAGGGCGGCGTCGAAACGCGTGGCCAGGACATCGAACCCGCTCATGACCAGTCGAAGATGCCTTTCTTCCAGGCGTAGGCGAAGCCCGCGGCCAGCACGAGGACGTAGGCGCTGACGGCGGCCAGCCCCGCCGCGCCGTGGCCGCGGAAGGCCAGCGCGAGGGGGAAGAGGAACGCGGCCTCGACGTCGAGGAGGAGGAAGAGGAGCGCGACGAGGAAGAACGGGACGCGCACGGGCGGGATGCCGGCCTGGAGGTAAGGGCTGCCGCACTCGAAGGGCTTCTCGCGGGCGGGGTCCGGCCTCCTCGGCCCGAGCAGGGCGTTCAGGGAGATCATGACCAGGGCGAGGAGCCCGAAAACGAGGAACGAGAGGGCCAGGGCCATCATGGGGCTTTGAGGTCCTCAACGATTGTATAGAAACGTCCCGGCGATTTCAATGATCGCGCGTTAGTGGAAAAGGTCGTGTCAACGGGACGAGGGCCGGGAAAAGGGCCTTGGGGATGGCTTCCACTCCAGACGGCTAAGAATTGAGGATATGCAACGCCCGGCCGTTCGCCTTGAGCGCCGCTTCGCCGATCCCCTCGGACAGGCTCGGATGGATGTAGATGATGGCCTCCAGTTCCGCGAGGGTCATTCCCCTGGCCACGGCCATGGTCAGGACCGGGATCATGTCGGAGGCGCCCGGGGCGACGACGTGGGCCCCGACGACCCTGTCCGTCCCGTCGGCCAGGACCTTGACCAGGCCGTCCGTGGCGTCCATGGTCATGGCCCGGCCGCTCGCCTGGAGCGGGAAGACGCCGGACTTGACCTTGAGGCCCTTCGCCACCGCCTCCTCCTCCGTCAGCCCGACCGAGGCGAACTCCGGCTCCGTGAACACGGCCATGGGCACGGCGGCGGCGGCCCTGCGGTCGAGCCCGCAGGCGTTCTCGACGGCCACGACGGCGTCATGGTAGGCCTTGTGGGCGAGGAGCTTGCCGCCGATGACGTCGCCGATGGCGTAGACCCCGGGGGCGCCGGTCTCGAGCCTCGCGTCGACCTTGATGAACCCGCCCCGGTCGAGTTCGAGCGAGAAGCCACCGTCGAAGAGCTCTTCCGTGTTGGGCCGGCGCCCCACTGCGAGCAGGCATTTCTCGGCGGCGTAGCTGAACGGGGCGCCGTTCTTGAGGGACGTGCCGGTGAGGGTCACCCCGGCTTCGCCGACCGTGGCCCCCTCGATCCTCATTTGGGTCAGGACCTTGAGCCCCTGCTTCTTGAAGACGCGGTCGAGGCGCGCCGCCGCCTCCCGGTCCGCGCCCGGCAGGAGGCCGGGCAGGATCTCGAGCACGGTCACCTCGGCGCCCAGCCGGCGATAGATCGAACCGACCTCGAGCCCGATCGCCCCGGCCCCGACGACAAGGAGGCTCTTCGGCACCTCGGCGAATTCGAGCGCCTCGGTGCTGGTGACGACGCAGGCGCCCGTCCGGCCTGAGGAACGGCAGGCTCGCCGCGCGGCTGCCCGTGGCGACGATGACCTTGTCCGCCTCGAACGCCCTCTCCCCTTCCGCCGTCGACGCGGTGACGGCGTGTCCCGCGCCGAGGCGCGCCGTGCCCTTGACCATCTCGACCTTGCCCTTCTCGAGCAGGAAGACGATGCCCTTGACGAGCGAGTCGACGACCGCCTGTCGTCCCTGCTGGACCCGGGCCCAGTTCAGCCGGACCTCGCCCGTCGGGCCGTCGAGCGTCTTCGTCCCGGCGACCTCCTTGAGGACCTTCGTCTGGTGGAGGAGGTACTTGGTCGGGATGCAGCCGTAGTTGATGCATATCCCGCCGATCCGGTCCGCTTCGACGACCGTCGTTCTCTTCCCGAATTGCGCCGCCCGCATCGCGGCCAGGTAGCCGCCCGGGCCGCCGCCGATGATGACGATGTCTCTTTTCTCGGCCATGGAGGTTCCTTTCAGGAGGCTCAGGGAGCCCCATTATATGCGTTTCGCCCTCGGCTGTTAAGGGGAGTCGGGGAGCTGGCAGCGATGGCCTCCGCTCCAGAGTGCGGCTGTGCGGCTTAGCGCAAGCCGCACATGACGTTCCGGCCATCATTCCCGGCCTTCCTCCCGTCTGAAGGGGAGCCCTCGTACCCAGAAGACCCATTTCTTGACAGCCCGCGGCCAAACCGGTAAAAAGGGGGCGGCAGGAAAGGAGAGTCCGATGCTCGGTCCGTGGGGAAAGATCGTCCTTTGCGGGCTCATCGCGGCGACGGCAGCGGCCTTCTTCGTCCCGATCGTGCGGAGGGTCAGGATCGTCCTGGCCGGCGCGCCCGAGGACCGCTTCCGGGACCTCTGGAGGAGGTTCGGGTACGCCGTGGTCAAGGTCCTGCTCCAACGCTGCACCCTCCGCGACGAGCGCCTTTTCACCGGGCTGATGCACGTCGGCATCTTCTACGGCGCCCTGGCCTTCGACACGATGACGGTCAGCCACACTCTCGAGGGCTTTTTCGACGGCTTCTATCTCTTCGGCCGCTCCGGGTTCGGCTTGCTCTTCTCGTTCATCATCGACATCGCCGCGTTCACCGTCATGGCCGGCGTCCTGTTCCTGGCCTTCCGCCGCTTCGTCCTCAGGCCCAAGGCCTACGCCACGACGCCCGGCGACTCGGCCAGGATCTACCTCCTCATCACGCTGGCCACGGCGACCTATCCTTTATTTCGAGGGCTTCGCCGTCGCCGCCCATCCCGAAACGGCGCGCTGGTCGTTCCTCGGGCCGTGGCTCGCCGGCATGATCGCGCGGTCGGGGATGGCCCCCGCGGCGATCGCCTCGCACTTCCACCTCGCCTGGTGGGCCCACCTCGCCGCCGTCTACGGCTTCATCGCCTACGTCCCCCACTCCAAGTACCTCCACATGTTCGCCGGGCCGGTCAACGTTTTCTTCCGCCGCGCGACACCGAGCGGCGAGCTACCGGCCCTCGACCTCGAGAAGTCCGAGGTCTTCGGGGTCGAGAAGCTCCCCGATTTCACCTGGAAGGACGACCTCGACGCCTTCGCCTGCATGGAGTGCGGCCGCTGCCAGGATGCCTGCCCGGCCTTCGCCAGCGGCAAGCCGCTCTCGCCCAAGATGATCATGTTCAACATGGAGAAGGCCCTCCTCGCCGGCGACCGGGCGCTCTCTCGGGAAGAAGCGGGACGACCTCGCCGGGCTCGTCCCGGCCACCTTCACCGAGGGCGAGATCTGGACGTGCACGACCTGCGGCGCCTGCCAGCAGGAATGCCCGGTCGAGATCGAGCACATCCGCAAGATCGTCGGGGCCCGCCGCAGCCAGGTCCTGATGGAGAGCAAGTTCCCGCCGGAGCTCAACGCTTTCTTCCGGAACATGGAGACGAACGCCAATCCCTGGGGCATCGGCTTCGCCAAGCGGGCGGAGTGGGGCGACGGGCTCGGGGTCCGGCATATCAAGGACGTGCCCGGCGCCGAATACCTCTTCTGGGTCGGCTGCATGGGCGCCTACGACGACGGCGGCCCGGGGCATCGCCGCGTCGCCTCGTCAAGGTGTGCGGGCCGCCGGCATCGCCTTCGGGACGCTCGGAAGCGAGGAAAAGTGCTGCGGCGATTCGGCCCGGCGGCTCGGCAACGAGTATCTCTTCCAGAGCCTGGCCCAGGAGAACATCGCCCTCTTCAAGCAGTACGGCGTCAAGAGGATCGTCACCATCTGCCCGCACGGCTACAACACGCTCAAGCATGAGTACCCGAAGCTTTTCGACCTCGTCCCGGGCCTGACCGACGGAGGACAAGGTCGAGCTCCGAGCGATCGAGGTCGTCTCGCACGTCGAGCTCATCCGGAAGCTCATCGCCTGCGGGAGGGTCGTTCTCAAGGCCTCCGGCGCCGCGGGCCGTACACGTTCCACGACCCCTGCTACCTCGGCCGCCACAACGGCCTGACCGCGGAGCCGCGGGCCGTCCTGGCCGCGGCCCTCGGCAGCCCGGCCGAGGGAGCTCGGGCGCCACGGCGACGACGAGCTTCTGCTGCGGCGCGGGCGGCGGGCTGATGTGGACGGAGGAAAAGCTCGGGCAGAGGATCAATCACCTGCGCACGGACGAGGTCATCGCCTCGGGCGCGCCGCTCGCCGCGGCGGCCTGCCCCTTCTGCCTGACCATGCTCCGCGACGGCCTCAAGGACAAGGGCCGCGAAGACATCGCGGTCCGGGACATCGCCCAGATCGTCGCCGAAGCCCTCTGATCCCCCCCCCGGAAAGCTCTACGGCTCGAAGACGCGTTCCACGGCGATCCCCCTCGTCCGGAGGGCTCGGGCCAGCCGCGCCGATTGGGTCCGAAAGAAGGCGTCCGTCAACGCGTCGAGCAGGCCGTGGCGGGCGTAGAAGGCCCGGACGGCGGGGACGTAGTTCATCCGGTCGATGAGGACGCGGTCGGCCGCCCCGGCCAGGAGCCGGGCCAGACGCTCGGGGTTCCCGGGCAGGAGCGGGCCGGCGAAGGCGAACGTCGGGACGCCCGCGGCCTTGAACTCCCGCAGGACCTCGATCCTCTCCTCGACGGGCGAGGACATCCGCTCGAAAAGCCGGATGATGCGCTCGTCGTCGCTGGCAATGCTGAAGCCGACCTCGATGTCCTGGATCCGCCTGATGACGTCAAGGTCGCGGCGCACCCGGGCCGACTTTGTCTGGACGACGACCGGGAACGCGCGGCCGACGAGCACTTCGAGCGAACGGCGGGTCAGGCCGTAACGTTCCTCGAGCGGCTGGTAGGGATCGCAGACCGAAGCGAACCAGATGGTGCCGCGCTTGGCCTTGACGATCTGTTTCGCGAGAAGGGCGGGGGCGTTGATCTTGACATCGACGAAATCGCCCCACGGCTCGCTGTGGCCGCTGTAGCGGCGCATGAAGAGCGAAGCATAACAGTAGGCGCAGCCGACCTGGCACCCTGTGTAGGGATTGACACAATAGTCGTAGATCTTCGAAGCATTAAGGATCGATTTGGCTTCGATCTCGCGGACGATCCAGGCGAGGATCTCCTTGAAAGCTTTGATGGCCCGGTCGACGTCCGCGTCGCCGACGTCCTTGTGGGTGACCATGCGGATGCCGCCGCTCACGGCCAGGGCCAGGACACCCTTCTCTTTCAGCCTCGCCAGCATGCCGTCCACGGTGAGCGTCGGATGCTCGAAGCCGAAGATGACGATGTCGGTCTCGACCGTGGCCGGGTCGATCTTGATGCCGGGCAGGCCGGAGATGCCGCGGGCCAGCGCCTTGGCCCGGACATGGTCCTCCTTGAGCCGCTCGGTCATCTCGGTCAGGGCGATGATCCCGGGCGCGGCCAGGACGCCGACCTGGCGCATGCCTCCGCCGAGAGCCTTCCGCAGCCGGCGGCCGAACTCGATCCTCTCCGTCGGCCCGGCCAGCATCGACCCCACCGGCGCCGACAGGCCTTTCGACAGGCAGAACATGAACGGAATCGACCTCGTCCGCGTACTCCCTGACGGGGACCCCCGAGGCCACGCTGGCGTTGAAGATCCGGGCCCCGTCGAGATGGACCTTCAGGCCGTTCGTGTCGGCGACCCTGCGGATGGCCTTGAAGTTCTCGAGCGGCAGGACCGCCCCGCCCCAGTTGTTGTGGGTGTTCTCCAGGCAGATGAGCGATGTCCGGGGCGTGTGGACGTTCGGCTTCCGGATGGCCGCGGCGACGTCCTCCGGGTCCATCGCCCCGCGCACGGACCGCACCGGTCGCGGGGTCACGCCGGAGATGAAGGTCATGTGGGTCGATTCCATGTTGTAGATGTGGGAGCGCTCCTCGACGATGACCTCCTCGAGCGCGTTCGTCCACATCTTGACGGCGATCGAGTTGGCCATGGTCCCGGACGGGCAGAAGAGCGCCGCCTCCTTGCCCATCGTCTCGGCGGCCAGCCGCTCGAGCTTCTGGACGGTCGGGTCGTCGCCGAGCACGTCGTCCCCGACGACGGCCTCGGCCATGGCCCGGCGCATCTTCTCCGTAGGCCGGGTCACGGTGTCGCTGCGGAAATCCGAAGGGATGGTCATGGCGGCGCTCCTTCTCCGAGAGCCCCCATTATAACCCAACGGGGCCGCCTCTGCACATCGCATCTTCCCGGCCGCCCGCCCCGGGCCGGGGCAACGGACGGCGGGTTTACTTGGTTAGGCTTCTATGATAATAATATCTGCTGTTCCAAAACAGCGAACGTTCTCGGACCGTGACCATCGAACATGCCGAACAGCGTCCTTTATAAGATCGCGCTCTATGCGACGCTGTTCTTCATCGTCTTTTTCCTGGCCGCGATCCTCTTTTCCCAGGTCGTCCTCAAGGGGGAATCGGTGACCGTCCCCGACCTCTCCGGTCTCAGCGTCGCCCAGGCCCGGACGGAGCTCGCGAAGAAGGACCTCTCCGTCGCCCAGCGCGGCTCGGAGTTCAACGACCGCTGGGAGCGAGGGCTCATCATCCGGCAGGACCCGCCCCCGGACTCGCGCGTCCGCGTGACCAAGGTCGTCCTGGTCGTGACGAGCGCCGGAAGCAGGAGCGTCACCGTCCCCGGCCTCGAGGGCAAGAGCCTGGAGAGCGTGCTGACCCTGCTCCAGTCCTCGGGCCTCCTCAAGGGGAAGCTGACGCAGATCCACACCTCCCGGTACCCGGCCGGCCGGGTCATCGCCCAGAGGCCGGCCCCCGACGAGGTCGTCGAGCGGAACTCCGCCGTCGGCCTCCTCCTCAGCCAGGGCTCGCGCGAGGACCGCTACGTCATGCCCGACCTCATCGAGCGGCGGGCGGACCGGGCCATCGCCTGGCTGAAGGGCCTGGACTTCAAGGTCGCCGATATCCAGTACCGCTAC
This sequence comes from Candidatus Aminicenantota bacterium, assembly GCA_963805045.1. Classification (GTDB taxonomy): domain Bacteria; phylum Acidobacteriota; class Aminicenantia; order Aminicenantales; family Saccharicenantaceae; genus DATKJS01. Next base: position 78,672 of record CAWDTC010000056.1, read on the forward strand.
TACCCCGGGCGGTCCTCGGGCTTCGTCGTCGGGCAGTTCCCGCTGGCGGGCTCCAAGGTCCAGAAGCGGAACCTCATCACCCTGGAGGTCAGCCGGTGACGAAGCTCATCGCCGCGTCGCTCCTGTCCGCCGACTTCTCGGCCATCGGCGAGGCCGTCGAGCTCGCCGGGCGGGCCGGGGCGGACCTCGTCCACGTCGATATCATGGACGGGCACTTCGTCCCCAACCTGACCCTCGGGCCGCGGCTCGTGGCCGCCGTCCGCAAGAGGACCCGGCTGCCGATCGACGTCCACCTCATGGTCGAGAACCCCCGGGCTTTCGTCCCCGCGTTCGCCGACGCCGGCGCGGACTGGATCTCCCTCCACGCCGAGGCCACGGCCCACCTCCACAAGGACGTGACGATGATCCGCGAGCTCGGCCGGAAGGCCGGCGTCGCCCTGAATCCGGGAACTCCGCTCGAGATCCTCCGCGAGGTCCTCGGCGACCTGGACTTCATCCTTCTCATGTCCGTCAACCCGGGCTGGGGAGGCCAGTCCTTCATCCCTCGCTCCCTGGATAAGATCCGGAAGCTCAAGGCCTGGCTGGGCGCGGAGGGACTCGATGTCCCCGTCGAAGTCGACGGCGGCCTCAAGCTCGAGAACCTCGAGCAGGTCTTCCGGGCGGGCATGGACGTGGCCGTGGCCGGTTCGGCCGTCTTCGAAGCCCCGGACCCAGCGGCGGCCATCCGGGAGATGAAACGCATCGCGGCCCTGGGCGCCGACGACAAGGACGCATGACATGAACGCACAAACCCCGCGCACGATCCTCCCCGCCGCCCTGACCCTGGCCCTCGCCCTGGCGGTCCTCGGCCCGGTCACCGGGTGCCGGAAGGCCCCCGTCCAGATCGCGCCCGACGTCGCCGCCTCCGATGAGGCCCTCTTCAAGCTCGGCGAGACGGCCATCAAGAAAGACAGCGAAAAGGGCATGCTCTACCTGCGGCAGCTCATCGATTCCTTTCCCAAGAGCTTCTACGCCCAGCGGGCGAAGCTCCTCATCGCCGACACGTATTTCAAGAAGGGCGACGAGGGGAACATGATCCTGGCTGCGGCCGAATACCGCGAGTTCATCAAGGCCTACCCGTACAGCCCCTCGGCTGCCTACTGCCAGTATCAGATCGCCATGAGCTTCTACAAGAAGATCGAGAAGACGGGCCGCGACCAGACCAAAACGACCCAGGCGCTGACGGAATTCCGGAGGGTCATCGCCGATTACCCGGCCAGCGACCAGGCCAAGGACGCCCAGGCCAAGCTCAAGGACTGCGAGGAGCGCCTGGCTTCCCATGCCGCGGACATCGGCGTCCAGTACGCGAGGATGAAGGCGCCCAAGGCCGCCATCAGCCGGCTGAGCGAGGTCATGACGACCTATCCCAACTTCTCCAGGATGGACCTCGTCTACTTTTACCTCGGCGAGTCCTACTTCCTGGCGCGCGCCGGCGACAAGGCCGTCCCCTATTACACGAAGCTCCTGTCCGACTACTCGAACAGCCCGCTCGTCAAGAAGGCCACGGCGCGCCTGAAGCAGATCGAGGAGCAGAAGAAGGCCCCGGCCAAGCCCAGGGCCAAGCCCAGGGCCAAGACCAGGTGAAACGGACGCCGACCGGGGGAGGTGGGTCCATGAGGCCGAACTTCGGAATGCCGACCGCGCTCCTCCTATCCGCGCTCGCCCTCGGCCTGCTCGCGGCCGGCGAGGCCCGGGGCGCGGGGTCCGGGCCGGAATTCGGCCTCGGGCTCGGCGTCGCGACGTTCTCCCGGACGGTCGCTTCCGGCGAGGCGGCCGACCTGACCAAGGTCCGGGCGACGACCGTTTCCGTCTCGGGGACGTACCGGCCTGCCCCCTGGCTCGTCCTGGAGCTTGTCGCCGGCCTGTCCTCGACCGATCCCGACGGCCTCGTCTTCGGAGCCCTCCCCATCTCCATCGATTACGAAGCGGGCGCCGTCAGCGGCCTCCTCCTCGGGGGTGGTCTGGCGGCGAAGCTCGGCGCCTTTGGCCGGTTTGAGATCGTAGGGGCCGGCCGGTTCGTCTATTCCCAGGGAGCCACGAAGACGCGTCCGATGAGCGGCTTCGCCGTGTCGGGGACGGCCGGGGCCAGGCCGGCCTGGTTCGAGGCCTCGCTCGGGCCGAGACTCCTCTACAGGGCCTCCGCCGGCTTCGTCCCCTATCTGCGCCTTGCCGCCGACTGGTTTCGCGGCAGCCTCACGGTGACGGAGGCGCTGGGCGATCTCGCCGGCCGGGAGAAGCTCACGCTCAAGGCCAAGGGCTTTTTCGAGGCCGCTCTGGGTGCGGACATCGCTTTGCGCCGGCGGCTCACCCTGAGGGCCGAGGCCGGTCTCCTCCCCCGCCCTGGGGGGGTCGACGCCGCGGCTTCGGCGGGCCTGTTTTACCGGTTCTAGGCCAAGGAGGACATCATGCCATCGACCCGCAAGAAGGCCCTGCCCGTCCTGGCCGCGCTCGCCCTCTTCGGGCTCGGCCTGGCCGCGTCCGACATGGGACCTCAAAGGACGTCCAAGCGGAGCGGGACCCCGACGCGCCAGCCGGCGCGGACGATCCGGACGGAAGGCCTGCGGCGGGCGGCCCGGGCCGCCCTGGCCACCGACCGCATGCTCGTCCGCTTCAGGACCGGCGTCAGCGCCGAGAACGCCGAGACCATCCTCCTGTCGTTCGAGGCAGGGAAGGTCAGACAGCTCCCCGCCGTCGGCGTCTTCCGGGCCGAGAAGCCCGCGACGATGAGCCTGACCGAGGCCATGGCCAGGCTCCGACAGAACCCCGACGTCGAGTCCGTGAGGCCGGACTACCGGACGCGGATGTTCGCCGTTCCGAACGACCCGTTCTTCAAGACCTACCAGTACAACCTCCGCAATAGCGGCGGGACGTTGACCATCGGCTCCGGCATCCAGCTCGAGCTCACGTCCGGCGCGGACATCAAGGCGACCCAGGCCTGGGACGTGACGACCGGGAGCGCTTCCGTCGTCATCGCCTTCCTGGACACGGGCGTCGACATGAGCCACGTCGAGCTCAAGAACAAGGTCGTCTCGGCGGGCCGGGACTTCGTCAACGGGGACATGGACGCGACCGACGACAACTCCCACGGCACTTGGACCGCGGGCATCGCCGCGGCCGAGACGAACAACGGCGAGGGCATCGCCGGCGTCGCCTGGGGCTGCATGGTCCTCCCGGTCAAGGTCCTCGACGCGGACGGCAACGGCTATTACGACGAGGTCATCGACGGCCTGACATGGGCCATCTTTCTTCTTCGAGCGCTGTATAGAAATCAGTTGAAGCACGACCAAAAATTTCCATCCAGTCGAAAATCTTATAATTGAGGGTCATATAGCCAATGAAACGGTTTCTGCTGTCTGTTTCATAATTCTCATACTGTATCCAGTAAGGATTGTCCCAGTATATAGGTTCAGCGTCGGTAGGATCAGCCCAGTTCCATGTCATATTTCTATGCGTGGCAAAATAAGCAGATTTTAATTCCTGAACATCCACATTTGTTTGCCACCATTGGCGCCAACCCATAATATTATAATTATAACCAGTGCTGTTCCGGCCTTTACCATCTGTCTGGATGAAGTTACCAGAACCGGAAACAGTAAGGCGGTCATTGACCTTCCAATTGCCATTTACTAAAAAGCTGTTCTTGTTCAATGAACTGTTGGGCATAATACCGAGATTCTTATAGTCAGTATATGATAACCTGTAACTACCTTTATCAAAAGTATTGTCAATAGCTACCGTATTCGTATAAGTTTGTGCTGTTTTGAAAAATGTTATAGGTCCGTTTTTCGCAGCAACCCAGGGTGTGGCCTTAAGGTAATTAGGAGACTCCGGGTCTACGGCATCCCACTGGTAAACCAATAATTTGGGATCAAAAGCAGCTCCGTATGATGCATCCTCGGATGTTACAACCCACTGCTCATCAATACCATCATTGTTCAGGTCCCTCATGTACCAGTATCCGCCGGGGCCTTCATAATATGATCCATAGCCTGCACCATATTTCTGCTGATAGGTGGGGAAAGTGCTTTTATCAACCATTCCTAAGGTAACATTTGAACTTACAGTAATGCCAAGACCTTTGTTCTTCTCAGCTCCTTTCTTGGTAGTTATCATAATTACACCTGTTGAAGCCCTGGAACCATAAAGTGCAGTAGCTGCAGCACCTTTCAATATGTTTATTGATTCGATATCATCAGGATTGATATCGGATGCCGCATTACCATAATCATATCCTGGTCCAGTCTGTGACTGATCAACTGTATTGGTGATCCTGTTGCTGACAGGAACTCCATCGACTACAAATAATGCCTGGTTATTACCGGTAAGAGAAGTGGCACCGCGAACCTGAATATTGGTCGATCCCCCGATATTTGTATTGCGGGTAATTACAACCCCTGCCACTTTACCTGATAATGAATTGACAAAATTATCAGTCTTCACAGTCGAAACAACATCACCTTTTACCTCCTGCGTGGCATATCCCAGGGATTTTTTTTCACGGGAAACGCCGAGAGCTGTAACGACAACTTCATTCAGGTTGGTTACTGCAGATTCCAGAACGATATTAATCACGGAACGTCCGCCAATCTGAACCTCCTGTGGTTTCATCCCAACATATGAGAAGACTAGAGTTGTCTCAGTTTTAGGTACGGTAATAGAGTATTTCCCCTGTACATCTGTAGTTGTACCTATTGTTGTACCTTTAACCTGAACGGTCACACCAGGAATAGGGCCTTCCCCCTCAACAGCGGAAGTCACTGTTCCCGTAATAATCATTGTTTGCGCCTGCAGCGAAAATGCACTGACAAACGCAGACAAAATAAATAACAGAAAAAGTTTCTTCATACGAAATAGATTTTAGGTTTTTAGTTTACCCGTCAAATGTATAATATTTAAACAAATATAAAATGTTAACTTTTCTTATATATATAACGATATTATGATATATATTACATTAGATCAAAAAAAATTATTTATCCGGGTTCGTCTCTTTGCTTTAAATCAAATATTTTAAACCGGGGTAGCAATTTTAATGAAAATAAGTGTAAAGAATACACTTAAAGCTGCCTTTCAACCTATATTATTTTTTCTTGATAAGAAATAATATTCCTCCTGAAGTATATAGGGTAAAATCGATAAATCCTGGATATATTGATCCTAAAGTTGAAAAAAAGTTTCTTTGACGGGCTCCCGAACATGTCATCTTCTGATAATAAAATTCATATGTTACCGGAAAAAGTTATTGTTTAACTATTTCCTTCACTGACTTTGTTTTGTCCGAAAATATTGCCACAACTACATAAACTCCATTCTCTAAAGATTTCATGTCAATTGTAAAAGCAATTCCGGGATTATGAATTGTGCGGATAATTTTCCCATTGAGATCACAAATTGAAAAATCATAAATGCTTTTAAACGATTTTATTTCCAGCAAGTCTTTCACAGGGTTGGGAAACATCTCAAAAACCGGGATTTTTTCTTCCTGAATCCCGGTTTTTACTACTGATTTTCCGACTACCACTAATTGCCTGGCAACTATCATTGAATCTGATTCCTGGCAAACATCAAGGATGTCTGTAAAAGAACCCGGGGCGTTCGACAGGAATCTGACCTTGAACGTACTTGTACCGAACGCATTTATGATCAGGGGCAGATTGATGACTTTGAATTCGTCATTTTGCCCATATACTGAAGTAATAGCTATTGCTTTATTTGTCAGATTAATAACGTTTACGTCCCTGAAGGCAGGTTCACCCTGAATCACTTCAGAAAAGTTGACTGTATCGGAATTCAGCTTAAAAACACGATGATCCCATTCAGTACGATATGCAGTATAAGTCGGGTATATATCCGGATCGAATCTGGCTTCAAAAATCAATACGCCTGAAGGATTATATTCCGTTATAATATGACCGGCATCACTGACAATGGACCCCCAGAAAATGAACGTATTTCCGTTATCCAGCCTTTGCATATTACCTGTTACGTAAGAAAAAACATCAGGATTATGACGATATTCATTAACCAGAGTTACTGTTTTATCAGATTCATCAAGCTTATAATCTATCCCTCTTGAATATAATGGCTCAAGACCATTGCCATTATCAAATAAAGTGAGATCCCCGTTTTTTTGCCTAATTGCCGAATGCTGCGCTGAAAAACCACGATTATCATTCTGAAAAACAAATTCATTGTTTTTGCCACCAAGTCTCCATATTATCTTCCCTGTCAATCTGTTTATCCTGGTAATTTCATTCAGATTCCGTGAAGAAAAGATAAGTGTGGTATCAGTATCTGCATCCAGTGAATTACCATGAACATAATCCACCACGGAGGATTGCAGGTAATTATATGTATCGGTGATCTTGAAGTGGTCCCAGCTTCTCCATTCAAACACAAGATTTTTATTCTCATCCAGTTCCTGAATCACCAATCCTGTTACAGTGGCATCAGGAACTCCTCCGTCTACAACCTTGCTCATATCAACAAGCTGAGGATCATAAGCCTCCATTATGGTATGCCCGTTTTTGAGAAGAAGGATATCATGAGCATCAGCCTTATATCCGTTCACCATCAAAAGAGTATCAACATTATTCAAAAAAGGATCTATTACGATATGCCCTTTTACGGAATGGTCAAAATAAGTAGCAACTCCAGAGAAGTGAGGTTTAAAGTTACTGGCTCTGTTGGGCGTTTTTTTTGCCAGCAAAAGAGTGCCGTTATTATTAAACAAATACAAATAATCAACCGGAGGCTTTTCCAGTATTGTCATAATATTACCTTCCCTGGTTCCATCTGAATAATAGATTAATGGTTCAGGTATATCGCTGTAAGAAATGGGGCTCCCTTTTCCAATACTTGTACTATCGGGAGCAATATTACCTTCATTTTCCCCCATTCCTATATCAACCGGAAGGCCTTTACTGATGTTTTCATAAAGCTTTTCACGGATTTTGAATTCATAATCAAATCCTGGTAATAGCTCTCCTTTAATTGTTTTTATTCCTTCACAAAGATGGACACTGGCTTTCTCATTAAGAGAAAAAACCTGATCAGGCTTATAAATTAATGTCAATTTATCTTTGGCAATAATTAATCTTCCCTTGTGCAATCCACTGATTTCCCCTGTGACCTGGAGCAAATCACTCCTTACACTACTTGCATCAACAGGTTTTCCATATCGAATAACTATCTCAGTCTCAGGATTAATCCCAAAACTGTTTGGTTGTGGAGAAAGAAATTGATATTTAGCTGTTACCGGTTCCTGGCTCCATGCACTGTCCGGAATTGACAAAAGCAATAATGTAATAAGAGGCACCAAGCAGTATCCGGTATTCAATCTCATTCCTGTTTAATTAACTTTATGGTATGCACTTCCCCAGTGCTAACTTCTTCCAAATACAACATATACATGCCATCAGGGTTGTTTTCCAGATCAATATCAAAGTTTTCAGCACCTGCAACCTCTGCCGTTAAAACTATTTTCCCTGACAGATTAATCACTTTGATCAGGTATTTTCCAGATCCTGGTAAACCGATATTGAAATCACCTTTCCCGGGATTAGGTTTGACTTTAAAAACAGGCTGAATTTGATTCTCATTTCCTGTGACAGTATAATTATTGATGCTGACAAACAATGACCGGCTGACTATTAAAGAATCCGTCTCCTCACAAAAAAATATACTGTCTGAAACCAGGCCCGGAGAGAATGATGGAAACGCAACTGTAACTGTTACTTTACTTCCGGCTTCAATAGTTATCGGAAGAGTTGTAACATAAAATCCCAGATTCTTTTGATAAGCTGAATTTATATTAATTCTTTTGCCAGAATTATTTTTTATATCAAAAGTGCGATATAGTGTTGTGTTTTGAACTTCAGATTCAATATGGAGTGTATCAGTGCTGAATGCAAATATTTTTGGCTCCCATGACGATCGATAAGCCCTGTAAGTAGGATATATTATCGAATCGAACCTTGCTTCAAATACTGTATTTCCAGCTTTATCCAGCTCGCTTATGAATTGTTTTGAATGATCGATAGCCGGTCCCCAGAAAATAAATGTATTCCCGTTAGTCAATCTTTGTAAATTCCCTGAAATATTTGCATATACATCGGGGTTATGCCTGTATTCGTGTGTCAGATTTATCGTTTTATTGATTTCGTCCGGTTGAAACTCAATCCCCCGCGAATATAACGGATCCAGTCCTACTCCGTTATCGAACAATGTCAAAAAGCCATTCTTTTGCATTGTTGCCGAATGTTGCCCTGCAAATTGCCTGGGATCATTTATAAAAACAAATTCATTGTTTTTACCTCCCAGCCTCCATATTATCTTCCCGTTTTTCCTGTTTATTTTGGTAACCTCGTTCAAGTTTCTTGAGGAAAGTAGCAGTGTTGTATCGGTATCAACGTCCAAAGAATTGCCATGAACATAATCGATCACAGAATAAAGAAGATCAGCATATGAATCGGTAATATTAAAATGATCCCAGCTTCGCCACTGGAATATTAAGTTCTTGTTTGCATCAAGTTCCTGGATTACCAGGCCTGTAACCGTCGCATAAGGATTACCGCCGGAAACTATCTTGCTCATATCAACAATTTCCGGATCATATGAGAACAAAATAATGTGACCGTTTTCCAGATGGAGAATTTCATGAGAATCAGTTTTGTAGCCATTTTTCATGAAAAGCGTATCTGTGGCATTAAGACAAGAATCCAGCTCAATAAAGCCTTTGATGAAATTGTCGTAGTAAGTAACTTTTTCTGATGGCTGGGGTTTCAGGTTATAAATTGAATGAGGCATTATCCTCATGTATAATGGATTCGCCTTATTATCAAATATATACAAGTAATTGGTTGAGTTTTTGATCAAATTGGTCAGTATATTTCCCGGTGTCGGTTGATCAGACATAATAATTTTTGGGAATCTGGAATTTAAAAACGAAAGTCTGGACCCCTTTCCTGATGTGATGTGTCTGTATAAATCAGTTTGGCCGTCCGGGGCACCTGTACTTTCAGAAATATCTGCAGATAAAGTTGAATTCAATTTCTTACGTGTGATAAACCAGAAATCGAAAGCTGGCAGGAATTTCCCTGATAAAGTCCTGATTCCCTGTTTGAGATGAATCGTAACTTTTTCGGCGTTATCAAATATCCGATCAGGTGTAAATATAAGAGTGCAATAATCATCACTTACAGAAAATCTGCCAGTATGGTTCCCGCTTATTTCACCGTTTGCCCCAAGGAATTCATCCCGAATTGAAAAAACATCAATCTTCTCCCCAAATCTTATAATTATTACCGCTTCAGCATTATTAAGCGAACTGAAGGGGGCTGGGGATAAATATTCATACAATCCAAGTGTATTCTCCTGAGAAAATGCATTTTCAACTAAAAACCAGGGGAGTATTTGAAAAACACATATTAGTAGGAATTTCCTACTTCTCCGCATTGCTCTTTATTAATTTATAAATGTGAATCTTCTCTGAACCAGATTCTTCAATATACAATAAATATATTCCTGCACTCCTGGTTCTTAAATCGAGTTGATAAAATCCATCAGGAAGGCTGGATTTTTCATATATAATCCTTCCGGTCAGGTCTGTAACCTTAATTCCTTTGATTAAATGAGGAGAAGCTTCAAACGTAAATAATCCATTCCCCGGATTCGGGAAGACTTTTAGAAAATTCCCGGTATTTTCTTCCACCCCGGTAGTTGTGGATGTAGTAAAAGTTGAACTGGTCGCAGCAGAGGGATTATTGTTATAGTCTTCGACGCTGGCTCCAATAGCTACGTAGTAGGTGGTTCCGGGTAAAAGCTGACCGGGAGTAACTGTAATAATTGTTTTTTCGGTATTTATTGTTGCACTGAATGATACATCAGTTCCATTTACATCGCCTGTTTTCAGGGTCAGAAGAGAAGCCACAGTTGCATCAGTCAATTCAGAGTTATCCAGGTTTCTTACCGGCTCATTAAATTGAATAAGAATGGGGGATGAAGTACTAAAATCGGTTGTACCATCAGAAGGTGTGATAGTTACAACCGGAGGGGTTTTGTCTATTGTGATAAAAGTGGCTGAATTGGCTGTTCCCCTGTTATTTGAATAATCTTCATAGTCATTTGTTATGGCCACATAATATTTCTGGATGCTAGCGAGTTGATTTGCCGGGGTAATGGTAATCATAGTTTTATCCGTATTTATAACAGCATCAAATGGTACATCCTCACCTGATGCATCATCCTTTTTTAAAATGATTATCGGATCAACATTTTCATATGTAAATTCGCTGTTATCAAGTTTCCGAACCGGTTCGCTGAAGTTTATATAAATAACAGTATCCATCGGTACATTTATCTTATTAGCCAGTGGTATGGTAGCGGTTGGAGCTGTGTAGTCAGGCAATTTTCCGGTAAGCTGAACTTGCTGGGCAATCCTCTGAACCAGTTTCGAAGTATTAATATCGGAATTGATGGTTAAAACGTCCTTTATGAAGCCAGTCTTAATTCCTGCCGGAAAATAATCAACTGTAAGGGTAACCTGTCCATGAGCAGGAATATCTATTGGAAATAGCTCCTCAATGGTGAAAGCACTTGTACGGGTTGAATAGCTGGTCAGGGTAACCACATTCCCGGAATTGTTATAAACAGGTAAAAGGTAAGATTGGGTGGTGTAAGTATCCCACATGCCAAAATCAATAGAATAAGTATTCGGAACAAAAAGCGTCGTTTTCCATGGAAATTTTACTGCCCTGTAGGAAGTAACTTTATCCGGGAAATTCAATCTTAAAGCAACTGACTTATCGTAATGAACCTCAATTAATGCAGGGCTGCTTAAATCATATCCGTAGCCGATTACCGTATTCCCTGATGGCAATCGTTGAGTGCTTCCGGAAGAGCTGCTATAAAATTCCTTGTTGCCATCATAACTCCAGACCAGGTCGACAGTCTTATTAACCTGATCTATTGAATATTCCAAAGACCTTGAATATGGGGGGATACGTTCATTCCCGTTGTCAAAAATAGTGAAATTTCCTGTCGGCAATAGTCTGAAATCGTGTGGCATAGAAAACATGGAGGTTGGATCAGTGAATGTAAATTGATTGTTTTTACCCCCCAGTCGCCACATAATATCCCCGGTCTGCCGGTTTATTTTAGTTACTTCATTCATAGACCTGCTGATCAGAAATATATTCCCATCTTCATCAACATCAATAGAATTAGGATGGATCAGGTCAACAGAAGAAACAGTGAGATCGGCATACGAGTCTGAAATATTAAAGTGATCCCAGGTACTCCATTCAAATACTACATTCTTGTTTTCATCCAATTCCTGGACGACACAGCCGGTTACAGTGGCATTTGATTTTCCTCCGTAAGCCGTCATATCAAGCGTTTTCGGAGCGCCGCAAATAAATAAAAAGTGTCCGTTTTTCATCGCCATGAAATCATGAGGATCCGTCTTGTAAGTCTTACATTTGACAGAATCGATAATTGTATATGTACTATCCATTATATAAAACATGGGGCTTGTCCCGGTTCTGCCCATAAATGAAAGTTTTTTATTAGGCTGGACGCCGAAACTATTCAGTACTTTATTAAAGTATCTGTAGTAAACAGGAGTACCGTAATTATCAATTACAATCAGGTAGCCCGGGGTTTTGTTGGGCATCTGAACCGGTGATAAAAAATAGTATCCGTCATCAGGGGAATTGTTGGTAACAATCTCATATTTCGGAAAGTTCGCCGGAACGTTTAATGCCTGCCCATGCATTGGCACAAAATTTGTCCCTAAAATCAACATGACAATTAATGCAATTGAAAATAAGCTTTTCATGATTTAGATTATAATGATTTACAGATTTGATAAATTTACAAATATTATAAAAATACAGGATTTAGTCTTTTATTTAATTTTCAGGTAAATTTACTAATATAAAGTAATATATTAATTTCATTCAGGTCATACTTAACGTTAAACCTAAAATCATGAAAACAATTTTTTTGCAGCTATGCTTGTTTGTAATTCCAATCTGCCTGGCAGGTCAGGCAAATCAGACAATTACATTAAAGAATAATAAAGTCTCTTCCGAAGACATAAAACCTGAACTTCAATATATCTTTCCTGATTTCAGGGATGGCAGTGTTTATTACAAGGACGGTAAAATAATTAATTGTAAACTTAACTATAACTTCTTACTGGATGAAATACTGTTCATTAATGAAAAAGGGGAGCAAATGGCTATTGCTGATCCACTGGATTTATCATATGTTCTGATTTCCAATCGTAAGTTTATACCGACGCCTAAAGGATATTACGAAATTATTGAAAGCGGGGATGTCAGCCTTGTTTATAAATGGGTTTGCAGGATACGACCGGCAAAAACAAAGGGTGCCCTTGGACTCTCAACTGATGCTCCCTCGATATACCAGGAAAACAGGTTTTCCTTCGACAACAGGGAATGGAAAATGGATGTCGATAAAGAGGCTCTGGCTTCAGTCGAAGTAATTCCCTACCTCAAAATAAAATCAAAATTTGTCTCCATTATTGGAGCACAGAGCTATTACAAAACATTTCATGGGAAAGACTCTGAAATAAAGTCATATCTTGAACAGAATCCTGTTGATTTCAAGAAAGAGGCTGATCTCAGGAGAATGACCAGGTACTGCAATTCCCTGGCAGAATAGGAGGTTAAGATCCTTTGTCATGAATTGAGTGTAATTATTCAGATCTTACAATTATTAATATCCTGATTATCCCGGAAGGTATATTGTCAATTTACTTCCCCCGGGGCCGGGGTAAATAAATTGATTTTCGGGCGAATGATTTCTATTCATGATCACTGGCAGTCATATAAAGTCAAAAAGAATGACTTAATAGTGCATAATGCTTAAGAAATTAATATCCGGAAATATTCAGATAGTTATATTAAAAGAAAAAGGGTACCATAAAAAGATACCCTTCTTCTTTTAAGAATTACAAATAAAATTATTATTTGGTACAAGTATAAGATATCGTTCCAAAACTACCTAGGCTAACAGTTAATGATGCTTTGAAGCTGAAATTACCTGTACAGGCATCCAGTGTTCCGACTAAGTTAGAAAGAGTTGCATTTTTATAAGCCGGATTCCATAGCCAGTCAGCAAATACCTGTGGAGAAGGTACACTGATACCATAAGTGACCAGATTGACAGTAATATAAACAGGGTGTAAAGCACCTGTACCTGTCCCTCCATAGAAATTATCAATGATTAGTCCATTAGTAGGATGAGCCGGATCAATTGAAACAGTAATTGTGCAAAGATCCGAAGGTGAACCATCATCCATTGTATAATCTCCGACAAAATCACTTAGATGCAACGGGCATACCACAGTATAAGTTACCGAAGGACTGGAATTAGGAAGGTTCCCAATACCGGAGCTTCCCAAAGCATACAAAGTATCACTGCCATGAAGAACCGTGCCATCCAGTAATGTTACATCAGTATAAACCTTGAACTGATCTCCGGGGTTTATATCGCTTGTGCTGGCCAGATTTGGCAGTGCATCTATAAGATTAGTCATAGTAATAGGAGTGGTGGTAGGAAATGTTGTGATATTTGCTTTAAGAGTACCAACATAATTTTTATTACCATTTTCCTTAACCATCAGGTCCATACTTTTACACTTATCTGTCGGATAATACAGATCTACATTAACGGCGGCATTAAAAGCGGTCAGATTAAAGTAATTAATAGTCTGATCCTTTGTCGCATCTTTGGTAATCAAAGGCAGGCATCCCGTTTGTAATGTGGGCATGGGTAAATTATTCTTGCAGGTGGTGAAAAGCAGAACACCTGCTGCCATGATTGCGAATATTTTGAGTTTATTTTTCATCTGATTTGATTTATAATTATTAATCATCACTATAAACGGACTCATTTATCCCAGAAGACCTTCATTGTTGCAGGGTCCTTTTGTGCCGGGGCATTAGGATCAATGCTCAGTTCTGCCTGTGACCATGGTAACGAATATGGTATAGCATTGGTTAAAGTCACAGGTATTTGCACATTTGGTGGATCTCCTGGGTTTGGCCCATTAGGAGAAGTAACAAAACCACCGGGTGCCATCGTCGGATCCAGGGGATTAAATACAATCGGATAGCCTGTTCTGCGATAATCTGTCCATTGGTCAACATGGTTTCCAAAACTTTGAATCCATTTCTCAGTCATGATTATTTCCAGCTTTTTAGCAGTAGTACCTGCATCATATGCGCTCATAACAGAATTGATGTAAGTGGTGGCCGCAGCTGAACCTGCCAGTACAGGAATAGTTTGCGTGGATTGATCAAGTGTCACAACCTGGTCGACCTGAGCTATTGAGGCATTAAGAGCGCTCAACAAAAGGGCCCTGGCATCACCGGCAGCATAAACACCGGTATTAGCCAGTTCAGCTTCGGTATAAAGCAGGTCAGCATAGGTAAAGAAACGATAAGGAGCAGCTCCTGTGCAACTGGTACCGGTAACTTTCAAATGATCACCCTGATCATAACGGCCTCCTACCGGGTAGAGACCCATGACTGTCATTGTGCCGTCCTCAGCGTGGTCACGGTTTGGACCTATTGAGCCGAAGAAGATGCTTACGAAACCTCCGTCACGATATTCAGTCGGGTTTCCTTCCCTGGTAGCTGTAGTTGCATCTTTCATTTGATTATACCAATAATAAGGGATCCTGGGATCTACAACACCTGATAAAATATTAGGATTATAACCCTTTAATATCTGATAAAACCACGGGCTTATATAAAATCCCTTCTGACCGGCTTCATATTCCAGAACACCGGGGTTCCTGTTATCCGGGCTTTTGGAAGTTCCGTAAGGAAGGATAAAACTCTCACTGGCGCTTCCAATCAGGTTTCCGGCAGTAATTAACGCGGAAATACTGGACGATACATCAGTTGTAAGACGTATCTGATTATAGAGTTTCAGTTTAAGAGAATTAGCAAGATGGATCCATTTAGATACGCTTCCACCGTAAATCACATCATCATTGCCCGGTTTAAAAAGGTTGGTCGCAGTAGCACTGGTTAAATCAGTGATGGCATCATTAAGCATGGTAAACAGTGCAGGATAGATATTCTCGCCCTTATCATAATGAGGATAGGCATTCCCTTCTGTCTGCTTATTTGCTTCAGTATAAGGAACATCAGCATACACATCAACCAGTAATGAGAATGTATAAGCTTTCAGTATTCTAGCAATACCTGAATAGATCAGGTTTCCTCCGTCATCTCCTGTCTTGATCATCAGTTCAATATCCTGAAGAGGTCCGGAATAGAGACCATCCCATGGACCTTCCGTATAAAAAGAAGAGCCCGTTACACCATACTGGTCAGGATTTTCACGCATGGTTATCTGGTGCATGTATACGGCTGCAAAATTTGACAGACCGTATCTTATGTTCAGGTTCCCAGCCAAATCTGATTCAACATGTGTCAGTAACTGACTAAGCGGAGCAGTGGTCGGATAATTCGGATCATTGTTGATATCCAGATATTTCTTTGAACAGCCAGTTATCAATATTAGAATTGGTAACAGTATTTTAAAATATTTTGTCATAATCTTATGATTTTATAAGTTGATTACAGATTCAGATCAGAATGTAACTTTCAGATTAAAACCTATCCTTCTGGCTGTCGGAGCACAGGAAAGATCTATCCCCTGAACGTTCGTCGAACCAAAACCATTGATTTCTGTGTCGAAATTAGTATACTTGGGCACATTTGGTGCGAAATACCATAAATTCCTGGCAGTTACACTCAGAGTCAGATTCCCGACCTTAATTTTTTCCAGCCATTTTTTCGGGAAATCATATCCAAGAGAAAGTTCTCTTAACCTGTAAATCGTGCCATCAAAAATTGAAAAATCAGGAGTTCCATTCATTGCGAAAGTCGTTTCAGTTCCACCTCCATAGAAATAGAGATCATTAGTGGTGATCTGAGTTTCATTCGGTATCGGGTTTCCCGATTTATCTTTATAGACTCCACCGGTGATCGTTCCATATTCACCCGGAATTATCCATGAATGCAGCCTGTCTTCGGTGTCTTTTGTAACTCCTCTTCCCAGGAGGCTTTGAATTGTAACGCTATAAATATCGCCGCCTTGCTTCCAGTCAAACAGAGCACTGAGGGTGAATCCTTTAAATGTGAATGTATTGGTTATACCCATGGTGAATTTAGGATTGGGGTCCCCAATAATCTTTTCATCACTCGAGGCATAAGGAAATCCGGTTTTAGGATCAATTATCAGTGCACCGTTTACCGTGTCTCTCAAAGCATATAGTCCTCTGAAGGAACCATAGGCATATCCGGGTTCAATTACAGGCGTCACACCAATTCCAAGATTGGACACATTTAATCTGTCCACACCCTGCATAAGGCTCAGCACCACGTTCTTATTTCTGGTAAAGGATGTATAAATTTCCCATTTAAATCCGTTTGACAGCTGAACAGGAACAAGAGTTAATCCAATCTCAACCCCCCTGTTCCTCATTGAACCGAAATTCATGTAAGCATAATCAAATCCGCTGGACGGAGGAATAGGAACAGCTGCAATCATATCAGATGAAACCTTATTATACCAGGCAAAATCTAATGATATCCTGGATTTAAAGAACTGAAGTTCAGTACCTAACTCAACTTCCTTTGATTTTTCAGGTTTCAGGTCCGGGTTATTACCTGTACTAGGAGTGGTAATCGTAGGTTGTCCAAGGAATGGATCTCCAAGCGAATAAGTATTAGTTAATGAGTATGGGGGAGCATCGTTACCTACCTGGGCATAGCTGGCTCTGATTTTTCCAAAATTCAGAATATCACTCTTTATGCCAAGGGCATCCGTGAATATTAATGAAGTACTTACCGATGGATAAAAGTAACTGCGGTTTTGTACCGGTAAAGTTGATGACCAGTCATTTCTCCCTGTTACATTAAGGAATAACCAGCTTTTATAATCAACTGAAACGTCTCCGAACAGGGCCCATAATCTCCTTTGCTCATAGTTGCCGCCATAAGCAACAACATCCTGGCAGTTGTCTATATCATATATCCCCGGAGAAATAATGATAGTGCCTTTATATGCCTGTCTGACCGTTGTCCTCTGGTTAACATTTTGTCCGAATATGGCTTTTACGCTTATATCCTGGCCAATTGATTTTGAAAGAGTGAGCAGGAAGTTAGATTCCAGCTCCCGTTTATTGAAATTATCATTAACGATCTGACCAGTGCCGGCTGCTGCTCTTGATCCGATATCTGTAATTTCCGCACGTTTCATATCAATTTCATTAATCCCTATCTGGTACGAAACATTCAGCCATTTTGTTATGTTATAGTCCATATTGAATCCACCAACTGTTCTGTCTGTGATAGTTC
>CAWDTC010000057.1:0-5215 GCA_963805045.1 Candidatus Aminicenantota bacterium
TGCTGTCGAAGCCGATGTAGAAGGTGACGGGATGGCCGCCGAGCATTTTGCGCACGGCGGCCTCATCGGAGACCTGGGCGATGAAGCCGCGCTCTTTCAGCTCATCGTAGACGTTGCCGTTCATGCCTTCACTTATAGCACACCGGCGAGGCTCACTCCAGCCCCCGCTTCTTGAGCAGCGGCTCGATCCTGGGCTCGCGGCCGCGGAAGCGCTTGTAGAGGACCATCGGGTCCTCGCTGTCGCCCTTCTCCAGGATGTTCGTGCGGAAGGCGCGGGCCGTGGCCTGGTCGAAGAGGCTCGTCTCCTTGAACGCCTGGAAGGCGTCGGAGTCGAGGACCTCGGCCCAGATGTAGCTGTAGTAGCCGGCCGAGTAGCCGCCGCTGAAGATGTGGTTGAAGTAGGTCGTCCGGTAGCGGCTGACGATCTCCGGGATGAGCCCGATCCGGGCCATGGCCTCCGCCTCGAACGCGGCGGGTCGACCGGCTTGGCCTCGGTGAGCGTGTGCCAGTCCATGTCCAGGAACCAGGCCGCGAGGTACTCGACGGTCGCGAAGCCCTGGTTGAACTGGCTCTTCTCGATCTTCTCGACGAGCGCGTCGGGGATCGGCTCGCCCGTCTTGTAGTGCCGCGCGTACATCTTGAGCACCTCCGGGTCGGTCGCCCAGTTCTCCATGACCTGGGAGCGGAGCTCGACGAAGTCGCGCCGGACGTTCGTCCCGCAGGCTCTCGTAGGTGCACTTCGAGAGCAGGCCCTGGAGGGCGTGGCCGAACTCGTGGAAGAGGGTCGTCGCCTCCTCGAACGTGAGGAGGGCCGGCTCGCCCCGCCGTCGGCTTGGAGAAGTTGCCGTTGTTGACGATGACGGGCCGGATGTCCGCGCCGTCCCGCACGGACTGCTCGCGGTAATCGCTCATCCAGGCCCCGCCCTGCTTGTTCGGCCGCGGGTAGTAGTCGACGTAGAGGATCCCCAGGTGCGAGCCGTCGGCGTCCTTGACCTCGAAGACGCGGACGTCCTCCTGGTACTTCGGGATGTCCGCTGAGCTCGGTGAAGGTGATGCCGTAGAGCCTGTTGGCGACCTCGAAGGCGCCGTTGCGGACGTTCTCGAGCTCGAAGTAGGGCCTGAGGGCCTGTCGTCGAGGTCGTACTTGGCCTTCCTGACCTTCTCGGCGTAGTACCACCAGTCCCAGGGCTGAGCTTGAAGCCCCTGCCCTCCTTCTGATCATGGCCTGCATGTCGCGCGGCCTCGGCCTTGGCCCGCGCCAGGGCCGGCTTCCAGAGCTTGTCGAGGAGGCCGTAGACCTTCCGGGCGTCTTGGCCATGTTCTCCTCGAGGACGTAGTCGGCGTGCGTCTTGTAGCCGAGGAGATGGGCCCGCTCGACGCGGAGCGCGGCGATCGCGTGACGGCGTTCGCCTTGTTGTCGAGCGCGTTGCCGTTGTTGCCGCGCATGATGTAGGCCTTGAACATCTTCTCCCGCAGGTCGCGGCGTTCGGAGTACTGCAGGAACGGGATGAGGCTCGGCTTGGAGCGTGAAGACCCATTTGCCCGGCTTGCCCCGGTCCTTGGCCGTCTCCGCCGCCGCCGTGACGACGGCCGGCGGCAGGCCGGCGAGGTCGGCCTCCTTGTCGATGACGAGCTCGAAGGCGTTGTTCTCCTTGAGGATGTTCTCGCCGAACTTGACCGTCAGGACCGAGAGCTCCTCGTTGATCTGCCTGCGAGCCGGGCCTGCTTGTCCGGCGGGGAGGTTGGCGCCGCCCCGCACGAAGTCCTTGTAGGTCTTCTCGAGGAGCCGGGCCTGCTCGGGGTCAGCGCGAGCTTGTCGCGGCCGTCGTAGACGCGCCTTGACCCGCGCGAAGAGGGCCGCGTCGAGGGCGATGTCGTCGCCGTGCTTGGCCAGCTTGGGCGCGACGTCCTTGGCGATCTGCTGCAGGGCGTCGTTCGTGTTGGAGGAGTTCAGGTTGCTGAAGACGGCGTCGACCCTCTTGAGGAGCGCCCCGCTCCGCTCGAGCGCCTCGAGCGTGTTGGCGAAGGTCGGCGGCTCGGCGTTCTCGCGATCGCCTCGACCTCCTTCTTCTGCTCGGCCATGCCCTGCTCGAAGGCCGGCATGAAGTGCTCGGACTTGATCAGGTCGAAGGGCGGGACGCCGAAGGGCGTCCTGAATTCGGCGACCAGGGGGTTCGGCGGGACGGCGGGGGCCATGGCCTTTTTAGCGCAGCCCGGCTCGAGCGCCAGGGCGGCCAGCATGACGGTCAGGAAAAGGGCGGGTCTCTTCATCAGGGAGCCTCCTCGGATATCGGACGGCGGCCGCGCCGATGCGCGCCGCCGCGGGACGTCCGACGTTTGGATGGTTCATGTCCGGAGGCGCCAATCTAGCATAGGCCTCCGGCCAAGTCAAAGCGGGCCGGTCGCGGCCGGGAGGGAGCCGCAGTCCGCCCCGGTTCGCCGGGGATTATGGATTTGCTCTGACCTGAGAGCTTGGTTTAAAGTATGTCCTGCGGCAAGGGCCGGAGTCACGATCGAGGAACAGCGCGATGAACCATGTCAGCTATCTCAATCATCTCGAATGCGGGCTCTGCGGCGAGCGGCTCGAAGCGGACCGGCTATGGAACCTCTGCCCGAAATGCGGCAAGCCCCTCCTCGCCCGCTATGACCTCGGGGCCGCCCGGAACGCGGTCGACCGGGATGCCCTCGCAGGCCGCGAGCCGACGATGTGGCGTTACCGGGAGCTGCTGCCGGTTCGTGACCTCCGCTTCAAGCTCTGCCTGGGCGAGGGCTTCACCCCGCTCTTCCATGCCCGGCGGCTGGGCGCCGAGACGGGCTTCGACACTCTCTACGTCAAGGACGAGGGCCTGAACCCGACCGGCTCGTTCAAGGCCCGCGGCCTGGCGGCGGCCGTCTCCCGGGCCTTCGAGCTCGGCGTCCGGGCCGTGTCCATCCCCACGGCCGGGAACGCCGGCTGCGCCATGAGCGCCTACGCCGCCCTGGCCGGCCTCGAGGCGCATGTCTTCATGCCGGCGGACGTCCCGAAGCCCTTCGTCAACGAGTGCCGCGTCCTCGGCGCGCAGGTGACCTTGGTCGACGGGCTCATCACCGACTGCGGGAAAGCGGCCCGGGAAGGGGTGGAAAAGCACGGCCGCTTCGACGTCTCGACGCTCAAGGAGCCGTACCGGATCGAGGGGAAGAAGACCATGGGCTACGAGCTGGCCGAGCAGATGGGCTGGCGCCTGCCCGACGTCGTCATCTACCCGACCGGCGGCGGGACGGGGCTCGTCGGGATGTGGAAGGCCTTCGACGAGATGGAGAAGCTGGGCTGGATCGGCCCCGAGCGGCCGCGCATGGTGACGGTCCAGTCGGACGGCTGCGCGCCCATGGTCAAGGCCTTCCGCGAGGGGAAGGAATTCGCCGAGCCGTGGCCGGACGCCCGGACGATCGCGGACGGGCTGCGGGTCCCGGCGGCCGTCGGGGATTTCCTTATCCTCCGCGCCCTCCGGGAGAGCGGCGGGACGGCCGTGGCCGTCCCCGACGCGGCCATCCTCGAGGGGACGCGCCTCTTGGGCCGGACGCAGGGCATATGGCCGGCTCCGGAGGGCGGGGCCACGGTCGCCGCGTTCCTCGAGCTCCGCCGTCAGGGCTGGATCCGGGACGGCGAGACCGTCGTCCTCTTCAACACCGGCAACGGCGCCAAGTACTCCCACGTCTGGGACTGAGGGCCCCGGCGCCGGGCTTGCCTTCCCTCCCCGATGGGAAGTAGATTAGTCCCGCGCATGAACGAACCTCAGGGAGAGGGAAGACCATGAAGAACACGAAGAAGGGCGTTCTCCTGATCGCCGGCCTCTGCGCGGTCCTGTCCGCCCCGGCCGCCTTCGGCCAGGGCGCGAAGGTCCTGGCGAACCAGGTCGGCTATGAAGCCGCGGGGCCGAAGCTCGCCGTCATCGAAGGGCATCCGGGCGACGCGTTCACCAGGTTCGACGTCGTCGACCCCGCGACCGGGGAGAAGCTCCTGACCGGCGTCCCCCGCCACGCCGGGCCGGTCGAGAAGTGGAAGGACTGGGATTTCTGGACGATCGACTGGAGCCCCGTCGGCCGGGAAGGGACGTACGTCATCGAATGCGCCACGGCCAAGGGGGTCGTCCGCTCCCATCCGGTCTCCGTCTTGAAGAACGCGCTCGAACGGAACACGCTGTCCGATGTCATCTATTATTTCAAGGGGCAGCGCTCTTCGGGCCCGTGGGACAAGGCCGACCGGGCCCTGGGGTTCGAGGGCAAGCCGGGCAGGGTCGACGTCCACGGCGGCTGGTTCGACGCCACGGGCGATTACGGCAAGCACCTTTCCCACCTCTCCTTCGCCACCTACTTCAACCCCCAGCAGATCCCGCTTGTGGCCTGGAGCCTGTGCCAGTCCCTGCGGGAGCTCCGGCGACGGAACGAGTCCGTTTTCAAGCAATACGAGAAGCGGCTCCTCGACGAGGCCCTCTTCGGCGCCGACTACCTCGTCCGGATCAAGGACCCGGCCGGCTCCTTCTACATCTCCGTCTCGGGACGGGGGCCGGAAAAGAAGCCGGAGGACCGGCTCATCTCGCCCAAGGCGGAGCGGCACATCATCCTGACGCCGGAGACGAAGGACAAGTTCCGCGACTACGGCCGGGAGCGGATCGCGGGCGACGCCGCCTACGAGGCGGCCTGGCGGGAAGGCGCGGGCCTGTCGTCGCCGCCCTGGCCATGGCCTCGACGGAAAAGGCGTCGGGCGACTTCGCCGGCGCGGACTACCTCAAGGCCGCCGAGGATGCCTTCGCCTTCCTGGAGAAGAACAACCGCCGGCTGACGAACGACGGCCGGGAGAACATCATCGACGACTACTGCGCCCTGACCGCGGCGACCGAGCTTTTCCGGGCCACGGGGAAGCCCGCCTACAGGGCCGCCGCCGACCGCCGGGCCGCGAGCCTCGTCGCCCGGCTCCACTCGAGCGGGCCCTACCACGACTACTGGCGTGCCGACGACGGCGACCGTCCCTTCTTCCATCCCGTCGACGCCGGGCTGCCGGTCGTCAGCCTGCTCCTCTATCTCGACATCGCGGACGAGGCCGCCCGGGCCCGCGTCCTCGACGCGGTCGAGAAGGTCCCTGGCCTTCGAGCTGGGCGTGACCGGCGAAGTCGCGAACCCCTTCGGCTACAGCCGCCAGCTCGTCCAGAGCAAGGGCGGCTCGCGCCGCACGAGCTTC
>CAWDTC010000058.1:0-15621 GCA_963805045.1 Candidatus Aminicenantota bacterium
GTCCCGAAGAGCGACCTCGACCGGTTCTTCGCCAAGATCCACACGCCTGTCCAATCGACGCCGGAGGGCGAGGAGCGGGCCCTGCGGCACGCCGTCGAGCACTATGAGGAGATCGAAGCGCGCAAGCTCCGTCCCGGCTCGAGCTGGGAGTTCATGAAGCCGGTCAAGGCCGACGTCATCGGCTTCGTCGGGAGCTGGGCCCTCGTCGGCGTCATCATCCTGCTCCTGTGGCTGATGGTGAGCCTCAAGTGACGAAGGATATCGGCGACCTGACGCTCGAGGAGCTCCGGGCCGAGCTCGAGGCGATGGGGGAGCGGCCGTTCCGCGCCGCCCAGGTCTTCGAGGGGCTCTACCGGGAGGGCCTCTCGGATTTCGCCGCCTTCACGACCCTCCCGAAACCCCTCCGCGAGAAGCTCGCCGCGCGCTTCACGATCGGCCGGCTCGCGCTCGAGGCGCGCCTGGAGTCCCGGGACGGCACGGCCAAGCTCGTCTTCCGGCTCCACGACGGCGACTGCGTCGAGACCGTCCTCATCCCCTCCGGCCGGCGGACGACGGCCTGCCTCTCGACCCAGGCCGGCTGCAAGTTCGGCTGCGCCTTCTGCGCCAGCGGCCTGCGCGGCTTCCGGCGGAACCTCGCCCCGTCCGAGATCACGGGGCAGGCGCTCCACGTCGCGAGGGCGGCCGGGGCCGGGGTCACGAACTATGTCTTCATGGGCATGGGCGAGCCCCTCGACAACTTCGACAACCTGGCCCGGGCCATCCGCATCATGAACGCCCCCGAGGGGATGGGCATCGCCGCCCGCCGCATGACCGTCTCGACGGCCGGGCTCGTCCCGGGGATCGAGCGGCTCAAGGAGCTCGACCTCCAGGTCAACCTCTCCGTCTCCCTCCACGCCGCGACCGACCGGCTGCGGAGCCGGCTCATGCCCATCAACAGGAAGTTTCCCCTGACCGCGCTCATCGGGGCCTGCGAGGACTACCTCCGTTCCGGCGGGAGGATGATCACTCTCGAGTACATCCTGATCAAGGGCACGAACGACGGCCCCGGCGATGCGGAGGGACTGGCCGGGATCGCCCGGCGGCTGCGGGCCAAGGTCAACCTCATCGCCTATAGCCCCGTGGCCGGCCTGCCGTTCGAGACGCCGTCCGATGGCGACGTCGCCCGCTTCCGGCGCCGGCTCGAGGAGCGGAAAGTCCGCGTCACGGTGCGCCTGTCGAAGGGCCAGGACATCTTCGCCGCCTGCGGGCAGCTCGCCGGCCGCCTCGGGGACGAGAACCGCCCTGCCGGGGCGGGAGGATGACCCCGATTCGGGGAAACGCGATTCGGGGACACGTACGCGGGTACGTGTCCCCAATACGCTCAACGCGACCGCCGACGATCCGCGGGACGCCGAGGCGGGGGAGGACACGATGAAACGAACGGCCGTTGCCTTTTGGACGCTCTTTGCCGTTGCGGCGGGGCTCGTCCCATTCCTTCCGGCCCAGGACGCCCGGCGCTTTTTCCCGAAGGCGGACCTGATGCGGATCGGTGTCTACTACTATCCCGAACAGTGGCCGGAGCCCCAGTGGGACCGCGACTTCGGGAAGATGGCCGAGCCTCGGCTTCGAGTTCACCCACTTCGCCGAGTTCGCCTGGGCCTTCCTCGAGCCGTCGGACGGCCGGTTCGATTTCGGCTGGCTCGACCGGGCCGTCGACCTCGCGGCGAAGCACGGCCTCAAGGTCATCCTCTGCACCCCGACGCCCTGCCCGCCGGCCTGGCTGGGCGAGAAATGCCCGGAGATCTACCTCGTCGGCGCCGACGGCCGCCGCCGGGAGCACGGGGCGCGGGCCAACGGCTCGCTCGCCGACGACGTCTTCGTCCGCTACGCGAAGCGCGTCGTCGCCGAGCTCGGCCGCCGCTACGGGCAGGACCCGCGCGTCTGGGGCTGGCAGCTCGACAACGAGCCCAGCGCCCCCTCCGACTACAGCCCGGCGGCCCGGGCGAAATTCCAAGCCTGGCTCAAGGCGAAGTACGGCACGGTCGACGCCCTCAACACGGCCTGGGGCGGGAGCTTCTGGAGCACGAAGTACGACGCGTTCGCCCAGGTCCTCATCCCGAACGAGGAGCTCTCCGGCGGGGAAGCCCTGAGCCCGCACGCCCTGCTCGACTTCCGGCGCTTCACGGCCGACACGCAGGCGGAGTTCCTCGACCTCCAGCGCGACATCCTGCGCGGCCTCGTCCGGCCGGAGCAGTGGATCACGACGAACTACATCAACGTCATCGATTCGGCCGACCCGCGGCGGGCCGGACGGCTCGACTTCGCCTCGTTCACCATGTACCCGGTCCGCGGCGAGGCGAACCTGGGCCGGCTCGGCTTCCGCCTCGGCTCGCCCTACCGGCTGGCCTTCGCCACGGACTATTACCGCTCGTTCAAGGGGGTCACGGGCGTCATGGAGCTCCAGCCGGGCCAGGTCAACTGGGCGCCCGTCAACCCCCAGCCGCAGCCCGGCGCGGTGCGGATGTGGCTGTGGCACGCTTTCGGCGGCGGGTGCTCCTTCGCCTGCACCTACCGCTTCCGGCAGCCCCGCTTCGGGAGCGAGCTCTACCACGCCGGCATCGTCGGCCCGGACGGGGTGACGCCGTCGCGCGGCGGGCTCGAGTACGCCGAGGTCGCGGCCGAGGTGAAGAAGCTGCGCGCGCTCTACGACCCGAAGGCCGCGCTCCCGCCGCGCCTCGCCGGCCGCCGGACGGCCATCCTCTGGAGCCACGACGTCCTGTGGGACCTCGAGATCCACAAGCAGACCGCGCTCTGGGACACCTGGGACCACCGCTTCAAGATGATGGCCGCGGCCAAGGCCCTGGGGGCGCCGGTCGATTACGTGGGGGAGGGCGACGATTTCGGCCGGTATCCCTTCCTCATCGCCCCGGCCTACCAGCTCGTCGACGCGGCCCTCCTCGAGAAGTGGCGGCGCTACGTCGAGGGCGGCGGCCACCTCATCCTGACCTGCCGGACCGGCGAGAAGGACAAGAACGGCCAGCTCTTCGAGGCCCCCTGGGCGGGAGCGATCGCGCCGCTCGCCGGGGCCGACGTAGAGCTCTCCGACTGTCTCCTCGCGGACGGGAAGGGACGGGTGAAGATGGGCCGGACGGTCTACGAGTGGAACCGCTGGGCCGACGTCCTCAAGCCGCGCGAGGGGACGGAGACGCTGGCCGTCTACGACGACCAGTTCTACGCCGGCCGGGCGGCCGCGGTGACGCGACGGCTCGGCCGCGGCACGGTCACTTACATCGGTGTCGACACGCTCGACGGCCGTCTCGAGCGCGACGTCCTGCGGACGATCTACGCGCGGGCCGGGGCCGAGGTCGAGGACTATCCGCCGGGCGTCTACGTCGAGTGGCGGGACGGCTTCCTCGTCGCCGTCAATTATTCGTCGGAGGCGTACGCCGTGCCGCTGCGGCCGGGCGCGACGGTCCTCATCGGCGCGAACCCGCTCCCGCCGGCCGGCGTCCTCGTCTGGCGCGAAGATTAATTCGGGGACACGTACCCGGGTCCATGTCCCCGATCTAGACCCGGCGGAGGACGGCCAGGGTCTCGATGTGCGGCGTGTGCGGGAAGAAATCGTAGACCCGCAGGCTCCGCATGCCGTACGCCGGGAGCAGGGCCTTGAGGTCGCGCGCCAGGGTCGTCGGGTTGCACGAAAGATAGAGGACGAGAGGGACCTCGGAGGCGGCCAGGTCCGCCAGCAGCCCGGGGTCGGCGCCCTTGCGGGGCGGGTCGAGGACGACCGTGCCGATGTCCCTTTCGAGGAGCGACGGCAGCCAGCGCTCGCTCGTCCCCTCGCAGATTGCGAAATTGCCGGCCCGGTTGAGCTCGATATTCTTCTTGAGGTAACGGATGTTCCCCGGCTCCGACTCGACGCCGAAGACCTCCCGCGCGCCCGCCGCGAGGGCGATGCCGAAGGTCCCGACGCCCGTGTAGAGGTCGATCAGGCCGGACTCGGAAACCCCGGCGACGGCCTCCTTCATCTCTTCGACGACGCGGCCCAGGATGGCCACGTTCGCCTGGAAGAACGAGCGGGCGCCGACCCGGTAGACCTTGCCGCCGACCGCCTCCTCGAGCCGGGCGACGCCGCCGAGCGTCTCCTCGCGGACCGCGTGTCCGTCCGCGACCAGGGCCACGATCCCCGAGAGCGGGAAGCGGTGGTGGAGCCCGCCGAGCTTCCCCGCCATCTCCTCGATCCTCGCCGCCGACTCGAGATGGAAGACGACGAGCGACCTCGAGCGGGCCCGGCTCTCCCGGATCTCGAGCCCGGAAACGGCCTCGAAGCCCTCGCGGCCGAGGAAGGCGACGAGCTCGGCCAGGAGGTCGTTCGCCGCGTCCGAGACGAGGTAGCAGCGGTCGACGGGGAGGAAGGCCGTCTCCTCGCCCGGCTCGTGGTAGAAGGCCCGCGCCCTTCCCTCCTGCCAGAGGATGCGGACGCGGATGCGGTTCCGGTAGCCCCAGACCTCGGGCGACGGGACGACCTCGAGTCCATCGAGCTTGAGCTTGAGCTCGCGGCCGACGATCTCCTCGACCTGGGCCTTCTTCGCGGCGAGCTGGGCTTCGTAGGCCATCTCCTGGTAGGGGGAGCAGGCCAGGTAATGGGCGCAGCGGGGCTCGACCCGGGCCGGCGAGGGGACGACGATCTTCAGGGTCTTGGCTTCGGCGAACGTCTTGCGGTCCCTGAGGATCTCGACCTCGACCGTCTCGCCCGGGAGGCCCCGGTCGGTGAAGACGACCTTGCCCTCGTCGAGGGCCAGGCTCCGGCCCGGGTAGACGAGTTTCTCGACCTTCAGGACCGGGGACACGGCCTCAGCTCTCCGCGGAACTCGGAAATGAGTATTGAGTCCCCAAATTGACGAGGCGCCCGCGGGCGCTCCAGGCGAAGCCGAGCTCCGAGGGCAGGGCGTCCGCGGCGTAGGCCGCCTCGAGCGCCTCGTCCAGCCCCTCGACCGCGACCCGCCGCGTCCCCTCCTCCTCGACCGCCCGCCGCATGTCCGCGGGAAACTCCCTGACCTCGGGCATCGAGTCCTGCATGCCGTCGACGCAGAGCGTCTGGCTCGAGGCCGCCTCGAGGCCGCACGCCCCCGCCTCGCCGCTCCGCACGCCGCGGACGGCCTGCCAGAGCTTGGCCATGGGCGCCTTGTCCGGGAGGCCGTAGTCCTTCCGTTCCCCTCCTTCGAACTCGGCCCAGACGCCGGAGGTCCGGCTCGAGCAACGGACCGTCGCCAGCTCGAACTCGTAGGCGAAGACCGGGCCCTTCTCCCGGCGCGGGACGTGCGTCGCGTAGAGGAGGATCTCGGCGCCCTCGGCGGTCCGGGCCCGCATCGCCGCCGTGTCGTAATTCTCGATGCCGTAGGCCCGGTAGAGCTCGGCCTCGACCTCGACCGGGCGGGCGGCCGCGCGCCGCTCCGGGCCGAGGACGTAGAACATGTTGTGGAGGTCGTGGGCCATGGCGTTCTGGGCGGGGCCGTCGAGGATCCAGCCCCCGGCCGCGTCGCGCTTCTTCCCGGCCCAGTCGTTCCGCCGGTAATAGGCCTCGTCGCGCGGCCAGAGGTAGAGGCATTTCAGGCGCCGCGGCCGCCCGAGCCGCCCGCCATGATGTCGTTCTTCAGCTCCTGCACGGCCGGGCTGAAGGACCACTGGTAGCCGACGGAGACCCATCGGCCCGACTCCCTCTCGGCCTCGATCATGCCGGCGGACCTCGCCGACCGTCCCGGCCGCGGGCTTTTCGCAGAGGACGTGGCTGCCCCTGGCCAGGGCCAGGCACGTCTGGTCCGCGTGGTGCTGGATGGGGGAGGAGATGACGGCCAGCTCGGCCGTCCGGTTCCTGTAGAAGGCTTCGAGCGAGGCGAAGACGGGGACGCCGCCGGCCCGCAGCTCCTCGAGGCGCGGGCAGCGCTCGGGCGCCGGGTCGACGGCGCCGGCGATGCGGAAGGTGCCGGCCTCCCGGTGGTCGAGGAGCTCGCCGACGTAGACGGCGCCCATGCCGCCGATGCCGACGAGGACGAGGGACACGGGACCCCGGATCATGCTCCCTCCGCGGCCCCATATTGGCACAGTTTCCGGTACTCGTCCAGCATGGCCATGTAGTTGTCGTACTTCGTCCCGACGGCGACGCTGTGGCTCGAGCCGAGGATGAACCGCCCGCCCGGCTTGGCGCAGGCCATGGCCCGCCGGACGTCCCGCCGCGCCTCTTCCGGCGTCCCGCCGACGAGGTGCTCGACGGCGACGCCGCCCCAGAGCGTGAGCCTGTCGCCGTGGCTCTTCTTGACGGCGCAGAGGTCCATGCCGGCCGTGGGCTGGATGGACTGGTAGGCGTCGCAGCCGATGGCGACGAAGTCGTCGAGCAGGGCGTTGATGTTGCCGCAGCAGTGCTGGATGAGCTTTTTGCCGAACTTTCCCTTGACGTTCCGGGCCCTGGCCCGGTTCGCCTCGAGGAAGAGGCGGCGGAAGTCGCGCGGGGAGACGAGCGGTCCCTTGCCGTAGCCGAGGTCCTCGGCCCACAGCACGGCGTCCGCGTCCGGGTGGATCATGACCCCGTCGGCCAGGTCCTGCTCGCGGACGAGGAGGGCCGTGGCCGCGCGGACGGCCTCCGGGTTCGCGGCGACCTCGAGCAAACCGCGCTCCATGCCGCCGAGGAGGACGATGCCGATCGAACCGCCCGACGGGCCGCAGATGAACTTGTCGCGCTTGAACTCCTGGATGACGGCGTCGAGGATGCGCCAGGACCGCTCGTCGCGGCGCGCCGGCCGGGGCTCGCGCTCGAACTCGGCCGCCGTGAACACGTGGGCGTCCCGCACCGGGTCGCGGACGCAGGTGATGTCGTGGGTGACGTCCGAGAGCTTCCAGACGCGGCCGTACTTGTCCTCCCAGGTCGACGGGTCGACGCGGCGCGGCGGCGGGTCGTCCGTCTCGGGCGGCATCTCCCAGGTCGCCGCGGGGAAGGTGACGAGGTCGAGGTCGAGCCGGCGGTGGAGCTCGATGTGGTCCTCGCGCCAGCTCGCCGCGACCTCGTCGCCGCGGCCCTCCCAGAAGGCGATCTGGGAACGGGCCTTGGCGCGGAGATAGGTCTCGTGGCCGATGATCCTCTCGACCGTGTCGAAGTCGACGGCGAATTCGCCATAGGGGACCCGGTCTGGGATCCGGCCCTCGAGGGCCGCCGCGACGCGCTCCTTGGCCGTCATCGTCCTCCCGGCCTCCTCTCGACGAGGTCCGTCTCGGACCAGGTCTTCGTCCGCGGGCTGAAGCGCAGGGTTTTCGCCTCGAAGCCGCCCAGCCGGACGCGCTTCCGGACGCCGAAGGCGGGCAGGCGCAGCGTCGCCTGCCGCGGCTTTCCGGTCGGCTCGAAGAGGCGCACGACGAGGTCGCGGCCGTCCTCGGACTTCTTGAAGGCGGAGAGCTCCACGGCGTCGCCCTCGAGGAGGAGGCCGGGCTTGGCCGCCTTGCCCTTGCCGGGTGGGCAGTAGGGCAGGATGTAGGGCTTCTCGTTCCGCGCCGCGGCCTCCCTTCCGACGCTCTCCAGGCGCTCCTCGAGCCCGCCGCCGTTGATCCAGAAGCGGAAGAGCCGCTCGCCCTGGTCCTGGCGCGGGATGAAACGGTCCTGGGCCACGGCGA
The DNA here is from genome assembly GCA_963805045.1 of Candidatus Aminicenantota bacterium. Taxonomy (GTDB): domain Bacteria; phylum Acidobacteriota; class Aminicenantia; order Aminicenantales; family Saccharicenantaceae; genus DATKJS01. The sequence goes on from CAWDTC010000058.1 coordinate 7,639, forward strand.
GCTTGTCCTCCCACGTGTCCGCGGCGTAGGCGGGCGAACGCGAGCAGCGAGAGCCGGAGCTCGCCGTCAAGGCAATCCGAGCCGTAGACGCAGTCATTGACGACGGTGAAGGCGGCGTTGTCGCTCTCCGAGACGAGGGCCAGCCACTTCTGGGCGACGGCCTCGTCGCCGTTCGACGGGAGCTCGTCCGCGCCGAAGGCGACCTGGCCGAGGAAGCGCGGCGCCCGCAGGGCCGACGGCAGGGCGAGCTTCAGCATCCGGTCCTTCTCGGACCAGATGACGCGCGCGTCGACCTCGACCTCGGCGCCCTTCTTCGGGATCTTGTAGTGGAGGACGAGCGATCGAGCCCCCGTAGGCCAGGATGGCCTCGACGACGGTGCGGACGGGGCCGTCCTCGACGACGCGCACCGGCGCGAGCCGCCCGACGCCGAGGCCGGCCAGGGCCGAGGCCTCCTCCGGGGTCGCCGCCCGGAACTCGCCGGCCACGTTCCGGAAGCTCCGGACCTTCATCCCCCAGGGGTCGGCGTTGTCCTGGATGACCAGGGGCCGGAAGGCGCTCTCGCGGAGGAGCGGCCGGCCCTGGACCTCGTAGCGGTCGAGGAGCCCGGTCCGGACGTTGACGGCGGCGACGAGATCGTCCGTCGCCACCGTGATAAGGCCGTCCTTCTCGCCGACGCCCGCGCCCGGCTTCCCGGCGACCGGCTCGAGCCGGCAGTCGAAGCGGCTGAGCCGCGACGGGGCGAGCTCGGCCTCGAAGACGACCCGCTTCCGCCACTCGAGGCTGAGGTTGCTCGCCTCCTTCTCGACCTGGCAGGCGACGTCCCGGCCGCCGGCCGAGAGCCGCGGCTGCCAGAAGTCCGTTTTCGCGTAGTTCGGCTCCCACGGCTCGAACTCGCATTCGACGACGGCGCGGACCGGGTAGGGATGAGGGTTGTGGACGAAGATCGGCGTCACCCCGGCCGCGGCCCTGGGCTCGCCCGAGGTCAGGGCGAAGAAGGCCCGGGCCTTGAGCCGGGCCAGCGTTTCGAGGCCGTGGCCGACCCGGCGCACGGCCGCCTCCTCGCCGGCGGGGATGGCCGAGCCGGGCAGGATGTCGTGGAACTCGGTGAAGGCCAGGTCCTCCATGACCTCATGGAATTCCGCCCCGGGGTAGCGCATCAGCCCCTGCGCCCAGGCCGCGGTGACCATCTTCTCGGCCGAGTAGAGCTCGTTCTCGAGCCGGCGGTGGCCCTGCTTGACCCGGCTCATCGACGTGTAACAGCCGACGGCCCACGGGTTGAGGTCCTTCTCGCGGCGGGGGAGGGAGGACCGCCGGCGGCCGAGCTCGCGCGAAATAGGCGTCGGGCGTCGAGTGGACGAGCTCGAGGTCGGGGCGCTCGGCCGCGAAGCCGGTCGAGGTCGTCGAGGTCCTGGCGCGAGGGCCCGCCGCCGTGGTTGCCGATCCCCCAGAGGTGGATGACGAGGTCCTTGCCGGGGTTCTTGGCCAGCCACTCCTCGAGTCGCCGCCGCTCCTCGCCGCCGATCGAGCAGTAGTGGGCCGAGGCCCGGTCGGCCAGGACCTCCGAGCCGTCGTAGCCGACCCAGACGAACTCGTCGCCCGGAAGCGGGCACCAGGCGTCGCTCGGGCGGCAAAGAAGGTAGGAGTCGTATCCGCTCTTGGCCAGGATCTGGACGAGGCCGCGGGTGTGGCCGAAGGGGTCGAGGTTGACCGCCGTGCGCGGCTCGACGCCGAGCTTCTCGCGGAAGAAGCGCTTGCCGAGGAGGACCTGGCGGACGAAGGACTCGCCGCTCGGCATGTTGCAGTCGGGCTGCACGTACCAGCCGCCCATGACGTGCCACTTGCCGGCGCGGACGAGCCGGCGGATCCGCCGGAAGAGGGCGGGCTCGTAGTCCTCGACCCACTGGTAGAGGACGGCCTCGTTGTGGCAGAAGACGTAGCCCTTGCGCTTCTCGCAGAACTCGGCCGCCTGGCGGAAGGTCGAGAGGGCCTCGCCGGCGCCCTCTTCCCATTCCCAGAGCCAGACCGGGTCGAGGTGGGCGTTCGAGATCAGGTGGATCTTTGTCCTGGCCATCGTCATTCTCCTCTTGGTATGACCGCGGCGACTCGCACAGTCTTTCCGGGAGCGGGATACGCGATCACGATGCCTTTCTTGCGGTACGGTAGTTTCCGCCCGGCGACGACGAAGCCGGGGCGCTCGCCGGGCCGGGCGCGGAAGACACTGAGCTCGAGCCGGCCGCCGCGGAGCCGGAGCGAGGCGTCGATCGACGGCAGGCCGGCGAGAAGGCGCGGCCGCAACCGCACCCCCTTTTCTTCCGGCCTGACGCCGAGCATGTGATGGATGAAGAGGAACAGCAGCTCGGCCCAGACCCAGGGGACGACGCCGACCTGGGGATAGGGGGGAACGGGCCGCGGGCCGTAGAACTCGAACCAGCCGCCCGACTTGGCGCCGGGGACGCGGTCGAGCCAGTCGAGGACGCGCCGCGCCTTCCGGCCGTTCCCGGCCTCGAGGTGGGCCCGGGCGACGAAGAGCGAGGCGAAAGGCCAGGGCCCGGGCGAGTCCGGCTCCGACGTCACGTGATAGCGGCCGTAGCCGCCGCCCGTCCAGCGCTGGTTCCAGAGCGTCTCGAGCCCGGCCAGCGTGCGGCGGGCGACGGCGCCGGCGGGGTCGACGAACTCCCAGGCGATGGCCAGGGCCGCCGACGTGTCGGGGTCGAGGAGGTGGCGCCCCTTCGCGAAAAGCGGCGTCGCCGCCGGCAGGCGCGAGTCCGGGGCCGGGCGGATGGCCCGCTGGACCCTGCCGTCCGCGCCGCGCCTCTTGATGAGCCGGCCGTTCTCGACGAGCGCGTACTTGCCCCGGCCGAGGGCGGCGCGCTTGAGGCGGGCCGCGGCCGCCCTCCAGCGCCTCGCCCGGCGCGCTTCGCCCATGCGGCCGGCGAGCCGGGCGGCCGAGTCGAGGCCCATCGAGACGAAGAGCTGGTGGGCGAGCTCCATGCCGTCGCGGAGGCCGTGGGCGGCGTGCCGCTCCCAGAATTCGCGGCGGTTTTGGAGCAGGCCCGACGGCGCGTGCCGGAAGCACTCCCGCAGCGGGAACTCGGCGAGCCTGACGATCGCGGCGCGGTGGCGCGAGACGAGGCTCGTGTCGCCCGTCCAATCGACGTAGCTTTCGAGGGCGAAGAGGAGGACGCCGTTCTGGTCGAACTCGCTCTCCTCGAAGGAGCGGAGCCGGCTCGAATCCATCGTCGCGCCGTCGGCGCTCACGAACTCGCGGAGGAGCCGGTCGAGGATCGTCCGGGCCGTCGCGAACTGGCCGGACATGGCCAGGGCCATGGCGATGAAGGCCTGGTCCCTGACCCATTCGAGGTTGTACTGCCAGACCCCGCCGTCGAGCCGTCCGGAGCGGGCGACGACGGCCCGGAGCCCGGCCTTGGCCGCGGCGAAATAGCGGTCGAGGAGCGGGTCGGCGAATCGAGCGGACGCGGTCGCGGCCCAGTATCCCGCCTCGGCCGGGTCGACGGCCGGCGTCCGGCCGAGCGAGAGCCGGACCGACGGCCCGGCCCCTGACCTCTCGAGCCGGTAGTCGAAGAGGACGGTCCTCGTCTCCCGGCCCCGGAACGAGAGCCGCTTCTCGACGAAGCGCCTCCCGACGCCGGTCCGGACGCGCGCCGTCGTCTTCCGCGGCCCGAGATGCGCCACCCTGACGAGACGGATGAGACGGGCCCGGTCGAGGTCGGGGCAGCAGAAGAGCTCGGTGACCTCGAAGTCCCTGTCGCTCCACTGCGCCTCGACCCACGGCACCGGCCCCTCCGGCAGCCGTCGGGCCCTGACGGAGCGGCCGCGCGCCCGATGGATCGTTCGCCCCTCGACGACCCGGACGAGGGTCGGGTCGAGCCCCGCCTCGGGGTCGAAGGTCAGGGCGCGGCGCTTGGGGCCGAGGCGCTCCGGGTCCATGATGAGCAGGCCGGCCGGGGTGGCGCCGGGGGCGTCGCAGACCTGGACCGCGGCCTGGATGAGGCCGTTGCCGAGGAAGAAGTATTCGACGCCGGAAAGGGTCGTCCGGGCGTCGGCGGGGCCCCTGGCGGGGTCGTCCGCATAGAAGTGTTCTTTGACTTCCATGGAGACGGGTATTATAGGGGCTTCAGGAAGACGGGGTCAAACCCACATTTTACAGTCTTTTCGGTTCGACCCGCTTCTCCGCGGAAAAGATCGACGTTGGAACTGTAAGAGGGAGGTTTGACCGCCCCCGTCAGGCGCGCGTCGGGCCGCGAAGGACCCTGGCCGGGAGCAGGATGAGGGCGGTGAAGAGCGCGAGGAAGCCCGTGACGGTGATGCCGATGAGCCGGAAGGGCAGGAGGAGGAGCCAGACGAGCGGGTAGAGGACGAGGGCCAGGAGCGCCAGGGGCCAGCAGATGACGAGAAGGATCAGCCAAAGCAGGAATTTCGCCATGTTCGTTCTCCTCGCTGATATTATACGGCGGCCGCACTCGAAAAGTTCCCCTTTTAACAAGCTTTGACGGCGGGGACGATTCGGGTAGAATAGCCGGGAAGGAGACGATCCCCATGACGGACCCCAAGAGGACCCTCGACCGGAGAGAGTTCTTTTCCAAGGCGCTGGCCGGCGCGGGAGCCGCGGTCGCCCTCGGGCGGCTCGGCCGTCCCGGTGAGCTCCGGGCCCAGGCCGCCCCGGCCGCGGCCGCGTCAGGGCCGCTCATCACCCGGCCCCTCGGCAAGACCGGGTACACGCTGCCCGTCGTCAACATGGGCGTCATGAACGCCGACAACCCCGAGCTCGTCCGCCGGGCCTACGAGCTCGGCGTCCGCCATTTCGACACGGCCGCCGGATACCAGCGCGGCCGGAACGAGGAGATGGTCGGCCGCGTCCTCGACGAGCTCAAGGTCCGCGACAAGGTGGTCATCGCCACCAAGGTCGCCATTCCGCCCCCGATGCGGGCCTCGGCCTCGCCCGCGGAGCTCAAGGCCGCGTTCATCAGGACCTTCGAGGGCAGCCTCCAGCGCCTCCGCACGGACTACGTCGACATGCTCTACATCCACGACGTCAGCCGGGTCGAGGACCTGACTCGGGCCGGGTACGTCGACGCCCTGGCCGAGCTCAAGTCGCAAAAGAAGGTCCGCTTCGCCGGCTTCTCGACCCACCAGAACATGGGGCCGTGCCTGGACGAGGCCGTGCGCGGCGGCTTCTACGAGGTCGTCCTCGTCGCCTTCAACTACTCCCTGGCCGAAGACGCCGCCCTGCGCCGCTCGCTCGAGAACGCGGCGGCCAAGGGCCTCGGCCTCATCGCCATGAAGACCCAGTGCATGCAGTCCTGGTACATGGGGGAGCTCCCGGCCGAGCTGCAGGCTTTCTACAGCGGGTCGATCCTCCAGACCGCCGTCCTCAAGTGGGTCCTCCAGCACAAGTTCATCCATTGCGCCGTGCCGGGATACACGACCTTCAGCCAGCTCGAGGAGGACATGTCCGTCGCCCGCGACCTGGCCTTCACGCCGGAGGAAAAGCGGTTCCTGTCCGACCGGAGGATCAAGCTGGCCTCGGCCGCCTGCGTCCGGTGCGGCGAGTGCCTGGGGACGTGCCCGGCCGGTGTCGACACGCGGGTCCTGATGAGGGCCCACATGTACCTTCATTATCCGAACGTCTTCGAGGCGAAGGCGGCGCTCGAGAGCCTGCCGGCCGGCCGCGGCCTCGACCGGTGCGCCTCCTGCGATTCGTGCCAAGCCAAGTGCCGGGGACGCGTCGACATCGGCCGGCGGATCGATCAGCTCAAGGTCCATTTCGCCTGATGAACGCGTCCGGAGGGGGAGGGCCGATGGTCCTCGTCAGCGGCATCGCGGTCGTCGACCTCATCGCGAGCGGCCTGGCGCACGTGGCCGGCCCCGGCGAGCTCGTGTTCGGCTCGGTCCGGTTCTCGGCTCGGCGGGCACGCCTGCAACGTCTCCGTCGACCTGGTCCGCCTCGGTTTCCCCAAGTCCCGGCTCCGCGTCGTTTTCCCTGCCGGCCGCGACATGTTCGGCCGGTATCTCGTGGAGACCTTGAACGCGCAGGGACTGCGCGCCGAGCCCTTTTGGACGCGACAAGGTCCCGACCTCCCTCGACCTCATCCTCGTCGCCCGAGGCGAGGACCGGAGGTTTCACGCGGACCCCGGGGCCAACATCGTCATGCCCGCCGCTCCCGTCCTGGCCCTCCTCGAGAAGCACCGGCCTCTTTTGTATTATGCCGGCGGCGTCGGCGTGCTCAACCGGATGGACGCGCGGCTCACCTCTGTCCTGAAGAAGGCCAAGAGCCTGGGGGCGCGGACCTTCGTTGACGTCGTCAGCCCTTACCGCCAGTCGTGGGATTTCCTGCGGCGGGCGCTGCCCTGGACGGATTTCTTCCACTGCAACTCGGACGAGGCCGCGGCGCTGACCGGCGAAAACGACCCGCGCAAGGCGCTGGGGAAGATCATGGGTCTCGGCGCGAAGTCGCGTCTTCCTGACGATGGGCGACAGAGGCGTCCTGGCGGCGGTCCCCGGGGCGGTCATGCGAGTCCCGGCCTTTAAGGTCAAGGTGACGGACCCCACGGGGGCGGGCGATGCCTTTTCGGCCGGGCTCATCCTGCGGATTTATCGGCCCTCGCGGCCGGCGCACGCGCCAGAAACGCTGTCCGTCGGAGAATGGAAGGACATCTTGGTCTACGCCTCCGCCTGCGGCGCCGCCTGCTGCCAGGGCATTGGGACGACGGCGGCGGTCACCGCTGAGAACGCCGCGCGGCTTGTAAAACGCCATGGCCGCGCCCTCGCCGAGGCGATCAGAGTGGAAGGCAGCGGAGCATTGAACCGGACGTTCCCTCTCTTTTTGTTCTGCGTCCTGATGGCCTCCTCATGTTCCGTCCGGGATCCGGTCCCTTTTGAATATCGGATCCCGCCCGGCTGGCATGTTCGAAACGTCGGGGTCTCCGAACGCGGCTTGAAGGCCCTCGTCATCTGGCAGAACGTTCCGAACGACCAGGCTCTCAAGGGAGACTTCGCTTCCCGACTGCTGCTCTTCGACAAGGCCGGCCGCCCGGTCTGCGACCTGCAGTTCAATAATCCGAGAGTCCTCCAGATGACCCGTGACGATCGGGTCATTCTCGAAGAAGGGCACGAATGGGTCGATAGGATCACGGTCTTTGATGCCAGGGGCCGCCGGCTGTTCGAGACTCCGACCAACAGGCGAGGTCCCGTGCCCGCGTTGCTCGGCAAAGAGATCGGCCTTTGGGAGACGAACGGCCCTTTCAGTCAGGCGGGGACCTGGGAAGTCTCGATCATTCGTGGCGATACCGGCGAGGAGAAGTTCAAGTTCGCGTTGACCGTCCAAGGAGCATCGCTCTATTGCGGGTTTCTTCCCATCGGCGAGGGCGGCCGGGATTTTATGGGATGGGGCCCATGCCCAGGCCTCATTTTGAAGAACCGCCAATGCCTGGCCCCTCCTTTGGTTATCCATCTATGCCTCATCCAGCATTTCAGCATCAACCGCCTGCTGTTTTATTCAGGCAAAGGTTGGAGTATTTGCTTAATCCTACAGAAGATCAGATGAAAAAAGTCGAGGAAATCATATTCCACGAGCACCGGGTTCAGCCAGTCATGCGATGCAAAGAGGGTCAGCGCAAGGTTGAGCGGATACAGCACTGCCGCCTGAACGTCGGCGAAAAAGGGCATGCCTGAAAACACATACGGGTTCCAGAAGGGAATCACTCCCTGCTTCAGCGATACGGCCGCAAAAAGCCTGTACACGAAATTCTGGTCGAGAAAGTCGTTCCACAGCCATCCTTTACAAATAAGAACAGGCCAGTAAAATACCGCGGTAACGGCGAGCAGGATGGCCGCCGGAAGAAAAATCTGCATACCTTTCGAAGAGGCTCTTTTTTATCTCAGCGGGTTTCCGGGGCTCAAAGGCCTTGTTCTTCTGTTTTTTATTCGCAGAACAATACGACGAAAGGTTGAGTACAGGACA
>CAWDTC010000059.1:0-27932 GCA_963805045.1 Candidatus Aminicenantota bacterium
GATGTATTGCTAGCGGGGCATGGGGGCGATGTCGTGGACGATGGGGTACTTGGCGACGGGGCTCTCGTCGAACTGCATGAAGGCGATCCTCTTCGAGTCGGGGGACCACCAGAAGGCCTGGTACTGGCCGAGCTCCTCCGGGTAGACCCAGTCCGGGAAGCCGTTCCGCAGCTCTTCGTTCCCGTCCGCCGTCAGGGCGGTCTCGTTGCCGTCCATGTCCTTGACGTAGAGGTTGTAACTCCTGGTGAAGGCCCGATACTTGAGGTCGGGAGAGAGGACGTCGCCGTAGCCGCGGCCGCGGACGCCTGTCAGCGCCCGCTCGGGCTCGTAGGCGACGAGCTTGCCCGTGGCGAGGTCGTAGACGAAGACCTTGTTCCAGGCCGAGAACTGGATCTTCTTTCCCTCGTCCAGGAACTGGAAGGACGCCGGTCCTCGGAACCCGGGACCCATGCCGGGCATGGGCCTTCCCTCGCCGCCGAAGGGCAGCTTGGTTTCCTGGCGGCCGGTCACGGCGTTCAGGGCGGCGAGCAGCCTGGCCTCGTCGAAAAGCGGGGATTTCGCGCCGGTCGCGAGGTCGACCCGCTTGAAGGCGTTGTCCTCCTGGATGTAGTAGCCCTTGCCGTCGGGCGTCCAGCTCAGGCCGGACAGGCCCTCGAACTTGACCATCGCCCGGCCCTCCTTGCGGAGCTTCTCGTAGAGGGCCCGGCCGACCAGCCGCGGGCCGCGGCGGGTTTGGCGGCCGGCTTGGCCTGGGCCAGCCGAGGGCCGGGAGGAAGCCCGGCCAGGGCGAGGGCCAGGACGACCGTGGATTTCATGTTCTTTTTCATGCGACCTCCTAGGTCTATGGCCATGGATCGGCGGATTCTCTTTTCATCACGGCCTCCCGAGGAGTTCCGCGAGGGCCTCGAGGAAGAGGTCGGCTGTCCCGGCCGTGTCGTAGTGGGCGAAGCTCGCCCGGCAGAGGGCCGGCCGCCTGAGGTGGCGCGTGACGGCGGCCGAGTAATGGTTGCCGTCGGCGATCTGCAGGCCGTGCCGTTCCCAGAGCAGCGTCTTCGTCTGGGTGGGAGTCTGGCCGGCGACCTCGAAGGCGAAGGTCGGGTCGCGCTCGGCGACGCGTTCCGGGTCGGTCAGGCCGAAGACCGTGAACCGGGTCCGGGGCAGGCCGCGGAAGCCCTCGAGAACGCGGCGGGAGAGGCGCTTCTCGTATTCGGCGACGGCCGTCAGGGCGAAGACGAAGCCGCTCGCGGCGCCCGCGAAGGCACGGCCGTTCCGCGGCGGCCTCGTCGGCGAGCCAGAGGAGGTATTCGAGGGCGGCCCGGAGCGAGGCCAGGGCGGCGTTGTTGAGCATGCCCTGCTCGAACTTGTACGGGGCCTCGTTCTTGTTCGTCTCGACGCGGTAGGGCCTGGCCCTCTCGGCGAGCGCCTCCGAGACCCAGAGGACGCCGAGCATGGGCCCGAAGACCTTGTAGCCCGAGAAGGCCAAGGCGTCGCAGCCGATGGCCCGGACGTCGATCGGCCCGTGCAGGGCGTGATGGACGGCGTCGACGACGACCAGGCAGCCGGGCGCCTTCCTCCGGACGTCGGCGACGATCGCGGCGCAGGGGAGGCACGGTGCCGAGGCCGTTCGAGGCCATGGTCACGGCCAGGAGTCGCCGTCTTGCCGTCGACGAGCGGCGAGAAGGCGGGCGGCGTCGAGCGTCCCGTCGGGCGCGACGGGCGCCCGCCGGACCTCCGCCCCCGCTCCTTCGCCCAGGACCGTCTCCCAGGGGGAGATGTTGGCCATGTGGTCGAGGTCGGTGACGACGATGTTCCGCCCGGCGCCGGTCCGCTCGCGCAGGGCGAAGGCGAGGTTGAAGAGGGCGGCCGTCGTCGAAACATGGAAGGAGATCTCGCGGCCGCTCGCGGCGCCCAGGAAGTCGGCGGCGAGGCCGCGGACGCCGTCGTGGAAGCTCGCCGTCTCGATTTCGCCCGGGGCGACGGCGCCCGGCATCGGGTTGAGGGTGCGGTTGGCCGCGGCCGCCGCGTCCATGGCCGTGTCGACCATCAGGCTGCCCGCGCCGCTGTTGAGGTAGATGCGGCGCTGGCCGCGGGCGTCACGGTCGATGGTCGGGAAACGGCCGCGGATGCGGGCGTGGATGCGTTCGATCGGGTCGGGCGTCGGGTTCTCCGGCATGGGGCCTCGCGGGCCACGAATACAACCAATCTATGCGAACGGCAGGAAAAATTCAATCCCCAAGGACATCTCTTCATGGAGCTTCAGTTCTTAATTTCGACGGCGGGGGAGGGGGCGCCGTCGGCGAGGGCCCAGCCCTTCCCGGGCTTGCCGGAAGTCGTTCCCGGAGAGGACGACGCCGCGCGTCTCCGGGCCGGCGAGGAGGAGGAACGTGCCCGTGCCCTCGACCGCCCGGCAGTCCGCGGACGACGGCGTCCTCGACCCGGCGGAGGACGATGGCCGGCGTTCGGCCGAGCCGTCGTGGGCCTGGCGGGCGGAGACGCCGTCGAGGACGAGGCCGCGGACGTCCTCGAAAGTGACAGGCGCTCCGCCACTTGTCGTAGAGCGGCTTCTCCCAGACGACCTCGAAGTCGCGGAGCCGGAGGTTCCGGGCCAGCTCGAAGCGGATGGCGTCGACGGCCTTGTCGTAGGGGGCCTTGGGGTCGTGGGCGATGGTCAGCTTGACGTTCTCGAACGAAACCCCGTCGAGCCAGGAATCCGGGTGGCCGTTGCAGACGCTCATGCCGTAGCCGCGGGCGATGACGTTCTGGATCTTGACGTTGCGGATGGCGCCGGCCGGCCGGTCCTTGTCCTTGGGCCAGTTGGCGTGGACCTCGCTCCGCTTCCGGATATTGAAATGGAAGGGCTCGCCGTCGCCCCACCAGAACCAGTCGTACCGGACGGTCTCGATGACCAGGTTCGAGAGGACGACGTTCTCGACCGCCCCGCCGTCGAAGGTCATGAAGGCGATGCCGCGGTTGGAGTCGGTGATGACGCAGTTGTCGATGGTCACGTTGCGGATGCCGGCGATGTTGCCGTCGCAGAACTTGATGGCGCTCGAGGCCGAGCTCAGCCGGCAGTTGGTGACGGTGATGTTCTCGCACGGGCGCGGCCGGCCCGAACCAGTCCATGGAGTAGAAGACGAGGGCGTCGTCGCCCGTCTCGATCGTGCAAGTTCGAGATGCGGACGTCCTTGCAGCAGTCGGGGTCGATGCCGTCGGCCCAGACGCCGGCTCTTGAGGCTCGTCCGGATGTAGATCGCCGTCGATGACCAGTCCGCTCGCAGTGGACGGGGTGCATGGTCCAGGAGGGTGAGTCGATGAACGAGACGCCGGAGATGCGGACGTCCTTGCAGCGGACGAGGAGGACGAGGTTGCCGAACTGGTCGGGCTTGGGGAAGGACCGCATGAGCGGCAGGCCGAGCTTCTCCATCTCGACCTGGTTGGACCGGATGAAATCGTCCTGGTGGTCGCCCTTGAGCCGCCAGTCGTAGCCGGCCTCGCCGTTGAACGTGCCGCGGCCCTCGATCGTGATGTCGACGAGGTCCTCGCCGTAGAGGAGGGAGTCCTTGTCGAAGGCGGACTTCTGCTTGATGGAGTAGACCGTGGCGCCCGCCTCGACGAAGAGGCGGACGTGGCTCCGGAGGTGGAGGGTGCCCGAGGTGTAATCGCCGGGCGGGAGGTAGACGACGCCGCCCCCGGCCGCGGCGCAGGCGTCCAGGGCCTTCTGGATCGCGGCCTGGGCGTTGTCGGCCTTGCGGCCGGTGGCGCCGAAGTCGCGGACGTTGAAGACACGGGCGCCGAGGCGGGCGGAATCGCCGGGAGCGGCCCAGGCGGGCGCCGCGCTCAGCATCAAGACAGCACCCAGACAAGCGAACAGGCTGGATCAGGACGGGGACGTGATCGGCGATCGGACGGATGCTTCTTCACGGGCGCCTCCTCAGCGGCGGGTCATGAGGCGACACGAACTCTCGGCCTCTCGATCAACCGGCGTGCAGGATATTACAGGCGGGAGAGGGATTTTTTCAAGCACGGCCTGTGGAGATTCCTCTTTTCTTGTGTGACAATGAACGGTCGACGCGTTAAACGATGGGCCGTGGGTGAGAGAGGATGCACCCCGGGGCGCGTAGAATTTGGACCACGCAAAGGAGCGAGCCGCATGAATAGAAGGACTGCCGTCAAGAGCCTGATCGCTGCCGGGGTCGGTTCAGGAGGGCTGGGCTTCTTGAATAAGAGAGCCGTCGTGCAGACGCAGGGCGCTCGAGCGGCCGACGCGCTTGGCGACAAGGTTAAGCTGGCCATGCTGGCCATGCAGCGGGAGGCCTGGGAGCAGGGCGTGGCCATGCAGGCGCTCGTCGAGTGGGGCGACCGCGACATGGTCGTCCGGATGGCCCATGGCGCGGTCCTGCGCGCCTACGAGGACGGCCGGCTCGGGATGGTTTCCGACAACCACGGCGTCACCGACCCGGCAGCCAACGGCGAGGGCGTCCTCTTCGCAGCCAAGGCGACCGGCGACCCGGTTTTCAAGGCCGGCGCCGACCGGATGCTTCAGTATCTTCTGAAAACCGCACCCAGGACCGCCGACGGGACCCTCCATCACATCGACGACAAGCCGCAGGTCTGGGTCGACTCGATGTACATGGCCCCGCCCTTCCTCGCCGTCGCCGGCGCGCCGGACGAGGCGGTGAAACAGGTCGAGGGCATCCGCCGGATCCTCTGGAACGCGCCGGCCAAGCTCTTCTCCCACATCTGGGACGACGGCAGGAAAGCGTTCGAGCGCCGGGCCTTCTGGGGCGTCGGGAACGGTTGGGCCGCAACCGGGATGACCCGCGTGCTCCGCGCCCTGCCCGAGGGGATGGCGGTCGAGCGAAGGCGGCTCCAGGGCTATATCAGGGAAGTTCTCGACGGCTGCCTTCGCCATCGCCGTCCCGACGGCTTCTTCCACGACGTCGTCGACGAACCGAGGACGTTCGTCGAGACGAACCTCGGCCAGATGCTCTCCTACACGATCTTCCGCGGCGTCAAGGGCGGATGGCTCCCGAAGTCCTATCTCGCGGACGCCGACATCATGCGCGGGGCGGCGAGGAGCAAGGTCGACGACCTCGGCTATGTCCGGGACGTCTGCGGCTCGCCAACTTTCGAGAAGCCGGGCGTCGCAACCGAAGGCCAGGCGTTCTTCATCCTCATGGAGGCGGCCCGCAGCGACTTGTAAAGAAAAGAGGGACTGTCCCCGAAGGGGGGACGGTCCCTCTTCATGCCAAAGGCCGAAGGGGAATGGTCGGAACGTCATGTGCGGCTTAGCGCAAGCCGCACTCCGGAGCGAACGGCAATCCCCAAGGCCCCTCAGGCATCCAGGCGCGGACCGGCCCAGGTGGCGCCAAGGCCGTCCGGAAGCCCCCGTTTGGAGGGGGACCCGTCGGCCTTGCGACGGGGGAACCGGGACAGGTTCACGGGGTCGGGGGATAAGGACGGCTTTGGTGCCACCTCATCTGGCGATGTGCGGGGACAGGACCCGTCCGACTTCTTATGAGGTTTCTTTGACTTCGAGATCGGCGCAGCGGATGCCGCGGAGGCTGTGGCACTTGTTGCAGGAGATGCACTCCGACTTGGAGACCAGGCCTTCGCGGAAGTGTTTGACCAGATACGGGTCGCGGATAAACGGGCGGCTCATGGAAACGATGTCGACGCGGCCGTCCGCGACCATCTTCTCGGCGACCTTGAGCGTGCGGACGCCGCCGAGGCCGAAGACCGGGACCTTGACCGCGGCTTTGATCCGGGCCGCCGCCTCGACGAAATAACCCTCGTCGTCGGGCTTGCGGAGCCCGGGCCAGATCGAACCCCTTCCGGCCTCGGCCATGCCGCCGCTCACCTCGATGCCGTCGACTCCGGCCCGTTCGAGGAGCGCGGCCGCCCGGGCGCTTTCCTCGACGGTCAAGCCCCCGTCCATGAAGTCCATGGAGTTGAGCTTGACGATGACGGGAAAGCCGGGGCCGAGGAGGGAGCGGATGCCGCGGATGGTCTCCACGACGACCCTCGCCCGGTTCTCGAGCGGCCCGCCCCATTCGTCCGTCCGCCTGTTCGTGTGCGGGGAGAGGAAGCTCGACAGAAGATAGCCGTGGGCGACATGAAGCTGGACGCCGTCGAACCCCGCCTCCCCGGCACGGCGGGCGGCTTGGACGAAGTCGGCGATGAGCGCCCTGACCTCGTCCGCGGACAGCTCCCGCGGCATGACCTTGGAGACCGGGTCGTAGACCGCGGAAGGCGAGACGGGCGTGCACCGGCACAGCTTCTCCTTCGTCTGGCGCCCGGCGTGGGCGATCTGGAGAAAGACGCGGGAAGGGAAGCGGTGGACGGCGGCGGCGATGCGCCCCAACCCGGGCACGAAGCGGTCGCCGGAAACGGCCAGCTGGCGCGGGCTGGCCTGGCCCTCCTTCCGGACGTAGGCGTGACCGGAGATGATGAGCCCGACCTCTCCCTCGGCCAGCCGCGAATAAAGCTCGACCTGGCGGTCCGTCACCTCTCCGGCCTCTGTCGCCATGTAATCCTGCGTCGCGGAGCGCGCGAAACGGTTCGCGACGGTGACGGCGCCGACGGCGACGGGGGAGAAGAGGATGGATGGACTCGACATGGGCGTTCCTTTCGGCGAGACCTCAGCGGTCGCGGTGACCATTCTAGAGGATTGACGGGAGAATGCAACTTCGGGTCCCTCTCATCGCCCACCGACTTGCGCCCCTCCGCCGTTTGGGCTAATGTTATCGGTGAATTTTCGCTGCAGCGATAACTCAATGCCCGCGACCGAAGTCGAACAAAAGGTCCTCGATGTCCTGGACCGGCTCGGCGTCCCCTACGTCCGCCACGAGCATCCGCCGGTCTTCACCGTCGAGGACGCCGACAAGTACTGGACGGCCCTGCGCGGCACCCACTGCAAGAACCTTTTCCTGCGCAACAAGAAGGGCAACCGCCACTACCTCGTCATCGCCCCGACCTCCAAGGCCGTCGACCTGCGGGGGCTCAACCACGCCCTCCGCGAGGACCGCCTGAGCTTCGCCTCGCCCGAGCGCCTGATGCGGTGCCTGGGCCTCGAGCCCGGCTCGGTCTCCCCCTTCGGCCTCGTCAATGACGCCGGAAAGGAGGTCCGGGTCATCGTCGACGCGGGCCTGCGGGGGAGTTCCTTCCTGGGCTTCCATCCGAACATCAACACCTCGACCCTGGATATCTCGTTCGCGGACTTCGAGAAGTTCCTGTCCTTCTGCGGGAACGAGGTCCGCTTCCTCGAACTCTGAGCGGCGGAGGAGCACATGAGACGGCGCATGACATTATACGGGGCGGTCCTCCTGGCCGGCGCGTTCCTTATGGCCACTCCCGTGGCGGCACCGGCGGCCGACGTCCTCCAAAAGGTCCCCGAGCCCCAGGTCCCGTTCGCGCCGGCGAAGTACATCGTCCAGCGCGCCGCCGGACCCATCGTCGTCGACGGACTCCTGAGCGAGGAGTCCTGGACGAGGGCCGACTGGACCGAGGTCTTCGGCGACATCGAGGGTCCTGGGAAGCCGCGGCCCCGCTACCGGACCCGCGTCCAGATGCTCTGGGACGACCAGTACCTCTATATCGGCGCCTACCTTGAGGAGCCGAACGTCTGGGCGACGCTCACTGCGCGGGACTCGGTCATCTTCGAGGACAACGATTTCGAGGTCTTCATCGACCCGGACGGGGACACCCACGACTATTACGAGCTCGAGATCAACGCCCTGAACACGGTCTGGGACCTCCTCCTCGTCAGGCCGTACCGCGACGGCGGCCCGGCCGTCCACGCCTGGGACATCCGGGGCCTCAAGACGGCCGTCCACGCCAACGGAACTCTGAACGACCCGTCCGACCGGGACAAGGCCTGGACCGTGGAGATGGCCATCCCCTTCGACGTCCTCAAGGAGTGCATTCCGGGCAAGCCCCAGCGGCCCGCGCCGGGCGACCAGTGGCGGATGAACTTCTCGCGGGTCGAATACTATCTCGACGTGGTCGACGGGAAATACGTTAAGACGAAGACGAAGGGCACCGACCAGCCGCTCCCCGAAGACAACTGGACCTGGGTCCCCCAGGGCGTCGTCAATATCCACTACCCGGAGATGTGGGGCTACGTCCAGTTCTCCGACAAGAAAGCCGGGGCGGGCGGCGACCGGTTCTCCGAGCGGCCGGACGAAAAGGTGAAATGGGCCCTGCGGAAGATCTATTATCGCGAGCGGGCCGTTTTCGACGAAAAGGGGAGCTTCACGACCGACCTCGGCGCCCTCGGTCTCAAGAACGCCAAGGAGCTCAAGGTCAAGGACTGGGCGTATCCGCCGGTCCTCCAGACGACCCGGAGCCTGTTCGAGGCGGTCTATACGAACAAGGCTGGCGCGAGCTGGCACATCCGCCAGGACGGCCTGGTGTGGAAAGACGAGCCGCCGGCCCCCCCGGCCAAGAGGTGACCGGGGACGCGGCCGGAGGGAAGGGAGGCGGCCATGAAACGAAAGACGATCGCAAGCGCGGCGGTGTTACTCCTCCTGGCGGGCGTGTCCTCAGCCCTGGGGCAGGCGGTGCCCGCGGCCAAGCCGGAGGAGGTCGGGATGTCGTCCCAGCGCTTGGCCAACCTCGACCGGATCATCCAGGAAGCGGTCGCGCGCAAGGACTTCCCGGGGGCCGTCCTCCTCGTCACGCACAAGGGGCGGACCGTCTACCGCAAGGCCTTCGGCGAGAGCCAGTGGGTGCCCGGACCGAAGCCGATGACGGTCGACATGATCTTCGACATGGCCTCGGTCACGAAGCCCGTGGCCACGGCGACGTCGGTCATGATCCTCGTCGAGCAGGGCCGCATCCGGCTCTGGGACAAGGTCAAGGAATACGTCCCCGATTTCGCGCCCTACATCGAGGAGAAGGGCATTCCCGGGCGAGGACGCCCGGCTCTAGCACCTCCTGACCCATACCTCGGGCCTGCCGCCGTACACCGACCCCAAGGAGGTCGAGAAGCAATTCGGCAATCCCTGCTCGACCGAGGACCTCGTCAACAAGGTCATCGCCCGCTGCCCAAGGAAACGCCGGCCGGAAAACGCTTCAACTACAGCTGCCTGAACTACATCACCCTGGCCTACATCGTCAAGAAGACGACGGGGCAGACGATCGCCGAGTTCGCCGCCGAGAACATCTTCAAGCCGCTGGGCATGAAGCGGACGTTCTACAATCCGCCGCCGGACCTCGTTCCGCTCTGCGTCCCGACGCTGGTCATCGACGGCAAGCCCCTGCGCGGCGTCGTCCACGACCCGCTGGCCCGGCTCCAGGGCGGCGTCTCCGGCAACGCCGGGCTCTTCTCGACCGCCGACGACCTGGCCGTCTTCGCCCAGATGATGCTCCAGGGCGGGGAATGGAACGGCGTCCGCATCCTGAGCCCGCTCGCCGTCGGAGCGGATGATCGAGATCTTCCCCAAGGTCGCCGATTCCGGCCGGGGCCTCGGCTGGGACCTGACCTCCGACTACGGCACCGTCCGCGGCGACCTCTTCGGCTACGGCTCCTACGGCCACTCGGGCTACACGGGGACGTCGATCTGGATCGACCCCGAGACGCAGACGGCCGTCATCTTCCTGACGAACCGCGTCCACCCGGACGACAAGGGCGACATCATCGCCATGCGGAGCAAGGTCGCCAACGTCGTCGCCGCCTCGATCCTCAGGAAATAGGCCGGAAAAATCGTCTTTGACATCGCCCGCGGCCCTGTGTTAGATTCACGCCAGAGGTGAGGGGAAGATGCAGGTCCAGATCGAGCGGGAAATATACATCCGGGCGGCCAGGTGCTACGAGCTCCTGAGCCAGTCGATCCAGACTTTCCGGGATTACCTCGAGGCCCGGATCGCCGGCCAACGACCCGGAATATTACAGGGCCCGGAACTTCCTCAAGGAAGGCAAGGGTTTCTTCGACCAGACCCTGGCCGACGCCAAGAAGCTCCTGGGCCCGATCCCGCTCTACGCCGCCAAGGACTTCGAGCAGTCGCGGTCGCGGCTCCTCGTCGAGAACAAGATCGTCGTCCAGGGCCAGACGCTGGAGGAGCCTCACCGCGGAGCTCCAGAACGACGATTTCGTCAAGACGATCATGACCGCCGGCGGAGATCGCCGACTATCTCCAGGCCCATTTCGCCGGCCCAGAGCTCGGGCAAGAGGAAGCTGCCAGAACATCAAGATGCCGGATGACGCTCGACAAGCTGGCCGCCCTCCATGCCGAGGGCCAGGAGCTCCAGAAAAAGGCCCAGCAGAAACAGCAGGGCCTGCCGTACTGAGGCGGCCTGACTTTCCGACGGCGGCCTCGTCCCTCCAGTAGCGCAGCTTCCCCGTCCCGCCCTGGTCGGGGCTGCCGTCGAAGGCCAGGCCGTAGAGGGAGTCTGCGGCCTCGACGAGGAGCCGGTCGCGGAAAAGGGCCTTGGTCAGGTTGACGATCGTGTAGCTCAGGCGTGCCGCCCGACTCCGGCGGCGAAGACGAGGTCGCCGTTGGTCTCGATGTCGCCGACCCGGATGCGGCCGGCCTCGTACGTGTAGCGGGGGCGGCGCCAGTCGCGGCTGACGTCCATGCGCAGGTCGAGCTTGACGCCGACCCGGATTTCGCGGCCGCCCCGTCGCGGATCCTGACCCCGGCCGCCTTGCCGTCGGGGAGGGAGGGGGCGAGGGAGACCCGGTCGAGCCAGGCCTTGCGGGTCCTCAGCCGCGCCGTGCGGGACGAGCACGGTCACCAGGACGTCCGTCGCGCCGAGCTCGAAATGCCGGGCCAGCGTCTGGTGGATCGAGCCACTCGTCCTGGTAATGCCGCTTCTCCGGCTCGACGCCCTCGACGCGGTTCTGGGCCATGGGGAAGAGGACGAGCAGGCGCTTGTCGGCGGGCAGGGCGGCCGTCTGGATCTTCGTCGTAGCCGGTGTCGTACCAGTGGTCGCCCCGGGCGTAGATCTTCTGCGTGTGCCAGGCCGAGGCCAGGGTGAAATACTCCTCGCGCAGGGACTTGAAGACGTCGAAGACGACGAAACAGCCGGCGTCTCTTGACGTAGACGACGACGCGGTCCGACTCGTAGCCCCAGCCGTCGTCCATGAGTCGCGTCCGGCTGTAATCGAAGTCGGGGAAGGTCAGGAAGTCGACCTTCTGCGTCCGGACCCGGCGGTAGGAGCCGGCGTCGCGCAGGAACTCGAGCAGGCCCTGGCCGGGGACGGCCTCCCTGACGCTGTAGCGGGATTCGCCCGCCTTCTGGCCCATCCAGATCTTCTCCGGCCGGACGCAGAGCCGGTTGTGGAAATAGTCCTGCCGGTAGGCGCCGAACGGCCCCGAGGGCATGTAATCGCGGTAGCCGCCGTCGTGGAGCAGGACCGAGCCGCCGGACATGAGCAGCACCAGGCTGTTCTCGTCGGCGTGGCCGTGGGTCATCTTCTCCTCCTCGACGGGGATCGAGTCGCGGAGGTAGTCGCGGAAGTTGAGGCCGCCGTCGCCTTCGTCCCGGTAGTTGAGGAGGAGGTAGGTCGAGGCGGGCGTCCAGCCGTCGCGGAAGACGATCTTCTTGCCGACGACGTCCTCCATGACCTCCTCGGACAGCGCGGCGGGCGGCGGCGGGCCGGACGTCGTCCGACCCGAAGCGGGCGGCGTCGAGGAGCATGCAGCCGAGCCCGACGTTGGTCGGGTCGGCGAAATCGACGAACTTCGCCGCGATCGTCGCGGCCGCCCATTTCGCGGCCGGGTCGTGGAGCCGGGCCGCGGCCGCCTCGAAAAAGACCAGGAAATGCGCCCAGTTCGTCGTCCAGTGGGCGTCGCCGAAGTCGGGGACGACGCCGGCCGGGCAGATGAGGTTGGCGTAATACTTGCGCGTAATAGGCCATCTCCGGGCGTCTCGAAGAGCTCGTCGAGCTTGCCCAGGGCGTCGGCGTAGCCCAGCATCGAATAGAGCCAGATGCCGTGGTAGATCGTGGCGTCCTCGATCTCCCAGTGCCCCCAGTTGTCGTCGCCCGAGGGCCCGGCGCTGCATCTCCCAGCGGGGCCGGTCGGGATGGCCGGGCAGGGCGCGGACGGCCCAGGCCAGGGACTCGGCGCGCAGGGCCGCGCGGTTCATCGGGCCCCATTCCTGGGTGCGGAGGAGGTAGCGCATGCTCTCGGCGATGAGGGCCTCCGCCGTGCTGTCCTCCGCGGCGCTGAGCCGGCCGAGCCGGTGGAGCGAGTCGTAGGCCCGGATGTACCTCATGACGGTGAAGAAGTCGGGCAGGGCGGGGACGCCGTCGGCGTAGTCGGGCCGCATCTTGACGGATGATTCGGGGTAGGCCGAGCGGTAATCGCCGTAGCCCATGAGCACGGCCTTGGCCCGCTCGGCGTATTCCGGCTTCTTTTCCTTTTCGTAGAGGTACGAATAGATGACCGCCGTCTCGAGGAGTCCCCCGGGCGGCCGGTAGCCGAAGACGTTCAGGGGGTCGAACGATTTCCGCCATTGGGCGATGAGGCCGTCCCGGTGGGCGAAGGCCCAGTCGGCGGAGGCGCGGGCGAAGGCGATGTAACGGGGTCGCGCGGCACGGCCTCGGCCGCCCGGGCGGCAGGGGCCAAGGCGGCCGGGACGACCGCGGCGGCGACGGAGGATCGGCGGCCGGGAAACAAGGGCGGTGCCTCATGTCAGAGCAGGAACCTGCTTGACGATCTCGACGAGCCCGAGGGCGTAGTCGACCTCGGCGAGCGGGATACTCTTGGCCTTGGCCAGCTTCGTGAAACGGCCGTCCTTGTTGCTGTCCTTGGTCACGACGATGAAGTCGGCGTACGGGGCCACGGCGTCGATCATCCGCTCGTTGTCGCTGCCGGCCGCGCCGCGCTTGGACTCGCCGCCGACGTGGACGGCCATGACCAGGATCTTCTTCTGCTTGCAGTATTCGATGAGCTTCTTCAGCCGGGCCTCTTCGCTCTCGAGGGTCAGCCCCGAGGCGCCCATGCCCTTCAGGCTGGCCCCGATGGCGAAGATGACGGCCTTGTAGGGCGTCCCGGCCGGGAACTTGGCCGTGTCGGTGCCGGCCTCGACGTGGAAGCCGGCGGCCGAGGTCCGGCCGCCCAGGCCGACGCCCGCCGCGAGCATCTCGACCGTCGGCACGTCGCAGTAATCGTATTTGATCCCGGCCTCGTCCAGGACGGCGTTGAGGGTCTCGACGTCGGCGCTCTGGCCGGCCGAGGTCGTCAGGACGGGCAGGCCGGCCTTGGGGACGGTCTGGCCCCAGGTCGTTGCCGCGGCGGCGAGGACGAGAGCGGCGGCCAGGATGGCGGTCCTTGCGGGTTGTCTCATGGCATTCCTCCTGAGGTCATCTTCTTGTCGGGTTCCATCAGGATGTCGAAGACGCGGGCGGCCTTCTTCCACCAGTCGGGGGGGCCGGCTGGCCCCGGTGGAAGTCCCGCTTCCCGGCGTCGTAGACGTAGAGCCGGTTGTATTTGACGAGGAGGTCGTCGCCGAGTTTCCACCAGGCGTCGACGACGGTCTTGGCGTTGTTCAGGCCGAAGGCGGTCAGGAACTCGGCCGCCTTGCCCGGCTTCTTCTTATAAAGGGCCAGGGCCTGGGCGTCGATCTCCGGGATGCGGGCGATGACGCCGGCCTCGTACTTGTCCTGGGCGGTCTTGACGTCCTTGATGGCCTCGTCGTAGGCGACCTGGACGTGGAAGTCGACGTAGTCGAAGGCCCAGCGGGCGGCCTCGCGGTTGAAGGCCCAGTGGTCGCCGACGGCGAAGGACTTCGGCAGCTCCGTGGCTCCCGGCGTAGAACGGCATGTAGCAGTCCGTGTCCTGGGAGCCGAAGGAGATCCAGACGATGCCGCCGACCGGGTTGGGCAGGCGACGCGCGGCACTGGGTGACGGTCGTGTACTCGGCCAGGCCGTGGTCGATGACCCGGGTCTGCCGGTAGTAGTTCGGGTTCTTGAAGGGTCCGCCGCGGATGCCGAGGACGGGGTCGAAGGGCGTGCCGTAGCTCCGGTCGCGGGTCAGGTTCATGACGTCCTGGACCGAGATCTTCTGGTCGGGCTTGACCGAGAAGGGGAGGTCCATGTTCGGCGTCTCCGGCCGGAACTTGCGGGACGGGGCGACGAGGTCGAAGAACCGCCAGAGCCGCTGGAACCGGCCGTTGCTGCTGGTGGCGCTGCCCTCGAGCGGAGAATAGGCCCGCTTCCAGTTGAAGGGCTTGCCGCCCTTCGGGTCGTAGAAGCCCGCTCTCGACGGCGTAGGAGACGACGTTCGGCGAGGCCATGAAGAAGTCCTTGTTGGCCAGGTCGATCTCGCCGATGCGGGACTCGTTCGGGCAGACGCTGACCTCGTCGTCGGGGACGCGCTCCGCGCACCAGACGGCCCCGGGCTTGCCGCTCTTCGGCGTCCACAGCGGGCCGACGGGCATGATCTCGAAGATCCAGGCCTCGTTCGGGTCGGAGACGGCCAGCATCTCGCCCTCGTCGTGGAAGCCGTAGCCGTACGTCTCGGCGAGCGAGCCCATGACCTGGATGGCCTCGCGGGCCGTCCGGGACCGCTCCATGGCGACCAGCGTCAGCATGGTCAGGTCGAACCCGGCCGAGGGGGTCGAGTTGGACATCTTGCGCTGGTTGCCGATGGACGACTCGCCGATCGCGACCTGGTTCTCGTTCATGTAGCCGAACATGCCGTGGTGATAGGCGTAGGTGTGCGGGACCTCGGGGATGTCGAACCCGGCGTAATCCTTCTTGACCAGGTCCCACTTGAGCCCCTCCGACGGCGGCCAGGTCTTGTACTGGGAGATGTGGCAGGATCCGGCGGGTCGAGCCCGGCTTGTGGTCGGCGGCGGGGACGTGCCGCCAAGTCCAGTCGCAGGAGCCGCAGTCGCAGGTATGGGTCGTCATGACCGAGCCGTCGACCGAGGCGTTCTTGCCGACGAGGATGGACGTGCAGGCGTCGCGGGGCGGGACGAGGTCCGCCGGCGCGGGCGCCGTCTTCAGCAGCGGCCGGGAGGCCCGCCATCAGGACGGCCAGGGCCAGAAGGCCGGCCAGGGAGAGGAGATGTCTGCGTGTCATGCCTTTCCTCCGCTATTTCTTGATGTCGCTTTCCGTGAGGACGTCGAAGGCCCGCACGGCCTTGTTCCAGAGCTCGGGATTCGCCATCGGGAGGCGTCCGACCTGCCGCTTCTTGGCGTCGTACATCTGGAGGTGGTTGTACTTGACCCAGAGGTCGTCGCCGAGCTTCCACCAGGCGTCGATGACGCTCTTGGCGTTATTGAGGCAATAGCCGGTCAGGAAGCGGGCCGCCTCGGCCGGGCTCTTCTTGAAAAGCGCGGCGGCCTTCTGGTCGATCTCCGGGACGCGGGCCAGGGCGCCGTCCTCCCACGTCTTCTGCGCCTCCCGGACGTCGGCGATGGCCGCGCCGTAGGCCGGCTGGACGTGGAAGTCGACATAGTCGAAAGCCCACCGCGCGGCGTTCCGGTTGAGGACCCAGTGGTCGCCGGACGAGAAGGACTTGGGGATGTCCGTGACCCCGGCATAGAACGGGATGTAGCAGGAGGTGTCCTGGGCGCCCCAGGGCCACCCAGAGGATGCCGCCGATGATGTCGGGGAGCCCCGACCGGCACTGGGTCAGGGTCGTGTACTCGACGTTGGGCACGCTGATGAGGCGCGTCCCCTTGTAGTAGTTCGGGTTCTGGAAGGGGCCGCCGCGAAGGCCGCGGACCGGGTCGAAGACGGTCCCCTGCGACTTGTCGCGGGTCAGGGCCATGACGTCCTGGGCCGAGAGCTTCTGGTCGGGCTTGACCGAGAACGGGAAGTCCATGTCCGGCGTCTCGGGCTTGAGTTGCTGCGACGGGGCGACGAGGTCGAAGAAGCGCCAGGTGCGCGAGCGGCGCCCGCCCGTGCTCGCGGCGCTGCCCTCGGTCGGCGAATAGGCCTTCTTCCAGCTGAAGGGCTGGCCGGACTTCGGGTCGTAGAGCCCGGCCTCGACGGCGAAGGACTCGACGTTGGCCGAGGCCATGAAATAGTCCGGGTTGGCCGAGGTCGATCTCGCCGATGAGCGACTCGTTCGTGCAGACCGCGACCTCGTCGTCCGGGACGCGCTGGGCGGCCCAGACCGCGCCGGGCTTGCCGGTCTTCGGGGTCCACAGCGGCGCCGACGGGCATGATCTCGAAGACCCAGATCTCGCGGGGGTCGGAGACGGCCAGCATCTCGCCGCCGTCGTGGTAGCCGTAGCCGTACTTCTCGGCCAGCGAGCCCATGAGCTGGATGGCCTCGCGGGCCGTCCGCGCAGCGCTCCATGGCCAGGAGCGTCAGCATGGAGATGTTCGTGGCCGGTGTCGGCGTCGGATTGCCGATCTTGCGGACGTTGCCGATCGTCGATTCGCCGATGGCCAGCTGCTGGTCGTTCATGTAGCCGAAGATGGAATGGTGATAGCCGTAGGTATGGGCGGGCTGGGGGATCTCGACGGCCGGTCGGGTCCTTGAGGACCGCGGCCCACTTGCCCCCTTCGGAGGGCGGCCAGGTCCGGATCTGGTCGATATTGTAGAGCCGCCTCTTCTCGCCCGGCTTGTGGTCGGCCGCCGGGACGTGGCGCCAGGTGAAGTCGCAGACGCCGCAGTCGGCGGCGTGGGTGCTCATGACCGAGCCGTCCGTCGAGGCGTCCTTGCCGACCATGATGACGGTGCAGTGGCCCTCGTCGGCGGCGGGGTCGGGCGCAGGCGCGGCGGCGCGGCGGGCGGGGATGGCCAGGACGGCGGACAGGACGAGGACCGGCAGGGCCGCGGCCCAGCTCAACGGTCGGAGTCGCTTGATCATCGGACGACCTCCAGGGGACACGGGTTGGGCGTCAGTTCCGGACGACCTTCTTAGCGTCGGCCTTGGCGGGGTCGGCGAAATAATGACCGACCCCGTGCTGGACGATATCGGCGTACCGGGGGACGCCCCGGATGACGATGGCCTTGCCGGGGTTCTTCCGCGAGAACTGGCGGAGGATCTCCAGGACGACCGAGCAGTGCTGGCCGACCCGCCGGTCCATGGACCAGCCCGACGCGTCGTAAGGGACGAAGAGCTTCTTTTTCCCGGCGAGGCTCAGAAGGAACGGGTCCTTGCCGTCCATGAGGAGCTTCGTCGTCTTCGGCCCCGTCGGCTGGTCGAGGAAGGGGATCGGGCGCTTCGAGGAGGAAGGGCATGGTCGCCGAGTGGTCGCCGATCTCCCGGTGCGAGAGGCCGCGGAAGCCGGCGGGCGAGGGCTCGACGTGGTCCTCGAAGCCCTCCGCGGCCTTGACCGTCAGGGCGGCCAGGGTGGCGATCTTGACCGACCTCTCCGGGGCGACGATGCAGTTCGTGACCGGGAACATCGTCTCCGCGCCGTGCATGTCGACGGCCACGTCGACCTTCTCCCGCCGCATGATCTCCATGGCGCCGTAGGTCACGCGCTCCATGAGCGGGCCGCCGGGCCGGCCGGGCCAGGTCCGGTTGACGTTCCGGACGTCGATGTACGACAGGAGCTGGCGCTCGGGATAATGGATGTAGACGTCCGGGTCGGGCCACTGGTCGAGGGGCGAGGCGTCGCGGTTGCCCATGCGGAACCGGACGGCGCCCCAGTCGGTCGGGACCTCGAAATAGAGCGGATAGCCGTCGCCGGCCCGCGTGTTCCGGCTGCCGCTGTTGTTGAAGACGGGGATGACGTAGAGCGTGCCCTTGTCGACGACGGCGTTCTCGATGAAGATCAGGCTCGCCAGCAAGCCCCTCGGGTTCGTTGGAGTGGGTGTCGCCGAGGAGGACGGCCTTGCCGCCGGGCTCGCGCCCGCGGAGGACGAAGACGGAGGTGTCGGCCATCGTTCCCGCGAGCCCCGGCGAATAGGCGCTCAGGCGCGACGACGTCGGTGACACCGGGGCCCTCGACGATGGGGAGGTCGAAGTGGCGGTGGCGGTAGAGCGGCAGGCCGCCCCAGACGAGGAGCGCGGCGAGGGCCGCAGCCAGGCCGGACTTGACGAGGACTTCGCCGCTTCATCGCCGCCGCCTATTTCACCCGGAGGAGCCGCAGGATGAGGGGGATCATGACGAGGAGGGTGAGGACGAGGTCGTCCCGGCTCTTTTTCTCCCGGACGAAGTTCGCGCCGAGCAGGGCCAGGAGGAAGGCGCTGAGGACGTAGTAGGCGATCATGACGACCGTCATGCGCCGCTCCGCTCCGGACAGCGACATGGGCAACCTCACATGCTCCAGCGGACGAGGAAGGCCAGCTTGGAGCTGAAGATGATCATGAGCAGGCCCGCCGCGGTGATGACCAGCCACGGCAGCCAGGTCGATTTCAGGAAACTCCCAGTAGGAGCCGCGATAGCCCGAGACCATGTTGCTCAGCCGGCCGATGAGGGCCGTCGGCGGCAGGCCGTCGCCCAGGGGCCAGAGGAGGCTGAGGCCGGCGATGACGACGGTCGCGTGGTAGCCGATCGAATCCAGGAACCAGATGAGCGGGATGCCGATGATGGCCGCGCCGCCGTAGGTCAGGACGCCCTCGGAGACGGGGATGATGACGGGGAGGAGGACGAAGAGGAGGACAAGCGGCACGGAGATCACGGCGTAGGACAGGAGCCCCCGGACACCGGTGGCGGTCATGACCTGCTGGAGGATGCCGACGACCACCATGGTCGAGAGGAGGGGCAGGAGGCGGCGGACGGTCCCGAGGGACAGGGACCAGAACGGCAGCCTCTTCGGGCTCAAGGCCAGGGCGGCCAGTCCGGACACGGCAAATTCCAGGGACAGGCCGAGGATCGGGGTCGCGAACGGCCAGAGGCGGCCGGCGGCGACCAGGCCGAAGAAAAGGGCGAAGGGGACGAGGACCCGCCACCAGGTCATGCCCGGCGGCACCGCGGCCTCGGCGGCGCCGGGCCCGGCCGGGCCTTCCTCTCTCTTCCAGCCGAGGACGAGGACGGTGAACGCTCCCAGAATGAGACAGGGGAGGCCGAGGACGAGCTCGAAGCCGACATAGGGGATGGCCGTGCCCGCGCAGAGGACCATGGCCCAGATGTTCACGGGCGGGGCGGCGGCGCTAAGGCCGGCCAGGATGAAGAGGATGGCCGCCGACCGTTTCGGCGGGATGCCAAGCCGGCCCAGGGCCAGGGCCACGGGGGCCCCGACGACGAGGAGCGAGACGCTGCCCGCCCCGGTCAGGGCGCCGGGGATGAGGACGATGACCATCAGGACGAGGAGGGCCAGGACCCTGCGGCGGCCGAAGACGCGGACCGTGCCGCGGACGACGTAGTCGATCCCCCCCGAGGCCTGGACGATGGCCATGAACAGCGTCGCCGTGAAGAAGACGAGGACGACGTCGAGGTAGGTGAAGGCGCCCTCGACGACGTGGCGCCCGAGCTCCGCGACGGGCGGCGTCCCGGCCACGGCGCCCGCCAGGCCGCCGGCCACGGCCGCGGCGAACATGCTCAGCTCGACGGACAGGCCCCGGGCCTTGGCCAGGGCGTAGGCGGCCACAATGACCGCCAGGACGATGAAGATCGGCGTCGTCATGGGAACGAACCCCTGGCATCTTACTTTATTTGGCGGGCCCGGGTCAACGGAGACAAGCCCGCCTCGGGCGGCTGCATCCTTTTCGGGGGCGGCGGCGTTCTAAACGGAGGCGAGGAGGCTATGGACAATTCCCGTGGAATCCGGTAGAATGCGGGCGGAAAGGGGTCGAAAGGAGTTTCGACCTATGGACACGCCTGAACCGCCGTCGGCGGTGACTATTCCCCATCCCGCCTCTCATCCGTTAGAATAGAGCAGACCGAGCAAGGAGGAGACCCATGCGGTTGACCGCTTCGAAGAAGACCCTGGCCCTCGTCGCGCTCCTCGCCTTCGCCGCGGGCGCCCTGGCCCCCGCCCTCCACGCGCAGTACTACGGCCGGAACAAGGTCCAGTACCAGAAGTTCAACTTCAAGGTCATGAAGACCCGGCACTTCGACATCTACTTCTACCTGGAGGACGAGCAGACCGTCAAGCTGGCCGGGCTCATGGCCGAGCGCTGGTACGCCCGTTATTCCCGGATGTTCAGCTACGAGATCAAGAGCCGCCAGCCGCTCATCCTCTACGCCAGCAGCCCGGAGTTCCAGCAGACGACCGTCATCCCCGAGCTGATGGGCGAGGGGACCGGCGGCGTCACGGAATCCTTCAAGCGGCGCGTCGTCCTGCCCTACGGGCCGTCGCTCGCCGAGACCGACCACGTCATCGGCCACGAGCTCGTCCACGCCTTCCAGTACGACATCATGGCCCAGGGCCATTCGGACGCCGCCCGGCAGACCGACGCCACGCTCCGCATCCCGCTCTGGTTCATCGAGGGCATGGCGGAGTACTTCTCTATCGGCCCGGTGGACGCCAACACGGCCATGTGGATGCGGGACGCCGTCCGCCGCAAGGACCTTCCGACGATCGCCAAGCTCGAGAACTACTACAAGTACTTCCCCTACCGCTGGGGCCAGGCCCTGTGGGCCTACATCACCGGCCGCTGGGGCGACGAGGTCATCGGCAAGATGATGAAGACGATCGGCCGGACCGGCGACTACGAGATCGTCCTCGAGGGCATGCTGGGGGTCAAGGGCAAGCAGCTGGCCGCCGACTGGCACAAGTCCCTCCAGGACGCCTACAATCCCGTCGGCGAGAAGACCCAGGCCGCCACGGCTTTCGGCAAGACGCTCCTCAAGGGCTCGGAGAGCAGCATCTACAACATCGCCCCGTCCATCAGCCCCGACGGCACGCAGCTCGTCTTCATGTCGAGCCGGGACCTCTTCTCGGTCGACATGTTCCTGGCCGACGCCGCCACGGGCAAGGTCGTGCGCAAGCTCATCTCGACGGCCCTCGACCCGCACTTCGAGAGCATCCAGTTCATCCGCTCGGCGGGCTCCTGGGACGCCAAGGGCGAGAAGTTCGTCCTCGGCGGCATCGCCAAGGGCCGGCCGGAGCTGACCATCCTCGACATGAAGAAGGACAAGGTCGTCCGGGAGATCCCGTTCCCCGAGCTCGGCGAGATCCTCAGCCCCTGCTGGTCGCCCGACGACCGCTACATCGCCTTTTCGGCCCTGGCGGGCGGCGTCTCCGACCTCTTCATCTACGACCTGCAGAACAACGTGCTGAGGCAGATGACGCGGGACGTTTACGGCGACCTCGAGCCGGCCTGGTCGCCGGACGGGAAGAAGATCGCCTTCGTCACCGAGCGGTTCTCGACGAACCTCGAGTGGGTCGACATCGGCCACTACGAGCTGGCCCTGCTCGACGTCGAGTCGGGGCAGATCCAGAAGGTCCTGGCCTTCCCGAACGGCAAGAACATCAACCCCCAGTGGGTTCCCGACGGGTCGGGGCTCTATTTTCTCTCCGACCAGAACGGCAAGACCGACCTCTACCGGATCGACCTCGCCTCGGGCAAGATCGCCCAGGTGACGAACCTCTACACCGGCATCAGCGGCATCACCGACCTCAGCCCGGCCCTCTCGGTGGCCGCGGCCACGGGGCGGATCGTCTTCAGCGCTTACGATGGCGGCTACTACACGATCTACGCCATCGACGACAAGGCCGTCCAGGCGGGCCAGGCCTTCCTGGCCCAGTTCGAGCGGAACCCGGCCCTGCTGCCGCCCCGGGCCCAGGCCGAGGGCTCCCTGATCGGCCTGCTCAAGAACCCGCTCTTCGGCCTGCCCAAGGACACGAATTTCGCCGTCGCCGACGTACCGGCCGAAGCTGACCCTCGACTACGTCACGCCGCCGACGCTGGCCATCGGCGTCGACCGCTACGGCACCTACGGCGCCGGCGGCATCTCGGCCTACTGGAGCGACATGCTCGGCACCCACACGATCATCACCACGGCCATCACCGGGCCGCAGATCATCGACACCTCGGGCGTCGTCGCCTACCTCAACAGCAGGAAGCGGCTGAACTGGGGCGCGGCCGTCTCGCGCATCGTCTATCCGTATCCGTATTACTCTTATCACGGATGGCGAGTTCGGCGGCGAGCCGGTCCTCGTGGAGAACGAGGACATCTTCCGCATCATCAACTACGACGTCTTCGGCCTTCGCCTCCTACCCGCTGAGCTCCGTCCAGCGGGTCGAGTTCAGCGGCGGCTACCGGTACATCGGACTTCAACGATACGCTCTACACGCGGTACTACGACATGGCCACCGGCTACATGGTCTATTACCAGAAGTCTCACCCGCAGACGATCCCCGGCTTCGGCTACGGGTACGTCACGGCCGGGCTCTACTACGACACCGGGATCTTCGGCGCCACGAGCCCGCTCATCGGCCAGAGCTATGGCCTGGCCGTATCGCCGGCATTCGGCAACATCAATTTCTGGACGGTGTCCGCGGACGTCCGCAAGTACATCATCCCGGTCAAACCGTTCACCCTGGCTTTCCGGGCCCTCCACCTCGGCCGGTACGGGAAAGACTCGGAGGATCCCCGTTTCTGGCCGCTCTACCTGCCTACTGGGATCTCGTCCGCGGCTACGACGCCTACAGCAGCAGCTCGACTCTGGATTACGATCGGCTTTTCGGCAGCAAGATGATTGTGGCCAACGTCGAGCTCCGCTTCCCGATCCTCCGGCTTCTCGGCCTGGGCAAGGGCTATTTCGGCGCCTGGCCCCTGGAAGCTTACGGGTTCTACGACGCCGGCATCGCCTGGGCGAACACCCCGGGCAATCCCTACTGGGGAGGGACGGTGCCTGAGGACGTCAAACCCTGGTTTCTCGGAGGGGACAGGAAGCCGATCACGAGCGCGGGCGTGGGCTTGCGGACGAACCTCTTCGGCATGGTCGTCCTCGGGGTCAACTACGTCTATCCCTTCCAGGACAGACCGCAGGGCTGGCACTTCCAGTTCTACATCAGCCCCGGGTTCTAGAGCCGGAGGGAACCGGTCGGGGGACGTCCTTCGGGGCGTCCCCCCTTTTCATAGTTCCTTAATAAAAATATCCCTGAAATAGACGGGCGAGCCGCTGTCGTGGTTCTGGAGCCCGATGTAGCCCTCGGCCGCGAAGTCCTTGACCTTGCCGCGGGGCGCGGCCTCCCAGTCGAGGACGAGCTTCCCGTTGAGCTCGACCTGGAGCCGTTTCCCCTGGAAGGTGATCTTGTAGTGGTTCCATTCGCCGGCCGGCAGGGAGGCGGCGAGCGTCGGGCGCCTCGGCGTCGTAGGCGGCGCCCGTGGCGTGGATGCCCTCGGCCGGCGTCCTCGATCTGGATCTCGAAGGAATGGTAGATGTAATCGTCGCTCGTCGGGACATCGGGGACGCGGACGAAGACGCCCGAGTTCGTGTCCTTGCGGGAGCACTTGAAATCGAGCTCGAGGACGAAGTCCTTGTATTTCTTGGCGCTGTACCAGAGGAGGCCCATGCCGCCCTGGGACTTGAGGATGCCGGTCTTCGGGTCGAGCTCGAAATAGCCCGGGCCCGTAGTGGTTCCAGCCGTGCTTCTCGTAACGCCCGTCAGAGCGCCGCAGGAGCTGGTCGTAGTCCCGGTAATAGGTGACGCTGTTGACGAAGGCGACGCTCTTGCGGATGGCCGGCTCCGGCGTCAGGACCTCTTCCTCGTTCTCGTACTCCATCGTCAGGGCCCCGCCGTAGTCCTGCAGGGTCAGCTCGGCCAGGATGTCGCGCATTCTCGCCCGTCCGGAGCCCCAGGCCACGTCCTTGGCCGCGGCGCCCTTGCCGAAATCGCGTCCGGTCCTTGAGGTGGGTGTCGAGGATGCGGCCCCGAAGCAGCCTCAGGCACTCGACGGGGTCGAGCCCCTCGCGCATCCAGTGTCCCGTGTCGGCGCAGACGCCGATCCGCTCGCTGCGGCCCTGGAGGTGTTCATAGGCGGTCATGGGGAAGGCGTACTTGGCCGGCTGGGGATGGTTGTGGATGGCGGCCTGGAGGTCGTACTCCTCGAGGAGCTTCTCGAGGAGGGGAAAGTCCTCGTCCCTAGGTTCGCAGACGACCGTCCGGATGTCCATCTTGCCGGCGAAGTCCAGGACCTTCCGCATCGAAGCCTCGGTCTTGCCGAGGTCGACGACGCCGTAGGCGACGACGGCGACGCCGGCCTCGCGGAGCTTGGCCTGGACGGCCTTCATGTCCGCCTCGGGCATGCCCTCCCCGAAGACGGCCTTGGGGTCGCCGTTGCCGAGCGGCTGGCCGGGGTAGGCCTCGAGGAGCGTGATGCCGAGGGCCTTGAGCTTGTCCACGGTCTGGAAGAAGGTGTACTTCCGGAACGTCCAGCCTTCGACCATGATCGGGAACTTCTTGATCCGGACGTCCTTGTAGTCGGTCGCCTTGACCTGGGCCGCGATGTCCGGCGGGATGGCCGACTTGCGGACCTCTTGCCCAGCGCCAAGGGCGGCCAGGCCGGAGGCCAGGACGACGAGCGCGCGCACGGGTGTCTTCATTTTCTTCCTCCCTGTTGCTTTTCTTTCGGATTCCAGCGTCCCCGGGCCACGGCCGGGATGAACGTCTCCAGGCCGGGCGGCGGGAAGGGCACGGTCCGGTCCTGCTCGGCGCTCATGTAGGCGGCCATGAGGAGCTCGGTGACATTGAGCCCATCGCTGAAATTCTCCTCGGGCCGCCGGCCGGCCAGGAACGACCGGACCATGTGCCGGTTCTCGGCGGTGTAGCCGTATTCCGTCTCCTCGGAGCTGACCACGGGCATCAGTCCGACCTCGGCGTTCTGCTTCTCGACGAGGTCCTCGCCGGCCGCGCCGCGGACGTTCCGGCTGAAGAAGACCTTGAGGCCGGCGTCCAGGGTGTTGATGGCCAGCGAGTATTCGGGCCCGAGGAGCTCCATGCTCAGCCTCAGGCCGGCGCCGATGTAGCACCAGGACGTCGTCGTCTCGACGACGAGCGTCCGGCCGGCCGGGTCCTTGTACTCGATGAGCGACCGGGCGAAGTCCTCGGCCGGCCGCTTGAGGTAGTCGGTCTTGCCGCCGAGTTCGCGGCCAGGATCTTGGCGTATTTCGGGTCCTGCCACTTCAGGCACGAGGCGTAGGCCGTGACCTTGACGGGCCTGAGCGATGTCCCGCTCCGCTCCGGGCGGCGTGAGCATGTAGCGGGCCTCCTCGACCGAGTGGCACATCATGTCGTTGAGGACGCCGCCGCCCTGGAGCGTGCCCTCCCAGAACCAGGGCATGTGCGGGCCGCTGTGCTCCTCGGCGGCCCGGGCCAGGTAGGGCGGGCCGCAGAGGCTAGCGCCCCGGGCCCAGACGATCTCCTTGCCGCGGACGACGGCGGGGGAGAAGACCTGGTTCTCGAGGTAGCCGTCGAGGAGCCCGGCCTTGCGGGCCAGGGTCAGCATGGCCTTGGCCTCGCCGACGTTCCGGCCGAGCGGCTTCTCGCAGGCGAGTCCGAGGAGCTCCCCCTTGCCCCTGACGACGGCCTGGGCGATCTCGTCCATGACCTCGAGCCGGGTGTAGTTCGGCGAGCAGATCCAGACGGCGTCGATGGCCGGGTCGGCGACCATGGCCGCGAGGGACCTGAAGACGCGGGGCCGGCCGACCCCGAGGTCCCGGGCCAGGGCGGCCGCCTCCCGGGCCCGCGTCCCGTCCGGGTCGACGATGCCCATGACGTCGGCGTCCCGGACCCCGACCCAGGAGCGGATGTGGAAGCGGGTGATGAACCCGCCTCCGACGAAGCCGATGCCGAGCTTGGTCTTCTTCTTCATGCGCTCCCCTCCTTGTTCATGTCGCGGGCGGCGCCGGTGCGGCCTGCCGCGTGTCGCGGAAGAAGGCCAGGAAGACGAAGAGGCAGAGGAGCGTCAGGACCGTCGGGACGAGGAAGGTCGCCCGCCAGTTGACGGTCCTGACGGCCTGGCCGGCCGCATTCAGGCCCTCGGTCGTGAAAACGTTCTGGACCCAGCCGGAGAACAGGCTCCCGACGAAGCTCCCGACACCCAGGATGATCATGGCGATGAGGCTCTGGGCGGAGGCCCGGATGTCCTTGGGGGCGATCGTGTCGACGTAGATGTAGGCGGTCGTGAAGAAGAAAACATAGCAGAAGCCGTGCAGGGCGAGCGAGGCGACGACGAGCCAGGTCGGGGCGCCGATGACGAAAATGACGTAGCGGACGGGCCAGGCCACGATGCCCAGCGTCAGGGCCCGGCGCAGGCCGTACCGGCCGAGGACCAAGGGCAGCAGGTAGGCCATGACAAAGATCTCCGCGATCTGGGCGATCGACATGACCCAGGGGACGTATCTCTGGCTGATGCCGATCCTGTCCGAGGTCAGGAACGGCGCCGTCAGGACATAGTAGAACCAGAGCTCCGTCGCGACGACGAACGAAATGATGGAGAAAACGAGGAAGCTCCTGTCCCTGAACATCTTGAGGGCCTCGAGGAAGGCCCAGGGGCGGGCGGCCTCCTTCTGCGGCGGCGTGTGCGGCAGGCCGAAAGAGACGACGCCCATGACGAGCGAGAAGACGCCGGCCAGGACGAGCGTGTCGCCGCGCATGGCGATGCCCTGTGGCGAGCGGGCCAGGGCCCGCCAACCCGTCAGGGCCCAGCCGGCGGCGATCCAGCCGATCGACCCCCAAACGCGGATGCCCCCGAACTCTTTCTCCGAGCTCTTGAGGTTGACAAAGGCGATGGAGTTCGTCAGGGCCAGGGTCGGGGCGTAGACGAGGCAGTAGGCGAGCATGAGCCACATCATCGGCGTGAAGGCCGTGACGCCGGCGATGAGGAGGAGCATGACGCCGCCGGCGAGCTGAAGCACAGCGATGACCTTCTGGGTCGGGAACCAGCGGTCGGCGATCTGCCCGCCGAGGAACGGAGAGACGGCCGTGGCCAGGGGGAGGAGGCTGAAGATGATGCCGAGCTGGAGGCCGGTGAAGCCGAGGTCGTTCTGGAGGTACGCCGAAAGGACCGGCCCCCATGACCCCCAGATCGCGTACTGGAGGAACATCATGGCCCCGAGCCGGAACTTGACGCTCATCCGACCTCCGTTGTCGAGGCCTCTAGATACCTTAAATAAAGAGAGGTTGTCAACCGGACCCGGCCCGCCCGTCCCGCCGGCCTGCCCCCGGCGGTTCAGGACTCCCAGCGGGCGACGATGGCCCGGTTCTGCGGGTTGACGATGTCCTTGGCCTCGGGCGTGAAAAGATAATCGAGACGGTTCCGGTAGAAGTCCGCGATCCGGCCGCGGACCATCTTCATGGTTGAGTTGAGGAGCCCATTCTGCTCGGTGAAGCCGTCGCCGAGGACGGCCACCGCGGCCGGGAGCCAGCGGCCGGGGAACTGCCCGCCGAATGGGCCGCCCTCCCGGAAGGCGCCGATCTCGCCGTCGAGGAGACGCAGGGCCGCCTCCTCGCCCTCGGGCGTGCGCGGGGAGAGGCCCGCGTCCTTCAGCCTGCGGAGGACCGCCTCCCGGTTGGGGACGAGCAGGGCGACGGTCCAGGGCGACTGGTTGTTATAGAGCATGAGCTGCTCGATCAGCCCCAAGCCTCCTCGGCCTTTGGCCTGCGGGGTCTTGGGGCACACCCCCTCGTGGGTAGCCCCCAAGAGAGTTGATTTGCGAGAAAGAAACTTCGGCTGCGGGGGCACCGAGAAAGAGAGTTGAAAAGTTTAAAACAAAGAAGTACTTTGTCTTTTTGTCACTTCGTTCAAAAAGGTTTTGGTAATGGTGCTGCGCACCTTCCACTGTGTCGTTTGCCCTTTGTCACTTTGTCACACCGGTGCCTTGCAAGACCAAAAATAACAAATTGTGTGCCACTGTCGTCCTCGGCAGTGGCCTTTACAGACGGTACACGATCAAGGATGATCGCGGCACACGGATTTACAGATAGTCGTGACACACCCGGCTGTCCACCCCTCCGGCAAAATTCTTCCGCTGGTTATCACCCTTTCACTTCCGGGCCGACTGCAGCGCCTTTTCTTTTTCCGCAAGATTGACTGTCCGCAGGCCAGCGAGCCAGTGCGTTGTTCACGACCTTTTCGGCTTCGGCAAACTTCTTCTGCTCACACAGCAGGTCG
>CAWDTC010000060.1:0-104460 GCA_963805045.1 Candidatus Aminicenantota bacterium
GACCGGCACGCCGAGTTCTGGGCAGCCGCGGGCGGGCGATGGAAGGCCGGCCTGCGGCACGGCGACGCCCAAACGCAGGCCCGCGGGAGCTTCGACGATCAGCACCGCGACTATCCGTGGATGCTCAAGGACACGGGCTTCTCGCGGGTCGTGAAGTCGGTGGCCGGCGGGAAGCTCCAGCCGTTGGAGTCCGTGTGGGCCACGGCCCGGCGCTCCTTCGACGAGGCCTGCGAAGCGGGCGGCGAGAACCTCGTCGATCGCCGGGAGTTCGTCTGCCTGATGGACGTGCTGAAGGCCCGCGAGCACGGCGTTCTGCCCTTCCCGAAAAGGAGTGAGTTGCCATGAGTCCTTCGCTCCACGAAGCCGGTCCCCATGGACCTCGCGGACCTCGCCGGCAGCTTGCCGAGTCCGGCCGGGCCTTGGGTATTTCGCCCCATGCCTCCGGCGACGAGAGCCTGCCGGGCCTGCTCGTGGCACCGCACCTCCCGGCTGAGGGCCACCGCCAAGACCCGGGCCGACGTGGGCCAATCCACCACGGACCTGCTGGTGGACGAGAAGGGCGTGCTCCGCTGGCAGCCCGGCCCGGCCGCCGGCATGTCCGGGGCGTCGCGGGCTGTGCCGCGAGCCGCCCGGGTTTGAAGGGGAAGTGGTCGAGCAGCTCACGTTTCCCCGCCTGGGACTGTCGGAAGTCACGGCGTATCTAAGCGATGGGACGACGACCTCACGCCCGGACATGGTCCTTAAACAGTGGGACGACAAGGTCAAACGGCTGACGGCGTTTGCCCCGTCCGGCCGCTTGCAGCGCGTGTGGCTGCTGGTGCACGGCACGTTCAGCAATCGCCAGAATCTGGTCGGCGCCCTGGGCGTCCCGGTCCCTGACGCCAAGCAGTCCTTTCTCGACTGGGCGGCCCGGAACTACGATGCCGTGCTGGCCTACGACCATCCCACCCTGTCGGTCAGCCCCCTGGTCAACGCCGTGTGCCTGGAGACCTGTGCTGGGCTCGTGCCCGGGCCGGATCGACGTGGTCTGCCATAGCCGCGGCGGGCTGGTGCGCGGTGGCGGGACCAAGTCCGCCTGCCGCGACGCCGGCCGCCGCGGCAAAGTGGTGTTTGTCTGCGCCCCCTTGCGCGGCACCAGCCTGGCCGCCCCCGACAAGCTCCGCTCGGCGATCGACTACTTGACCAACGTGGGCCGCCTGATCGTGCCGGCCTGGGCGTGGCCGGCACGCTGCTGCCGTTCCTCGAGGCCGCCCAGGGCCTGATGGCCATGGTCTCGTCGGCCACGAGCCTGCTGGCCGAGACCCGCCGGTCGCGGACGCCGTTCCGTCGGTCTGATCCCCGGCCTGGCGGCGATGTCGGCGGTGGCCAACAATTTCGAGATCGACGCGCTTCGCCGCCTCCGCCCCGGCGACCGCGACTACTATGCGCGGCATTCACGATCGCCCCTCCGGGCCGGGCTGGCACTTCTGGGAGTACTTCACCAGCAAGGGCCGCCGCCGCAAGCTGGCCGCGGACTTGATCTTCCCGGGGGGCGCACGACCTGGTCGCCGATACGGCGTTCATGACGACGCTGGCCGAGACCGAGGACATCAAGTCCCTCCCCCGATTGCCCGCAAGAAAGCACGCATCTCGATTTCGGGCGCCAACGGCCGCGTCCACCACACGAACTACTTCGAGCAGTCGGGGAAACGATCGAGTTCCTCGAAGACGTTCTAAAGTGAGCAGCGGCCGCCCCGTGGGGCAGATTGCCAATCTGCCGTGCCTCCGTAGGCCGGTATAACAAGTGCCTCTGGACCAGCATTCTCCCAACTGGGCTCTCTCTAACGCTGAAGGGGGGCTTTTTTGTCCGAAAAGCCATCCTACAGAGGTATTGCATCCGATTAGAATCTAGTAGAAAGTGGATTTAGCACCTGCGATCATCCACGCCAGAACTCCCGCCCCATAGGCCAAACCGTTTCGCGCAGTAAGGAGGCAAGAGCCAGTCATCAGGGAGGGCCCCCTGGTGGTGAGGTCTTGCCGCTCTTGAGGACGACACGATATGCTTCAATCACGCCGTTTGCGAGTGTCGGAACGTGGGGATGTGCTCAAACTAGGATTTGTAGACGGGCATCTTTCCGCCGATCTGGCCGCTGGGATTGGAGAGGAGTTCAACGCTGCGATAGCGCGAGAGGAGTTCAAGAAGGTTCTCTTGGATTTCTCGGGGGTGACTTATGCGTGCAGCGACGTGATCGGCAAGTTTGTCTTCCGAACAGGAGAGTGCGGGAAAAGGGAGGCAGGCTTAAGCTGTCTGGGCTCTGCCCTCACGTCCGAGAGATCCTTGCCATAACCAGACTCGACACCATCCTGGACGTAGCCGAGAACCAGGCCGATGCCTTGCAGGAGTTCGCTTGAAACCTGAAGGAGGGCCAGGGCAGGCGTCAGGCAAGGCAGGAGACGAATCGTGTGCGGAGACGGTCACTTGGAGGTCGTGAGGCACGGCGACGTGTTCGTGGTGCGTTTCCTGCACAACCAACTTGTTGGCAAGATGCTTGCTGAGGTGGCACAAGAGTTGTACTCGCTGCAGATCAGCAGGAGTGTGTCAAACTCCTGCTCAGTTTGTCTGGCGTGGATCGGTTGTCTACCGAGATGTTCGCTAGGCTGATTGTGCTGAACAGGATGATGCTAAGAAAGACGGAAGGCTGAAACTGTGAAATCCGGGGACACAATAGCAATTACTGGCCGAATTAGGTATTGTGTCCCCGGAATTCGGAATTGGGCAATGCGCCAAACCTCGCCGATTATCGGCCAAACTGACCTTCTACAGTTTGACCCGGCTGCCGCCTGTCTGTCTGGGACCGGTGCGGAAGCCTATCGCCGCCCTCCGGCAGGAAGGGCAAGTAAGGTGACCCTCGGTAAACGCCGAGCCAAACATGCCGCGTACAAGCATTGCGGCCGTGGCCTCTCTACTCAGCGCAGCCGCAAGCTGTATTCCGGGGGCTGAAAGCATCAGGCGAGAATACGACTCCAAGTTCGTCCCAGAAACGCAAGACTCGCAGAACGTCCGTTGACACGCCTTGCACCACAGTGCCATGACGTCGAACCTTTCCACCAAGTGTCGATTCAACTCCTCCTTGGTCGCGGGGGTCCAACTCACGATTCTGCCACATCGTGAGCATGCCATCGACTCGGCCTCGATTGGTTGTTGTGGTTCAAGTGGCGCGATGCTGGCGAAGCAATTGTGCGAAACCGTCATGTTGCTGGTCTAATGCCATGAACAGGGGCGTGAAGCCTTGTTTGTCTTTGGCATTCAGGTCGTGCCGTGGTTGAGGAGAAACTTTCCCACGGGGTCGCGACCGTAGAACGCTGCGAGATGCAGCGGCGTCCTACCTTCGTCGCTAGGGGCATTGACAGAGGCCCCGTGTTGCAGCAACAGGGCCACCACCTCGGCTTCGCCCCTCCCTCGCTGCGGCGTGCAAGGGCGTCTCCCCGTTATTGGTAGCGGCAGCTGGTGCCGCATGGTGCTCCAAGAGGACTCTTACCACGTCGCTATCGCCCCAGAATGCGGCGTAATGCAGGGCGGTCAAGCCTTTGAGATTCTTCGCTTTCGCGTCGCAGGAGTGTGCAAGCAGAACCTTGCTGGCTTGCACACGGTCTTCGGGCGCACGGCGACTTCCTTGACCTTGAACTCATGGCCTGCCCTCGGGACCATGTGCAGCGGAGTGTTGAGGTCCGGATCCTGCGCGTTGACATCCTCGCCGCGTTCAATCAACAGTTCCAACATCTCGGAGTGAGCCAACGCGGCGGCCATGTGCAGCAGCGTGGTGGAGGGCCGTGCTCGCCCCATGGTGGCGTCGTGCTCCAGCAGTAGCCGGGTTAGCTCCACATGGCCGCGCGGCACAGCAAGCTGGAGGGGCGTAATGCCCTTGTGGGTTTTCGGGTTTACGTCCGCGACGTTTGACCAGAATCGCCGCGATCTCAGTGTTTCCCCGTTCGGCCGCCAAGTGGAGCGGGCTGTGACCGTCATTACGACGAATATTGGGGTTAACGCCCTCGCTTAAGAAAAGCTCGATTACGTTGCTGTGAGCGCGTTCGACGGCCAGGTGAATCGGCGCGTTGCCGAGGCCGTCGACGGCCGCCATATTGGCGCCGTGCTCCAGCAGGACCGCGGCTACTTCCCTATGGCCGTTCTCCGCCGCGTAGTGAAGCGGCGTCCAACCCTGGCCGGCATTGCGCCGATCATTCACATTGGTGCGTCATCCGCAGAAAACCGCCGCGAAGCAAACCGCGAACCTTGTCGACATCACCTCGACTTGCAGCGTCATGTATCGCTCCCATGTTGTTCCCCCCTAAATCCGAAATCCGAAATCCGGGGACACAATAAAATCCGGGAAATCCGGGGACACAATACCAATTACTCAAAATCAGGGGCACAATACCAATTACTTGCCGAATTGGGTATTGTGTCCCCGGCGGGGGTGGCACTGCTTGGCTGTCCAGCAGTGCGGGGTGGCAAGCATCAAGTTCGGGGGATGCCATACTCAGTTTTCCCGAGTCAGGCGTACTCTGAGGGAGTCCGTGTTCGTCGCGAAGTCTTACGTGTGAACATCCGGGCTACGCAAACAGGATCACCGGATCGACGGTCAGCCCCGCGGTGCGACGTTTGGTCGGGCTGGCCGTGTCGGGCTGGCCGAGAACCGTGGCGGCGAGCACCAAGTCGGCCGGCCGGCGGCAGCGACGTGATTTGGGGGGGGACGGGAAGCGGACTGCCCGGACCCGCGGGTGTGGTCGGGGTTGGAGATTTCTGCCCAATTGGGGCCGGACGTGTCGAGCCAGTCGGCGGGCCGGGACGGAGCGACGCCGGTCGCCGGGTTGGCCGGCGAAGCCTTGGACCATGGGAATCCCTTGGCCCGGCAGGCGTAGCCCGGGCCGGTCATGCGGCTTTCGAGGGCCTGCCCGTGAAGCGGTCGTTGCCGCGGGAGTCGAGCATCAACGCCTTGTCCGCGCCCTGAGTGGAAATGGCCAGGACCATGTCGAAGGCGGCCACGCGCTGGTAATAGCCCGGGCTGGAGAGCGTGCTCACCATCGGCTGGGTCATCAGCAGGTCGGCCGCGGCGGGGTCGTAGAGCGTGGCGACGTCGTAGTCTTGCGAGGCCGTGGCGAAAACGGCGTCAAAGGCCTCGGGCGCGGTTGAGGTACGTGCCCGGACTGGAGAGGGTCGCGGAGCCGGGCCGCCCCTCGTACACGTCCCGCCGGCCAGTCGTAGAGAAAGGCTCGCGTTGTATCCGCCCGAGGCACGGCCGAAGACAAAGGGGAACCCCCGGCCGTGGAGGAGAACGCTGCCTGGGCCTCGCTGGCCATTCGCAGGGCCGACCATCTGCGCCCAGCGCGCGGCCTGGGCGGTGAACCGGTCGTTGCCGGACGAGTCGTACAGCGTGGCCACGTCGATGCCCGCGGTCGACCGCGAAATGACGAGCTCGTAGCCGTTCGGGTTGCGGAAGCGGACCCGGAAGACGAGGTCCGCCCCGCCCACGGTCAGGTCGTTGACCTTGAGCGGCAGGATCTCGACCTCGGGATCCTTGAAGACGGGGAACTCCCCGGGGAAGGCGAAGCCGACCTTGTCCTCCCGCTTCCTCTCGTCGGCGAAGACCATCTCGCCGGTGACTTCGCATTGTCCGCTCGTCTCGACCGGTCCCACGGCCGCCGTGAGCAGCGCGTAGGTGATCTTCACGGGCAGGGAGATGAGCGTTTCGCGCCCGGCCGGGACGGTCAGCGGTTCGTCCAGGCCGACGGTCAGGTTGAGGAACTCCTTCTCGTTGACGACGACCCGGTAGCGGTAGCGGACAAGGGCGCGGTCCGTCGCGGCGCGGTTGCCCACGGCGATGCGGAAGGAGAGCGTCAGCCCGGCCGAGCTGATGTCCCTGATAACCCTGTCCGTGAGCGAGAGGACGATGTCCTCGCGCGGGTCGGGGACGGGGCCTGCCCGGAGCGCCCGCCCCCCGGACAGGAAGAGGACGGCCATGCCGGCCGCCAGGGCGGCGCGCACTGTTCGCCTCGTTCGTCCGATCGTCCGCATGGTCGGTCGTCAAGGATACACGAAAGGACCGGCCGAGACAAGCCCGCCCGGGCCGGGCGCGCCCGTCCTTGCGCTCCCGCGCCGCGTCTTCTATAATGAGCCCTCACCGGCGGCGCCGCGGCCGCCCGGAAAGGAGGCCTGTCTTGAAGAGAACGCTTCGGGCGTCGGCCCTGGCGGTCCTGGCGTGCGTCCTCGTCCTCGGCGCCGCCTGCAGAAAGCAGGCAGCCTTCGAGGGGCGAGCAGGTGGCCGAGAAGCTCGGCCGGGACGAGGCCGTCTATATCAAGCGGACGGCGGGCGGCGCCGAGGAGACGGTGCTGGCCATGGACTTCAGCAAGGTCGTCCGGCCGGCCTCGGTCGCCGAGTTCACCCAGCTCTTCCACTTCCCTCCGGTCCGTCAGGGCAAGACCGGCACGTGCTGGTCGTTCTCGACGACCTCGTTCCTCGAGTCGGAGCTGAGGCGGATGGGCAAGGCCGAGGTCAAGCTTTCCGAGATGTTCATCGTCTACTGGGAGTACGTGGAGAAGGCCCGCCGCTTCATCCGCGAGAAGGGCGCGTCCTTCCTCGGCCAGGGCTCCGAACCGAACTCGGCCATCGCCCGCGTCCGGCAGTACGGCCTCGTCCGCGAGGAGGATTACCGCGGCCTGACGGCCGGGCGCACCGAGCACGACCACGGCGCCCTCTTCCGCGAGTTCGAGGCATATCTGGCCGGGCTCAAGGCGCGCGGCGACTGGGACGAGGCCAAGGGCCTGGCCGGCGTCCGGGCCATCCTCGACCGGCAGCCTCGGGAGGCCGCCGGAGACGATCACGGTC
Source organism: Candidatus Aminicenantota bacterium (assembly GCA_963805045.1). Taxonomy (GTDB): domain Bacteria; phylum Acidobacteriota; class Aminicenantia; order Aminicenantales; family Saccharicenantaceae; genus DATKJS01. Next base: position 6,864 of record CAWDTC010000060.1, read on the forward strand.
GACGGCCGGGCCCTGACGCCGAAAGAGTACGCCGAGGGCACGCTGGGCCTCGTTCCGGCCGACTACGTCGCCTTCATCAGCTTCGCCTACCTCCCCTTCCACGCCAAGGGCGAGTACAAGGTCCCCGACAATTGGGGCACACGCCGCGGACTACTACAACCTCCCCCTCTACGAGTTCCCGCTGGCCCTCCTCCGCTCCCTGCGGCGGGGGTACTCGGCCGCGCTGGCCGTGGACTTCTCCGAGCCCGGCTACAGCGGCGAGAACGGCATCGCCGTCATTCCCTCCTTCGACATCCCGCAAAACTTCATCGACCAGTCGAGCCGCGAGTACCGCTTCACCGCCGGGGCCTCGACCGACGACCACGCCGTCCACTGCGTCGGCTACAAGGAAGGGGTGGACGCCTGGTTCCTGATCAAGGACTCCTGGGAGAACGCCTACTGGAGCGCCCACAAGGGCTACTACTTCTATCGCGACGATTATATCCGGCTCAAGTGCCTGATGTTCCTGGTCCACAAGGACGCGGTCAAGGAGGTCCTGGCCGAGTTCCGGTAAGCGCCGGCGCGGCCGGACGGCGAACGATGAAGCTTGCGATCGACTTCGCCGGAACGCCGGCTCTTCGTCCGGCTCTTCGGCGGCGACGTCTACGCCGTCGGCGGGTCCGTCCGCGACCTCATCCGCGGCACGCCCTCGCCCGACGTCGACATCCTCGTCGCCCGGCACCCCGTCGACGAGATCGTCGCGCCGCCTCCGGGCCGCACGGCCGGGTCGACCTCGTCGGCAAGAGCTTCGGCATCATCAAGTTCACGACCGACGGCCGGACCTACGACGTGGCCCTGCCCCGGACGGGACGCGGCCCCCGGCGGCCAGGGCGCCAAGAGCCACAGGGACTTCGTCATCGCCGCCGACCCCGCCCTGCCCGTCGAAAAGGACCTGGAGCGGCGCGACTTCCGCTGCAACAGCATGGCCCTCCGGCTCAAGGACGGCCTTCTCGTCGACCCCTTCGGCGGCCGCGCGGACACCCTGGCCGGGAAGATCCGGCTGACGAACCCCGGCGCCTTCCCCGAGGACCCGCTGCGCGTCCTCCGCGTCGCCCGCTTCGCCTCGGTCCTCGGGTTCGCCGTCGATCCGGAGATCTACGGCCTGGCGCGCAAGGTCGACCTCTCCGGCCTCAGCGTCGAGCGGGTCAACGAGGAGCTCGTTCAAGATCCTCCTCCGCTCGCGCGCGGCCCTCGGTCGGCCTCGAGGAGCTCTTCAAGCTCGGCGCCCTCGCGCCAGCTCTTCCCCGAGCTCGAAGCCCTGGCCCTGGTCATCCAGGACTCGGTCTTCCACCCGGAGAAGGACGCCTTCGGCCACCACACGGTCTGGCAGCACACGAAGCTCGCCGTCGACCAGGCCGCGGCCCTGGCCCGGGTCGACGGGCCTCGACCGAGCCGAAGAAGCTGGCCCTGCTCCTCGCCGCCCTCTACCACGACCTCGGCAAGCGGACGACCACGCGCTGGGAATACAAGCGGGGCCGGATGGCCATCACCTCCTGCGGCCACGACGTGCTCAGCGAGACGGATGGCCGAGAAGGTCCTGGCCCGGTTCCGCATCCACTCCTGGAACGGCTATCCGCGTCCGCCAGATGGTCCCCCTGCTCATCCGGACCCACCACCGGGCGGCCGAGCTCTGGCTGAACCGGGAGATCGGTGACGAAGAAGGCCTTCAACCGGCTGGCGGCCGACATCCGACGGGGAGATCGAGCTCATGGTCTACCTCGACGCGGCCGACCGGGCCGGCCGGCGGCGAACGGCTCGTCCGCGGGCCTGGACCGCGAGGCCCGCTGGCTGCTCAGAAAGTTCGAGGAGCTCCGCGTCAGCCGGGAGACGATCGCCCTCTGATCATGGGCCGCGACCTCATCGGGCTGGGCGTCCCGCCCGGGCCCGGGCATGGGCGAGCTCCTGAAGAAGCTCTACCGGGCCCAGCTCGACAACGAGTTCGAGACCAGGGCCCGCGGCCTCGCAAGGCCCGGCGGCTCGTCGAAAGGAGAAGTCCATGACCAGTCCTCGTCGCCGGCGGCGCCGGCTACATCGGGTCCCACACGGTCAAGGAGCTCGCCCGGCGAGGGCTTCGACGTCCTCGTCTTCGACAACCTCTCGAGCGGGCGGCGGGAGCTCGTCGGGGGCCGGCCGTTCCTCCAGGGCGACCTCATGGACCGGGAGGCCGTGCGGGACGGCCTTCCGCGGCCGGACAATCGCCGCCGTCCTCCACTTCGCCTCGCTCATCCAGGTCGGCGAATCCTACGCCGACCCCCGGAAATACTACACGCCATAACCTCGTGACGCAGCGCTCAACCTCCTCGACGCCATGCTCGAGGCGGGCGTGCGGAAGCTCATCTTCTCCTCGAGCGCGGCCGTCTACGGCGCGCCCCGGGAGACGCCCATCCCCGAGTCCCATCCCCTCGACCCGGCCAACCCCTACGGCCGGACCAAGGCCATGGTCGAGCGCATCCTCGAGGATTACGACCGCGCCTACGGGCTGAGCTCCGTCTCGCTCCGCTATTTCAACGCCGCCGGCGCCGACCCGGACGGCGAGATGGGCGAGACGCCACGTCCCGGAGACCCACCTCATCCCGAACATCCTCCTGAGCCTCCTCGGCACGGCGCCCCGCCTGGGCGTCTTCGGCGGGGACTTCCCCACCCCGGACGGGACGGCCGTCCGGGACTACATCCACGTCACCGACCTGGCCGCGGCCCACGTCCTGGCCCTCAAGGCCCTGCTCCGGGGCGGGGCGAGCGACGCCGTCAACCTCGGCACGAACACCGGGCTATTCCGTCCTCGAGGTCATCCGCAAGGCCGAGCAGGTCACCGGGCGGTCCGTCCCCTACGACGTCCGCCGAGGCGGGAGGGCGACGTGGCCGTCCTCCTCGCCTCCAAGGAGAAGGCGGAAAAGCTCCTTGGCTGGAAGCCGGGCCTCTCCTCCCTCGAGACGATCATCGGGACGGCCTGGGCCTGGCACCGGAAGAACGGTTGACTCGGACCCCGGCCCGTGCTATAACCATGTGCCAATAATGAAGATAAGAAAAGAGACGGTTCAAGGCGTCCTGACCCTGGCCCTGGTCTTCTCCCTGGCGGCCGCCTGTTCCTCCCATGCCGGGGCGGTCCGGACGACGCCCCAGCCCGCGGCCAAGCCCTCCGAAAAGACCGAACCGGCCAAGCCCGCGCCGGCCGGCACGGCCAAGCCGGGGCCGCAGCCCGCCGAAATCCCCGTCCTGGCCAAGGAAGACATCAACGGGGACGCCCAATCGCCGGCGGAAAAGAACGGCGAGACGGACAAGGAGGCCTCCGCTCTCCTCGAGGAGGGGTTCGCCGCCTATCAGGAGGCCCTGGCCGCCATCGAGCGGAAGGACATGGACGCCGCCCTGGCCAAGCTCGACGAGGCGTATGAAACCGTGCCCAAGATCAAGCTCTCCCCCGACTCCCCTCTCCTTCGTGAGAAGAACGGCCTCCGCATCCTGATCGCCCAGAGGATCCAGCAGGTCTACGCCTCGAGCCAGCAGATCAACACGTCCCGGATGGCGGCCGTCTCCTCAGTCAACAACTCCATCCCTCTCGTCGAGAACCAGTGGGTCCGCAAGGAGATCGAGAGCTTCCAGAACGGGGAGAAGGCCTGGTTCCTCGACGCCTACAAGCGGTCCGGGCTCTACCGGGACATGATCACCGCCGAGCTCCGCGGCGCGGGGCTGCCGGAGCAGCTCGCCTGGGTGCCGATGATCGAGAGCTGGTTCAGGGTCCGGGCCCTGTCCCCCGCCCGAGCCCTGGGCATGTGGCAGTTCATCTCCTCGACGGGCTACCGGTACGGCCTCAAGCGCGACAAGTACGTCGACGAGCGCATGGACCCCGTCAAGGCGACCCGGGCGGCCGTCCAGTACCTGGGCGACCTCCACGCGATGTTCGGCGACTGGACGACGGCCCTGGCCGCCTACAACTGCGGCGAGGGCTATGTCCAGCGGGTCATCCAGGCCCAGCGGATCGATTATCTCGACAACTTCTGGGACCTGTTCAACAGCCTGCCCTGGCAGACGGCCCGCTACGTGCCCCGGTTCATCGCCTCCCTCATGATCATCTCCGACCCGGCCAAGTACGGCTTCGAGCTGCCGACGCCCGACCCTCCCCTGAGGTTCGAGACGGTGCGCGTCGGCACGCCCGTCCGGCTGGCGGGGCTCGCCCAGTCCCTGACCCTCGACCCCCTCGTCCTGACCATCCTCAATCCCGAGCTCCGCTTCGACTCCACGCCCAACTATGACTATGAGCTTCGCGTCCCCGAGGGCTACGGGGAGAGATGCCTGGCCTGCGTCACGACGCTTCCCCAGTACGTCCCCCCCGACGTCATCACCGACCGCTATCGGGTCCTCAAGGGGGATACCCTGGGGGCGATCGCCCGGAAGTTCCGCACCTCCGTCGACATCCTCATGCGGCTCAACGGGCTCAAGAGCCGGACGCTCATCCGCGAGGGCCAGGTCCTGCGCATCCCCGTCAGCGGGATGCCGTCGGCCGCCGCGCCCTCGGCGCCGCCGGCCGGGGCCAAGCCGGGCGACACGGTGACCTACGTCGTCAAGGCGGGCGACACGCTGTTCACCCTCTCCAAGGCCTTCAACACGACGGTCGAGAAGATCAAGTCGGCCAACAACCTGGCCTCGGACGACCTCGTCGTCGGCCAGAGGCTGACCATCCAGGTCGGCCGGTCCTGAGCCCCCTTACCAGACGCTGCCCTCGACGCCCAGCCCGGGCCTGTCGTTGAGGACGAGCTGGTCCTTGACCGTCTTGACCCCCTTGAAGGGGTCCGTCGCGGAGAGGAGGTTCCCGTCGAGGTCGGCGTGGTCGAAGAGCGGGGTGATGGCCGCGGCGGCCGAGATGGCCAGCGACGTCTCGACCATGCAGCCGATCATCAGTTTCAGGCCGAGGGCCCGGGCCATGCCGACCATGCGCACGGCCTCCTGGACGCCGCCGCATTTCATGAGCTTGATGTTGAGCCCGTCGAAGTAGGGGGCGATGCGCGGGATGTCCGAGGCCTTCATCAGGCTCTCGTCGGCGTAGAGGGGGAGCTTCGAGCGCTCCTTGAGCCAGGCGAAGTCCTCAAGCATCGCGGCGGGCATAGGCTGCTCGACGTACTCGACGCCCATGCCGGCCATCCAGTTGATCATCTCCAGGGCCAGCTCCTTCGTCTTCCAGCCCTCGTTGGCGTCGACACGGAGAGGCTTCGAGGTGACGGCCCGGATGCCCTCGATGATCTTCCGGTCGTCCTTGGTGCCGACCTTGATCTTGTAGACGCCGAAGTCCGGGTAGGCGCGGATCTTCTGCTGCATCACGGGCACCTCGTCGATGCCGATGGAATAGGTCGTTCGCAGCGCGGCGCCGCGGCTGAGGCCGAGGAGCTTCCAGAGCGGCACGGCGAGCTTCTTCCCCACCCAGTCGAGCAGGGCCATGTCGAGGGCCGCCTTGGCGGCGTGCTCCGTCGGGGCCAGGGCCTCGAGCTCGTTCCAGCGGACGGCGTATTCCCAGAGGTCGCGTTCGAGCACGGGGCGGGCCTTCTCGATGAAGGCCGCGGCGCCCTCGGCCGTCTCGTCGTAGCGGGCGATCGGGGCCGCCTCGCCAAGGCCCGCGACACCGTCCCGTTCGATCTTCACGAAGGCGTTCCGCCGGGTCGTCCAGGTCCCTCGCGACAGGCCCCAGGCGTACTGGAGCTTAAGGTCCATGACCTTGACGGAGACCCTCGTCTTGCCGCCACCGCTGCCAAGGGCCTGGGCCAGGCCGGACCGGAGCGAAACGAGAGAGCCGGCGGCCGCCGCCCCGGATAATCTCAGGAAGTCCTTTCTCTTCATGGTCTCTCCTCTCGGCTCCATTATATGAAAACGGCCTCCGCCATTTCCACCCCGTTCGACGGGAGGCCCTCGACGGGTGCTGAGAAAGGATGGAAACGTCCCTCCGTTGCGATTATAATACCCCCTTTAGGAGGTCCCGGGCATGAAAAACCTCATCGTCATCATCCTGGTCGTCCTGCTCGCCGTCCTCGCGGCCGCGGCGGCCGAAGCGCCGGCCCCGCCGCAGGCCGGCGTCGTCATCAACACCGCGGAGAACATGCACAGCCGGTCGAACGACGGCACGGACGTCGTCAGCCAGGCCCTGCTCGGCATGAACGTCAAGGTCCTCAAGTCCGAACGGAACGCCCACGGCGAGAACTGGTCCTACGTCGAGACCCCCGACACGTACAAGGGCTGGGTCATCAACTCCTCGCTCCGCTTTCTCAAGCCCGGCGACAGGCCCTATGCCTCGGCGGGCAGGGTCTTCGTCGTCATGTCCCTCTTCGCGAACACCTACCGCGAGCCGGACGTGACGAAGCACAAGCCGGTCAAGGTCGCTCCGATCAGCTCGGTCCTCGAGGTCGTCCGCGAGGACAGCGGCCGCTGGCTCCAGGTCGCCCTCCCCTGCGGTACCAAAGCCTGGGTCCAGGCGGGCGACGGCGAGGCCCACGACGCGCCCTGGACGTGGCCGCGGAAATCCCCGGAGGAGATGGTCGCCCTGAGCAAGCGTCTCCTCGGCGTCCCATACCTCTGGGGAGGCAACTCGCCGCTCGGCCTCGACTGCTCGGGCTTCGCCCAGCTCATCTACAAGATGAACGGGTTCCCCATCCTAAGGGACGCCGACATCCAGATGGAGAAGAGCGGCCTCCTCGAGGTTCCCAAGGGGCAGGAGCAGGCCGGCGACCTCGTCTTCTTCGGCGGCGCCATCAACAGGATCGGCCACGTCGGGATGATGATCGACGGCGAATATTTCATCAACGCCACGACTTACAAGACCCCCTGCGTCCGGATCGACCGGCTCAAGGAGGAGCACTGGCAGAAGATCTACCAGGCCGCGCGCCGTCCGACCGAAGCGAACGCGAAGTGAGCGGAGGGCAAGCCGACCGTAGCGAGCGGGAGTGAGCGGAGCCGCATAGGAGCAGGTAATATCGCAAAAGCCGGCGGAGATAACACGGAGCCGGATTCCTGCGAAATATCTTGCTCGAGTGATTTTAGAGGAAAAAAAAGGGCTCGGTCGATGACCGAGCCCCTAATGTCTCTCCCGGGAATTACTTCGCGGCGGCCGCCTTCTTGGCTTCCTTTTTCTTCTTGGCCTTCTTCTTGTACTCGCTGCCGACGAGCTCGAGGACGGCCATGACCGACCCGTCGCCCATGCGCCGGTCGAGCTTGACGATCCGCGTGTAGCCGCCGGGCCGCTCGGAGAAGCGGGGCGCGACGTCGTCGAAGAGCTTCTTCACGGCGGCCTCCTTGGTCAGGTAGGCCAGGGCCTGGCGCCGGGCGTGGAGCGTGCCGCGCTTGCCCAGGGTGATCATCTTCTCGGCCAGAGGCCGCGCGTTCCGGGCCTTGGCCAGGGTCGTCGTGATCCGCTCCCGCTCGAGGAAGGACGTGACCAGATTGCGCAGGAGGGCCCGCCGGTGGGCCGAGTTTCTCCGCAGGTATCCCTTCTTGACTTGGTGCCTCATTCATCCAGCTCCTTGCCGGCCTGGGACTCCTTGACCTCCGCCTGGACCCGCTCGATGAGCTTGGGATGGAGCTCGAGGTTCAGGCCGAGGTTCAGGTTGCCCAGGGTCTCCTTGATCTCGGCGAGCGACTTGCGCCCGAAGTTCTTCGTCTTGAGCAGGTCCTCCTCGGTCTTCTGGACGAGCTCATAGATCCGCTCGATGCCGGCCGACCGGAGGCAGTTGTTGGACCGGACGGAGAGCTCGAGGTGGTCGATCGTCTTGGCCAGGACGTCGGCCTGGGCCAGGAACGGGATCTCCTTGGCCGTCGGCGCCTCCGCTTTCTCCAGGGGCTCGTCGACGACGTTGAGGAAGATGCCGAGGTGGTCCCGCATGATCTTGGCCGCCTGGGACAGGGCGTCCATCGGCCGGATGGCGCCGGTCGTCCAGATCTCCAGGGTCAGGCTCTCATAATCGATGCGCTTGCCGACGCGGGCCGGCTCGACGCGGTAGTTGACCTTGAGGACGGGCGAGTGCGAGGAGTCGAGGGGGATGTAGTCCAGGCTCAGCTCCTCGTCGAGGTTCTGGTCGGCCGGGATGTAGCCGCGGCCGTTCTTGACGACCATCTCGATCTCGAGCGTCCCGTCGCGCGTCGAGCGAGGCGACGGGCAGGTCCGTGTCCAGGATCTCGATGTCGGCGTCGTGGGCGAGGTCCGAGGCCAGTGGCCTGGGCCGGCCCGGTCTTCTTCAGGGTCATCCGCTTCGGCTCGTCGCCCCGTGAGCTTGAGGGGGATGGCCTTCAGGTTCAGGAGGATGTCCGTCACGTCCTCGACGACCCCGGGGATGGTCGAGAATTCGTGGAGGACGCCGTGGATGCGGACGGCGGTGATGGCCGCGCCGGTGATCGACGACAGGAGGATCCGGCGCAGGGCGTTGCCCACGGTGACGCCGTAGCCCCGCTCGAAGGGCTGGGCCTGGAACCGGCCGTACTTGTCGGTCAGCGTCTCGATAATCGCACTCCAGGTACTTCGGCCTCTGAAAATTCGCTTCGGTCATGTTTCCTCCTTCCGGGGCGTCCTCGGGGATCCCTCAGGTGCTATTTGGAGTAAAGCTCGACGACCAGGTGCTCCTCGACGGGGAGGGTGACGTCCTGGCGCTCGGCAGGGCGAGGACCCGGCCCTTCATGTTCGTCCGCGTCCACCTCGAGCCAGCCGGGGATGGACTTGCTCTGGTTCGAGGCGACGACGGCCTTCATCGTCCTCGTCCTTGGCCGTCCGGGCCTTGAAATCGACGACGTCGCCCGGCTTGACCAGGGCCGAGGGGATGTTGACCCGGCGGCCGTTGACCCGGAAGTGCCCGTGGCCGATGAGCTGGCGGGCGTGGCCGCGGGAGAGCGAGAAGCCCATGAGGAAGACGACGTTGTCCAGCCGCCGCTCGAGCATGGACAGGAGGTTCTCGCCGGTCACCCCTTTCTGGCGCTCGGCCCGCTGGAAGAAGAAGCGGAACTGCTCCTCCGACATCCCGTAGAACCTCTTGAGCTTCTGCTTCTCCCGGAGCTGGATCGCGTAGCCGAGGATCCGCTTCCGGGTCCGCCCGTGCTGGCCGGGCGCGTAGGCCCGCCGCTCGATGGGGCACTTGTCCGTCAGGCACTTGTGGCCCTTGAAAAAGAGCTTGGTTCTTCTCGACCCGGCACAGCCGGCAATCGGGTCCTTGATGTTTCGCCATGCTTCTCTCCTCCGTCCCTCAGACCCGCCGCCGCCGGCGGACGCGGCAGCCGTTGTGCGGGATGGGCGTCACGTCCTTGATGGACTTGATCTCCAGCCCGGCGGCCTGGAGGGCCCGGATGGACGATTCCCGGCCCGCCCCCGGCCCGGCCAGCCGGACGTCGACGTAGCGGACGCCGAAGTCCCTGGCCTTGGTCGCCGCGTCTCTTGGCCGCGAGCTGGGCGGCGAAGGGCGTGCCCTTGCGGGCGCCCTTGAACCCCGACGTCCCGGCGCTCGCCCAGCAGAGGGCGCCGCCCTGGTGGTCGGTGATGGTGATGATCGTATTGTTGAACGTGGACTGGACGTGGGCCACTCCGTAGCCGATCTCCTTGCGGACCTTCTTCTTCTTCGTCTTCGCTTTGGGCATGGGTGTCTCCCCTCCTTAGGCCTTCTTTTCCTTGAGTTTCTTGATCTTCGAGCCGCGGACGCCTTTCCGGGTCCGGGCGTTCGTCTTCGTCCGCTGGCCCCGCACGGGGAGTTTCTTCTTGTGGCGGAGCCCCCGGTAGCAGCCGATGTCGACGAGCCGCTTGATGTTCATGGTGACCTCCTTGCGGAGGTCGCCCTCGATCTTCTCTCGCTTCTCGATGATCTGGCGGATCTTGTCGACCTCGTCCTCGGTCAGGGCCTTGACCTTCTTGTTCTTGTCGATCTTGGCCTCGGCCAGGATCTTGTTCGATTTCGGACGGCCGATCCCGTAGATATAGGTCAGTCCGATCTCGATCCGCTTCTCCGGCGGGAGGGTGATGCCTGCGATTCTTGCCATGGGGGTACCTCGCCTTATCCTTGTCTTTGCTTGTGCCGCGGGTTCGAGCAGATGACCCGCACGACGCCCTTGCGCCGGACGATCTTGCAGTTCCGGCAGATCTTCTTCACGGAGGCTTTGACTTTCATCGTCGTGTCCTTTTACTTGTAACGATACGTGATCCGTCCCTTGGTCAGGTCGTAGGGGGAGAGCTCGACGAGGACGCGGTCCCCCGGCAGGATGCGGATGAAGTGCTTGCGCATCTTCCCCGAGATGTGGGCCAGGATGACGTGCTTGTTCGAGAGCTCGACCCGGAACATGGCGTTCGGCAGCGTCTCGAGGACGACGCCCTCGGCTTCGAACATGTCCTGCTTAGGCATGGGGGCTCTCCTTCTCAGGGGCGGACAGGGTCGTCCCGTCGTCCTCCCGGGCGGTCAGGACTTCCGGCCCGCTCTCGGTCAGGGCCACGGTGTGCTCGTAATGGGCGGCCAGGCTGCGGTCCTTGGTCACGGCCGTCCAGCCGTCCTCGAGGACGTCGACCTCCCAGCCGCCCGCGGCGATCATCGGCTCGATGGCCAGGGTCATCCCCGCGCGGAGCCGGGGGCCGCGTCCGGCCGGCCCGAAGTTCGGGATCTGGGGCTCCTCGTGGAGGGCGCGGCCGATGCCGTGCCCGACGAACTGGCGGATGACGGAGAACCCGTCGGCCTCGACCGACCGCTGGACGGCGGCCGAGATGTCGGACAGCCGGTTCCCCTCCCGGACCTGCTCGAGGCCCTTGCAGAACGACCGCCGCGCCGCCGTCGATGAGCCGCACGGCCTCGTCCCCCGCCCGGCCGGCCGGCACGGTCAGGGCCGAGTCGCTGTAGAAGCCCTCGTAGAGGACGCCGAAGTCCAGGCTGACGATGTCTCCCTCCTGGAGGATCCGCCCCGAGGGGATGCCGTGGATGACCTCCTCGTTGACCGAGACGCAGACCGAGGCCGGGTAGCCGCGGTAGCCCTTGAAGGCCGGGACGGCCCCGAGCTCCCGCGTCCGCTTCTCGGCGTAGACGTCGAGGTCGCGGGTCCGGATCCCCGGCCGGACGAGGGGCCCGAGCTCGGCCAGGACGCGGGCCGCGATCCGGCCCGCCTGCCTCATGAGCTCGAGTTCCGCGGCGGACTTGCAGATGATCATGGCCGTTCCTGCGTCCCTTTCGTTCGGCTGATCTCCGCCGTCGAGGATGTCCCGGACGGCCCGGAAGGTCTCCTCGACCGTGCCGTTGCCCTCGACGCGGTGGAGGACGCCCTTCGCCTGATAATGGGCGATGAGGGGCTCCGTCTTGGCGTGGTAGGTCCTCATCCGCTCCTGGATGACGTCGGGGCGGTCGTCGGTCCTCTGGACGAGGCCGGCGCCGCAGACGTCGCAGACGCCCTCGCGGGCCGGCTTCCGGGTGATGACGTTGAAGATCGCCCCGCAGGAGGGGCAGACCCGCCGCGTGGCCAGGCGCCGGATGACGACGTCCTCCCGGGTCTCGATGAGGAAGACGACCTCGGGCCGGCCGCCGTCGAGCTGCTCGACGCTCAGGGCCTGGGCGAGGTTCCGGGGATAGCCGTCGAGGGCGTAGCCCTCCCGGCAGTCCGGGGCCGCCAGGCGCTCCTCGAGGAGCTTGAGGACGACGGCGTCGTCGACGAGCCCGCCCTTGCCCATCTGGGCCGCGGCCTGCTGGCCGAGCGGCGTCTTCTTCTGGACGGCGCCGCGCAGGAGGTCCCCGGTGGAGATCTTGGGGAAGCCGTAGGCGGACTCGATGAGGTTGCCCACGGACCCCTTGCCGCTGCCGGGCGCGCCGAGGAGGATGACTCTCATCCCCGCCTCCCCCGGATCCGGCTCCGGCGCATGAAGCCGTCGTAGTGGCGCATGACGAGCTGGGCCTCGATCTGCTGCATCGTGTCCATGGCGACGCCGACGACGATCAGGATCGAGGTGCCGCCGAAGAGGAAGTCGATGCCCAGCCCCTGGGTCATGAACTTCGGCAGGTTGGCCTCGAGCCACGGCCCGACCCAGGGCAGGGACTGGACCTTGACGCCGGTGATGAGGAACTCCGGCAGGATGGCGACGACGGCGAGGTAGACGGCGCCGACGAGGGTGATCCGCGACAGGACCTCGTCGATGTAGTCGGAGGTGTTCTTGCCCGGCCGGATGCCCGGGATGAAGCCGCCGTACTTCCGGAGGTTGTCGGCGACGTCGACCGGGTTGAAGATGATCGAGATGTAGAAGTAGGTGAAGAAGATGATGGCCGCGACGTAGAAGAGGTTGTAGAGGGGCATGCCCATGCCGAACTGCTGGGCGATCGTGCTGGATGACGGGGACCTTGACGAGCTGGGCGAAGGTCGCCGGGATGGTGATGATCGAGGCGGCGAAGATGATCGGGATGACGCCGCCCGTGTTGACCCGGAGGGGCAGGTGCGTGCTCTGGCCGCCGTAGACCTTCCGGCCGACGACCCGCTTGGCGTAGGAGACGGGGATGCGCCGCTGGCCGCGCTCGACGAAGACGATGAAGGCGATGACGGCGACCATCAGGGCGCCCAGGAAGATGATCTTCAGCGGGTCCATGGCGCCGCTGCGGAAGTTGCCGAGGAGGCTGTTCAGGCCGGAGGGGAAGCGGACGACGATGCCGGCGAAGATGATGAGGGAGATGCCGTTGCCGATGCCCCGGGCCGAGATCTGCTCGCCCAGCCACATGACGAAGACCGTCCCCGTGGTCAGGGTCAGGACGGTCAGGAGCTGGAACCCCAGCCGCCGTGGGGCACGATGAGGGCGCCCCCCGGGGCTCTTGAGGCTCTCCAGGAAGACGGCGATGCCGAAGGCCTGGATGAAGCAGATGCCGATCGTCCCGTAGCGGGTGTACTGGGTGATCTTCTTCCGCCCGAGCTCGCCCTCCTTGGACAGCCGCTCGAGGTAGGGCCAGACGACCGTCAGCAGCTGGAGGATGATCGAGGAGCTGATGTAGGGCATGATGCCCAGGGCGAAGATCGTCATCCGCGACATGTACCGGCCCGAGAACAGGTCGATGAAGCCGAGGATGGTGCCCTTCTGCTGCGCCCAGAATTCCGCCAGGGCCGAGGCGCTGATGCCCGGGTTGGGGATCTGGCCGCCGATCCGGTAGACGGCCAGGAGGAGCAGGGTGAAGATGACCCTCTTGCGGAGCTCCGGGATGCTGAAGATGTTGCGGATGCTGTCGAACATGGGCTTACCCGATGACGACGGCCTTGCCGCCTTTCGCCTCGATCTTCTTCAGGGCCGACGCGGAGAACTTGTGGGCGTGGACGGTCTTGGCCGCGGCGAGCTCGCCCCGGCCGAGGACCTTGACCCGCTCCGAAGGCCGTCTTGATGAGCCCGGCGGCGACGAGGTCCTCGATGCCGATCTCCGCCTTGGCGATCCGGGCCAGGCTGTCGAGGTTGACGACGGTGTATTCGGTCCGGAAGACGTTGGTGAAGCCGCGCTTCGGGATGCGGCGGACGAGGGGCATCTGGCCGCCCTCGAAGTCGCGCTTGCGGGAATAGCCGCTGCCCTGGAGCTGGCCCTTGCTGCCGCGGCCGGCCGTCTTGCCCCAGCCGGAGCCGGGCCCGCGGCCGACCCGCTTGCGGTCCTTTCTCGAGCCTTTGGCGGGTTTCAGGTTGCTGAGGTTCATGGCTTCTCCGACGCCTCCACTTTCAGGACGTGGGCGATCTTGCGGACCATGCCGAGCGTCTCGGGGGACTCCCGGCGGACGACGCAGGATTGCGGCTTCCTCAGGCCGAGCCCCCGGGCCACGTCCCGCTGGCTGCGGGGATGGCCGACGAGGCTCCGGACGAGGGTGATCTTCAGGTAGCGCTCCGGCTCCTCCGGAGCGGCGGGACGGCGGGCCTTCGCGGGCTTGGTCGCTGTGTCCGTCATTGTCCACCTTTGGCCTTTCCGCGGCTCTTGGCCACGTCCTCGGGGTTGCGCACGCTCTTGAGGGCGGCCATGGTCGCGTTGGCGACGCTGATCGGGTTGGAGCTGCGGATGGACTTCGTCAGGATGTCCCGGATCGCCGGCCAGCTGCATGATGACCCGGACGGCGCCGCCGGCGATGACGCCCGTCCCTTTCGCCGCGGGGCGGAGGACGACGACGCCGGCGCCGTCGATGCCCTTGACGGCATGGGGCAGGGTCGTCTCGGCCAGGGGGACCCGGATCATGCTCTTCTTGGCCTCCTCGACGCCCTTGCGGATGGCCTGCGGGACCTCCCGGGCCTTGCCCTTGCCGATGCCGACCCGGCCGCGCTCGTTGCCGACGGCGACGAGGGCGGAGAAGCTCAGGTTCTTGCCGCCCTTGACGACCTTGGTGACCCTGCGGATGGAGATGACCTGGTCCTTGAGCTCGAACCCGTCCTCGTCGACGGCGACGGCCTTCTCGAATCTTCGATCTTCAACCACGCTCGTGCCTCCTTCTCCGTCCGTTCCTCTAGAACTCGATGCCCGCTTTCCGCATGGCGTCCGCCAGGGTCTTGATCCGCCCGTGGTAGGGATACACGCCGCGGTCGAACACGATCCTGTCGATGTTCTTGGCCTTCAGCCGCTCGGCCAGGACCTGGCCGAGGAGGGCGGAGGCCTTCTTGTTCTTGCCGTTCTTGGTCTTCTCCTGGAACGCCTTCTCGAGCGTCGAGGCCGTCAGCGAGGACGGTCCCGTCGGCGTCGTTGATGACCTGGGTGTACAGGTACGGTTGCTCTTGAAGACGTGGACCCGGGGCCGCTCCGGCGTCCCCTTGACCCTCTCGCGGATCCGCTTGCGGAGCCGGTCGTCCCGGACCCGCTTGGCGACGATCTTGTTCTTAAGCACTGGCCACCCCCGCTTTCCGTTCTTTCTTGATCAGGCGCTCGCCCACGTAGCGGACGCCCTTCTGCTTGTAGGGGTCCGGCAGGCGGAAATGCTTGATGTCGTCGGCGACCTGGCCGACGAGCTGCCGGTCGATGCCGCGGACGGTGAGGAGGGTCGGCTTCTCGGCCACGACCTCGACGCCGGCCGGGATCTCGTAGACGATCGGCCGGGAATAGCCCAGGCTGATCTCGAGCTTGCCCTTCTCGACCTTGGCCTTGTAGCCGACGCCGACGATCTCCAGCTGCTTGGCGAAGCCCTCGGTGACGCCGCGGACGGCGTTCTGGGCCAGGGCCCGGCAGAGCCCGTGGAGGCTGCGGGCCGACTTCGTCTCCTCGGCCCGGGTCAGGGCCAGAGCGCCGCCGTCCAGGGCGGCCTGGATCCCGGCGTAGAGGGGCGAGGAGAGCTTGCCCTTCTTCCCCTCGAAATCGATGCGGTCCGGCTGGATCGTCGACCTTGACGCCCGCCGGGATCGTGATCGGGCTTTTTCCCGACTCGCGACATGCTTGACCTCTCCTCCCGCTCACCAGACGCTGCAGAGGACTTCGCCCCCCAGCCCCAGCTCCTCGCACTTCCGGCCGGGGATGACGCCGTGCGACGTCGAGACGATGGCGACGCCCAGGCCGTCCAGGACCTTGGGGACGGAGTCCTTCGTGCAGTAGATCCGGCAGCCGGGCTTGCTGACCCGCCGCAGGCCGCTGATGACGCTCTTGCCGTCCTCGCCGTACTTCAACGTCACGTTGAGGATCCCCTGCTTGTGGTCGTCGACGACCTTGAAGTTCTTGATGTACCCCTCGTCCTTGAGGATCTTGGCGATCTCGACCTTCAGCCCCGACGACGGGACGGAGACCTCCCTCTTTTTGGACTTGATCCCGTTCCGGATCCGGGTGAGCAAATCGGCGATGACATCCATGGGCCTATCCTTTCCTCGACATCACCAGGAAGACTTCGTGACCCCCGGGATCTCGCCCTTCAGGGCCAGCTGGCGGAAGCACAGCCGGCACAGGTCGAACTTCCGGTAGTACCCCCGGGAGCGGCCGCAGAGCCGGCAGCGGCGCCGGGTCCGGATCGCATATTCGGGGTTTTCGCGTATCTTGGCCATCCGCGCTGTGGTCGACACGTTCACCTCTCTTCTTGTCAGGACTCACGGAAGGGCATGCCCAGCTTCTTGAGCAGGGCGAACGCTTCCTTGTCGGTCCGGGCCGTGGTCACGATGGTGATGTTCATCCCCCGCGACCGCTCGACCTTCGTGTAATCGATCTCGGGGAACACGAGCTGGTCCCGCAGGCCCAGCGTGTAGTTGCCGCGCCCGTCGAAGGCCTCGGCGGCGACGCCCCGGAAGTCCCGGACGCGGGGCAGGACGATGTTGACCAGCCGGTCGAGGAATTCGTACATCCTCCGGCTCCGGAGCGTCACGTAGCAGGCGATGGGCTGGCCCTTCCTCAGCTTGAAGGCCGAAATGGACTTCTTGGCCCGGCCGACGGCCGGCTGCTGCCCGGTGATCTGAGCCAGCTCGACCTTGGCCGTGTCCAGGAGCTTGATGTTCTGGATGGCGTCGCCGACGCCCATGTTGATGATGATCTTCTCCAGCCGGGGCACGGCCATCTTGTTCGCGATGCCGAGCTCCTTCTGGAGCTCGGGGACGACTTCCTTCTTGTATCTCTCGAGTAGGCGGCTCATGGGTGATTCCTCACTTCGCCTTTTCGATCACGGTGTCGCACTTGGCGCAGACCCGGCTCGCGTCCCGTCCTCGTGCCGGCGGCTGCGGACGCGCACGCCCTGGCCGCAGTCCGGGCAGAAGAGCATGACGTTGGCGATCGGGATGGGGGTCTCCTTCTCCATGATCGCCGCCCTGGACGTTCTTGCTGCGGTCGGCCTTGACGAAGTGCTTGACGAAGTGGATGCGCTCGACGATGACCCGGTTCTTCTCCGGGAAGACGCTTGAGGACCTTGCCCGTCTTGCCCTTGTCCTTGCCCTTGCGGACGATGACGATGTCGTTCTTCTTGAGCTGGATCTTGGCCATCACAGGACCTCCGGGGCCAGGGAGACGATCTTCATGAACTTCCTTCTCCCGCAGCTCGCGGCCGACGGGCCCGAAGACGCGGGTCCCGACCGGCTCGCCGGCCTTGTCGATGATGACGGCGGCGTTGTCGTCGAAGCGGATGTAGGAGCCGTCCTTGCGGCGGAGCTCCTTGCGCGTCCGGACGACGACGGCCCGGACGACCTTGCCCTTGGCGATCTTGCTCTCCGGGTCGGCCTCCTTGACGGAGGCCGAGATGACGTCGCCGATCCGGGCGATGCGGCCGACGCCGCCGCCGATGGGCGTGATGGCCATGATCCGCCGGGCGCCGGAGTTGTCGGCGACCTTGAGCATCGTACGCATCTGGATCATGCGGCGTTCTCCGGGGTCGGCCTCACGCCCGGCCTCGGACAGGCCGACGATCTCGAGGACGCGCCAGCGCTTCGTCTTGCTGATCGGCCGCGTCTCGATGATCCGGACCGATGTCGCCGACCTGGCACTTCTCGTGTCTCGTCGTGGGCGAGGAAGGTCGTCCGGCGGCGGACGATCTTCTTGTAGAGGGGGTGCCGGACCTGGCGCTCGACCTCGACGGTGACCGTCTTCTTCATCTTCTTCGCGACGACGGTCCCGACCTTCGTCGTCTTCCGCTGATGATCCTTGCGTGTCCATGCTCTACTCCGTCTCTTTCGCTAGGGCTCTTCGAGGAGCGTCTCGATGCGGGCGATGTCCCGCCTGATGTTCTTGACCTTCATCGGGCTGTCGAGCTGGCCCAGGGACTTCTGGAAGCGGAGCTTGAAGAGCTGGTCCCGGAGCTCCGCCTCCTTCGGCCTGCAGCTCGTCGGCCGACATTTCCCTGAGTTCGTGCATCTTCATCGGAGTTCTCTCGCTTCCCGGGAGATGAACCGGGTCTTGATCGGGAGCTTGTGGGCGGCCAGGCGCATGGCCTCCCGGCGCCAGCTCCTCCGTCGACGCCCTCGAGCTCGAACAGGATCTGGCCGGGCCGGACGACGTCGACCCAGAACTCCGGGTCGCCCTTGCCCTTGCCCATGCGGACCTCGGTCGGCTTCTTGGTCACGGGCTTCCAGGGGAAGGTCCGGATCCAGAGCTTGCCGCGCCGCTTCATGTAGCGGGTGATGGTGATGCGGCCGGCCTCGATCTGGCGGGCGGTCAGCCAGCACGGCTCGAGGGCCTGCAGGCCGAACTCGCCGAACGAGAGGGTCGCCGCCGCGCTCGGCCTTGCCCCGCATCCGGCCCGCGCTGCTCTTGCGGAACTTGACTTTCTTGGGCATCAACATGGTTAGATCTCCTCGACCTCCGCCGTCTGCGAGGTCATCTTCGGCTTCTCGACGTCGCCCCGGTAGATCCAGACCTTGATGCCGATCTGGCCGTAGGTCGTGAAGGCCTCGGTGAAGGCGTAGTCGATGTCGGCCCGGAGGGTCTGCAGGGGCAGCTGGCCCTTGCAGGTACCACTCGGTGCGGGCGATCTCGACGCCGCCCAGGCGGCCCGAGCACATGACCTTGATGCCCTTGGCGCCCATCTTGAGGGCCATGTCCACGGCCTTGCGCATGGCCCGGCGGTAGGCGATGCGCTTCTCGAGCTGGACGGCGATGCCCTCGCCGACGAGCAGGGCGTTGAGCTCGGGCTTGTCGACCTCGCGGATGTCGACGTAGACTTCCTTGCTTGGCGATCGCTCTCGAGGATAGGCCTTCAGGCTCTCGATCTCCTTGCCGCCGCGGCCGATGATGATCCCCGGCCGGGCGGTGTGGATGATGACCCGGATCTTCGGGCCGACCCGCTCGATGTCCACTTCGGCGATGCCGGCGTGGTAGTACTTTTCCTTGATGGCCTTCCGCATCTTGAGGTCCTCATGGATCAGGCGGGCGTATTCCGGCCCCTTGGCGAACCAGCGGGACGATCCACGGCTTGTTGAAGCCCAGCCGGAAGCCGTACGGATGTGTTTTCTGTCCCATGGCTATCTCCCTTTCTTTTCGTCGAGAGTAGATCTGGACGTGGCTCGTCCGCTTGATGACGCGGTAGGCCCGTCCCTGGGGCGCCGGCCGGATCCGCTTGGCCAGCCGGGCCGTCGTTGATCTGGATCTTGGCGATGTACAGGTTGTCGACGTCGATGTCCGGCGGCCTTCTGCTGGGCGTTGGCGATGGCCGAGCGGAGGACCTTCTCGAGGATCGGCGCTGGTCTTCTTCTTTTCGCTGAAGCGGAGGATCGTCAGGGCCTCGCCGACGTACCGGTCCCGGATGAGGTCGGCGACAGCCGGCACTTCTGCGGGCACATCCGGATGAACCGGCCCGCGGCGTGCGAAACGTGCGTGGAGTCGTCTCATGTTACTTCCCCACCTTGAGCTGCTTTGGCCGTCTTGGAGGTGTGGCCCCGGAACGTCCGGGTCGGGGAGAACTCGCCCAGCTTGTGCCCGACCATGTTCTCCGTGACGAAGACCGGGATGAACTTGCGGCCGTTGTGGACGCCGATCGTCAGCCCGACCATCTCCGGGATGATCGTCGAGCGGCGCGACCAGGTCTTGATGACCTGCCGCTTGCTCGGCCTGGCGCTTCGGAGGCCTGGACCTTCTCCAGGAGATGGGTATCGACGAAGGGACCCTTGCTGCAGCGATCTGCTCATGGTTACTTGCTCCTCCTCCTGACGATGAACGTCTGGGTCCGCTTGTTCTGCCGGGTCTTGTAGCCCTTGGTCGGGATGCCCTCCGGGCTGACCGGATGGCGGCCGCCCTTGGACTTGCCCTCGCCGCCGCCGTGCGGATGGTCGATCGGGTTCATGGCCGTGCCGCGGACGTGGGGCTTCCGGCCCAGCCAGCGGCTCCGGCCGGCCTTGCCGACGCTGATGTTCTGGTGGTCGAGGTTGCCGATCTGGCCGATCGTCGCCCGGCAGTCGAGGTGGATCTTGCGGATCTCGGACGACGGCAGGCGGACCTGGGCGTAGTCCCCTTCCTTGGCCAGGATCTGGGCGCCGGTCGCCGGCCGACTTGGCGACCTGGCCGCCCTTGTCCTTCCGGAGCTCGATGTTGTGGATGACCGTGCCCGAGCGGGATGAACCGCAGGGGCATGGCGTTGCCCGGGAGGATGTCGACCTGGGCGTTGGAGGAGACGATCTCCTGCCCGACCTTGAGGTCCTGGGGGGACAGGATGTAGCGCCGCTCGCCGTCCCGGTACTTGACGAGGGAGATGAAGGACGACCGGTTGGGGTCGTACTCGATCGTCTCGATCGACGCCGGGGATGTCGATCTTGTCCCTCCTGAAGTCGATGATCCGGTACATGCTTCTTGTGCCCGCCGCCGCGGTTGCGCATCGACAGGTGCCCCCGGCTGTCCCGGCCGCCGGACTTGGGCAGGGAGACGAGGAGGGGCTTGTGGGGCTGGTCGCGCCGTCAGCTCGTCGTACGTTAGGCCCGTCCGGTGCCGCAGCCCGGCTGTCGTTGGTCTGTATGTTTTGATGCCCATGTTAGACCGCCTCGAAGTATTCGATCATTTTCTCGCCCTCGCGGAGCTTGACGTAGGCCTTCTTCCAGTCCTTCGTCTTGCCCGCGTTCCGGCCGACGCGGCGGACCTTGCCGCTCTTGGTCTGGGTCCGGACGGTCGCGACCTTGGCCTTGAAGAGGTGCTCGACGGCCTTCTTGATCTCGATCTTGTTGGCGTCCCGGGCGACCTCGAAGCAGATCTCCCGGTTCGCGTCCTTGAGCTGCGTGCTCTTCTCGGTGATCACCGGCCGGAGGATGATCTGATAGGGATCTTTGATCACTTCAATCTCTCCATGGCGGACTCCAGGGCCCGCTGGCTGAAGACCAGCCACTTGTAGTTCAGGACGTCGTAGACGTTGAGCGTCCGGACGTCGACGGCCTTGGCCCGGGGGATGTTCCGGACGGCCAGGAAGAGGTTCCGGTTCTCGGGGGCGTCCACGAACAGGGCCGAATCCAGGTGGAAGGCCTTGAGGAGCGGCCGCGGCCTCCTTGGTCTTGGGCTCCTTGAGCTCGATCTCGCTCAGGACGAGGATGAGGCTGTCGGCGAGCTTGCGGGAGAGGGCGGAACGCAGGGCGTTCCGGCGGGCCTTCTTCGGCAGCTCGTAGGAGTAGTCCTGCGGCTGGGGCCCGAAGACCGTGCCGCCCTTCCTCCAGAGCGGGCGACCGGATGCTGCCGACGCGGGCCCGGCCCGTGCCCTTCTGCCGCCAGGGCTTCTTGCCGCCGCCGCTGACGTCCCTCCGCGTCTTGGTCGCGGCGGTCCCCTGGCGCTGGTTGGCCCGGTAGTTGACGACGGCCTCGTAGACGAGGTGGCCCTTGTCGGGATAGGCGAAGACGCTGTCCGGCAGCTCGACTTCGGCGGCCGGCTTTCCCGCTGCGGTCGAAAACTTGGAGTTTGCCCATGGTGTCCTCTTTGCCGCCTACTCGGCGCTCCGGGAGGCGAAGGCCTCCTTGCGGATCAGGAGGTAGGCCCCCCGGGCCCCGGGGACCGCGCCCTTGACCACGAGGAGGTTCTGGTCCTTGTCCGTCTCGACGACCGTGAGGTTGCGGACCGTGACCCGGTCGTGCGCCCATGTGCCCGCCCATCCGCATGCCCTTGACGACGCGCGACGGGTAGGAGGAGGCGCCGATCGAGCCGGGGGCCCGGTGGAACATCGAGCCGTGGGCCGCGCCGCCGCCGGCGAAATGGTGCCGCTTGACGACGCCGGCGAAGCCCTTGCCCTTGCTCGTCCCGCTGACGTGGATCGTCTCGCCGACGGCGAAGATGTCGACGAGGACCTGGTCGCCCTCCTTGAGCTCCGCGGCGTCGGTCAGGCCGACCTCCTGGAGCTTGCGGACGACGGGGACGCCGGACTTCTTGAAATGCCCGACCTGGGCCTTGGCCGGCCTCTTCTTCCCCTTGTCCTCGACGAAGCCGAGCTGGACGGCCAGGTAGCCGTCTTTCTCCGTGGTCTTCTTCTGGATGACCGTGCAGGGCCCGGCCTGGATGACGGTGACGGGGACGACGTTCCCGTCGTCGTCGAACCGCTGGCTCATGCCGATCTTCTTGCCGATCAACCCTTCGACCATGGCTCATTCTCCCGTCCCGAAGGCCTGGATCTCGACGTCGATGCCGGCCGGCAGGTCGAGCTTCTGGAGCTCCTCGATCGTCTCGTTGTTGTACTCGCTGATGTCGATGAGCCGCTTGTGGATCCTCATCTCGAAGTGCTCGCGGGACTTCTTGTCGACGTGCGGAGAACGGAGGACGCAGAACTTGTGGATGCGCGTCGGCAGGGGGATGGGGCCGGAGACGCTGGCGCCCGTCCGCTTGGCCTTGACGACGATGTCCTTGACCGATTGGTCCAGCAAGCGGTGGTCGAACGACTGCAGCCTGATTCGAATTTTTTCCATTGGCGTTCCTCTGTTCTCCGATCTCTTCCGAAGGGGCCGGTCCCGCGCGCGGCGGCCCCCGTCCGGGCTACTCGATGATCTCGGTCACGGTGCCGGCGCCGACGGTCCGTCCGCCCTCGCGGATGGCGAAGCGCAGGGCCTTCTCCATGGCGACGTCGGTGATCAGCTCGATCTCGAGGTTGACGTTGTCCCCCGGCATGACCATCTCCACGTTCTCCGGCAGCTTGACCGAGCCCGTGACGTCCGTCGTCCGGAAGTAGAACTGCGGCCGGTAGCCCTTGAAGAACGGCGTGTGGCGGCCGCCCTCTTCCTTGGTCAGGGCGACGATCGTGGCCCGGAACTTCCGGTGCGGGGTGATGGAGCCCGGCTTGGCCAGGACCTGGCCGCGCTCGACCTCGTCCTTGCCGACGCCCCGGAGCAGGCAGCCGATGTTGTCGCCGGCCTGGGCCTGGTCGAGGAGCTTGCGGAACATCTCGACGCCCGTGACGACGGTCTTGCGCGTCTCGCGGAGCCCGACGATCTCGCACTCGTCGCCGACCTTGACGACGCCGCGCTCGACGCGGCCCGTGACGACGGTGCCGCGGCCCGTGATCGAGAAGACGTCCTCGATGGCCATCTGGAACGGCTTGTCGACCTCGCGGACCGGGGTCGGGATGAACTCGTCCATGGCCTTGATCAGCTCCCAGATGGACTTGGCGCCCTCGCCGTTCGGGTCTTCCAGGGCCTTGGTGGCGCTGCCGCGGATGACCGGCGTCTTGTCGCCGGGGAACTCGTACTTCGACAGCAGCTCGCGGACCTCGAGCTCGACGAGGTCGAGGATCTCGGGGTCGTCGACGAGGTCGCACTTGTTCATGAACACGACGATGGCCGGCACGTTGACCTGCCGGGCCAGCAGGATGTGCTCCCGGGTCTGGGGCATGGGCCCGTCGGCCGCCGAAACGACGAGGACGGCGCCGTCCATCTGGGCCGCGCCGGAGATCATGTTCTTGATGTAGTCGGCGTGGCCGGGGCAGTCGATGTGGGCGTAGTGCCGCTTCTCGCTCTCGTATTCGACGTGGCTGAGGGCCACGGTCAGGATCTTCGTCGCGTCGCGGCGGAACATCTTGGCGTCGGCCTTGGCCACTTCGTCGTAGCTCTTGGCCTGGGCCAGGCCTTTCGTCGCCAGGACCTTCGTCATGGCGGCCGTCAGCGTCGTCTTGCCGTGGTCGATGTGACCGATCGTGCCGACGTTGACGTGCGGTTTCGTCCTTTGGAATTTCTCCTTCGCCATCGCTCACCTCCTGTTGGCGTTGTCTGAGTTGAAGGACATGTCGGACCTTTTATCCCTGATCCCGGGAGGGACCGCGTCCCTCGATCCGGGCCACGATCTCGTTCTGGACCTGGGCCGGGGTCTTCTCGTACTGCGAGAACTCCATGCTGAAGACGCCCCGGCCCTGGGTCAGCGTCCGCAGGACCGTGGCGTAACCGAACATCTCCGCGAGCGGCACATGGACCCGGATGACCCGGGAGCCGCTCCGCATCTCCATGCCCTCGACCTTGCCGCGCCGGGCGTTGATGTCGCCGACGACGTCGCCGAGGTACTCGTCCGGGCAGATGACCTCGAGCCTCATCACCGGCTCGAGGAGGACCGGCCCCGCCTTCCGGGCGGCCTCCCGGAAGGCCAGGGACGCCGCGACCTTGTAGGCCAAGGGCGTCGACTCGCTCTCGCGGTAGGAGCCGCCGACGAGGGTCACCTTGACGTCGGTCACGGGGTAGCCGGCGACGAGGCCGCCCTCGATCGCCTCCCGGACGCCGTTCTCGACGTCGCCCAGGAACTCCCGGGGAATGGCCCCGCCCCGCGTCGCGTCGGCGAACGCGACGCCGCGGCCGCGCCCGAGGGGCTCGACCCGCAGGACGCAGTGCCCGAAGACGTCCTTGCCGCCGATCGGACGGGCGTACTTCGCCTCGCCCTCGGCCGGGGCCTGGATCGTCTCTTTGTAGGCGACCTGCGGCTTTCCCAGGTTGGCCTGGACGCCGAACTCCCGCTCCAGCCGGTCCATGAGGATCTCGAGGTGGAGCTCTCCCATGCCGCGGAGGAGCGTCTGGCCGGTCATGCGGTCCTGCTCGATGACGACGGTCGGGTCCTCCTGCCTGAGCTTGGCCAGGGCCTGGTCGAGCTTGGCGTGGGCCGACTTCGACTTGGGCTCGATCGTCGCCGAGACGACCGGCTCGGGGAAGCGGATCGTCTCGAGGACGACGGGATGGTTCTTGAGGCAGAGGGTGTCGCCCGTATCGACCTTCTTCGTCAGGGCCATGGCGGCGATGTCGCCCGCCGCGATCTCCTTGACCTCGGTCTTCTTGTTGGCGTGGACCTCGAACAGGCGGGAGAGCTTGACGTCCTCCTCCTTGGTCGAGTTGTAGACGGCCTGGCCGAGCTTGGCCTTGCCGGAGTAGACCCGGAAGTAGGCCAGGCTGCCCAGGAACGGGTCGCTCATGATCTTGAAGACGAGCCCGGAGAAGGGAGCGTCGTCGGAGGCCGGCCGCGTCTCGGCGGCCCCGGTCCTCGGATGATGGCCCTCGACCGGCGGGATGTCCACGGGCGAGGGCAGGTAGTCGACGACGGCGTCGAGGAGCGGGTGGACGCCTTTGTTCCGGAACGAGGCGCCGTAGAGGACGGGAACGAAGCGCAGGCCGATGGTGCCCCGGCGGACGGCCGCCTTGATCTCCGGCACCGTGACCTCGACGCCGTCGACGTACTTCTGCATCAACGCGTCGTCGGTCTCGCTCAGAATCTCGATCATCTCCTGTCTCTTCTTCCTGACGTCCTCCCGGAACTCCTCCGAGACGTCCCGGACGACGAAATCCGTCGCCTGGATGGCCCGGCCCCAGTCGATCTCCTTCTCCTCGATGAGGTCGATGACACCGCGGAAGCCATCTTCCCGCCCCAGGGGAAGCTGGACCGGCAGGGGCTTGGCCGCCACCCGGGCCCTCAACTGCTCGATGGCCCTCTCGGGATCGGCCCCGATCCTGTCCATCTTGTTGATGAACACGATGCGGGGGACCCGATACTTGTCGGCCTGGCGCCACACTGTCTCGGACTGCGGTTCGACGCCGCCAACTCCACACAGTATGGCTATCGCGCCGTCGAGCACCCTCAAGGAGCGCTCGACCTCCGCGGTGAAATCCACGTGACCCGGCGTATCAATGATATTGATACGGTGGTCTCTCCACGTGCACGTCGTGGCGGCCGAGGTGATGGTGATCCCTCGCTCCTGCTCCTGGACCATCCAGTCCATCACGGCCGTCCCGTCGTCCACCTCGCCCATCTTGTAGGTCATACCCGTGTAATACAGGATCCGCTCCGTGGTCGTGGTCTTCCCGGCATCGATATGGGCCATGATGCCGATGTTCCTCACTCGTTCGATCGGGTATGACCGCATGAACCCTACTCTTCCCTTCGAACCGGACCACGCCCAAAACTCTCAAGATCCCGTTACCATTTATAATGAGCGAAAGCCCTGTTGGACTCCGCCATCTTGTGCGTGTCTTCCCTCTTCTTGACCGCGCCGCCCCGGTTGTTGAGGGCGTCGATGATCTCGGCGGAGAGCTTCTCCTGCATGCTCTTGCCGCTCCGCTCCCGCGCGTAGTGGAGGAGCCAGCGGACGCCGAGGGACACCGAGCGTCCGGCCGGGACCTCGATCGGGACCTGGTAGTTGGCCCCGCCGACCCGCCGCGATTTCGTCTCGAGGAGCGGCCGGACGTTCTCCAGGGCCTTCTCCAGGGACTTCAAGGGGTCTTCCTTGGTCTTCTGCTGGACGATATCCATCGTCCCGTAGAAGACGCGCTCGGCCGTGCTCTTCTTGCCCTTGCGGAGGAGAAGGTTGATGAACCGGGCGGCCATGGTGCTGTTGTAGAGCGAGTCGACTGGGGCCTTCCTCTTCTTGATCGTTCCGCGTCTCGGCATGGTATCTCTCCTGGCTAGGCCTTCTTCTCCTTGGGTCTCTTGGCCCCATACCGGGAACGCGCCTTGAACCGGCTCTGGACGCCTTCGCAGTCGAGCGTGCCGCGGATGATGTGGTAGCGGACGCCGGGCAGGTCCTTGACCCGGCCGCCCCGGATGAGGACGATCGAGTGCTCCTGGAGGTTGTGCCCGACGCCGGGGATGTAGCCCGTGACTTCGATGTTATTGGTCAGGCGCACCCTGGCCACCTTCCGCATGGCCGAATTCGGCTTCTTGGGAGTGGTCGTGAAGACGCGCGTGCAGACGCCGCGCTTCTGGGGGCAGGCCTCCAGGGCCGGCGACTTGCTCTTGGCCTTCCTGAGCGCCCGTCCATTCCTGACGAGTTGGTTGACGGTCGGCAATTACAAATACTCCTCTGTCCGAATTTTCCGATGGAGCTTATTCATCCCCTGGAAGATAGTCCGGAGGCGAATATCGGAATATTAGCAAAAATTGCTAATCCTGTCAAGAAAAATGAAGCCGATCCCTGGCCGGCGTTCCCGGCCTCAGCTCTCGGGCAGGACCTCCTCCTCCTTCTCCTCGACGAGAAGGATGGGCGGCATCTCTTCCTTGAGCTCGACATTCCGGTAGAACTTGTACCCCGTCCCGGCCGGGATGAGCCGGCCCATGATGATGTTCTCCTTGAGCCGCCTCAGGTAGTCGACCTTGCCGTAGAGGCTGGCCTCGGTCAGGACCCGCGTCGTCTCCTGGAAGGAGGCGGCCGCGATGAAGCTGTCCGTGCTCAGGGCGCTCTTGGTGATCCCGAGGAGGAGCGGCCGGGCCTTGGCCGGCTTGCCGCCCTTCTTCATGACCTTCTCGTTCTCCTCCTGGAAGACGAACTTGTCCACCTGTTCGTCCACCAGGAACTCGGTGTCCCCGACCTCCTCGACCTTGACCCAGCGCAGCATCATCCGGATGACCGTCTCGATGTGCTTGTCGTTGATGCCGACGCCCTGGAGCCGGTAGACGGCCTGGACCTCCTTGAGGAGGTACTCGGCCAGCTCCTTCTCCCCGAGGACCCGGAGGATGTCGTGGGGGTTGACCGGCCCGTCCATGAGGGCGTCGCCGGCCCGGATCCGTTCCCCGTCGGAAACGCTCAGGTGGGCGCCCTTGGGGATGAGGTATTCCTTTTCGCCGCCCCGCTCGTTCCGGACGGCGATCTTGCGGTAGCCGCGGAGGAGGCCCCCGATCTGGACCGTGCCGTCGATCTCGGAGATGACGGCGGGGTTCTTGGGGCGCCGGGCCTCGAACAGCTCCTCGGCCCGGGGCAGGCCGCCCGTGATGTCCTTCGTGCGGGCCGCCTCGCGCGGGATCTTGGCCAGGACGTCGCCGGCGAAGACGCGGTCCGCGTCCTTGATCTGGAGGTTCGCGCCCGAGGGCAGGAAATACTTCCGGAGGACGATGGGGCGCCCCTTGTCGTCCTTCAGCTTTTCGTCGAGGACCTCGATCTGAGGCTGGAGCTTCTCGTCCTTGGGGTCGATGATGACCTGGGTGATCAGGCCGGTGAACTCGTCCTGGATCTCCTCCATGCTCACGCCGAGGACGACGTCGTGGAAACGGACGGTCCCCGTCTCCTCGGTCAGGATGAACGTGTTGAAGGGGTCCCACTCGGCGAAGCCCTGCCGGGACTTGACCTCTTCGCCGTCCTTGACGAGGATCCGCGCTCCATAGGGGACCTGGTAGTGCTCGACCTCGCGCTTGCGGTGGTCGAGGATGGCGATGTTGGCGCTCCGGTTGACGACGACGAGGGTCCCGTCCTTGTTCTCGACGGCCTTGAGGTTGTTGAAGCGGACGAAGCCGTCGTTCTTGGCCTCGAGCTTGGACTTCTCGGCGCCGCCCATGGCGATGCCGCCGACGTGGAACGTCCGCATCGTCAGCTGGGTCCCGGGCTCGCCGATGGACTGGGCGGAGACGATGCCGACGGCCTCGCCCAGCTCGACCATGCGGCCGCTGGCCATGCTCCGGCCGTAGCAGAGCTGGCAGACGCCCCGCTTCGCCTCGCAGGCTGAGGAGCGAACGGATCTTGACCCGCTCGATGCCCAGGTTCTGGAACTCCTGGGCGGCCGGCTCGGTGATCTCCTCGTTCATCTCGACGATCGTCTCCCCCGTGTCCGGGTTGACGACGCGCTCGAGGGCGACGCGGCCGACGATGCGGTCGATGAACGGCTCGATGATCTCGCCGTTCTCGACGATGGCCGAGACGTTGAGCCCCTTGAGGGTGCCGCAATCGTGCTCGTCGATGATGACCTCCTGGCAGACGTCGACGAGCTTGCGGGTCAGGTAGCCGGAATTGGCCGTCTTCAGGGCCGTGTCGGCCAGGCCCTTGCGGGCGCCGTGGGTCGAGATGAAGTACTGGAGGACGTTCAGGCCCTCCCGGAGGTTCGCCACGATCGGGGTCTCCAGGATCTCGCCCGAGGGCTTGGACATCAGGCCGCGCATGCCGGCCAGCTGGCGGATCTGCTGCTTGTTGCCGCGGGAGCCGGAATCGGCCATGACGAAGAGGGGGTTGAGCTCCTTGCCCTCGAGGCTGATCTTCTTCATCTCCTCGATCATGGCGTTCGAGACCTTGTCGGTGACGGTGCCCCAGATCTCGACGACCCGGTTGAAGCGCTCGCCCGAGGAGATCGTGCCGTCGCGGTAGAGGCTCTCGATCGACTGGACCTCCTTCTCGGCCTTGTCGACGAGCCGGGCCTTCTCCCCGGGGATGACGAAGTCGTCGATGCCCAGGGAGAAGCCGGCCTGGGTGGCGTAGGTGAAGCCGAGCTCCTTCAGGGCGTCCAGCATCCGGACGGTCGGCTGGAGGCCGACCTTGAGATAGGTGTAGAAGACGAGGTTCTCCAGGCCCTTCTTCCGCATCGTGCCGTTGACGTAGGGAAAGCCCTCCGGCAGGATGCTGTTGAAGATGACCCGGCCGGCCGTCGTCTCGATGAGCTCCCCGTTGAGCTCCTTCACGGGGCAGGTCATGACGGCCTGGTCGTCGTAGTAGATGGCGAGGTTCATGAACGGCCCGCTCTTGCGGAGCTTGATGATGCTCTGGAGCGAGATCTCGCCGCTCTCCATGGCCAGCAGGGCGTCCTCCGGCCGGCCGAAGATCCGCCCCTCCCCTTTCTGGCCCTTCTTGTCCAGGGTCACGTAATAGCAGCCGAGGACCATGTCCTGGCTGGGGACCGTCAGCGGGCGGCCGTGGGCCGGCGAGAGGATATTGTTCGTCGAGAGCATGAGCGTCTGGGCCTCGACCTGGGCCTCGACGGAGAGCGGGATGTGGACGGCCATCTGGTCGCCGTCGAAGTCGGCGTTGAAGGCGGCGCAGACGAGGGGGTGGATCTGGATGGCCTTGCCCTCGACGAGGAGGGGCTCGAAGGCCTGGATGCCCAGCCGGTGGAGGGTCGGCGCCCGGTTGAGGAGGATGGGGTGCTCGCGGACGACCTCCTCGAGGTAGTCCCAGACCTCGGGCCGCTCCTGCTCGTGCCATTCCCGGGCGACCTTGACGCTCGGGACGAGGCCCTCCTTCTCCAGCCGGTTGAAGATGAACGGCTTGAAGAGCTCCAGGGCCATCTTCTTGGGCAGGCCGCACTGGTTGAGCTTGAGCTCGGGGCCGACGACGATGACGGACCGGCCCGAGTAGTCGACGCGCTTGCCGAGGAGGTTCTGTCGGAAACGCCCCTGCTTGCCCCGCAGGGCCTCGCTCAGGGACTTGAGGGGCCGCCGGTTGGCGCCGAGGTGGACGCGGCCGCGCTTGCCGTTGTCGAAGAGGGCGTCGACGGCCTCCTGGAGCATCCGCTTCTCGTTGCGGATGATGAGCTCGGGGGCCTTGAGCTCGATGAGCTTCTTCAGCCGGTTGTTGCGGTTGATGACCCGGCGGTAGAGGTCGTTGAGGTCGGAGGTGGCGAAACGGCCGCCGTCCAGGCGGACGAGGGGCCGCAGGTCCGGCGGGATGACCGGGATGACGCTGAGGATCATCCACTCGGGGCGGTTGCCCGAGCGCTTGAGGGCCTTGAAGACCCGCAGCCGCTTGGCGTAGCGGAGCCGGCGCTGCTGGGAGGTCTCCTTCTTCATCAGCTTCCGCAGCCGCTCGGCCTCCTTCTGGATGTTGATCTTCTCGAGCAGGACCTTGATGGCCTCGGCGCCGATGCTGGCCTCGTACTTGTCGCCGTACTTTTCCTGGGCGTCCTTGAACTCCTCCTCGGTCAGGAGCTGCTTCTCCTTGAGGGGCGTGTCGCCCGGGTCGAGGACGATGTAGGACTCGAAATAGAGGACCTTTTCCAGGTCCTTGATGGACAGGTCGAGGACGAGCCCGATGCGGCTCGGCGGGCTCTTGAAGAACCAGATGTGGGCGACCGGGGAGGCCAGCTGGATGTGGCCCATCCGCTCGCGGCGGACCTTGGACTTCGTGACCTCGACGCCGCAGCGCTCGCAGATGATGCCGCGGTACTTCATCCGCTTGTACTTGCCGCAGAGGCACTCGTAGTCGTTGATGGGCCCGAAGATCTTGGCGCAGAACAGGCCGTCCTTCTCGGGCTTGAAGGTCCGGTAGTTGATGGTCTCCGGCTTGGTCACCTCGCCCCACGACCAGCTCTTGATCTTCTCGGGCGAGGCGATACTGATCCGGACGCGGTCGAAATCGACCCTCGTTCTGGGACCCACCGGTGGCCTGATATCCATTAGGCTTCTCCTTTTCCGGGCTGGGGGACGGCGATCCCCCAGGGCAGGACTTCTTCCTTCTCGCCCTTCTCGAGCTCGAAGTTGAGGCAGAGGCTCTGGAGCTCGCGGATGAGGACGTTGACCGATTCGGGAAGGCCGGGCGTGAAGTCCAGGTCGCCCTTGACGATGGCCTCGTAGATCTTGGCCCGCCCCTCGACGTCGTCGGACTTGACGGTCAGGAGCTCCTGGAGGGTGAAGGCCGCGCCGTAGGCCTCGAGGGCCCAGACCTCCATCTCGCCGAAGCGCTGGCCGCCGAACTGGGCCTTGCCGCCGAGCGGCTGCTGGGTGATGAGCGAGTACGGGCCGGTCGAGCGGGCGTGGATCTTGTCGTCGACCAGGTGGAAGAGCTTCATCATGTAGATGTAGCCGACCGTCACTTCCTGGTCGAGGAACTCGCCGGTGATGCCGTCGTAGAGCGGCGTCTTGCCGGACTCGGGCAGGCCGGCCTCCTTGAGGAGCTTCTTGATCTCGCTCTCCTTCGCGCCGTCGAAGACGGGCGTCGAGAGCCAGAGGCCGAGGGTGTGGGCCGCCCAGCCGGCGTGGGTCTCGAGGATCTGGCCGACGTTCATCCGGGAGGGAACGCCGAGGGGGTTGAGGACGATCTCGACCGGCGTCCCGTTGGGCAGCCGGGGCATGTCCTCCTCGGGCACGATCTTGGCGACGATGCCCTTGTTCCCGTGGCGGCCGGAGACCTTGTCGCCGACGGACATCTTGCGCTTCATGGCGATGAAGACCTTGATGGCCTGGATGACGCCGGGGGCGAGCTCGTCGCCTTTCTTGAGGTTGTCGACCTTCTCCTTGAAGACGGCCCGGAGGGCTTCGATCTGCCGCTTGACCTTCTTGTCGAGGTCCTTGATCTCCTTGTCGATCTCCTCGTCCTCGGTCAGCTTGAGCTTCATGGCCTCGTCGAAGGTCAGCATGTCCAGGACCTTCTCGGTCAGCTTGGCCCCCTTCTCCAGGGTCAGGCCGCCGGCCTTCTGGGCCTTCTCGACGGCCTGGCCCTTGAGGAGGGCCTTGACCTTCTGCCACTTCTCGTTCTCCAGGATGACGATCTCGTCGTCGAGGTTCCGCTTCATCTTGGCGATCTCGTCCTTCTCGATGGCCTTGGCCCGCGGCCCCTTCTCGATGCCGCGGCGGGAGAAGATCCGGACGTCGATGATCGTGCCCTCGACGCCCGGGGAGCAGTAGAGGGAGGCGTCCTTGACGTCGAGCGCCTTCTCCCCGAAGATCGCCTTGAGCAGCTTCTCCTCGGGCGAGAGCTGGGTCTCGCCCTTCGGGGCGACCTTGCCGACGAGGATGTCGCCGGACTTGACGTGGGCCCCGATGCGGACGATGCCGTTCTCGTCGAGGTTGCGGAGGAGGTTCTCGGGGACGTTGGGGATGTCCCGGGTGATCTCCTCGGGGCCGAGCTTCGTGTCGCGGGCCTCGATCGTCTCCTCGACGATGTGGAGCGAGGTGAAGATGTCGTTCTTGATGAGCTTCTCGCTGACGATGATCGCGTCCTCGAAGTTGTAGCCGCGCCAGGGCATGAAGGCGCAGAGGACGTTCCGGCCGAGGGCCAGCTCGCCGCCGTCCGTGCAGGAGCTGTCGGCCAGGACCTGGCCCTTGCCGACCTTGTCCCCCTTGCGGACGATGGGCCGCTGGTTGGTCGAGGTGTTCTGGTTCGTCCGGAGGAACTTGGTCAGGACGTAGAGGTCGGTGCCGACCTCGTAGTCGCGGGGGTTCTCCTTCTCGTCGGTCCGGACGAGGATCCGCTCGGCGTCGACGAACTCGACGGTCCCGGCCCGCCGGCAGACGATGACGTCGCCCGAGCCGACGGCCACGAGGTGCTCGATCCCGGTGCCGATGAGGGGCGCCTCGGGACGGAGGAGCGGCACGGCCTGCCGCTGCATGTTCGAGCCCATCAGGGCGCGGTTGGCGTCGTCGTGCTCCAGGAACGGGATCAGGGCCGCCGACAGGGACACGAGCTGCTTGGGCGAGACGTCGATGTAGTGGATCTGGTCCTTGGGGATGATCTTGAAGTTGCCCCGCTCGCGGGCGCTGACGAGGTCGTCCGTGAACCGGCCGCGCTCGTCGACGGCGGCGTTGGCCTGGGCGATGTTGTACTTCTCCTCCTCCCAGGCCGTCAGGTAGAAGCAGTAGGGCTCGACGACGGGGAGGTGGCGGGCCTTCTCGGCCTTGAGCTTCTCGGACGGCCTTGACGCATCTCGTCCTTCTCGACGATGTCGCCGACCTTGTAGTCGCTGCTCCCCGGGTGGAGGACCTTGACGTAGTCGATGATCCGGCCGTTCTTGACCTTGCGGTAGGGGGTCTCGATGAAGCCGTAGTCGTTGACGCGGGCGTAGCAGCTGAGGGAGGAGATCAGGCCGATGTTCGGGCCTTCCGGCGTCTCGACCGGGCAGATCCGGCCGTAGTGGGAGGTCTGGATGTCGCGGACCTCGAACCCGGCCCGCTCCCGGCTGAGGCCGCCGGGGCCGAGGGCGCTCAGGCGCCGCTTGTGGGTGATCTCGGCCAGGGCGTTGATCTGGTCCATGAACTGGGAGAGCTGGGAGCTGCCGAAGAACTCCTTGAGGGCGGCGATGACCGGCTTGGAGTTGATGAGGTCCTGGGGCATGGCCGCGGCCAGGTCGGCGGTGATCGTCATCTTCTCCTTGATCGTCCGCTCCATCCGGGTCAGGCCGATGCGGAAGGCGTTCTCGACGAGCTCGCCGACCGACCGGACCCGGCGGTTGCCGAGGTGGTCGATGTCGTCCGTCATGCCCTCGCCGCGGCGCAGGTTGAGGAGGTACTTGATGACCTGGACGTAGTCCGTCGGGGACAGCGTCTTCTCGTCCATGGGCGTCTCGAGCCCGAGCTTGATGTTGAACTTGAGGCGGCCGATCCGCGAGAAGTTGTATTTCTGGGGGTTGAAGAACAGGTTGTGGAAGAGGTTGTGGGCGCTCTCCATGGTGTGGGGCTCGCCCGGCCGGAGCTTGCGGTAGATCTCGCCGAGGGCCTGGGCCGTGTCCTTGCGGAGGTCCTTCTTGAGGGTCGTGACGATGATCTGCCCGGCCTTGTCCTCGTCGGGGAAGAAGACCTCGAACGGCTCGGCGCGGCCGATGAGCAGGTCGAGCTGGACGTCGCCGATCTCCTCGAGGACCCGGACCTTGCCCTTGATGCCGGTGAGGGAATAGGCGCCCTGGAGGTCCTTCTTGAGGACCGGGACCCGGGCGACCTTGGCCTCGATGAGGTCCCGGCAGACCTCGGGCGTGATCTTCTTCTTGCGCCGGGGCGAGGACCTTCCGGCCGCTGGGCGTCCGTGACGTCCTCGGCGGGCGTCCGCCCGACGAGGGCCTCGGAGACCTCCCAGAAGAGCTTGCCGTCCTCGACGAGGACCTTGAGGGACTTGTGGAAGAGCCGCACGATCTCCTCGTCCGAGGAGAAGCCGAGGGCCCGCAGGAAGACGGTGGCGAGGAATTTCTTCTTCCGGTCGAGGCGGACCCAGAGGAGGTTCTTGGCGTCGTGCTCGAACTCGACCCAGGCGCCGCGGTACGGGATGAGCTTGGCGATGAAGAAGCCCTTGGCCTCGGCCGGGCGGAAGAAGACGCCGGGCGAGCGCTGGAGCTGGCTGACGACGACCCGCTCGATGCCGTTGAAGATGAACGTCCCCTTCTCGGTCATGAGCGGGATGTCGCCGAAATAGACTTCCTGCTGCTTGATGTGCTTGAGCCGCTTGGTCTTGGTCGCGGCGTCCTTCTCCCAGGACACGAGCTGGACCTTGAGCTTGAGCGGCACGGCGTAGGTGTAGCCCTTCTGGATGCACTCCATGGGGCTGTACTTGATCTTGAGCGCGACGCGGTCGCCGCAGTGGTCGCAGAGCGGCAGCTCGATCTTGCGCGTCGCCCCGCAGTAGGGGCACATCTCCTTCTCGGTCAGCTCCACGTCGGCGGGCAGGAGCGTCCCGCAGGCCGTGCAGCGAGGCGCGGGAATTCTCGACGCCCTTGAGCCGGCCGCACTTGCACTCCCACGTGCCGATCGAGTAGCCGAGGAACTCGAGTTCCGTCGTCTCCTTGAAGTCGGAGATGGGAAAGACATCCTTGAAGGCGGCCTGGAGGCCGGTCTCCTGGCGCTCCTCGGGGAGCAGCTCCATCTGGAGGAACTCGGCGTAGGCCTGGGTCTGGATGTCCAGAAGGTCGGGCATGGGGAAGACCGTCCTGATCTTCGAGTAGTCGACCCTCTCGCGAAAAGACGTCTTGGGTTCTGTTAGCATGCTGGCTCTCTCATCAAGAGTTTATCCTCTCCTGAGTCCGTCCCGCCCGGGACGGTGGCTCAGCCGACCGCTGTCCCCGCCTACTGAAGTTCGATGGCGGCCCCGACCTCGGCGAATTTCGCCTTGATCGCTTCGGCCTCTTCCTTGGTCACGCCCTCTTTGAGCGGCTTGGGGGCGCCGTCGACGAGGTCCTTCGCTTCCTTGAGGCCGAGGCTGGTGACCTCGCGGACGACCTTGATGACGTTGATCTTCTTGTCGCCCACGGACTTCAGGATGACGTTGAAGGAGGTCTTCTCCTCGGCCGGCTTGGCCTCGGCCTGCGGAGCGGCCCCTCCGGCCATCATGACGGGGGCGGCGGCGCTGATGCCGTACCGGGTCTCGAACTCCTTGATGTAGTCCGAGAGCTCCAGGATCGTCAGGCTGTCCAGGTGCTCGAAGAACTGTTCCTTGGTGAGTTTTTCCATGTCACGAGTCTCCTTTGTTTGGGCTTGGGTCGTTCGGACCTCAATCGTTATTGTCCGTCCGGTTTCTTGGTCTTGAGCTGGCCGAGCAGGTTCCCCATGTTCCCCAGGGGGGCCTGCAGGGTCCGCAGGAATCGGGTCAGCGGCGAGGCGATCAGGAACCCGATCTTGGCCAGGAGGTCCTGGCGGGACGAGAGCTTGGCGAGGTCGTCGAAGCGCTCGGAGGCCAGGTACTGCCCCTCGACGACGCCGGCCTTGACGGCCAGGACCTTCCCCTGCGCGGAGAAGTCCTTGAGGGCCTTGGCCAGGCCGATGGGGTTGTCGGCGGCGAAGGCGACGGCCGTCGGCTTCTCGAAGAACGGCTTCGACCTCGGCCGGGCACTTGTCGCGCAGGGCCCGCAGGGCCAGCCGGTTCTTGACGACCTTGTAGACGAAGCCGTTCTTCCGGAGGATCTTCCGGAGCTCGACCGTCTGGGAGACTTTCATCCGCTTGAAGTCGACCAGATAGAACGTGCTGTGGCTGTCGAGGGCGGCCTCGAGGCTCTTGACGACGTCGGACTTCGTTTCCTTCTTCACGACGGTCTCTCCTATTTCTCCAGGATGTCCTCGGCGATGCGGAACGACGGCCCCATCGTCGACGAGAGGAACATGCTCCGCACGTACTTCCCCTTGGCCGCCGGCGGCTTGGCGTGGAGGATGGCCTGGATGAAGGTCTTGACGTTCTCGGCGAGCTTGTCCTCGGCGAAGGAGACCTTGCCGACGGTGTTGTGGACGATGCTCGTCTTGTCGACGCGGAACTCGACCTTGCCGGCCTTCGTCTCCTCGACGGCCTTCTTGATGTCGAAGGTCACCGTGCCGGACTTCGGGTTGGGCATCAGCCCCTTCGTGCCCAGGATCCGGCCGAGCTTTCCGACGCCGCGCATGACGTCGGGGGTGGCGATGACGACGTCGAAGTCGATCCAGCCGCCGGCGATCTTCTCGATGAGGTCGTCGCCGCCGGCGTAGTCGGCCCCGGCCTCCTCGGCCTCCTTGATCTTCTCCCCGGCCGCGATGACGCAGATCTTCTTCGTCTTGCCCGTGCCGTGGGGCAGGACGACCGTGCCGCGGACCATCTGGTCCGAGTACTTGGGGTTGACGCCCAGCCGGATCGACATGTCGACGGACTCGTCGAACTTGGCGTAGTGGGCCTTCTTGAGCAGGGCGACGGCCTCCTCGACGGAGTATTCCCGGGCCTCCGGCCCCTTGAGTCTCCCTGGCCTTGACGTAGTTCTTGCCGCGCTTATTCACTGACGATCTCCAATCCCATGTTCTTGGCGGTGCCCTCGATGATCTTCTTGGCCGCCTCGACGTCGTAGGCGTTGAGGTCGGGGAGCTTCGTCCGGGCGATGTCCTCGATCTGCTTCCAGGTCACCGTCCCGACCTTGTCCTTGTTCGGGGCGCCGGAGCCCTTGGCGATCCCGGCCGCCTTCTTCAGGAGGTAGGAGGCCGGCGGCGTCTTGAGGATGAAGTTGAAGGACTTGTCCTTGAAGACGGTGATGAGGACGGGGACGACGGTCCCCTCGTCCATCTTGCCCGTCCGCTCGTTGAACTCCCGGACGAACTGCATGATGTTGACGCCGTGCTGGCCCAGGGCGGGCCCGACGGGCGGGGCGGGGCTGGCCTGGCCGGCGACGATCTCGCAGCTTGATTTTCGCGACGATTTCTTTCGACATCTCGTCCTCCTAAAGCTTTTCCACCTGCAGGAACTCGAGCTCGACGGGCGTCGACCGGCCGAAGATGGTCACCAGGACCTTGAGCGTGCTCCGCTCGTGGTTGACCTCCTCGACGATGCCGTTGAAGTTGAAGAAGGGGCCGTCGATGATCCGGACGGCCTCGCCCTTCTCGAAGGAGTGCTTGGGCTTGGGCTTCTCCGAGGTCGTCTCCATGTGCTCGACGATCTGCCCCACCTCCTTCTTGCTCAAGGGAGTGGGGGTCCGGCCGGAGCCGACGAAGCCCGTGACCTTCGGGACCTGCCGGATCATGAGCCAGTTCTCGTCGCTCATCTCCATCTCGACGAGGATGTAGCCCGGGTAGGAGCGCTTCGTCGAGACGACCTTCTTCCCGGCGCGGATCTCGATGACGTCCTCGGTCGGGATGATGATCTGGCCGACTTGGTCCTCGATGTGGAGCTCAGCGGCCTTCTGCTTGATGGACTCCGCCACGAACTTCTCGAACCCCGAGTAAGTATGGACAACGTACCAGTTCTTTGCCATCGCGCGATCCCTCTGTGAATTACCCGAACAGGCCCTGGACCTTGCCGATGAGCCAGGAGAAGACGACGTCCATGAGGAACAGGTAGAACCCGAAGAAGATCGTCGCCGCGATGACGACGATGGTCGTGCTGATGACCTCCGGCCGGGCCGGCCAGGTGACCTTCTTCAGCTCCGACCGGACGTCCTTCAGGAAGTTCCCGAACCGTTTGTACCAAC
The DNA here is from genome assembly GCA_963805045.1 of Candidatus Aminicenantota bacterium. Classification (GTDB taxonomy): domain Bacteria; phylum Acidobacteriota; class Aminicenantia; order Aminicenantales; family Saccharicenantaceae; genus DATKJS01. The sequence continues at coordinate 44,993 of CAWDTC010000060.1, forward strand.
GGATCTTGTCATTCATGGTGTCCCTCTCCCGGCGCCCCCGGCCGGGGCCGTCCGGGACGGCCGGGCCTGGGGGAAATGGCAGGTGAGGCAGGGCTCGAACCCGCAACCTGCGGTTTTGGAGACCGCTGCTCTACCAATTGAGCTACTCACCTGTCCCTCCGTCGAGCCCTACTTGACTTCCTTGTGCAGCGTGTGCTTCCGGCAGAACGGGCAGAACTTCTTGATCTCGAGCTTGTCCGTCTGCTTCTTCTTGTTCCGCGTCGTCGAATAGTTCCGGCGCTTGCAGTCGCCGCACTGGAGCGTGATGATCTCGCGCATGTTCGGTCCTTCCCTCGTTCACTCCTCGCCGTCCGCCGGCCCTAGTCGAGGACCTCCGTGACGGTGCCGGCCCCGACCGTCCGCCCGCCCTCGCGGATGGCGAACCGCAGGGCCTTTCTCCAGGGCGACGTCCGTGAGCAGCTCGATCTCCAGGTTGACGTTGTCGCCGGGCATGACCATCTCGACGCCGTCGACGAGCTTGACGGCCCCGGTCACGTCCGTCGTCCGGAGGTAGAACTGCGGCCGGTAGCCGCTGAAGAACGGCGTGTGCCGCCCGCCCTCTTCCTTCTTCAGGACGTAGATCTCCGCCCGGAACTTCCGGTGCGGCCGGATCGAGCCCGGCTTCGCCAGGACCATGCCGCGCTCGACCTCGTTCTTGTCGGTCCCCCCGAGGAGGACGCCGACGTTGTCGCCGGCCAGCCCCTCGTCGAGGATCTTGCGGAACATCTCGACCCCGGTCACGACCTTCCGCCTCGTCTCGCGGAAGCCGACGACCTCGACCTCCTCGTCGACCAGGACCCGCCCCCGCTCGACGCGGCCGGTCACGACGGTGCCGCGCCCGGAGACGGTGAAGACGTCCTCGATGGGCATGAGGAACGGCAGGTCGACGGCCCGGACCGGGTCCGGGACGAACGTGTCGACCGCGTCCATGAGCTCGAGGACCTTCCGGTTCCAGGGGTTCGCCGGGTCGCCGTCGGACTGCATGGCCAGGAGCGCGGAGCCGCGGATGACGGGCGTCCGGGCGCCGGGGAATCCGTAGCGCGTCAGCAGGTCCCGGATCTCGAGCTCGACGAGGTCGAGGATCTCGGGGTCGCCGACGAGGTCGACCTTGTTCAGGAAGACGACGATGGCCGGCACGTTGACCTGCCGGGCGAGCAGGATGTGCTCCCGGGTCTGGGGCATGGGGCCGTCGTCGGCGGCCACGACCAGGATCGAGCCGTCCATCTGCGCCGCGCCTGTGATCATGTTCTTGATGTAGTCCGCGTGCCCCGGGCAGTCGATGTGCGCGTAGTGCCGTTTCGCCGTCTCGTACTCGATATGGGCGATGTTGATGGTCACGCCGCGCTCCCGCTCCTCCGGGGCGTTGTCGATCTGGTCGTAGGCCCGGAACTCGTTCGCCGCGTTGGCCTTCGACAGCACCCGGGTGATGGCCGAGGTCAACGTCGTCTTGCCATGGTCCACGTGGCCGATCGTGCCGATGTTGACGTGAGGCTTGGTTCTTTCGAACTTCCTCTTGGCCATACTTTCATTCCTCCGGGCGTCCTATCTTCTGGACCGCCGTCTCTGAATAGAAAGCCCAAGACCAGAGTTGAACTGGTGACCCCGTCCTTACCAAGGACGTGCTCTGCCAACTGAGCTACTTGGGCCCGCGACACTCGTCGAAGAGCGGGAAACGGGATTCGAACCCGCGACATTCAGCTTGGAAGGCTGACGCTCTACCAACTGAGCTATTCCCGCGGAAGTGGGCAGGGAAGGATTCGAACCTCCGAAGCGTTTCCGCAGCGGGTTTACAGCCCGCCCCATTTGGCCACTCTGGAACCTGCCCAGCTTTTGCACCATCCTCGATGATCCTCTTCTGCGTCCTGAATGGGAACTCCCGCCGCCGGCCGGGTTGGTCCCTCGTCAGGATGTCCGCTCGATCGCCGCATCAAAGCCAGCGAAGGGATTCGAACCCCTGACCCGCTGATTACAAATCAGCCGCTCTACCTGACTGAGCTACGCTGGCGCACCGTCATTCGGGAAGTGCCGAATTCCGCGCGGTCGCGGAGAAGTACAGAAGAAGCGCTGAAAAATAAAAAAGTTTTCTCCTCGAGCTCGAAGTTGTTCTTTTTCAGAGAGTTAGTCTGAAAACGACAGAACCGCACGAATTATGTTATACGAAATCCCCCCGCCTGTCAAGGGGGCGCCTCGAATTTTCAGGGGGCGGCGCCCCTAACGGCCCAGGCGGCCCTGCCGGGCCTGGTTCAGCTTCTCCCCCAGCCCCCGGGCGAAGTCGACGAGGAAGATGAGATACTTCCCCTTCTGGACCGGCGTCAGGCTCTCGTCGAGGGCGGCTTCGAACTCCGCGTCCTTTTGCCGAACGGACTCCCGGAGGTCGCGGACCTGCTGGACCAGGGCCAGGACTTCCGGCTCGCGCGCCGGCGTCCGGTCGAGGGCCGCCCGGAGGTCGCGGAGCGCGGCGCCCATGCGGTTCTGCAGCTCGGACTTCTCCTTGTCGATCCGGGTCAGGGCCGGAAAGAGCTTGGCCGTCTGGGCTTCGCTCAGCTCGAGGGCCTCCGTCATGCGCAGCAACCGCAGGGTGTTGATGTTGTCCCGGAGACGGGCCCGGTTCTGAGGCTGCCCCTGGAGCGGCCCGGCCGCCGCCGCGCCCATGAGGACGGCCGCGGCGAAGAGGATGATCCCTTTCTTGGTCATCGCGTTCATGACACTCCTCCGAGTTTCGTTTCTTTTTGCAGAGCGGACTCGATCGTCGCCCAGCTCCCCCTCGGTCAAGGACTCCCAGAAGAGCGGGTTGTCGCCGAAGGAGACCGGGGGTTCCCCGGCCGCCGGCCGGACCGTCTCCTCGATCGAGGCCACGACGGCCCTGTCGAGCGAGCTCTCGAGCTCCGGGGTCGCGCCGGCCTCGACGAGGACCTGGGCCAGGGAATCCTCGTACGGCAAGGGGACCGCCTCCCGCCCCGCCCCCGGCCGCAGGAAGACCAGGTAGACCGCGAGGAGGGCCAGGGCGGCCGAGGCCGCCGCGGCCCAGGCCCACTTCGCGCCCGGGAGACGCGGCGCCCCCCTCCCGGCCCTCGCCGGCTCCGGTCCGGAGGCGGCGGCCACCCTGGCCTCGAGGCGACGGCCGAAATCCGCCCAGTCGCCCGCCGTCAGGCCGGGGTCGGCCAGGCCGCCCGCGCGGGCCTGGATGAGCCGCGCCTCCCGCTCGTACCCGCGGCAGGCCGCGCAGCCCTCGAGGTGGCGCGCCAGCCGGACCGCCCTGCGCCCGGACAGGGCCCCGTCCAGGGCGTCGGAGATCATCCGTTCCGCTCGTTCGCATCTCATGTTCCGACCTCGCTGACATACGGCTTGAGCCTGGCCTGGAGGAGCTTGCGGGCCTTGTGCATCCGCCAGGAAACGGTGTTCTCCGAGCAGCCCAGGGCCCGCGCCGCCTCGGCGTGGCTCAGCCCCTGGTCCACGACCAGGAGGAAGGACGCCTTGAAGTGCGGCGGCAGGGCGTCGACGGCCTCGGCCAGGCGGCGGCGGAGCTCGCCGTCGATCGAGCGGGCCTCGGGAGAGGCCTCCGCCGGAGGGTCCCCGCCGCAGGCCACGTTCTCATCGAACTCGGCCCGGCCCTTCTCCGGACCGCGCTCCCTCAGGAAATTGAGGGTCCGGTTGACGGCGATCCGGTAGAGCCAGGTATAGAAGCTCGACCTCCCGTTGAAGCCCGAGATCGAGCGGAAAGCCGTCATGAAAACCTCCTGGCTCAGGTCGTCCGCGTCCGAACGGTTCCTCGTCATCCCGTAGACCAGCCGGAAGACCCTCTGCTGGTGGCGGCGGGCGAGCTCCGAGAAGGCCTCGGTCCGCCCCCGTTGGACGTCCCCGACGAGGACCTCATCCGGCCGTTCATCCATCTGTCCCTCTTAACCTTAGACACGCATTATAGCCCAACCTTTGCCCTCAGGGGAGCCCCCCTGCCCCGCCTTCCGAGCCGCCCCGGCCCCCCCGAGCCCCAGGGGGCCGGAAATGGCCCGGGAGCCCCTTTTTTACGCCGATTTCGTTGACAACCCCGCGGGGCTGCTGTTATCATTTGGCCTCTCCAGAGGAAAGGCAGGAGGTCATGATCGAGCGCTATACGCGCCCGGAGATGGGCGCCATCTGGACCGACGAGAACCGCTACCGGAAATGGCTCGACGTCGAGCTCGCCGTCTGCGAGGCCTGGGCCCGCCTGGGCAAGATCCCCCGGCCCGCGCTCCGCGAGATCAAGGCCAAGGCGGCTTCTCGGTGGCCCGCATCGACGAGATCGAGAAGGTCGTCAAGCACGACATCATCGCCTTCCTGACCTCGGTCGCGGAGAAGGTCGGCCCCGAGTCGCGCTACATCCACCTCGGCCTGACCTCCTACGACGTCGTCGACACCGCCCTCTCCCTGCTCATCCGCGAGTCCCTGCTCAAGGTCCGGGCCGGCGCTCGCGGACCTCCTCCGCCTGCTCAAGCGGCAGGCCCTCAAGTACAAGAAGACCCCGTGCATCGGCCGGACCCACGGCATCCACGCCGAGCCGGTGACCTTCGGCTTCAAGATCCTCGTCTGGTACGAGGAGATCAGGCGCCACCTCCGCCGGCTGGACGAGGCCCTCGACGTCATCTCGGTCGGCCGCATCTCGGGCTCGGTCGGGACCTACATCCATCTGGACCCGCGCGTCGAGACGACGGCCCTCCGGCAGGCTCAAGCTCCGGCCGGCCCTGGTCTCGACCCAGGTCCTCCAGCGGGACCGCCACGCCGAGGTCCTCCAGGCCCTGGCCCTGCTCGCGACCTCGGTCGAGAAGATTCGCCGTCGAGATCCGCCACCTCCAGCGGACCGAGGTCGGCGAGGTCGAGGAGCCGTTCACCAAGGGCCAGAAGGGCTCCTCCTCGATGCCGCACAAGAAGAACCCCGTCCGCTGCGAGCGGATCTCCGGCCTGGCCCGCCTCGTCCGGGCCAACGCCCAGGTCGGCCTGGAGAACATGGTCCTCTGGCACGAGCGGGACATCTCCCACTCCTCGGCCGAGCGGGTCGTCTTCCCCGACTCGTTCATCCTGACCGACTTCCTGCTGGCCGAGGCCATCGACATCGTCGGCCACTGGACCGTCCACCCCGACCGGATGCGGGCCAACATCGACGCCACGCGCGGCCTGATCTTCTCCCAGAGCGTCCTCCTGGCCCTGACCAGGAAGGGCCTGACGCGCGAGGACGCCTACCAGCTCGTCCAGCGGAACAGCCTCAGGGCCTGGAACGAGGGGCTCGATTTCCGCAAGCTCGCCGCCGCCGACCCCGACGTGGCCAAGGCCCTCTCGCCCGCCGAGGTCGCCGCCTGCTTCTCCCTCGAGCCCTACCTCGCAAAAATCGACGACATCTTTGAAAGGGTATTCGCCGATGAGAGTTAGGATCCTCGTTTCGTTCAAGGACAGCGTCCTCGACCCCCAGGGCCAGACGGTCAAGAACGCCCTCCACACGATGGGCTACGCCGCCGTCCAGGACGTCCGGCAGGGCAAGGTCTTCGAGCTCGAGCTCGACCGCGTGCCGAAGAAGGAGGCCGAGGCCCTCGTCGCCGAGATCGCCCACAAGGTCCTGGCCAACCCCATCATCGAGAAATACACCTGGGAGTTCATCAAGTCGCCCGCGGGGAAATGAGCATGAGATTCGGCGTCGTCCAGTTCCCCGGCTCCAACTGCGACTACGACACGCTCTACGCCCTCAAGTCCGTCGTCAAGCAGGACACGGTCCTCCTCTGGCACAAGGACCACGACCTCAAGGGCGTCGACTGCGTCGTCCTGCCGGGCGGCTTCTCCTACGGCGACTACCTGCGCTCCGGCGCCATCGCCCGCTTCTCCCCGCTCATGCAGGGAGGTCAGGGCCTTCGCCCGCAGGGGCGGGCTCGTCCTGGGCATCTGCAACGGCTTCCAGGTCCTCCTCGAGCTCGGCCTCCTGCCGGGGGCCATGCTCCGGAACAAGGACCTGAAGTTCCTCTGCCAGCACGTCCGCATCCGCGTCGAGAACGCCGGCACGCCCTTCACCGGGGCCGCCCGCGAGGGCCAGGTCCTGAGCATCCCCATCGCCCACTTCGACGGCAACTACTACGCCCCGCCGCGGACGCTGGCCGACATCGAGCGGCACCGCCAGGTCGTCTTCCGCTACTGCGACGCCGCCGGCCGGGTGACCGCGGCGGCCAACGTCAACGGCTCGCTCAACAACATCGCCGGCCTCGACGAACAAGGCCGGCAACGTCCTGGGCCTGATGCCCCATCCCGAGCGGGCGTCCGAGGCCCTCCTCGGGAGCGAGGACGGCCGTGTCATCTTCGAATCCCTCGTCGCGGGCTTCGCGGCGCGCCGCAAGCCGAAGGCCACCCCCGCGCGAACGAAGGCCCGCCATGGTCGATGAGAAGATCCTGGACCAGCACAACCTGACGCGAGGAGGAGTACCGGGCCATCGTCGGCTTCGTCGGCCGCGAGCCGAACCTGACCGAGCTCGGCATCTTCTCGGTCATGTGGTCCGAGCACTGCAGCTACAAGAGCTCCAAGGTCCACCTGAAGAAGCTGCCGACGGCCGGGCAAGCACGTCGTCCAGGGGCCCGGGGAGAACGCCGGCGTCCTCGACATCGGCGACGGCCAGGTCGTCGTCTTCAAGATCGAATCCCACAACCACCCCTCCTACATCGAGCCCTTCCAGGGCGCGGCCACGGGCGTCGGCGGCATCCTCCGCGACATCTTCACCATGGGCGCCCGGCCCATCGCCGTCCTCGACTCCCTGCGCTTCGGCCCGCCGACGGACCCGAAGAACCGGTCCATCATGGAAGGCGTCGTCTCCGGCATCGCCGGCTACGGCAACTCGATCGGCGTCCCGACCGTCGGCGGCGAGATCTACTTCGACGAATGCTACTCCGCGAACCCCCTGGTCAACGTCTTCTGCCTGGGGCTCGCCGACAAGGACAAGATCTTCTACGCCAAGGCCGAGGGCATCGGCAACCCCGTCCTCTACGTCGGCGCCAAGACCGGCCGGGACGGCATCCACGGCGCGACCATGGCCTCGGCGGAATTCGGCAAGGAGACCGAGCACAAGCGGCCCAACGTCCAGGTCGGCGACCCGTTCAAGGAGAAGCTCCTGCTCGAGGCCTGCCTGGAGGTCATGTCCCGCGACCTCATCGTCGGCATCCAGGACATGGGCGCGGCCGGGCTGACCTGCTCGACGACCGAGATGGCGGCCAAGGGAGGGGTCGGCATCGAGATCGACCTCGACCTCGTGCCCCAGCGCGAAGCCGGCATGACCCCCTACGAGATCATGCTCTCCGAGTCGCAGGAGCGCATGCTCCTCGTCACGACGAAAGAGAACGTCAAGAGGGTCCAGGAGGTCTTCGCCAAGTGGGACCTCGACGCCCCGATCATCGGGCACGTCACCGAGGGCGGCCAGGTCCGCGTCAGGTTCAAGGGCGAGGTCGTCGTCGACATCCCCGTCGATGCCGTCGTCAACCTCTGCCCCGCCTACCGCCGGGCCAGCCGCCCGCCGGCCCAGGCCCCCGGCCATTCCCGGCTCCCCCTCCTGCCCGTCCCGGCCGATTTCGACGACATTTTTCTGCGCGTCCTGGCCTCGCCGACGATCGCCGACAAGGAGTGGGTCTTCCGCCAGTACGACCACATGGTCCAGGTCAACACGGCCGTCCTGCCGGGCGCCGACGCGGCCGTCCTGCGGATCAAGGGGTCGAAGAAGGCCCTGGCCATGACCCTCGACGGCAACTCGCTCTACGCCCTCCTCGACCCGAGGACCGGGGGCGCCGCGGCCGTGGCCGAGGCCTGCCGGAACCTGGCCTGTGTCGGGGCCCGGCCGATCGGCGTCACGAACTGCCTGAACTTCGGCAATCCCGAAAAGCCGGAGGTCATGTGGCAGTTCGAGCAGGTCATCGACGGCCTGGCCGAGGCCTGCCGGGCCTTCGAGATCCCCGTCACCGGCGGCAACGTCAGCTTCTACAACGACACCGAGGGCGTCTCCATCCATCCGACGCCCGTCCTGGGCATCGTCGGCATCATCGAGGACGTGCGGAAGACGGTCGGGCCCGGCTTCAGGGACGCCGGCGACACGATCCTCCTCGTCGGCGAGAACCGCGAGGAGCTCGGCGGCTCGGAGTACCTGCGCATCGTCCACCGCCTCAAGGCGGGGGCGCCGCCGCGCCTGGACCTCGCCGCCGAGAGGCGCGTCCAGAGGTTCTGCCTCCAGGCCATCGAGGCCGGGCTCGTCGCCTCGGCCCACGACCTCTCGGAGGGCGGCCTGGCCGTGGCCGTGGCCGAGAGCTCGTTCCACTCCCGCGGCCAGATGGGCTGCCTCGTCGAGCTCGAGGACCCCATCCGCCCGGACGCGCTGGCCTTCGGCGAGACCCAGTCGCGCATCCTCATCAGCGCGCGCAAGACCGACCTCGACAAGCTCCTGGCCTTGGCCAAGGCGGCCGGGGTGCGGCTCGCGGCCGTCGGCCGGACCGGCGGCCAGGACATCGTCCTCCGCCATCAGGGCCGGGACCTCATCCGCGTGCCGGTCGAGGACGCTTTCCGGAGCTGGAAGGACAGCCTCCCGGCCGCCTTCCGCGTCCGCCGCTAAAAGGGGACCCATGGACGAAGCGACGTTCCGCAGCCCGAAGAAGAGGGGCCGGGTCGCCGTCTTCCTCTCCGGCCGGGGCTCCAACTTCATGGCCATCCGCGAGGCCGCCCGCGAGGGGGCCATCGACGCCGAGATCGGCCTCGTCCTCTCCAACAAGGCGGACGCGCCCGGCCTGCTCAAGGCGAAGGAGTGGGGGCTCGAGACGGCGTTCCTCGACGCCAAGCTCTTCGCCTCGCGCGAGGATTACGACCGGGCCGCCGCCCGCGAGGTCGGACGCCCGGGGGATCGACCTCATCTGCTTGGCCGGGTACATGAAGGTCCTGACGCCGCAGTTCTGCGACGCCTACAAGCACCGCATCGTCAACATCCACCCCGCCCTGCTGCCCGCCTTCCCCGGCCTCCATGTCCAGCAGAAGGCCATCGACTGGGGCGTCCGCGTCTCCGGGTGCACGGTCCACTTCGTCGCCGCCGAGGTGGACATGGGCCCGATCATCCTCCAGGCCGCCGTGCCCGTCCTCCAGGACGACACGGAGGAGACGCTGGCCGCGCGCATCCTGGTCGAGGAGCACAGGATCTACCCGGAGTCCGTCCGGCTCTACTTCGAAGGCCGGCTCGAGGTCCGGGGCCGCCGCGTCTTCATCCTTTAGAAACAAAGAGGGACTGTCCCCGAAAGCGGGACAGTCCCTCTTTTTCTTATCCCCCAGCAATTTGACCGCTCCGCGGACGCCTGCAATAATGGATGTCGAATCCGTCGCTAAAGGAGGGGATCATGAGAATCGGCATCCTCGGATCGGGGGGCGTGGGCCAGGACCTGGGGCTCGGCTTCGTCGGCCTGGGACATGAAGTCAAGATGGGAAGCCGCCATCCGGGCAAGGAGGAGATCAAGGCCTGGCTCGGCCGGGCCGGGCAAGAAGGCCTCGGCCGGGACCTTCGGCGAGGCGGCGGCCTTCGGCGAGATGGCCGTCCTGGCGACGCACTGGGCGGGGACGGAGAACGCCGTGCGGCTGGCCGGGCCGGAGAACCTCGCCGGCAAGGTCGTCATCGACGCCACCAACCCCCTGCTCTTCCGGCCGAAAGCCCTGCCCGAGCTGGCCGTGGGCGGCGAGCGACTCGGCGCGCAGAGCAGGTCCAGCGCTGGCTGCCCAAGGCGAAGGTCGTCAAGGCGTTCAACACCGTCAACCACGCCCACATGATCAAGCCGTCGTTCCCGGGCGGGCCTCCCGACATGTTCATCTGCGGGAACGACGAGGCCGCCCGGAAGCTCGTCGGAGGGATTTGCCGCGACTTCGGCTGGGGGGTCATCGACATGGGCGGGCTCGAGGCGGCGCGGCTGCTCGAGCCGCTGGCCCTGGTTTACATCCAGAACGCCATCCGGACGGAGAACTGGGACCGCGCCTTCAAGCTGCTCAAAAAATAGCCCTCACACGAGGACCTTCGGCGGCACGGCGCGGGGCCGCTCGCCGAAGACGCGAGCGTAGAGCTCCGGGTAGGCGTCCTTGCCGCCGAGGAGAAGGCACGCGAGCGGCATCCGCCGGCGGGCCAGGCGCGACATCTCCGCCGCGACCTCGCGGATCTCCCACTGGGCCGAGGCGTCCTCGCGCAGCCGCGAGACGTGGTAGAGCTCCCGGACGTTCAGCTTGATCAGGGCCCGGCGGCGGTGGGCGTTGGTCAGGACGTAGTCCGCGGCCGGGCCGGCCGTCTTCCGCAGGACGGCATGGGCTTCGTCCGTCCGCGCGATCATCTCCAGGAACTCCGCGCTCGGCCCCGATCTCCCGGATCGACGGCGGGACGGTCACGCCGAGCGCCGGGTCGTAGGGCTGCCGGGTCAGCGTGGCCATGCGGTGCCGCTTGAGCTGGGCGAAGCAGGACGCGGAGACGACGAGGTCGAAGGCGAGGTCGGCGTGCTCGAATTCCCGGAGCGGGAAATCGTAGAACTCCATGCGCCGGAAAGCGGCGCGGACGAACTCCTTCCGCCGCGCCGGCCCGGCGGCCTTCACCCGCTCGAGGCAGGCGGCGTAGGAGGACCCGGACGCGGAATGGAGGAGGGCGGCCAGGACGCGGTCGTCGCCGTCGGGGGTGAAGCCCGCCAGGGCGACGCCGGCGCGCCCTCCTCTCCCCCGCCCGGCCCGCCTCGCCTCGGGCAGCGCGGCCGCGGCCCGCTCGAGATCGGCGCGGGTCCGGGCGTCGAACTCCGAGGCCTCGGTGAAGAGGATGATGGACGGCGCGACCTCCTTGGCCAGGGCCGACAGCCGGGCGTTGAGCTCCCGGATCTCCTCGCTCTCGAGGGCGGCGAAGCGGCGGATGAGGAGCTCGAGGTTGCGGCCGTTGATGGTCAGGCCGAGCTGCCCCTCGGTCGCCAGGCTGACGATGTAGCGGGCGTCCTCCTTGGCCCAGCCGTCGAGGACGGCGTGGTTCCTGGGGTTCTCGGCCTCCTCCCGGTGCTTGTCGAAGACGTGCGGCCGGAGCCGCTCGTAGAACGTGTGGTAGAGGGCGTTCTGCGCCCGCACGGTCGAGACGAAGAGGTCCTCCCCGCCGGCCCGCCGGATCTCCGCGGGCACGACGAAGTCCTCGCCCAAGGTGATGTAGCGCTGGGACTTTTCCGTGAACGAGCAGAGGCGGAACCGCTCGATCTCCTCGATGGCCAGGCGGCTCGCGCCGATGATGTCGAAGTTGAAGACGGCGTGCTCGGCCACGGAGTGGTGGCCCATCTTGAAGATGATCGTCTGGTTCGAGCGCCGCGCCCGCTCGACCTCGGCCCGGGCCGCGGCCCGCAGCTCGTCGGCCGGCCGCGCGTCCCGCGAGATCCGGGCGTAGGAGGCGGCGAGCGTTTCCGGCGTCACGTCGTCGCGGGGCGGGGAGTTTCGCCGCAGCTCGTCGAGGACGGCGCTGTCGACGTTGTAGCCGGCCAGGAGGACGCGCATGGGTGCCTTTACCTTAGAGGCCGCCGCTGGAAATGTCAACCCGATTCCGGACCTATGATCGGAGTTGCCCGGACGCGGTCCTGTCCGAAGTCCTTCGACCGTTCGGGATGCCTCCACGAGTGAGTCCACTCGTGATTTGCCCGCACTCCTCAGGAGAGTGCTGAACGAGTTCCGCAGACGCCGAGAAAGAACGGTTCGGGGAGGCGTGAAGAACCGCACTCTGGAGTGGAGGCCAACCCCGAGGCTCCGAAGGCCGGACGGGGACGCACCAGGACAGGACCCGTCCGCTCCTAAGATGGGAATCGGCAACACGTACGGACATTGAATCCCGGTCGGGCTTGGACTAATCTAGAGCCGAAGGGGAACCCGATGAAAAACGCGGAGATCGCCGGCCTCTTCGACCGCATCGCCGACGCCCTGGAGATCCGCGGCGAGTCCGGCTTCAAGGTCGTGGCCTACCGCAAGGCCGCGCGCATCCTCCAGGACATGACCGAGGACATCGAGGCCGTGGCCCGCGAGGGCCGCCTGCGGACGATCCCCGGCATCGGGAGCGGCCTGGCCGAGAAGGTCGAGGAGTACCTCAAGACCGGCAGGATGGCCAAGCTCAAAGAGGCCATGACGGGCCTTCCCGAGGGCCTCCTCGGCCTCCTCGAGATCCAGGGCCTCGGCGGCAAGACGATCCACCTCATGCACCAGGAGCTCGGCGTCCGGGGACTCGACGACCTCAAGCGGGCGATCGCCGACGGCTCCCTGGCCGCGCTCAAGGGCATGGGCGAGAAGAAGGTCGACAACATCCGCCGGGCCATCGAGACGCGGGCCCGGGTCGCCGAGCGCATCTCCATCTGCGAGGCCGCCGTCGTCGCCGACGGCGTCGTCGCCTATCTCGAGAAGGGGCCGGGCATCAGCCGCGTCTCCGCCGCCGGCTCCCTCCGCCGGATGAAGGAGACCGTCGGCGACATCGACATCCTCGCCTGCGGGAAGAACGGGGCGAAGATCATCCGCTACTTCGTGCGGCACCCGGACGCCGTCCGGGTCCTGGCGGAGGGCGAGACCAAGGGCTCGATCGTCGTCCGCGCCGCCGAGACCGAGCGCCAGGTCGACCTCCGCATCGTCGCCGAGGCGGAGTACGGCGCCGCCCTCCTCTACTTCACCGGCTCGAAGGCCCACAACATCAAGCTCCGCGGGCTGGCCAAGGAGCGGGGCCTCAAGATCTCCGAGTACGGCGTCTTCAGGGGCGCGAAACGGCTGGCCAGCCGCGAGGAGGAGGACTGCTACCGGGTCCTGGGCATGCCGTGGATCCCGCCCGAGATGCGCGAGGACACGGGGGAGATCGAGCTGGCCATGACCGGCCGCCTGCCCCGGCTCGTCGAGCCAGGCGACATCCGCGGCGACCTCCACGTCCACACGCGGGCGAGCGACGGGAACCTGTCCCTGGCCGAGGTCGTCGGCCTGGCCCGGAAGGTGGGTTACTCCTATATCGCCGTCTGCGACCATTCGCAGGCCGCGCATTACGCCCACGGCCTCGCCGCCGACCGGCTGCGCGGCCGAGATGGCGGAGATCGAAGCGCTCAACCGGACGCTCCGGGGATTCCGGGTCCTCGCGGGGACGCGAGGTCGACATCCTGGCCGACGGCTCGCTCGACTTCCCCGACGATCTCCTCGCCCGGCTGGACTTCGTCGTGGCCGCCGTCCACTCCGGGTTCAAGCAGAACGTGACCGAGCGCATGGTCCGGGCCCTCGCGAACCCGTACGTGCGGACGATCGCCCATCCCTCGGGCCGGCTGATCTCGGGCCGCGAGGGCTACGAGGTCGACCTCGACCGGGTCATCGCCGCGGCCGCGGCGAACGGCAAGGCCCTCGAGCTCAACGCCTACTTCGACCGGCTCGACCTCGACGAGCTCCACCTGAAGAAGGCCAAGGAGAAGGGGGTCAAGATCACGCATCGGCACGGACACCCATTCCGCCGGCGGGCTGCGCCATGATGCGCTTCGGCGTCGGCATCGCCCGCCGGGCCTGGCTCGGGAAGGCGGACATCCTGAACTGCCTCGACGCCGACGAGCTCGGTGCGGCGCCGAGGCCGGCGAAGAGAGACGTAGTCGTCCGGACGAGGAGGGGCGACCCGAATGTCATCCTTTCATGACGCCGACCGGGAGGAGCCGGGCGACGAGGCGGCCGAGCCCGACTTCGTCCGAGACGCGGACGACCTCGTCGACGTCCTTGTAGGCGGCCGAGGCCTCCTCGGCGACGCCCTTCCAGCTCGTCGACTTGAGCTCGATGCCGCGGCTGGCCAGGTCGTCGCGGATCTGCTCGCCGCGGAAGCGCCGCAGGGCCTCGTGGCGGGACATGACCCGGCCCGCGCCGTGGGCCGTCGAGCCGAAGCTCAGGCCCTCGGCCTCGGCCGTCCCGACCAGGAGATAGGACGCCGTGCCCATGCTCCCGGGGATGATGACGGGCTGGCCCGCGGCCCGGTAGGCCTCGGGGATCTCGGGCCGGCCCGGGCCGAAGCTCCGCGTCGCGCCCTTGCGGTGGACGCAGAGCGGCCGCGTCCGGCCGCCCTCGGCGTGGCTCTCGACCTTGGCCACGTTGTGGCAGACGTCGTAGACCTGGCGCATCCCCTCCGCCCTGCCGAGGACCCTGGCGAAGACCTCCCGGACCCAGTGGGCGATCATCTGCCGGTTGGCGAAGGCGTAGTTCACGGCCGCCGCACATGGCCCGGTAATAGCGCTGCCCGAGCTCCGAGCGGAAGGGGGCGTTGACGAGCTCGCGGTCCGGCAGCCCCTCGGTCCCGAAGGCGTTCTCCATGAGCTCGATGTAGTCCGTCGCCACCTGGTGGCCGAGGCCGCGGCTGCCGCAGTGGATCATGACCAGGACCTGGCCCTCGGCCCGTCGAGCCCGAACGCCGCGGCCGCGTCCTTGTCGAAGATCCGCTCGACCTTCTGGATCTCGAGAAAGTGGTTGCCCGCGCCGAGCGTGCCGAGCTGCGGGATGCCGCGCTCCATGGCCCGGTCGGAAACGGCGGCCGGGTCGGCCTCCTTCATCCGGCCGCGCTCCTCGGTGCGCTCGAGGTCGTCCGCCGTGCCGTAGCCGTTCTCGACGGCCCACTCGGCCCCTTGGCCAGGATCTCCTTGAGGACGCCGCGGCTGAGCCTGGTGACGCCGCCCTTCCCCACCCCGGCCGGGACCTCCTTGAAGATCTCGGCCAGGAGCTCCTTCCGCCGGGCCGTGACGTCGGCTTCGCGCGAAGTCCGTGCGCAGGAGCCGGACGCCGCAGTTGATGTCGTAGCCGACGCCGCCGGGCGAGATGATGCCCTCGTCGAGATCGAAGGCGGCGACGCCGCCGATCGGGAAACCGTAGCCCTGGTGGGCGTCGGGCATGACGTAGGACATGCGCTGGATGCCCGGCAGGCAGGCCACGTTCCGGGCCTGGGCGAGGGTCAGGTCGCGCCGGACGTCGGCCAGCAGGCGCTCGCGAGGCGTAGATCGAGGGCCGGGACGCTCATCTCCCCCTGCTTCGGGATCTCCCAGATGTTGTCGCCGACCTTCCGGAGGTCCATGCCACGCCTCACATGTCGACGACGACCTGGAGGACGACGCCGCCGCCGTCGCTAGCTCGATCTTCATCTCGTTGTAGGTCACGGCCTTGACGTCGCCGTGGAGCTCGTACCGGTCGGAGAGGGTGTCGCCCCGGAAGTCGGCCTCGAGGGTCCAGCCTCCTTCCTCCTGCCGGATCCGGAGGCCGTACACGGCGGCCAGCAGGAACTTCTGCGTTTCGAAGAGGAAGACGACCTCGCCGAGGAACTTGACCAGGAGCTGCTCGCGGTCCCGGCCCGCGACGCGGACGGGCTGGCGACGCCGCGGCTCGACCTTCTCCCAGTCCCACATGAGCGAGGCCGTGGCCAGGGCGGCGTTCCCGAAGGCCTCCTCGAGCGTCCGGCCGTAGGCCCGGAACTTGCCGTCGGCGGTGTGCGGGAGGATGCGGTAGCGTTCCACGGCGCGCCTCAATCGAAGACGCCGGCGATGCGGCGGCCGCAGGAGGGGCAGGCGCCGCCCGGCGACGCGGTTCGCGGCGACGGAGAAGCCCCGCCGCCGGATGAGGACGGCGCCGCACTGCGGGCAGAGCGTGTCCTCCGACTCGCCCTCGACGTTCCCTATATAGATGTAGTGGAGGCCTTCGCTCTTCCCGGCCTCGAACGCCCGCCGCAGGGTCGCGACGGGCGTCGGCGGCGCGTCCGTGTACTCGAAGTCGGGATGGAAGCGGCTGATGTGCCAGGGGATGTCGGGGTCGACGCCGGCCAGGAAGCGGGCGATGCCGCGGAGCTCCTCGTCGCCGTCGTTCAGGCCGGGCACGACCAGGGTCGTGACCTCGACCCAGACGCCGAGCTCGCGCATCAGGCGGATCGTCTCGAGGACGGGCTCGAGCCGGGCCCCGCAGACCTTCTTGTAGGTCTCGTCCTTGAAGGCCTTGAGGTCGACGTTGGCCGCGTCGAGGTACGGCCGGATGGCGGTCAGGGCTTCGGCCGTCATGTAGCCGTTGGTGACGAAGTTGTTGGCCAGCCCGGCCTCCTTGGCCAGCCGGGCCGTATCGTAGGCGTACTCGAAGAAGATGGTCGGCTCGGTGTAGGTGTAGGAGATGCTCCGGCAGCCGTGGGCCCGGGCCTCCCGGACGACGTCCTCGGGCGGGAACGGCTCGCCGCCGATCGCGCCGCCCTCCCGCCGCGGCGCCTGCGAGATCTGCCAGTTCTGGCAGAAGCCGCAGCGGAAATTGCAGCCCGGCGTCGCGATCGAGAGGGCCGTCGACCCGGGAAGGAAATGGTAGAGGGGCTTCTTTTCGATGGGGTCGACGTGGGCGGCGATGACCTCGCCGTAGACGAGGGTCTCGAGGCGGCCGTCCCGGTTCCTCCGCACGCCGCACATCCCCGTCTTCGACGGGGCGATGAGGCAGCGGTGGGCGCAGAGGGCGCAGGCGACCTTGCCGTCCTCGGCGGGGCTCCAGAGCATCGCTTCCTTGATCATGCCTTCCTGAGCTCCGGGAAGAACTTGGCCGCCGACGGGCACAGCCGCCGCAGGAAACACTCCGGGCAGCGCGGCTTGCGGGCCTGGCAGACGGCCCGGCCGTGGTCGACGAGCAGGTAGTTGAAATCGAGCCAGTCCTTCTTCGGGACGATGGCGCAGGAGGTCGCGCTCGATCTTGTCCGGGTCGTTCTCGCGGCTCAGCCCGAGCCGCTGGGACAGCCGGCGGGCGTGCGTGTCGACGGCGATGCCCTCGGCCTTGCCGTAGCCCGCGGAGAGGACGATGTTGGCCGTCTTGCGGGCGACGCCCGGCAGGGTCACGAGCTCCTCCATCGTGTCCGGCACGACGCCGCCGTAGTCCTCGACGATCCTCTGCGAGGCGCCGATGATGGCCTTGGCCTTGTTCCGGAAGAAGCCGGTCGGCCGGATCATCGCCTCGAGCTCGGCCCGGTCGGCCCGGGCGAAGTCGGCCGGCGCCGGGATACTTCCGGAAGAGGGCCGGCGTGACCTTGTTGACCCGCTCGTCCGTGCACTGGGCGGCCAGGATGGTCGCGACGAGGATGCCGAACGGGTCGCGGAAGTCGAGGGCCGTCCGGCTCGCGGGATAGTGCCTGCGCAGGAGCCGGATGATCTCGCGGACGCGACGGGCGTTGTCGTCCATGGGCCTGGCCTCCCTCCCCTAGACACCGAGGTCGGAGCGGAGCTGGAGGACCTTGAGGACGTCGGTCCGGCAGATGATCCCGACGACCCTTTCCCCCTCCATGACCGGGACCTGGTTGACATCGCGCGTCGCGAGGCTGGCCAGGATCGCGTTGCCGTCGGCGTCGAGCGCGACGGACTGGAGCCGGTCCTTGGGCGTCATGATCTGCGACACGGGCGAGTTCGCCCATTCCTCCCGCGGCAGGGCCTTGACGTCGTCGAGGCAGACGATCCCCTTGAGGTCCCCGCCCACGGTGACCAGGAAGACGTGCTCCTTTTTCTTCAGGATGTAGTCGTCGACGAGGGACTGGACGGGCAGCCCGGCGGGCACGGTCTCGAACTCGGTGGTCATGAGGTCCCGGGCCTTCAGGCCCGCCAGGGCCGACTTGATCATGACCTGGGCGTAGCCCTGGCGGGAGGCGTTGTGCAGGAACCAGCCGATGAGGACCCACCACAGTCCGCCGAAGTCGCCCTCGGAGGATGACGAAGACGCCGCGGAAGATCATCAGGAAGGCGATGCCGTCGCCGACGAGCGAGGCGAGCCGGGTCGCCTTCTTGAGGTCCCCGTGATCTTCCAGACGATGGACCGGAAGACCCGGCCGCCGTCCATGGGGAAGCCGGGCAGGAGGTTGAAGGCGCCCAGGACGAGGTTCGTGCTAGAAGAGGAAGAAGGCGGCGGACCCGACCGGCTCGCTGACGGGCGCGAGCGAGGGCCGAGACGAGGAAGAAGACCGCGGCCAGGACGAAGCTCGAGAGCGGCCCGACGACGGCCATGCCGAACTCCTTGAGCGGTTCGTCGGGCTCCTCCTTGATCTGGGCGACGCCGCCGAGGATGAAGAGGGTGATGCTCGAGACCTCCTCGCCCTGCTTCTTGGCCACGAAGGAGTGGGCCAGCTCGTGGGCCAGGACGGAGCCGAAGAAAAAGAGGCTCGTCAGGAGGCCCATGCCCCAGTCGAGGGCCCGGGGCCAATCGGCATGGGCCTTCGGGAAATAGATCCCGCGCGAGATACCAGCTGAAGAGGACGAAGATGAGGAGCCAGCTCGAGTCGATGCGGATGTCGATGCCGAAAATGCGGCCGATGCGCCAGGCGTTCTTCACGCCGCCTCCTTTCCCGTTCCGCCGGCGCCGCGGCCGGCCGGGCGGACGGCGGGCTCAGGGCCCGACGTGGAAGAGGTCCTGCCCGATGTGGAAATCCTCGACGTTGTAGTAGTCGGGGAACTTCTCGAGAAGGTCGATCTCGGACTTGAGCATGGCCTGGTGGCTCCGCTCGACGCGGCCGAGATAGGCCAGGATCTTGCGGCTGGCCTCGTCCTCGGCCCGCTCCCCGGTCTCCATGTAGAAGCGCTCGGCCGCCACCTCGGCCGCCAGGGCCGCCTGGAACAGGGCGAGGACGGGCGGGTCGGCGCCGAGCGAGGCGGCGATCGGCGGCATGAGCGCCCCGGCCGGCGCCTCGAGGGGCCGGCCCGGGTAGCGGTCGGCGGCGACGTGCTCGAGGATCCGCCGGTGGTGTTCCTCCTCGAGGGCCAGGAACTTGAGCTTCTGGACGAGGAGGACGTTCTTGACCTTCTCCTGGAGCCGCGTGTAGAACGCGGCCGCGTCGACCTCGGACCGGAGGGCGACGGCGAGGACCTGCCAGGGCTTGAGCGTGGGGTCGATGGACATCGCGGCCTCCCTTCCTTAAAAGGTGACGAACTTCGACTTCGGCGCGCCGCAGACCGGGCAGAAGTCCGGGGCCTCGCCCTCCATGGTGAAGCCGCACATCGAGCAGACGTGGACCGGCGTCGCGGCGGCGTCCCGGCCGGACGCGACGGCCTTCTGGGCGGCCTGGTAGAGGCCGAGGTGGACCTTTTCGGCCTCCATGGCCGCGTTGAGGGACGTCTCGGCCGTCTTCTCCCCCTGGGCCCGGGCCACGTTGAGGTAGGCCGGATACATCTCCTCGACCTCGAAACCCTCTCCGCCCGCGGCGGCGGCGAGGTTGTCCTTGGTCGGGCCGACCCCGCCGAGCGTCTTGAGATGGTTCGTGGCGTGGACCTGTTCCGAGAACGAGGCGGCCTTGAAGAGGCGGGCCGCGTTCGGCAGTTTCTCGGCCGCGGCCTTCTCGGAGAAAGCCAGGTATTTGATATGGGCCTGGCTCTCGCCGGCGAGGGCGTCCTTGACGTTCGCTTCGGTCATCTTCTTCATCATCTTCCTCCTTCGTGGGGATGGCGATTCGCGATCGGGTTCACGCGATCCTGAGCATGGCCTCGATGGCCCCCCGGGCGCGGTCGGCCGACGTCCGGCGGCACCGTCACGGGAGGCACCTTCCCCTCGAGCGCGGCCAGGACCTTCTCGAGGGTCGTCATCTTCATGTTGACGCAGAGGGCCGAATCGCGGGCCGGATGGAAGCGGACGGCCGGGTTCTCTTTCGTCAGCCTGTGGATGATGCCCTTTTCCGTGCCGACGACGACGTCCCGGGCCGACGTCGTGCGCGCCTCGGCCGCCATCTTCCCCGTCGACAGGACCCGGTCGGCGAGGTCGATGACGTCGAGCGGGCACTCCGGGTGGACCCAGACTTCGGCCCCGGGATGGGCGGCGCGGGCGGCCCGGATGTCCTCGGGCCGGAACTTGTGGTGGACATAGCAATAGCCGTCCCAGGCGACGATGCGCCGGCCGGTCTCGCGGGCGACGTAGGCGGCCAGGTTCTTGTCGGGCACGAACAGGACCTCCTCCTCGGCGAGCGAGTTGACCACGGCCACGGCGTTCGACGAGGTGCAGCAGATGTCGCTCTCGGCCTTGACCTCGGCGCTCGTGTTGACATAGCAGACGACCTTGCGGCCGGGATATTTCTCCTTCCACATCCGGAGCTCCCGGCCGCTGATCATGTCGGCCATGGGGCAGCCGGCGGCGGGCTCGGGCAGGAGGACCGTCTTCGCCGGCGCCAGGACGGCCGCCGTCTCGGCCATGAAGCGGACGCCGCAGAAGACGACGACCTCGGCTTCGAGCGAGGCGGCCTTGCGGCTGAGCTCCAGGGAGTCGCCGGTGAAGTCCGCCGCGTCCTGGACCTCGGGGAGCTGGTAGTTGTGGGCCAGGATGACGGCCTTGCGCCGGCGCCTCAGCTCGTCGACCCGCTTCCGGACCCCCTCCTGGCTCATCCCCTCTCCCTCCTCAATCCCCGACCTTGCGGATGTAGACCCGCACGACCTCGCCGTCCCCTTCGGCCCCCAGGAACTCGTGGCCCTTGGTCCGGCACCAGGCCGGCATGTCCTGGCGGATCCCCTCGTCCGTGGCCACGACCTCGAGGACCTCTCCGGCCTTCATAGTCTTGAGCTTCTTGGCCGTCTGGACGATGGGCATGGGACAGGCCAGGCCGTAGCAGTCGAGAGTGGCGTCGGCCTTCATCCGCCCTCCCCGTCCCCGGCGCGGCCGCTCACTTCTTGAGGGGCGCGCCGCAGTGGATGCAGGCGTCCGCGCCCTTCTTGGTGATGCCGCCGCAGGACGGGCACTCTTCGAGCTCGACCTGGCAGGCCCGGCAGTAGCGGCCTCTGCCTTCCTCGAGCGGCGCCCTCGCAATAGGGACAGGCGCAGCCCTCGTCGTGCTCGTGCGCGTCCGCCGCCGCGGCGGCGGCCTTGCCGCCGGCCTTCTGTCTCTCCCGGTAGTTCTCGATGGCCGCGTGGAGGGCGTCGGCGCCCAGGTTCGAGCAGTGGATCTTGTTCTTGGGCAGGCCGCCGAGCTCCTCGGCCACGAGCTTGTTCGTGATCTCCATGGCCTCGTCCAGGGTCTTGCCCATGGCCATCTCGCTGACCATGCTGGAGACGGCGATGGCCGCGCCGCAGCCGAAGGTCTGGAACTTGACGTCGGCCAGGCGGCCGTCCTTGACCTTGATGTAGAACGTCATCATGTCGCCGCAGACGGGGTTGCCGACCTGGCCGACGCCGTCGGCGTCCGGGATGACGCCGACGTTGCGGGGGTTCTGGAAGTGGTCCATGACCTTGTCGCTGTAGATCATGTTAGCTTCTCTCCTTGAGGAACTGGGTGTAGAGGGGGGACATCTTCCGCAGCCGGTCGATGACGGGCGGGAAGACCTCGAGCAGGTAGTCGACGTCCTCGGCGCGACGTTGCCGTCGATGAGGCTGAAGACGAGCGAACCCTGGGCCAGGGCGTGGTCCAGGCCCATGGCCAGGAGGACGTGCGAGGCCTTGAGGGCCTTGGAGGTGCAGGCCGAGCCGCTCGAGACCGAGATCGCCCTGCATGTCGAGGAGCAGGAGCATGCCCTCCCCCTCGATGAACTCGACGCAGAAGCTGGCGTGGTGGGGCAGGCGCTCGGCCGGGTGCCCGGTCAGGACGACGTGCTCGACCCGGCGCGGCAGCTCGTCGATGAGCCGGTCGCGCAGGGGCCGCAGGCGCGCGCTCGCGCGCTCGCCATCTCCGCCGCGGCGATCGCCGCGGCCTTGCCCAGGCCGACGATGCCGGCCACGTTCTCGGTGCCGGCCCGCCGGCCGTTCTCCTGGATGCCGCCGTCGATGAGGGGCAGGATCCGCGTCCCCTGCTTGAGGAACAGGGCGGCCGAGCCCTTGGGCCCGTAGAACTGGTCGCCGGCCAGGCTCAGGGCGTCGACGCCCAGGGCCTTGACGTCGAGCGGGATGGAGCCGGCGGCGGCCACGGCGTCCGTGTGGAAGAGGACGTCCCGGGCGCGGCAGAGCCGGGCGATCTCGGCCACGGGCTGGAGTGTCCCGACCTCGCCGTTGGCCGTCATGACGGAGACGAGCACGGTGTCCTTCCGCAGGGCCTTCTCGACCTCGGCCGGGTCGACGCGGCCCGTCCGGTCGACGGGGACCGTGGTCGAGGTGAAGCCCGAGCCGCTCCAGGCCCTTGACGGGGTTGAGGACCGACAGGTGCTCGACGGCCGAGACGACGATGTGCCGGCCCTTCGCCTGGTAGGCCTGGGCCAGGCCCTTGACGGCGAGGTTGTTGGCCTCGCTCCCGCTGGCCGTGAAATAGACCTCCTCGCCGTCGGCGCCGATGAGGCCGGCCACCTCCTCCCGCGCCGCCTCGACGGCGGCCAGGGCCTTCTGGCCGGCGGAGTGGAGGCTCTGGGGATTGCCGTAGGCCTCCCCGAGGAACGGCAGCATGGCCTCCAGGGCCTCGGGATGGAGGGGCGTCGCCGCGATGTGGTCGAAGTACGCTTGCCTCATGGTGAGCCTCCGAGCGGGCCGGCGCCGGCGGGACCGCCGGCCGCCGCTCAGACGGCCTCGACGCCCTTGACCTCGGGGACTTCCTTCCTGAGGATCCTCTCGATCCCCATCTTGAGCGTCAACTGGGACATCGGGCAGCCGCCGCAGGCGCCCGTGAGCCGGACGCGGACGATGCCGTCCTCCCCGACCTCGACGAGCTCGACGTCGCCGCCGTCGCCCTGCAGGGCGGGGCGGATCTTGGCCAATGCCTGTTCGACCTTCTCTTTCATGACGGACTCCTTGAGCGCCAGGCCCTATGATAATCCCGGGCGCCGGGAGATGCCAGGCTTTTTCTCTCCCGTCCCCAGACATCTTACGCCGGGACCGGGTAAAATACAATATTCCTATAGTAATAGTAGAAATTGGCCGGCCCGGGCCGGCCCGCCTCCCGGACGGACGGCGCGACGCCTATCTTTTCCGGGCGGCCTTCTTCGCGGCGGTCTTCGCCGCCGGCTTCTTCGCCGCGGCCTTCTTCATCGGCTTGTCGCAGCAGATGAAGACGTGCTCCTCGGCGCAGCCGCACGCTTCGTCGACGACGACGCGGTAGCCGCACACGCCGCACTCGTAGGCCTGGCCCTTCCCGACCTTGCCCTTCTTGCCGGCCATGTCATCCCTCCTTCGGATTCCCGCCGCTCTTCCGGCCCCAGTCGAGCAGCCTCTGCTCGCCCTCGAGGGCCCGGATGCGCGTGACGTCCTGGCTGACTTCGAGACACCCCCGGTAGCGCCCCCCGGCGTCCCGGACGGCGAAGTAGCGGATGTGGACGAAGCGGCCGCCGAGCTCGATCCAGAACTCCGCGGCGTCCTTCGCCCCGGACTTGAACGCCTGGAGGATCTTCACCACCGTCCCGACGCTCTTCGCCGGGTGGCAGTCCTGGACCTTGCGGCCGATGACGGCCGGGGTCCGCTTGAAGATCCGGCCCGGGGTTGCCGAGTAATACCGGACCGTGTCCTCGGCGTCGACGAACGAAACGTCCACCGGGAGATGGGTCAGGACGAGGTTGACCAGCTCCGGCGTCAGCGCTCCCGTGTCGAGGCCGATGGCGCCCCCGCCGGGGGACGTCTTCCCAGATTCCTTGAGGCCCATTTTCTCCACCTCCCTTGAACTATCTTAGCACATCGTCCAAGCCGGGCAGGACCTCAGACGACGACGCGCGGGATGAGCGGGTTGAGACGGGCCAGGACCTCGTAGCCGATCGTCCCGGCCAGCCCGGCCAGGTCCTCGGCCGTGATCCGCTCCCGCCCGTCGGCGCCGAGGAGGGTCGCCTCGTCCTCGAGCCGCACGCCCGGGATGTCGGTGACGTCGGCCATGAAGAAGTCCATGGCCACCCGGCCGCGGACCGGGGCCCGCCGGCCCCGGACAAGGACGTGGGCGGCGTTGGAGAGCCCGCGGTCGTAGCCGTCGTAGTAGCCGGCGGGCACGACGGCGAGCACGGTCGGCCGCGTCGTCTTGTACGTGCAGCCGTACCCGACGCAGGAGTCGGGGGGGACGCGCTTGACCTGGGCGATGCGGGCCTTCCACGACAGGACCGGTTTCAGCGCGAGCGGCCGGCGCTTCTCCTGCAGGCAGGACAGGTAGGTCTCCTTGGACGGCCAGTAGCCGTAGAGGCCGATGCCGACCCGGGCCATGTCGAAGTCCGTCTCCGGGAAGAGGATGGTCGAGGCCGTGCAGGACATGTGCCTGACCGGGACGCGCCCGCCCTCGGCCTCGACCGCCCGGCAGGCCGTCCGGAAGGCGTCGAGCTGGCGCGCGGGGTAGTCGTGCTTCGTCGTGTCCTCGATGTTGGCGAAGTGGGACGAGAGGCCCTCGAGGACGAGCTCCGGGTGGGCGCGGACGGCCCGGACGAAGGGGACGATGTCCCGGACCTCGACCCCCTGCCTCCGGGTCCCCGTCTCGACCTTGACGTGGACGACGGCCGTCCTCCCCCGGCGGCGCGCGGCGGCGGCCAGCCGGCGGACCGTCTCACGGTTGTAGACGACGAGGCGCAGGTCCCGCTCGACGGCCTCGCCGAGCGCGTCGAACGGCGTGTAGCCGAGGACGAGGACCGGGCAGCGGACGCCCGCCTCCCGGAGCGCCGCTCCCTCCTCGACCGAGTTGACGCCGAGCCAGTCGACGCCGTGGCGCAGGGCGACCCGGGCGACCTCGAGCATCCCGTGGCCGTAGGCGTTGGCCTTGACCACGGCCAGGAACTTGCGCCGCGGCCCGATGACACGGCGGAACTCGCGGATATTGTGGACGAGGGCCGCCCGGCTGACCTCGATCCGCTGGAGGGGCTTGCGGTCCATCCGTCGCTCCTCAGGCCGGCCCGCCCGCGCCGGACCGGACGTCGCCGGCGACGCCGTCGAGAGCGCCGGGAACGAAGACCGTCTCTCCCCTCTCGACGCCGGTCGAGATGATGGCGACCCGGCTCTCGACGAGGTCCTCGACGACCCGGACATAGTCCAGGAAGCTCCGGGGCAGGGCGCCGATGTCGGAAGCGCCGTGGACGGAATCGCGCCAGCCCGCGAGCGTCCGGTAGACGGGCGTGACGCTCTCGAGGACCCACGGCTCGGTCGGGAAGCTCTTGAGCGTCTCGCCCTTGTACCGATAAGCCGTGCAGACGAGGACCTCGCCGAACTCCTCCAGGACGTCGGGCTTGGTCAGCGCGATGCGGTCGACGCCGTTGACCCGGCAGGTGTAGCGGACGGCGACGGCGTCGAACCAGCCGCAGCGGCGCGGCCGGCCCGTCGTCGCCCCGAACTCGTCGCCGCGCTTGGCGATGGCCCGGCCCTTCTCGTCGAGGAGCTCGGTCGGGAACGGCCCGCCGCCGACCCGCGTCGTGTAGGCCTTGGTGATGCCGAGGACCGCGTGGATCGCCTTCGGCCCGACGCCGAGACCCGTGCAGGCGCCGCCCGCCGTCGAGTTGGACGAGGTGACATAGGGGTAGGTGCCGTGGTCGATGTCGAGGAGGGCGCCCTGGGCCCCCTCGAAGAGGACCCGGCGTCCGGCCCGCATGAGATCGTGGAGGAGCCCGGAAGCGTCGCGGACGTACGGGCGCAGGGTCTCGCCGAAGGCCGCGTACTCCTCGACGATCGGCCGGGGGTCGAGCTCCGGCTGGCCGTAGGCCCGGAAGACGTGGTTCTTGGCGGCGACGTTCTCGCGGACCTTGGCTTCGAGCACGGCGGCCTCGAGGAGGTCGCCGGCGCGGATGCCGGAGCGGGCCGCCTTGTCCTCGTAGGCCGGGCCGATGCCGCGGCAGGTCGTGCCGATCTTCCTCTCGCCGCGGGCCTCCTCGCTGATCCGCTCGAGGGCGGGATGCCAGGGCATGATGAGGTGGGCGTTCCGGCTGAGGATGAGCCGCTCGGGGTCCACCCGGACACCCAGCGCCCGGAGGTCGGCGATCTCCTTCAGGAAGGCCGCCGGCGAGACGACCAGCCCGTTGCCGATGACGCACAGCTTGTCGGGATGGAGGATGCCGGACGGGATGAGGTGGAGGACGACCTTGCGGCCGCCCACGTAAACGGTGTGCCCGGCGTTGTGGCCGCCCTGGTAGCGGGCCACGACGTCGAAGCCCGGCGTCAGGAGGTCGACGACCTTGCCCTTGCCTTCATCCCCCCACTGGGTCCCGAGAACGAGCAGGTTGGCCATGGAGCGTCCTTTCGGGCTCAGAAGCTCACGCCCGCCTGGACCCGGAGGAGGTTGTCCTTGATGTTGGGCGTCTCGCGGTTCCACTCGTACTCGCCCTTGATGAAGATGTTCGTGCCCAGGACGACGCGGAGCCCGGCCGTCCAGCGGTCGAGGTCGAGGCCGATGCCGCCGGCGTGGTACGGGTCGGTATACTTGACCTTCTGGTAGCTCCCGACGGGCTGGAGGTGGGAGAACTTCATGACGAGCCAGACGGAGTAGCCCTCGGACTTGCCGTCGTCGAACGGGTCGGGGTTCTTGATCGTGCCGCGCGTCGCCTCGCCCCGGATCTCCCATCCGTCCGTGACCCACGAGAGGTGCGCGCCTTCGAGGGTCAGGCTGCGCTCGTCGAGGTCGTCGGCCTTGCCCGTATAATACGAGACGCCGGCCTGGACCTGCTGGCTGATGGTGACGGCCAGGCGCCCGCCCTTGGCTTTGTCCTTGTTATTGTCGGAGAACTGCTGGCCGCCGGCGATCGTGTCGGCCTCCTTGAGCCCGTTGCCGATGTAGGCCGCGTAGGAGAGGATGCCGAATTTGCCGTCGACGAGGAGCCCGATGTCGCGCCAGCTCTGCGGGTAGAAGTACTCGAGGTTGAGGGGTGTCCCGACGAGGAGCGTCTCCTGCGGCCGATTGGCCTGGTTCCAGGCGCCGAACGGCACAAGGAAGAGCCCGGCCTTGAGGCTGACGACCTCGGACGGGACGAAGCCGACCCAGGCCTGCTCGACCTGGAACTGCGACTCGCTGAGCGCCCGGGCCTCCAGGGCGAAGGCGAACTTCTGCGAGATGACGCCCGAGACCGTCGCCCCGGCCAGGAAGTTGCCGAAGGTGCCGTGGGCGTAGGCGCTCTCGGCCTGGCCCTTGAGGTACTCGGCGGCGAGGTAGCCGCTGAACTTGACCTGCCCCTGGAGCCCGCCGGCCCCGAAGGCGAGGGCGGCGCAGAGGACCGATCCGAGGACGATCTTTCTCATGGTGTTAGACTCCGCTCCAATCGAACGTATCCTCCAGGAGCTCCCCCTTCCTGTGGGCGACGTTCTTCTTCAGCCCGACGAGCCGGCCGACCTCGGCCAGGCCCTGCCTCGTCCCCATCCAGATGGCCCCGACGAGAAGCCCGTCCTTGAGGACGATCTTCTTGTAGACGCCGAGCTCCGGGACGCCGCGGGCCAGGACCTCGTAGCCCCCTGCGTCCGGAATGGCCAGGCCGAAGGAGGCGACCGAGAGGCCGGCGACCTTGAGCGTGCTCGAGGGGACGGTGCCGGCGTAGGGTTTTTCGAGGCCGAGCATATTGTGCGCCGCGGCCCTCGACTGCTCGAAGGCGGCGGGGATGTAGCCGTAGGTCGCGCCCTTGTGCTCGGCCGCGTCGCCGGCGACGAAGATGCCCGGGGCGCTCGTGCGGAGGAGGTCGTCGGCGACGATGCCGCGGTTGACGGCGAGCCCGGCCTCGCGCGCCGCCTCGGCCTCCGGGCGCACGCCGGCGGCGAGGATGACGGTCTCGGCCTCCCACTTGTCCCCGCCCTGGAAACTCAGGCCGCGGGCCTCCGCCGCGCCGGAGATCTCCTCCGTGACCGTGCCCAGGCGGACCTCGATGCCCATCTTCTCCACCTGGCCCTTGAGGACGGCCGCGCCGGCCGCGTCGAGCTGCCGCGGCAGGAGCCGGTCCAAGACCTCGACGACGCGGACCTCGGCTCCGGCGGACTTGAGGGCCCGGGCGATCTCGAGCCCGAGCAGGCCGCCCCCGATGACCGCCGTCCGCGGGTGCCCCTTGACGTGTTCCATGATGGCCGTGGCGTCGTCGAGCGTCCGGAGGACGAAGACGCCCTTGCGGTCGGCCCCGCGCACCGGCGGGATGACGGCCCGGCCGCCGCCGGCGAGGAGGAGGACGTCGTAGGGCACGCGGCCGCCCGAGGCGAGCTCGACCTTGCGTTCCGCCGGGATGAGCCGGACGACCCTCTCCCCCGCCCGGACGAGGATCCGCTGGCGGACGTTCCAGTCCGGGGGGAAGGCGAACAGCCGCTCCGCGGGCAACCGCCCGGCCAGGAACTCGATGAGGTTGGGCCGCGGGTAGTAGGGATGCCGTTCCTCTCCGAAGAGCTCGATCTCGACGTCCGGGTCGAGCTCACGGAGCGTCTTGGCGGCCATGGTCCCGGCCAGGCCGCTGCCGACGATGACGGCTCTCATGGGCGGACCGCGCCCCGGCCGCCGGGGCTAGGACACCTTCTGGAAGAATTCCTTGCCGACGCCGCACTGGGGGCAGGTCCAGGCGTCGGGCAGGTCCTCGAACCGTGTCCCGGATGGGATGCCGTTGTCCGGGTCGCCCGTGGCGGGGTCGTAGATATAGCCGCAGGCCGTGCATTCCCATTTTTCCATGCGCGTCTCCTTGTTTCGGTCCTCGGCGCGGCCGCGAAGCCGTGCTCATTATAAACAATTCGGGGGGGCTGTCAAACCGCGCCCGCGGGGGACGCCGGCGGGCCCCCCTCCCCCCCGCCGAGGCGCATCAGCCTCTCCTTGACCAGGCTGTTCCGCTTGACCGGCTTGTCGTTCTTGATGGCGATCCAGAGGGCCTTGAACGAGCCGACGATGACGCTCAGCTTCTTGGCCCGGGTCAGGGCGGTGTAGAACAGGTTCCGCTGGAGCATGATGAAGTGCTGGGTCATGAGCGGCATGATCACGGCCTGGTACTCGCTGCCCTGGGCCTTGTGCACGGACACGGCGTAGGCCAGGGCGATGTCGTTCATCTCGTCCTTCTCGTAGGAAACGGTCCGGCCGTCGAAGTCGACGAACAGCCGGAACTTGGCCTTGTCGGCGTGGAGGACCGTGCCGATGTCGCCGTTGTAGACGTCCTTCTCGTAGTCGTTGCGGAGCTGCATGACCTTGTCGCGGGCCCGGAACTCCCGCAGGCCGACCTTGAGCCCCTCGCCGCTCGGGTTCAGCCGCTTCTGCAGCTCCTGGTTCAGGTTCTCGACGCCGACGAGCCCCTTGTACATCGGGCTGATGACCTGGATCTCCGGCGAGAGCGGGGAGAGGCCGAGCCTGCGCGGCACGCTCCAGGTCGCAGAGCTTCATGATCGTCTCGAAGGCCTTCCTCTCGTCGTCGCGGCGGACGAAGAAGAAGTCGGCGGCCTTGTCCTCGCGCGGCGGGAAGACGAGGGACTGGCCCTGGTTGATGCGGTGGGCGTTGAGGACGATGAAGCTCTCCTTGTCCTGCCGGAAGATCTCCTCGAGCCGGACGACGTCGACGGTCCCCGAGTCGATGAGGTCCTGGAGGAGGGTCCCCGGCCCGACCGACGGCAGCTGGTCCTTGTCGCCGACGAGGATGAGGCGCATCGCCGGCGGCACGGCCCGCAGGAGATGATACATGAGGGGCAGGTCGACCATCGACATCTCGTCGACGACGAGGGCCTCGCCGCGGAGCGGGTTCCGCTCGTCCCGCTTGAAGGCCCCCTTCTTCGGCTGGAACTCGAGGACGCGGTGGATCGTCCGGGCTTCGCGGCCCGTCGTTTCGGCCAGGCGCTTCGCCGCCCGCCCCGTCGGCGCGGCCAGGATGACCTCCCGCCCCCACTTCTCGAAGATGTCGACGACGGCCCGGATGATCGTCGTCTTGCCGGTGCCCGGCCCGCCGGTGATGACGAGGATCTTCTTCTCGAACGACTGGCGGATGGCCCGCTTCTGGAGCTCCGAGAAAGCCAGGCCGAGGTCCTTCTCCGTGGCCGCGACGGCCGCGTCGAGGTCGAAGTCCGGCGGCCGGCAGGGGAAGCCGGCGAGCCGGTGGATGGCCCGGGCGACCTCCTCCTGGGCCTGGTAATAAAAGGGAAGATAGAGGGCGGCGTCGGCGCCGAGCTCTTCGCGGACGGCCTTCTTCGCCGCGAGGAGCTCGTCCAGGGCCCGGTCCGCCCGCTCCGGCTCGGTCCCCAGGTCCTCGGCGCACCGGGCCCGGACCTCGGAAACGTAGGAGAAGACGTGGCCCTGCTCGTTGTCCTTCTCGAGGATATAAAGGATATAGGCCTTGACCCGCTCGACCGAGCCGGGGTCCATGCCGAGCTTGAGGGCGATCTGGTCGGCCGTCTTGAAGCCGATCCCCCAGATGTCCAGGCAGAGCTGGTAGGGGTTGGTCCGGAGGACCGCGAACGAGCGCTCTCCGTACTGGCGGTAGATCTTCGTCGCCAGGTTGGTCGAGACGTCGTGCTCCTGGAGGAAGATGATGAGGTCGCGGATGTCCTGGTGCTCGGCCCAGGATCTCCTGATCTCGCGGAGCTTGACCGCGCCGACGCCGTCGACCTCCTTGAGCCGCTCCGGGGCCGTGGAGAGGATGTCGATCGTCCCGGCGCCGAAGCGGCCGACGATGCGCGCCGCGAGGACGGGGCCGATGCCGCGGATGAGCCCGGAGGCGAGGAACTTCTCGATGCCCGCGGCCGAGGCCGGCAGGGTCAGGGTGAAATGGTCGGCCTGGAACTGCTTGCCGAAGCGGAGGTTGAGCTCCCAGCGGCCGCGGACCTTGAGCATCTCGCCCGGCGAGAGGGGCGGGAACGGGCCGACGACGGTCACGATGTCTCCGCCCTCGACGACGAGGCGGAAGACGGTATAGCCGTTCTCGGGGTTATAAAAGACGATCTCTTCGACCGTGCCCTCGACGGTCTCTGTCCCCGCCGCCGCCGCGGCCGCCTTCGCTCGGGAGGCACCGGGGGCGCGGTCAGGGCGTTTGTCCATGGGCGTGGTTTTTCATCTTAAACGTTTCCGGAAGGGCGGTCAACCGCGCCCGCGGCGAGGGGCCCCCGGCGGGAGGAGAGGCGGCCGGGTCAGTTGATGACCTTGAGGAAGCGGGTCCAGCGGGCCTTGGGGATGAGGCTGGCGATCTTCCTCAGCCGGGCCTGGAGGCTCGTCTTCTGCCAGGCGTCGCGCTCGGCGCCGTAGGAGAAGTAGATGACCCACGGCTTGCCCTTGATGTAGTTCAGCGGCAGGAAGCCCCAGTAGCGGCTGTCGGCGCTGTTGTCCCGGTTGTCCCCCATGACGAAGCAGTGGCCCGGCGGCACGACGACCGGGCCGTAGTTGTCCCGGATGACGTCGTCGTAGTGGTAGGCGTCGTTCTTGGCGAAGACCTGGCTGTCGCTGTGGACCTTGTACGGCTCTTCGATGGGCCGGTCGTTGATGTAGATCTGCTTGTCCTTGATCTCGAGCTTCTCCCCTTCGAGGGCGATGACCCGCTTGACGAAGTCCTTGGTCAGCTCCTTCGGGTACTTGAAGACGACGATGTCCTTGCGGGCGATCGCCTTGCGGGGCAGGATGACCCCCTCGAGCGGCAGGACGGGCGGACGTAGGCCAGCTTGTTGACGAGGAGGAAGTCGCCGACGAGGAGCGTCGGCTCCATCGACCCGGTCGGGATCTGGAAGGCCTGGACGACGAAGGTCATGACGAAAAAGACGAAGACGGCCGTCTCGACGATGAGCTCGAAGTATTCCCTGACCACGCTTTTGTCGCGCTTCTTCGGTTCTTTGGCCATGTCTCTCCGCCTATGAAGCATCTACTATATTAGAAAACGCGCCGTTCGGCAACTCCGTTCCGACATAGGTCGGAGGGGACCCGTCCGTGTCGCGGGATGGCGCCGAGGCCGTCCTTATCCCCCGGCCCCGGGAACCTGTCCCGCTCCCCCATCCCGTTCCGTGGCGGAACGGGACGGGCCCCCCTCCAAACGGGGGCTCTCGGATGGCCTCGGCGCCACCGCTAAGAACCTGAAGGGCCTCGGGGGGATGGCCGGGACGTCATGTGCGGCTGAGCGCAAGCCGGCACTCTGGAGTGGAGGCCATCCCTCCGAGACCCTCAAGAAGAGGCCCGCGGGACGTCCTTGACAGGCGGGGGGAATACGGATTTACTAATCGCGTGAACGTCACGCTGTTCGGCTACCCGAGGACGGGCAAGACGACGCTCTTCAACCTCCTCTCCGGGGCGCGGGTCGAGGTCGCGGCGTTCGAGGACGGCCGGCGGGAGCCGAACGTCCGGGCCTGCCCCCTGCCCGACGCCCGGCTCGACCGCATCGCCGCCCTCTACCCCGACCGCAGGAAGGTCCCGGCCGTCCTGGACCTGACGGACCTCGTCGGCATCTCCTTCGGCGAGGTCAAGACGAGCCTCTTCCTGAGCCACCTCCACAAGGCCGACGGGCTCGTCCACGTCGTCCGCGCCTTCCGGGACGAGCGGGTCCCCCACCCGAAGGGCCGCGTCGACCCCGCCGAGGACATCCGGTTCATGGAGGAGGAGCTCGTCCTGGCCGACCTCCTGGCCGCCGACGGCCGGCTCGACCGCCTGGGCAAGGACCTGAAGAAGATGACCGACCCCGAGGCCGAGAAGGAGAAGGAAGTCCTCGAGCGGCTCCGGCCCTTCCTCGAATCGGGCCAGGGCCTGCGCGGCGCCCCGCTCCCGCCGGCCGAGGAGAAGCTCGTCCGCAGCTTCGCCTTCCTGACCCTCAAGCCCCTCCTCCACGCCGTCAACCTCGACGAGTCCGACGCCGCCTCCCTCGCGTCGCCCGGCGACCTCTATCCGATCGAGCGGGCCGGACGGCGGACGATGGCCTTCGCGGGCCGGATCGAGGGCGAGATCGCCGAGTGCGACGAGCGGGAGAGGGCCGAGTTCATGGCCGGCTACGGCCTCTGCGGGCCGAGCGCCGCCCGATTTTACGGCCAGGTCGTCCCGTGGCTCGACCGCGTCACGTTCTTCACCGTCGGCAAGGACGAGGTCCGGGCCTGGACCGTCCGGCGGGGCTCGACGGCGCTCAAGGCGGCCGGGGCCATCCACTCGGATATCGAGAAGGGTTTCATCCGGGCCGAGGTTATCCCCTCGGAGGACTTCCTCAAGCTCGGCTCTCTCCAGCACGCCAAGGACGCGGGCGCCATCCGCCTCGAAGGCAAGGACTACGTCGTCCGGGACGGGGACGTCATCTACTTCCGGTTCGCGCCATGAGCCAGACGTTCCGGACGACGGCCGAGGACCCGGGCTCCGCGGCGCGCGCGGGGCTCCTCGAGACGCCCCACGGCGCGGTCGAGACGCCGGCCTTCATGCCCGTGGCCAGCCAGGGGACGGTCAAGGCCCTGACCCACGCCCAGGTCGAGGAGCTGGGAGCCCAGATCCTCCTCGTCAACTCCTACCACCTCTCGCTCCGGCCCGGGGTCGAGACGATCGAGGCCATGGGCGGCCTCCACTCCTTCATCTCCTGGCCCCGGCCCATCCTGACCGACAGCGGCGGCTTCCAGATCTACAGCCTCTCGCCCCTCGTCAAGGTCTCCGAGGAGGGCGTCCGCTTCGCCTCCCACCTCGACGGCAGCCGGATCTTCCTCACGCCCGAGGACGCCGTCGAACTCCAGCTCCGGATGGGGGCGGACATCCTCATGTGCCTGGACTATTTCCCGGCCTATCCGTGCGCCGAGGAGACGATGGCCGAGGCCGTGCGGCTGACGACGGCCTGGGCCCGGCGCGCCCGCGAGCGCTTCGCCCGGACAGACGGCCGCCAGCAGCTCTGGGGGATCAGCCAGGGCGGCGTCTCGCCCGGCCTGCGGCGCCGGTCGATCGAGGACCTGGTGGGCCTGGATTTCCCGGGCTACGCCTACGGCGGGCTGGGCATCGGCGAGCCGAAAACGCGGCTCCTCGAGGTCCTCGAGGCGGGCGACGGGCTCTTCCCCAGGGACAGGCCCCGCTACCTCATGGGCATGGGCTACGTCGAGGACATCCTCGAGGCCGTCGAGCGGGGCGTCGACCTCTTCGACTGCGTCCTGCCGACCCGCAACGCGCGCAACGGGACGCTCTTCACCAGCCGCGGCCGGGTCTCGATCAAGAACGTCAAGTACGCCCGCGACCCCCGCCCCCTCGACGAGTCCTGCGGCTGCTACACCTGCCGGAATTTCTCGCGGGCCTACCTCCGCCACCTCTTCGAGCGCGGCGAGATGAGCGCGGCCGTCCTCAACACGGTCCACAACCTCCACTTTTATCTTGACATCTTCCGCAGAATCCGTCATTCTATTCAATCCAACTCGTTTCCTATCTTGAAGAAGAGCATAATTTCGAACGACACCGAAAAGGAAGAAACGACATGATCCTCGCCACCCTATTTTCCCTGGGCCAGCAGCCGGCGGCCGGAGCGGCCGCGAAGCCGAACATGCTCGCGGCGCTCCTCCCGTTCATCCTCGTCTTCGCCATCTTCTATCTCCTGATCATCATGCCCCAGCGCAAGAAGCAGAAGAAGCACATGGACATGGTCGAGGCGCTCAAGCCCGGGGACCGGGTCATGACCACGGCCGGCATCTTCGGCACGGTCATGGGCGTCCAGAAGGACCGGATCGAGCTCAAGATCGCCGCCAACGTCAAGATCGAGGTCACGAAGAGCGCGGTCGGCGTCATCCTCGGCGCCACGGACACGGCGCCGCAGAAGATGGACTGACCGCGGGCGAGATCGGAACGAAGGGGTTCTCATGAAGAAGGGATTGCGCTGGAAGATCATTCTCACCGCGGCCGTCATAGCCGTCTCGATCTTCGTCGCCTGGCCGATCCAGGACAAGATCAAGCTCGGGCTGGACCTCAAGGGCGGCATCCACCTGGTCATGCAGATCATGACGGAGGACGCCGTGGTCATGGAAACGGACCAGGAGATCCTCCGCCTCCAGGACGTTTTCAAGAAGAACACCATCACGTTCGCCGCCATGACGCGCCTGGCGCCCGGGCAAGTTCACCATCCAGGGGCTCAACCCGGACGAGGAAGGCAAGGTCCGCGAGCAGCTCGACCAGTACCTCCGGGACTGGGACTACAGCTTCAACGGCCCGGTGGCCACGGTCTCGATGAAGGGCCCGGCCATGCAGCTCATGAAGGACCAGGCCGTCGAGCAGTCCGTCGAGACGATCCGCAACCGCATCGACCAGTTCGGCGTCGCCGAGCCGATCATCGCACCGCTACGGCCGGGAGCAGCTCATCGTCGAGCTGCCGGGCGTCGACAACCCCGAGCGCGTCCAGTACATCATCAAGACCGCGGCCGTCCTCGAGTGGAAGCTGGTCAAGGCCGGCCCGGCCGCCGACGAGGCGACCCTCCTCAAGGACTTCGGCGGCAAGGTCCCCGACGACATGGAGGTCGTCAGGGGCGACCCGAAGCGGCGGGCCGAGGGCTTCTTCCTCGTGACCAAGGTCGCCGCCGTGACGGGCAAGGACCTCCGCCTCGTCCGCCGGAGCCAGGACGAATGGGGCCAGCCGGCCGTCGCCTTCCAGCTCAAGGCCGACGGCGCCCGTCGCTTCGAACAGGTCACGGGCGAGAACATCGGCAAGCAGCTGGCCATCATCCTGGACAAGAAGGTCCAGTCGGCCCCGAACATCAACGCCCGGATCAGCGACAGCGGCATCATCCAGGGGCGGAACTTCACCGTCGAGACGGCGGACGACCTGGTCCTCATCCTCAAGGCCGGCGCCCTGCCGGCCGGCATCAAGACCCTGGAGAACCGGACGATCGGGCCGTCGCTCGGCGCCGACTCCATCCGGGCCGGCTTCCTGTCCGCCCTGATCGCCCTCGTCGCCATCATGGCCTTCATGCTCTTCTACTACCGGATCTCGGGCATCAACGCCATCGTCGCCCTGATCCTCAACCAGATCATCCTCTTCGGCTCCCTGGCCTACTTCCGGGCGACGCTGACCCTGCCGGGCATCGCCGGCATCATCCTGGGCATCGGCATGGCCGTCGACTGCAACGTCCTCGTCTTCGAGCGCATCCGCGAGGAGTTCGCGCTCGGGCAAGAGCGATCCTGAACTCGATCACCCTGGGCTTCTCCCGGGCCTTCCGGACGATCTTCGACTCGCACATGACGACGATCATCTCGGCCGTCTTCCTCTTCCAGTTCGGGACGGGGCCGATCAAGGGGTACGCCGTGACCCTGATCATCAGCCTCGTCGCCAACCTCTTCACGGCCGTCTTCGTCTCGCACTGGATCTTCGACCTGACCCACTCCGCCAAGACCCAAAAGTTGAGCATCTACGGCCTGACTTGCGCAGAAAAGCACTGCGCAAGTCAGGCCGCGGAAGCCGACCCTGGCGGGGTAGGAGCAAGGAGCTTGCAGAAAACATGGGGAGGGCGGGGAGAAATCCCTCGACTTCATCCTCGATCCTCTCCGGTTGCTCGGGGCTTCGGCTTGGAGGGGCAGCGCGGCCGAGTCGGCGCGCCGGAGGTGCATAAATCCCCAGAGAACGACACTACGCGGAGCCTCCGCAGGTGGCGCAGATTCACGCAACGGCAGGGGAATGTTCTCGCGGTGCCAAGAATCTTCGTGCGTTCTCCGTCTATGTCTCTGAGAACCACGAAACGCCCGTGGAGCGGTGATGGCTAACCGTGATTACAAGTTGGTGCAGAAGGTGCTCGCCGGGAACGTCCCGGCCGGGGAGGAGCTGGCCCGGCGGGGGCATGAGGATTTGTACGCGTTCTTCATGTGGCAGATCCGGGACCCCGAGCTCGCGGCGAATCTCACGCAAGAGGCCTTGGTCCGCATCTGGGAGCGGCTTTCCCAGTTTCGCGGCGAGAGCAGTCTGCGCACCTGGAGGCACACCATCGCCTTCTCCGTGCTGGCCGATCATCGTCGTCAGGAGGCGCGGGCGCCGCAGCCTTTGGGGGAGCACGTGCAAATATCCTCCGGCGACGAGTACCTGCGCCAGGCCGAATTGCGGATGGCCTTGGCCGAGGCGCTGGCCGCGCTTCCGGAGTTGGAACGCAACGTCATCATCCTGTGCAAATTACGCGGCTTTACGCTCGCCGAAGCGGCCGGCCTTCTCGGCGAGCCTGTCGGAACGTTGGTGTGGCGAGTGGCGGAAGGGCTGAAGAAGCTGCGCGTCCTGCTCTCCGGAGAGCGGGAAACGGAGCGAAAGACCACCGCCATTCCAGGAAAGGAGGCAACCTCCGATGTGTCCCAAGGGTAATGAACTGCTCCAGAGGAGCGATGGCGTATTTGGACGATGGGCCTGGGCGTGGCACGCCCGGCGATGCAAGGAGTGTGCAGAAGTGTACGCGGCCGAACGGTTTGTGTCGGCCTGCGCGGCTCAGGCCGGGAAGTTGGCCCGTGCCGGCGGAACTGACGACGCGTCCGCGGTCTGCGAGGCGGTGGCGATGGGCGGCCGCGGTCGCGATTGTAGTGGTGCTGATCCTGCCGCCGGTCGTATCAGGAATATCCCATGAGAGACATGCGGTCAGGTACGTGCCGGCTCCGAGTGGGCCGAGTTTGGTGGTGACGAATCCGGTAGTGATGAAACCGGAGGGACAGGCAGTGGAGTACGGGCCGGCCCTGAGTGTGCCGAGTCCTGAGGTAACGACCCGGGAAGGGCGCGGGATTCGGACCGTGCATTACACGACCACTACGCAGGACGGCGCGGACACCGATCCGCAGCTAGCCAATGGTGAGAGGCGGAGAGAAGTGAGCATAAGGTATCCCGACAAAGAAAGACAGGAGGATACTGGTTCGATGATCACCATCCGGAACGGGGATCGCAGGCTGGCCAGCAACACCGCGGCGTGGACACGGGACGGATACCCCTCCCAGTGGTGCCTGAGTCGGACGATCCAGCCCCTCCTGTCGCCGGACGCGTTTACCAGGGCAGGCGCCGAAGCCGGTTTGCTCGCGGCGGACGTCTTTCCCAATTCCGATCCCTTCAATCCGTCCTCTCCAGTCGTCGAGCACCACACCGAGCAGGGCCCGCAAGGCCAGACGGTGGTGGTCACGGAACTCAAGCGGACCACGCCCAGCGGGACTTGGAAAGGCACGCTTCGCACCGCGCTCGATCCGGTCACAGGGCTCGTTTCGA
Source organism: Candidatus Aminicenantota bacterium (assembly GCA_963805045.1). GTDB lineage: Bacteria > Acidobacteriota > Aminicenantia > Aminicenantales > Saccharicenantaceae > DATKJS01. The sequence continues at coordinate 82,928 of CAWDTC010000060.1, forward strand.
GTTGGAATCTGGAGGCGGCGGTCACGTTTACCCGCGGGCCTTGGGTGGAGCAGTCGACGGCTCCGGTGCCGGTGTTGCATTCCAGTTGGCGCACGGTCTGCGAACGCGTCGAATACAACACGGACCTTCCCGATGCTCTCTTCAGCACCGAGCCGCCCGGGGGGGCCCTGGTGACGGATGTCTACTCACCGAAGGCCCTGAAGCGGGACTATGAGGAGCAGGTCCGGGTGCTGCAAGAGAGGCTCAGGAAGGAGCCCGATCCGGAGCAACGGGCCAGGAATGCCGACTTTTGGGGCCGCAAGGAGAAGCCGAACCTGTTCGAGTGCCTTCAGGTGCTGCCGCAGAAGGATCAGGACGAGATACGCGCGAAGCTGCGGGAGATCGGGATCAATCTGCCGGAGTAGACGATGGGGGCGGCCCGACCGCGGGTCGCCCCTACGTCATGCTTGCCGCCAGCAGGATCGCCTCCACCATACTCCCCGCGTCCGCGGCCCCTTGGCCCCGCGATATCAAAGGCCGTCCCGTGATCTACGGAGGTGCGGATGATCGGCAGGCCCAGGGTCACGTTCACTCCGGCCGCGTGCATTCGCCCGTCTCGTCCCCGCGTGAAGCCCAGCGTCTTGACCGCGATATGCCCGTGATCGTGCAGCATCGCCACCACGGCCTCGAACTCGCCAGCGCGTTGGCGGGCGAAGATGGTGTCGGGCGGCCAGGGGCCGGAGGCGTCCAGGCCTTCGGCTTGGGCCTGCGCAATCGCGGGCGCGATCTCGCGGATTTCCTCGTCTCCGAACAGGCCGGCCTCGCCGGCGTGAGGATTCAGGCCGCCCACCGCGAGGCGGCGGCGGGGCAAGTGCATCTGTCGCAGCGCGCGGTCAACGAGGCGAATCACTTCGAGCACGCGGGAGGTGGTGATCGCGCGCGCACGCCTCTCGCACGGAGACATGAGTGGTGACATGGGCGACGCGCGATCTCGCCATGCACGAGCAGCATGGAGACGTGCTTCACGCCGCACAGGGCTGCGAGCATCTCCGTGTGGCCGGGGTAGGGGAGGCCGGCGAGACGGAGAGCTTCCTTATTGATTGGCGCGGTAACGATTCCGGCCACCGCGCCGGCGAGCGCGAGTCGGACCGCGGTTTCGATATACTCGGCCGCTCCGCGTCCCGCCGCCGCGCTCACCCGGCCCAGAGGAATCTCGTCCGGGTCGGCATTGTGAAGATCGAGCAGACAAATGCGGCCGGGATGCCGGGGTCGCTTCGGCCGCGTCGGAAATGATCTTCACTGAGAGCGGCTTGCCGAGCGACGCGGCCACGCGCTGCAGAATCCGTCCGTCGCCGACAATAAGAGCCCGACTCGCGGCTCGCACCACGCGGCGCGACAGAGCCCCGAGGATGACTTCGGAGCCAATCCCCGCCGGATCACCCATGGTAATGGCCAGGAGGGGGCGGGGGGGGGCAAATTGTCGGTTAGTAGTCATTGTAACAGAATCTCTCCTCCCATGTGGCGCAAGTTTTCAACTTGCGGTGCCTGCGGAGCAGGCAAGATAGGGCGCAGGTGAAGCATTTTCGCTGGTCGCCAGGCGAACAGGGCGGTAGTGGTCTTTACCCACCTCCGGTGGGTCCGCAAGTTGAAAACTTGCGCCACATGGGGGGGGGAGGAGGAGTGCGCCATCATTAGAAATCCCTTCCCATGCAGGGGCGAGGGGTGTCGAAGAATTCCATCCATTCGCCCCAGAGGCCATCATACTTATAGGGGTCCGTCACCAAGCCCCGCAGCACGGCGTTGTTGATAATGTAGCCGGCCTTCCAGATCGAACTCTCTTTTGCTACGGATCAGACGGTCGAAGCCCTCGTGCTGCCACAGTGTACCCGTTCGTCCTCGAATGCGGTTAATCTCCTGTGCGCTGTGCCGCTTCACGCCGCGCAGGATTTCAGACAGGGAATACCACAAGCCCTCCGATGCCTCCAGCAGTCTGGCCAACACGTGCACATGATCGGGCATCACGGTGAGGACATGTACGTGCCACTTTTGATGATTCCAGAAGAGCAAGGCCTCCTTGGCAAGCCGCCTCTCTTCGGGGGTCAGATGACCACCTACCGTCACACCACGATCCAACAGGTCATAACAGATGGAGTAGGTTGATCCGCCCGCTTGCCAGTGCGGCAGGTATCGCTGTGAGATAACAAGATCTTTGCCGACATAGTGGGGCTCCTGCACCCCTCCCTCCTCAAAGCCCGTTCTCTGTGACACAAGTCCCTCTTCTCCCCATGGGGCGCAAGTCCACGTTATTTTCACAGCACTACAGCCTGCCGTGGAAATAACGCACATCAACTTGCGCCGTATGTTCCCCTGGCGACGCCACAAGAGTCCTGTTTACACCCGTCTTGCCTGCTCCGCAGGCACCGCAAGTTGAAAACTTGCGCCACATGGGAGGGAGGAGGGGAGACTCATTCAGGGAGGGCACCCGCCCTCCGCCCCAAATACCCCAGCAACTCCACCACTGTCCCGGCCTTTCCCGCGGCGCCGGGTTTGAGCACTACCGGTCGGCCGGCCAGGTCGCCGCCCGAGATGATTCCCGCGGCAATCCCGGTGCAGGGCTCGTCGTCAATCTCGAGGGCCCGCGTCCCCAGCACCCCGAGCACTTCCCGCACGGTCGCGCCCCCGCCTACCAAGAGCGCGCGCGGCGCTCCCTGCCGCACGGCTACGAACGCGAGATGGGCCAAGTGCTCGACCACCAGATCCACCGGGCGCTCCACATCCGGCAGCGCCCCGGAGGCGTGCAGGATCGTATCCCGGCCCTCTTTCAGCGCCGCGACGGCCGCGTTGATGGCCATATTGAGAATGGGTACCGGTTGCTCGTCCCAGGTCAGGCGTTCGCAGGGGAACGGGACCACGGCGGCTTCGGACATGGTATCGGCCTGCGCGATTTGCACGCCGAGGGTGTGGCTCGCGCTGGCCAGAACCGCCAGAATCGGCCCCTGTCTCGGCCCCGTCCACACCGGTGCGGCTGGAGGTCCGTACAGCCGGCACGCGAGCGCGGCCGCCAACCCTCCCGATCCCGCGGCCACGCGCAACGGCGGATCCATCAGCACTGCCTCCGCCAGCAGATCGAGGTCCTCGTCCGTCTCCGCATCGGCCACCAGCACCCCTCCCGGCGGTAGATGGCGCCGAACCGCCGCCGGGCCAGCACGCACCACGGCCAGAGGACAGGAGGCAGTGTTCAACTCCGGCCATTGCTTCCGCAGCAAGGTCGGAAGATGCGAATGTTGGACCGGCGCCTCGGGATCGCGCGCCATTTCCGTCTCCGCGACGGGAATACTATCTACGTACACGGTCGCGTTGGTAGTGACCCGGCCCCGCGGGAAAGGCCGGGGCGAGTAGGATAGGCCCGCCGAAGGTGTCCAGGACGGCCGCCAGTTCCGCCCCGACGTTGCCTCGCATATTCGAATCGAGCTTCTTGAAGATGAAGGTCGCCCCCGCCATGCGCAGTTGGCCGACGCTGTCCCCCACCAGGTCGAACACCTCGCCGGCCGGTAAGCCGCGGGTGTTTGTCGTCACTCCGAAGACGGGACGCTCGTCCTTGGCTGTGGGAGGGCGAAAATCGAGGGAGAGGCCGACCGAGGCTCCCGGGCGCGCGAAGGCGGCCGCGGCGTCGGCCGCCCCGGTGAGATCATCGGCCGTAATCCCCACAATCAGGCGGTGCATGGTACAGGAAAGTTCCATGCGGAAAGAGGAAGCCCTGCCGCCGGAGCAGGCGGGGAGCGGGGAGGAGCGAATAGAGAAGAGCGAATAGAGCATGGGGCCGGAGTGAGATTGGAAGTGCAAAGGAGCTGCGGTGAGCGAAGAATTGGCGGTCCTCTACCAACTCCAGCAGGTAGATTCGGACTTGGCGCGGGTCAAGAGCGATCTCGCAAAGCTCGACAACGGGCTTGAACTGAAGGCCGAGGTGGCCGCAGGAGAGAATGAGTATAAGACTCTCCTCAATCAGCACCATGTCTGCGAGGCGGAAGCGCGCGCCCTGGAACTGGAAATCAAGACCCTGCAAGAGAAGAAGGCGAAGTTCGAGAGCCAGCTCTACGGCGGGACCGTGCGCAATCCCCGCCAACTCTCCGATCTCCAGGAAGAAGTGGAGATGTTGGATCGCGAGGTCACCAAGCTGGAGGATCGCGAGCTCGAGGTAATGGTGACCTTGGAAGGGCAGCGCGCGCAACTGGCCCGCTGGGAAGAAGAACTCAGTGATAAGAAGGTCGCTCTGCACGACCTGGTGGCCCGCTACAACGAAGCGAGCGCGCGCCTGGGAGAGCAGGTCGCCGCGCTCGAGGGACAGCGCCGGGAGGTGGCCGCGCAGGCCAACCCCACGCTGCTCAAGCGCTACGAACAGATTCGCGCCCGCCAGGGAAACCTCGGCATCGTGCGCGTCACCGGGGATACCTGCCCCGGCTGCCGCGTCGCCCTCGCCTCGGAACTGCAGAAAGAACTCCGCACAGGTCGCGCCGGCCTGACCTGCGATAACTGCGGGCGGCTGCTGTACAAGGAACTGATGAAAGATTAGCACCAAGGGGCTGTAGAACGTTATGAAAGATGTCGCCGCCGGCGTAGATACGCGCGGCATTACCGTACAACGAGTAGGCGTGAAGGACGTGCACTTGCCCGTGCGCGTGCGCCGCAAGGGCGCGGACTTCGACAGCGTCCTGGCGCGCATTGATTTCGCCGTGGAACTGCCGCATCACTTCCGCGGTACCCACATGAGCCGCTTCCTCGACATCCTCTTCCAGTGGCGGCAGAAGCCCATCGGGATGCCGGAGCTGCGAGAGATGCTGGCCGAAGCCTGCACCCGGCTGGAGGCTCGCCGCGCGGAAATTCAAGTCGCCTTCAAGTATTTCCTCACCAAACAAGCTCCGGTGAGCAAGAGCGAGAGCGCCCTGGACTACGACTGCACCTTTCAAGCCGTGCTCGACGACGGGCAGTTCCAGTTCACCTTGGGCGTGGAAGCCCCCGTCACCATTCTCTGTCCGTGCAGCAAGGAGATTTCCAGTTACGGCGCGCACAATCAGCGCGCCATCATCCGCGCCCGCGTGCGTTCCCGCCAGGAAGTGCTCGTCTGGATCGAGGACCTGGTGGGGCTTCTGGAGCGCCAGGGGAGCGCGGAGATCTACCCGCTGCTCAAGCGCGAGGACGAGAAGTTCGTGACTGAGGCGGCCTACGAGAATCCGAAGTTCGTGGAAGACGTCCTGCGCGATGTGGTGAGCGCCCTGCGCGCCGACCCCCGCCTCGAATGGTTCCAGGTCTCCTGCGAAAGCCTGGAGTCCATTCACAATCATTCGGTGTATGCGTTTCAGGAAGAAGCGAAGGACGAAGAGGCGAAGAGGCGAAGAGGCGAAGAGGCGTAACGGCCCGAACCACAAAGGCACGAAGACACAAAGAAATCTTCTTTCACGTCTTTGCGCCTCCGGGGCCTGCCCTAACCCTGAGCTTGCGAAGGGGAAGAGCGTCTTCGCGTTGGGAGGCAGACAGGGCCGTTCCCTACACCCTAATGAAAGTAGGTTTCGATGTCCGGTAAAGTTAGCATCATCGGCGGGGCGGGGCGGGTCGGATCGAACGCCGCCTACGCCTTGCAGTTGGGCCGTACTTGCTCCGAACTCGTGCTCGTGGACCTCAATGCGGAGTTGGCGCAGGGCGAGGCGCTCGATCTCACCCACGGGCGCGCGGCTGCGGGCGGTCCCCGCATCACGGCCGGCGATTATCCCGACACCGCCGGTTCGGAGGTCGTGATCGTCACCGCCGGCTTGCGCCGCCGGCCCGAGGAATCGCGCCTGCAACTGATCGCGCGCAACGCCGCCCTCTTCCGCGACATCATCGCGAATGTGCGCGCCGCGAATCCGTCTCCGGAAACGCTCCTCCTCGTCGTCACCAATCCCGTGGACGTGCTCACCTATCTCGCCGTCGCGGAACTGGGCTGGCCCCGGGAGCGCACCCTGGGCCTGGGCACCGTGCTCGATACCCAGCGCTTTCTCTCCCTCCTTGGCGAGCGAACGGGCGTAGATCCCGTGGACCTCTCCGGCTTTATCCTCGGCGAGCACGGCGACTCCATGGTCCCCATCTACTCCTCTCTGCGCTATCGGGGCGCGCCTCTGGACGACGATCCCGGCTTTTCCGAGCATATGATCACGGACGCCTTCGAGGCCACCCGCACGGCCGGCGCGGAATGTCTTCGTCTCAAGGGAGGCGCGGGCTACGCGGTCGGGCTCGCGATTCGGCAGGTGGTGGAGGCGTTACTCGGCGAGGGCGAGCGCGTGCTCCCGGTATCCACCGTGCACCGCGGAGATGCCTTCGGGGAGGTCGCCTTCAGCCTCCCGACCAGGGTGGGCCGCCGCGGCTTCTTGGGCTACGCGGAACTCGCCTTGACCGAGGAAGAACGAGCGGCCGTAGCGCAGAGCGCGGACGTGCTGCGGAAAACCGTGGCCAGCCTCTCGACCGCGTAAGGGCGCCTCGTCGTTTCGGGACGGCCGTCCCGAAACAGCGCCGCTCAGGCCTGGGAGTCCAAACTGGTGGGCTGGTACTCCGGAACTTCCTCCTCAGTCTCGAGGTACTTCTCCGGCTCTTCGGTGACGTCCGAGGCCTCCAAAACCTCCGCGATCTCTCGCCGCGCGCCGAGGAAGCCGGGGCGTGCCAGGTCCAGGCGGCTGGGATGAGTGAGGGGGGCCCCTAAGGGGCTGCTGATCACCAGCACGCGCGGCTGTCGAATAGCCTGCGGGTTGGCCGCGCACACGATGGCCAGTTCTCCCGAATTGAGCCGAACCACGCTCCCCACCGGGTAGACGCCCAGGGCGCGCACCAGCGCCAGCACCATGTCGGGGTCAAAGCCCCGGCCCGACTCGTGCGAAATCCATCGGATCACCTCCGTCGGACGCCAGGCCCGGCGGTACGGCCGTTCGCTCGTCATGGCATCATAGGCGTCCGCCACCGCGACGATGCTCCCCCCCGGACCTATTTCCGCGCCGTTGAGACCCTCCGGATACCCGGTCCCGTCCCGCCGTTCGTGATGTTGCGCGACCGCGTCCGCGACCACGGCGTCGAGTCCCCGCCGCCGGCTGAGCAACTCCAGCCCCACGTGCGGATGCTGCTGGACCAGGAACTTCTCCTCCTCGGTCAGCGGCCCCGACTTCTGCAAAATCTCGGTGGGGATTGCGCTCTTGCCTACGTCGTGCAACAGCGCCCCCAATCCCACGCTCTCCAGGTCGCCCGGAAGCCCCTGCCGCGCGATCATCACCGCCAGCACGCACGTGTTGATCGAATGCGTGAACGTGTACTCGTCCAGACTCCTCAGCCGCACCAGGCTGCACAATGCTTCGGGATTCCGCTGCGCGCTCGCGACGATCTCGCTGACCGTCTCTTGCACCGGGGTCAGGTCCACCGGCCGGCCGGAGCGCACCTCCTCGATCACTCGCCCCACCTGGTACATCGCCTTCGCCCGGAGGAGCCGCGCGATGGGGATATCCTGCAAGTAGGAGGTCGTGTCCGGCGGCGGCGGCGGCTTTGGCATGGGGAGATCTTCGCGCGGGGGCAGCCGCTCCTCTCGCGGGCGCGCCGCAGGCGCCGCAGCCGTCTTTTCCGGGGCCACCGGCGGACGGCCTGGAGGCTGCTTCGGGGCCTGATCCGAGAACACGACGTCCTCTCGCAGCAACCGCCGAAGCTGCACCTCGTCCGCGATCACTTCCCCAGCGCGCGAGCAGCAGCACACCTTGCCGAGAGAATGCGTTCGTCGGCAGACGCGACCCGACGCCGAGTTGCGCGCGCCAACTCGCGTTCGACCGTCCCTCATTGTGTGTATGTTCCTGCATGGCCTTGGGGCGCTCGGCGTGCGGCCACTCGACACAGCGCAGGACGCCCCCCCTCTCACAGCGACCGTCACCGAGTATATTCCATGTTCTTCATCCGTTTGAAGAGTCGAAGAGTCGTAACGGGCGCGCGAAAGTTGATAGTTGAAAGTGGAGAGTGACGGCCAGGGCTGTTCCCTATGCCCTACACCCTATACTCTGCCGCCAAGAGGATTACGCCCCCTCCCGCCGTATTCTCTCTCTCAGCGCCGGTAGCCGACGCGGTGCATTAAAGGAGAGCGCAGGTGCAGGTCAAACCCGGGATTTTTCGCGTCCAATCCATTAATCAAGTGATCTACGCCCTCGATTGCGGCGGGGCGTACGCACTGGTGGATTGCGGGGATGAAACAGAACTCGAGAACAAGCTGGCGGCCCTGCGCGCTGATGGCATCAGCCCGGACCACATCGTCGCCGTGCTCTTGACCCATTTTCATTGGGACCACAGCGGGGCCCTGGCGAAATTGCGCGAACTGGTCCCCCTCCAGGTGGTCGCCCACCGCCATTCCATCGAACCCCTCACCCACACCGAACCCCTCGACCGAAATCTGGTGGATCATACCGTGGACGACGGCGACATCATCGAAATCGGCACGACCCGCCTCCACGTCTACCACCTTCCCGGCCACACCCACGACTCCGTCGCCTATCAATGGGGCCAGGAACTCTTCATCGGCGACATCACCTTCGAATGGGCCGGCATCGGGTGGATGGATGTCCATTGGGGATCCTGCGTCTCCCAATACAAAGACTCCCTGAATCGCATGCTCTCGCTCCGGCCGGCCACCCTCTACCCCGGCCACGGCGGGATGTGCACCCTCAGCGAATACTCCATCGCCCACGCGATCGGCAATCTCGATATCCTCGAGAAGATTGACGGCAGCCCCATCGATGATGGGGAAACCCGCCCCCCTCCGCCCCATGACCGACCCGCGGCAGACGATTCGGATCGAGATATAGCCCTCGTGTCTTCGCCCACCATGCGGAGGTGTACGGCCGTCTTGAACGACGGCCTCCTGACGCTTTCCACCGGCCGCCTGGCGCGGACCTGGCGCTGGAACGGCGGCCGGCTGATCGGGCTATCGCTCGCCGATGTGCGCACCCGGAGGAGGTGGGACCTCCGGGGGGACGCCGAGGACATGGGAATTCCCGGCCTGGACTCCGAGGTCGCCGGGGGCGACCTGCACGTGGAGGAGCTCGCGGAAACCGCCCTCCGCCCGGCCCATGTGGCCGTCACGGTGACCGCCCGCCTCGGCCCGGTGGAGACCAGGCGCGTCTTTCGCCTCTACCCCGATGGCCCGGCGCTCCCCTGCGAACTCTATCTCCGCGGCGCAGCCTCCGGCTCCTGGCGTCCCGACGTAGAGGCCGCGGGCGATCAGCGCAACGTCGAAGATTCCTTCCGGCTTGCGGGCGCGCGCTGGAACGGCCCGCACCTGGAGCGCCTGCGACTTCCGGAGCGGCATTGGCGGGCCCGCGCGGTGCTGCTCCGCGATATCACCGATCTGCACAACAACCTCGTCCAGGAGGAGCGCTTCATTCCCTACAATCATCTCAACCGCTACGTGGGGAACCTGCTGTTTCTCCAGGAACTCCACTCCGGGGCCGGGATGTTCCTCCTCAAAGAGTGCCCATGCTCAGACGTGCAACTCGCCCCGAGCGGTGCGGACTTCATCGTCTCGCGCGTGGAAGTGACCGTCGGCGGCGTCGGCCTGGACCCGGAGGATCTCGATCCGCAAGAGTGGCGCCGCGGCTACGGTGTGACCATCGGCCTGGGGGAGAGTGAAGAAGAGCTGCACCTCGCGCTGCATGAGCACTACCGGCGCCGCCGCCCCCGCCGGCCGGAGCGCGACGACATGGTGCTCGTCAATACCTGGGGCGACCGCGGCCAAGATGCCCACCTGGGCGAGGAGTTCGCCTTCCGCGAACTCGAGGCCTGCGCGCGGCTCGGGGCCAGTCATCTGCAACTTGATGACGGCTGGCAGACCGGTCTCACCAGCAACAGCGCCTTCGAGAACGGTTCACTGGAGGGAATCTGGAAGGACCGCACCGACTACTGGGCGGTCCATCCCGGGCGCTTCCCGCGCGGCCTCGCACCCCTCCTGGCCCGCGCCCATGAACTGGGAATCGAGGTCGGCCTCTGGTTCAACCCCAGCAAAGATGATGACAACGCCCATTGGGCCGACGACGCGGACACGCTCCTGCGCCTCCATCGCGAGTACGGGATCCGCACCTTCAAGATAGATGGCGTCTCGGTCCCCAACGCCCCGGCAGACCGCAATTTCCGAGCCCTGCTGGATCGCGTGCGAGAGGGCAGCAACGGTGAGGTCGTCTTCAATCTCGACGTCACCGCAGGTCGGCGCTGGGGATACGTCATGGGCCTGGAGTACGGGCTCCTGTTCCTGGAGAACCGCTACACCGATTGGCAGAATTACTATCCCTGCTGGACGCTGCGCAACCTCTGGCAACTGTCTCGCTACGTGCCGGCCCAGTCCCTCCAGATCGAGTTCCTCAATCCCCGCCGCAACCTGGCGAAGTACGCGCCCGATGACCCGCTGCGTCCGGAGGCCGTCCCGCTTTCCTACAGCTTCGCGCTCACGATGATGGCCCAGCCCTTGGGCTGGTTTGAGGCTCAGCACCTGGGCGACGGAATCGAGGAGCTTGCGCCGCTGATCCACACCTACCGTCAGCACATGGCCGACCTCCATGCCGGCACGATCCTTCCCATCGGTGAAGAGCCCTCCGGCGTAGGGTGGGCCGGGTTTCAGTCGAGGCAGGAGGGTCGGGGGTATCTGCTGATCCTGCGGGAATGGAACGACCGTTCCTCCGCCCGCCTCAAGCTCTGGGGCCTCGCGGGAAAGACCCTCGCGCTCTCTTCGAATCTTGGGATCGGGCGAAGACCACGTCGCGCGTGTGGCCGCGGACGGCGCCGTCGAATGCACCCTCCCAACGCCGCATGGCTTCGCGCTCTACGCCTACCAAGAGCGAAGCTGAATCTCCCATGGGCCCCCTCCCGGCCAGGAAATGAGGGGTTCCACATAAGTGTTTTTCTGATTGACGCAAACGCCCATTTCCGTTACCATCTACTTCAGGAACTCGGGCCTTGGAGCCAAAGTCTGGGCATGGCCTTTCCCCTAGACCCTAAACCCTAGACCCTATCCCCTACATTACCGCAGGAGACCGGGCGCGCTGCGGCCCGCCGGTTGCTCTGCACCAGGAGGCGGTACCAGATGGACTTTGTCTTTTCCGAAGACCAGCAAGCCGTGATCGAAGCCGTTAAGCAATTCTGCCGAGACTCCCTCGCCCCCAAAGCCCAAGAAACCGACGAGGCCTGTTGCTGGCCGGCCGAGAACGTCGCTCAATTGGGCGAGTTGGACCTCATGGGCATTCCCGTCCCGGAAGAGCACGGCGGACTGGGGATGGATTTCCTGACCTGGACCGCGGTCGGCGAAGAACTCTCCTCGGCCTGCACCACCACCGGCGCCGTCTACGGGGCCCACATGCTGTGCGTCTATCCCATCCTTCACTTCGGCACGCCGGAGCAGAAGGCCAAGTACCTGACCCCGCTGGCCAAAGGACAGCACATCGGCGCCTTCGGGCTCACCGAACCCAACGCCGGTTCCGACGCCGCCTCCGTGGCCACCAAGGCCGTGAAGGACGGCGATCACTATATCCTCAACGGCACCAAGATCTTCATCACCAACGGCGGCGAGGCCGAGACTTACGTGATCATCACCAACCTCGACCCCTCCCGCGGCGTCCGCGGCCTGACCGCGTTCATCGTGGAAAAGGGCACGCCCGGCTTCGAGTTCGGGAAGAACGAGAAGAAGATGGCCTATCAGTCCCTCCCCAACCGCGAGTTGGTCTTCACCGATTGCCGCGTCCCGAAGGAGAACCTCCTGGGCAAAGAGGGTGGTGGCTTCTTGGTCGCGATGCGCACCCTGGGCGTCGGCCGCATCGGCATGGCCGTCGGCGCGGTCGGGCTCGCCCGCGCCGCCCTCGAAGCGGCGGTTCCCTATTCCAAGCAGCGCCATCAGTTCGGCAAGCCCATCTCCAGCTTCCAGGCCGTCCAATTTATGATGTCCGATATGGCCACCGAATTGGATGCCGCCCGGTTGCTCACCCTGCGCGCGGCCTGGATGAAAGACCAAAATCTCCCCTTCGAAAAAGAAGCCGCCATGGCCAAGCTCTTCGCCTCCGAAGCCGCCATGCGCATCACCACCAAGGCCGTCCAGATCTTCGGCGGCTACGGCTACACCAAAGAATTCCCCGTCGAGCGCTACATGCGGGAGGCGAAACTCTTCGAGATCGTGGAAGGCACCTCCGAGATTCAGCGGCTGGTGATCGCCAATCACGTGATCCGGGAGCTGGGCTAGCTGGCAAATGAAAAGGTAAAAAGGAAGAATGCAAAAGGAACCGCTGGCGGAGCAGGTTGCCGAAGAAGCGAGACCCCGCGATATCAAGGAGCGGACCTTTTCCTTTGCCGTCGCCATAGTCCGCGTTTGCCAGATGCTGGAGCTGCGGTCGGCCTCGGACAGGGTGCTGAGCAGGCAGCTGCTGAGATCGGGCACCTCCATTGGTGCGAACATGGAAGAAGCACAGGCCGGCCAAAGCAAGGCCGACTTCATCAACAAGTGCGGTATTGCCTTGAAGGAGGCGCGTGAGACAACCTATTGGCTTCGTTTGCTAGTTGCCACCGACCGCCATGCGGATCGCGTGGGGTCGATTGAGGATACCTAGGAAAGTACCCCGCGGCATTGATAGCGGCTGCTCCAAAATACCGAGAGTTGCTGAGAGAGGCAGAGGAAATCTCGAAGATACCCGGAGCGATCATAGTCAAGGCTCGCTCGCGCAAGGACGGATGACGGAGCGCCGCCTTATCGACACCGATCCGCGGGCCGTTCTTTCTTTTGCATTTTGCATTTTCACTTTTTACTTGAGGACACTATGAACATCGTCGCCTGCGTCAAGCAAGTTCCCGAGACCACCGAAGTTCGCATTGATCCGAAGACCAACGCGCTCATTCGCGAGAAGGGCGTCATCAACCCCTTCGACGAGAACGCGGTGGAAGCCGCCCTCCAGCTTCGCGAAGCTCACGGCGGCACGGTCACCGTCGTGTGCATGGGCCCGCCCCAGGCCGAGGAGATGCTGCGCGCCTGCCTGGCCCTGGGCGCGGACGCCGCCGTGCTCATCTGCGATATGGCCGTGCGCGGTTCGGACACTCTCGCCACCTCCTATACGCTCTCGCGTGCGGTGAAGAAGCTGGGCGATGTGGACCTGGTCATCTGCGGCAAGCAGGCCATTGACGGCGATACGGGTCAAGTCGGCCCCGGCCTCGCCGAGCGCCTCAACTGGCCGCAAGTCACCTTCGCCATCGGCCTGGAAGTGGCCGAGAAGAAACTGCGCGCCCGCCGCGTCCTCGATGACTTCTTCGAAGTCCTCGAAGTCCGCCTCCCCGCGGTGGTGACGGTGGTGAAACAGATCAACGAGCCGCGCCACCCGAGCATGAAGAACGTGCTCAAGGCGAAGAAGATGACCATCCCGACGTGGACCCTCGCCGACCTCGAAGGCGATCCCTCCCAGGCCGGCTTCGACGGCTCGCCCACCCAAGTCGTAGGAGTCTGGCCGCCCCAAAAGAAATCCGGCGGCCGCGTCATGGAGGGCGAGCCCGAGGAAATCGTCTCCGAACTCGCCGTCCTTATCAAAGAAATGAACATCGCCGTCGGGTGACCCCGGGCCGTTGCCCGAACCCCGAAACCCGAATCCCGAATCCCGGAGAAAACCATGGCCGTTCGCCTGATCGCTGATAGCTGCACCGGATGTCGCCTCTGCCTGCGGGCCTGCCCCTACGGCGCGATTGAAATCGCTGACGGAAAGGCCTTCTTCACCGACGCCTGCAATCAATGCGGCGCCTGCGCCTCGGCCTGCAAGTTCGGCGCGATCGAACTGCAAGTGACCTTCACGCGGGAAGTAGACACGACGCAATACCACGGCCTCTGGGTGATCGCCGAGCACCTCAACGGCGAGTTCCGCCGCGGGACCTACGAGCTGCTGGGTGAAGGTCGCCGGCTCGCCGACAAACTCGGAACCGAGCTGTCCGCGGTCCTGTTGGGCGATGAAGTCGAGAGCCTCGCCTCCGTGCTCATCGCCCATGGCGCGGACAAGGTCTACCTCGCCCAGGACCCGGTCCTCGCGCACTACCGCACCGGCCCGTATACGGACATACTGGCCGGGATGATCTATCAGTACAAGCCCGAAGCCATCCTCGTCTCGGCCACTCCGCAGGGCCGTGACCTTGCCCCCCGCGTCGCCGCCCGCGTGGGCGCCGGCCTCACCGCCGACTGCACCGGCCTGGATATTGACGACGCGGACAAACTCCTGGTGCAAACCCGCCCCGCTTTTGGCGGCAACCTCATGGCCACCATCGTCTGCCGCCAGGCCCGCCCGCAGATGTCCACCGTCCGCCCCGGCGTGATGAAAGCCCTCGATCCCGATCCCGCCCGCAAGGGCGAAGTCGTCCCCGTCCCCGTGAAACTGGACGAGCGCGCCATCCTCACCAAAGTCGTCGGGATCATTCACCAGGCGGACGAGGGGAAGGTAAATCTGCAAGACGCCGCCATCATTGTTTCCGGCGGCCGCGGCCTGGGCAAGCCCGAGAACTTCGCCCTCATCCGCGAACTCGCCGCCGCCATCGGCGGGGCCGTCGGCGCCTCCCGCGCGGCCGTAGACGCCGGCTGGATTCCCGCCTACCACCAGGTTGGCCAAACCGGCCGCACCGTCCAGCCCAAACTCTACATCGCCTGCGGCATCTCCGGCGCCGTCCAACACCTCGCCGGCATGGGCTCCTCCGAATGCATCATCGCCATCAACAAAGACCCCTCCGCCCCTATCTTCAACGTGGCGACGTATGGGATCGTGGGGGATTTGTTTGAGATCGTGCCGAAGCTCACCAAAGCCCTCAAAGAATCATAGGCCGAAACCACTGGGGACTGGCTCGACCGTGTCTTTCGGTCGTGCCTGTCCCCACGTTTCCTGAGACGAACGGGAGCACCCATGCTCCGCCTCACCCTAACCGGAGACGCCTACACCCGCGGTGTTCAACACGGCGAGGCCCTCCGCGACCTCATCGGCGACGCGCTCCGCGCGCGCAGCCCTGGTCTACCAATCCCGCCGCGCGACCGAACCACGCCGCGCTTCACACGCGCGCGTCTCGGCCCTGCGCGCACGCTTCCCCGACCTCGTTCGGGAGATGGAAGGCGTCGCCGAAGGCGCGCAGGTAGCTGCTGAAGATATCTTCCTCTACAACCTTTCCTCACTCCCGCAGGCGTGCTCGAATCTCGTGTTTCTCACCCCGGAGGGCCCGCTCCTGGGCCACGTCAATGATGATCTGGAGAGCCGCTTCGATGTCGCCTTCCATCTTCACGACGAGGGCCGAGAGCTTCTGCACGTGGGCCTCGCCGGTTCGGTCGGAACCGGGGCTGCCGTGAACTCGCTGGGCCTCGCCGTCTCCCACGCCGCCGCGCGATCCCTGGGACTTCGGAATCGGGAAGCGTGCCTCACCCTTCCCCTCCTTCGCCGGGCGCTCATAGAAGGCTGCCGCACGACCGCTCAGGCCGAGGCCTTTCTCACCGAGTACGGACCGGCCGCCGGCGCGGACAACATCATCGTCGTGGATCAGTCCGGTGAGGCCCTCGTCGCCGAGCGGCTGCCGACACAGGTGGCCTTCCGCCGGCCTACCCGCGGCGCGCTCTGGTGTACCGGCCGCGCCCTCACCTCCGAAATCCGCGCCGCTGTCGGGCAAGACGAATACGAAACCAAAGCCTCCGAGGTCCAGCAACTCATCAACCGGGAACGCTATTTTGAACAGACCATAGAGGAACACGCGGATCGGTTGTCAACGGAGGTGATGATGGAGGCCCTGCGCTCCCGCGAACCCGGGATCGAGGTCTGCAATGAACTGAGCAACTGGGCCGCGATCCTCAAGCCGCGCACGTGCGAACTCCTCCTCGCCGATCGTCCTCCCGCCTCCCAGCCGTTCGTGGCGCTCTAGTAGTCCGCCACGGTGATTAAGGTTGAACTGGATAGAGCCGCTTGAGCTTAATGCGGGCATCGCCCGTCTTAAAGCGCCAGTCGACGGTAGCCTTCATGGCATTGCGCGGCGCCTCCCAGGCGGCCACTTCTCGCGCCAGGAGGGTCCGGGCCGGGAGCCTCCGCGCCAAGCATTGCTTGGAGAGCACCGCAAACTCGATCTCCGCCTGATTCAGCCAACTCCCATGCTCTGGAGTGTAGTGCCATTCAATCTTCCGGGCCAACCGCCGCGCCCGCTCGGGGGCAAAGGCCTTGTACAGGGAGGCCGGGGTGTGCGTGTTGAGGTTGTCCACCACCAGCCGGACCTGCTCCGCGTCCGGGAATTGCTCCTCCACCACCTCTTGCACGAAGTGGGCAAAGTCCACCGCGGTGCGCCGCTCCGTCACCTCCACATGGCGATGCGCCTGCCCCGGACAGAAAGCCAGGAACAGATTGCAGGTCCCCTTGCGCTCATACTCATAGTCCTCCCGAGCCGGCTGGCCCGGCCCACATGGCTCCGGGGGCGTCACCTCCCCCACCAGTTGGTAGGGCCGCTCATCCACACACACCACCGGTCGGTGCGGGTCGGGCGGCTCCGCATACAGTTCCAGCACATCTTCCATCTTCGCCACAAAGTCCGCCGTCAGCTTCGGAAAGCACCATTCCTGCTTGAGCCACGGCTTGAGGTCCCCCTTTTAAGCGTTCGGCGCACCGTCTCGTCCGAGATCGCCTCCACCACCTCCAACTCCACGAGCCGATCCGCCAGGAGTTGCATGGTCCAGCGGGTGCGACCTTCCGGAGCCTCCGTGCAGGCCAGAGCGATCAGCACCGCTTCGGCGCTCCCCGCGAGCTTGCGGGCGGCGCCCGGACGGGGCCGCTCGGTCAGCGCGGACTCCAGCCCCTCTTCCACGACGCGCTGGCGCACCCGCAGGACGGTGGTCGTCCCCACATGCACCGCGGCGGAGATGGCTTCGTCCGAAGCCCCTTCCTCCGCCAGAAGCAACACGTGGGCTCGAGCGATCTTGCGGGCCGACGCCTTCCCCTTCTTGATGAGGGTGCGGAGCGTCTCTCGCTCCTCCTCCGTCAACGTCACACGATACTTGTACGGCTGTGCGGGCATGAGGTCCTCCATCCCCAAGAGGGTTCCCTCTGCACCGCACAGCAGAAACCACCGCCATCACCGTGGCGGACTACTAGCCCCCAAATCGTAGCGGCGCCCCATCTGCCTGGCTAATGCGCCTTGGCATGTTCGGGATACGGCGGCCATTCCAGATGCACGTGGAACGCGCGCCAGATGGCCACACCGACGTCACGCGGCGAACCGCCGTAGACGCAGATGAGGAGGTCGCAAGCTTCCGTGGCCGCCCCATCACCGAGCCCAATCGTCAAAGAGCATGAGTTGCGAATCCAGAAGGCCCGCCGATCCTTCCGAAGCGGAAGTGCCGAAACGGCGTGGACGAGCGACTCCGCCCAGCGTGGGGGCGCTGACGAACCTCGGTCGCCCGCGGTATCCGCCCCTCATCGCCCCTTCCCCCAACCGCCCCCTACACCCCCCCCCAACCCAAGACCCCGAAAAGCGGAAAAAAGGGGAAAAGAACGGAAAGTCCCTGGGGACCCTCCAGCCCCCTGCCGTCACGCCGTCGCGCGGAGCAGGATTACCCCTCCCGTTCGTCGCATACTACAGCATGTCCCCGAACACCTCATTCCCCGATCCCGACCTTACCACCGCCCTCGAAGCCTTCGTCGCGGCCGCCCGAACCGTCTTCGCCGGCCGCCTCGTCTCGGTGCTCCTCCACGGCTCCATCTTGTTCGACGACCTCGCCCCCGGCTACGGCGACTTGGACTTCATCGCCGTCACTTCCGACGAACTGACAGAAGAGGATTGCGCCGCCCTCATCGCCGCGCGGCGGCCGTTTCGTGCCGGTGCGCAGGGCGTCTACGGTCTCATGCTCGAAGGCGCCTTCTTCTCCCGGCGGATGCTCGACCCCGAGGAGAAAGGGCGGATGCTGTGGTGGGGGACGAGCGGCGAGCGCCTCAAAGACACCAACTCCCTCGGCTGGTTCTGCCTCCACCTCCTCCGAGAGAAAGGCCTGGTCCTGTGGGGTGAGGACCTGCGGCCGCACCTGCCGCCCGCCCCGCCGGAAGCGCTGCGGCACGAGACGCACCTGAACTGCCGAGACGTGAAGGAGCACGGCCGCGGCGGCTCCCTCCATTCCGTGGACTGGCTCCTCACCGTCGCCCGCGCCCTATACTGGCTCCGGGAGGGGGAGGTCATTTCGAAAAGCCAGGCGGCGGACTGGGCGACCACCCACGCCGCGGGCGAATGGCGTCACAGCCTGCCCGGAGCGAAGGACCTCCGGCATCACCCGGAACTGATGGAGCGCACGGAAATACAGACCTGGGTCGCGCATCTCACTCCCACCATCCAGCAAGCCGCCGAGGAACTGGAGCGCGCGCTGGCAGAAGTGACCTCTTCCCGCGCGCTCGTTATTTACACTCCCCTTCGCATCTGCTATACTATCCCTAGAACGACGCGGGGTAGAGCAGCCAGGTAGCTCGTCGGGCTCATAACCCGGAGGTCGCAGGTTCGAATCCTGCCCCCGCTACCACTGAATGCATAACAGGCTCCGGAATCTGGTAGGTCCATTCGACCTCTAAGCGTTCCGGAGCCAGTTTTATGTCTCCCACCCAGGCCCGCAGCACCTGCTTCTTCTCCGCCGGGGTTCCCTCTGCCAGCGTCTTCTCTAGCTGGCGGCGGTAGGTTAGAGCCATCTCGGCATCAATCCGTGGAGGTTCACCCGTGACGCTGACCGCCGACTGAAGCTTCTCCCGTTCCGCCTGAAGCGTGGTGAGCCGGGAGTTGGCGGTGGCGGTATCCGCGATCCCGTCCTCAATGGCCTGCCAAAGGTTCGCGATCTTGCGCTCCACGTCTTTCAGGCGACTGACGGCGTGGGGGTCATGGCCGCTGGACTCTTCCCACATGGCGCGCAGTTCCGCGTTCACCTCCCGAACGAAGCCTTTCGGGTCGGTGCAAAGCCCAATTAGCTCGCGCAACCCGGACACGATCTGCGCCTCGATCTGCTCCTTGGGAACGTACACCCCGGGCCCGCACCCGGTGCCGCTTCTGTAGGGGCGACTGCCACACACATAGTAAGTACCGCTGCTAGTACGCAGACCGACCATGTTGCTACCGCAACGCTCACACTTGAATGGCCCTCCACTAAAAAGGTACTGAGAAGTGCGGCTTCGACTGTAGCCAGTATCGAAGCGCTTCCGGCTGGATTGATTCCGAACGGCGGCGATGGCCTGCGCCTCTTCTTCGGTGATAATGGCCGGGTGCGCCTTCTCCACCACGACCCACTCAGAAGCCGGCCGAATGCTTCCGTTCTTCCGGTGGACGTTCCACACCTCATAGCCGCAGAACTTGAGCAGAGCGTGCGGTGCTAGGATTGAGTTCCACGTCGTGGAACTCCAATGGGCGGAACGGCGAGCGGGTATCCCAGTCTTCTCGCAGAATTCCCTTAGCTCGTCAAGGGAAGCCCCATTCGCCGCCATCCCCACCAGCAGGTGCCGCACCCACTCGTGCACCGGCTTGCCGGATACAGGCGTGTCATCGAGTACCCAGATGCTCTTGATTATGGGGCGGCCCTTCTTCTCCTCACCTCGCACCATCTGGAGGGACTTATAGCCAAGTAGTGGCTGGCCGCCGTTCTTATAGCACCAATTTGTCTCTGGGTCCCTGGTCTTCACGTTGGCCCGGCAGCCCTTGCGGGTGTGCATGGCGATGTCCAGACTGTACACCTCGTTCTTGGCGAGAGTGAATGCCTCACCGAAGACGCCGGCGGCCGTGTCCGGATCGAAATTGGGGTCATTCAGCGAAACTACACTGACCCCCTGCCGACGAAGGTCGCGCAAGAGTTCCTTCGCTCGGACACTATCCCTGGAGAAGCGGGAGAAATCATGCACGAAGATGGCTCTTACCCGGCTATTCTTCACGAACTCCAGCATGCGGTGGAACTCGACCCGCTTCGATTCCTTCTGGAACGCGCTTGCGGCCTCTGAGAATTGGGCGATCACCTCATACCCGCTCGACTCCGCTTTTGCGATTGTTTCGCGTAGCTGCTCCGGGATTGACGGGGATGTCCCATACATAGTTGAAGGTTGAGGCGGCTCTCTCCCGCCCGATGGATAGCCACCGGCTATCTGGTACAATCGGGAAGCCAAACTTCTAAGAGGAGAGAACCGCCGTGAAGAAAGTGTATCAGGTTGTGAGTCAGTCCGAAAGGGCCGAAGTGCGCCAGTATCTAGCCGAGCACGGGAGCACGCTGGGCCAGGTGGTCGAGCTGATCGAGTCTGGCAAGCAGGCGTTGGACGAGTTCATCGGAGAACTGGGCAAGGCCGCTCTGGAAGTAGTGCTCCAGGCGTCGGCGGAAGAGGTGGCGGGACCACCCCATCCAGGCCAGCCGGGAGGGGCCGTGCGGCGCCACGGCTCCCAGGGTGGCGTGGTCACCGTCGGCGGTCAGCGGGTGCGCCTCGAGAAGCCTCGCTTACGCCGGCGGGAGGGAGGAGAGGGAGCGGAAATGCCAATCCCGGCGTACGAGGCGATGCAGTCCGACGCGCGGATGGGCCGGCAGGTGCGGAGGATCCTCATGCGGGGGGTGAGCACTCGGAACTACGAGGAGGTGGTCCCCGAGTTGGCGGGCCGGTGCGGGGTGTCGCGCTCGGCGGTAAGCCGGCAGTTTCAAGAGGCGAGTGCGCAGGCGCTCCGGGAGCTGTGCGAGCGGCGCTTCGAGGAAGTGGATCTGCCTCTCATCTATATAGATGGGAAGGACTTCGGCGGCCACCAGGTGATCTCGGCGGTAGGGGTGGATACCGAGGGCCGGAAGCACGTACTCGGGATCGCCGAAGGGGCGACGGAGAATGCCGTGGTGGTGAAGGGGCTGCTGGAAGACCTGGTGGAGAGAGGGGTGAAGCCTGGTCGGAAACGGCTCTTCATCATCGATGGCTCCAAGGCGCTGCGGGCGGGGATCGACGCGGTGTACGGGGAGGAGAACTCCGTGCAACGGTGCCGCGCCCACAAGCTGCGCAACGTGCTCGGGTATCTCCCGAAGGAACTCCAAGGCCAGATGGCGGCGGTGATGCGGGCGGCCTGGAAGCTGGAGCCGCAAGAAGGCCTGGCCCGGATGCGCACCCAGATGGAGTGGCTGGAGCGGGCTCATCCACAGGCCGCGGCGAGTCTCCAGGAGGGGCTGGAAGAAACCTTCGCCATCAACCATCTGGGGCTCTCGGTGCGGTTGCGCAAATGCCTGGCGACGACGAATCTCATTGAGAGCGTGCATTCCGGGGTGGAGGGTCGCACCGGACGCGTGACCCACTGGCAGTCCGGGGAGATGGCCTTGCGGTGGGCGGCGGCCGCTTCGCTGGAGGCGGAACGAAACTTCCGCAAGATCATCGGGCATGAGGATTTGTGGATGCTGCGGGCGGCGCTGGATGAAGATCGCCTTCTCGGCGATGAAGCGAATAACGCGCTTGACAAAGGCCGGGTAGCGGCCTAAGATACGCACGAGGGGCCGCCCAACCTTACACTATGGCTGGGAC